>CAZOKJ010000075.1:0-1556 GCA_964580465.1 uncultured Fluviicola sp. | reverse complement strand
GATATTCGGTTACAAACCAATCGTATAATTCTGGCTTAGCATAAATTCCCATGTGATAAAAATTGATGCTATTTTTCTGGCTTGCAAATCCCATAAAAGGCAATGCTTGTTTCGGATTACAATGGTAGCCTTGCGGATAAATTGAATGTGGAACTACATAGCCTGCCATACCATAGCCCATACCTTCTTGAAAACCTTCTGGAAGATTCTCTAAAATTATATTTCTTAATTTATGTAACGCTTCTCTTCTATCTTCTGGAGCTTCGTTGATGTATTGATCTACTGTTGTTGCTTCTGACGTCATGGTTAGAAATAGTTTTCGATTAAATTAAATTACTCAACAATTGCTTCATAAATTACTTTCTGAATATTTTCTCTGATATTCTCTTTTGATAATTTGTTGGTTGCATTTGAATCAGGATACGTTCTATTGGACAGAAAAACATAAACAATTTCTTTTTCTGGATCGGCCCAAGTCATGGTTCCAGTAAAACCGGTATGTCCAAAACTCGTCATAGAAACACAACCACAGGTAGGACCTTCATTTCCTAATTGCGGCTTATCGAAACCAACACCTCTTCTATTACCATCCTTACAGAAATAACACGTATTGAAAATATTAAATGTATTTTCAGAAATGTATGTTCTTCCACCATAAGTTCCTTTTTGAAGATACATTTGCATCACTTTAGCTACATCCAAAGCATTAGCAAATAGACCAGCATGACCCGATATTCCGCCTTGCATAGCCGCCGCCATATCATGAACATAACCTTGCACCAATTGATGTCTAAAATAGGTGTCATTTTCCGTTGGAATTACTCTATTTGAATTTACTTTTCGTAACGGATTATACATGATAGAATTCGCTCCAAGTGGATTGTAAAAATTATCCTGAGCCAATACTTCGAGCGATTTTTTATTGTGATATTCTAAATATTCTTTGAAAAGAATGAAAGAAAAATCACTGTATTTGTATTGTTTTTTTGGTAATAATTCACTTTCTAAAATAGTGTTTATAATAGTGTCTTTATAATCTTTTCTTAAATACAATTTATCCGCTACATGAATTGGAAAATCCTCTGAAAATTCACTTCTATAATAATGAGTGCTAGGTCTTTTTAAGCTATCAAGAGTAGCCTTGTAAAATGGAATCCATGGTTGAAAACGCGCCTGATGTGTTAACATATCCAAAACTGTTGCATTTGCTTTGTTAGAACTTTTTGCTATTGGCAACATGGTTTTCAACTTGGTTTCTAATGACAAATGGCCTTGATCAAACTCTCTCATTACACTGGGTAAAGTAGCTATAATTTTGGTTAATGAGGCAATATCATACAAATCCGTGTTACTCACTTTTTGAGTGGATTCATATGTGTGATTCCCAAAGGATTTTTGATAAATTACTTTTCCTTTCCTAGCGACTACCACCTGAAGTCCTGGTGTCATTTTTTTTGAAATTGCGTAATTGGCAATAGAATCAATTTTGGTCAAAACTTTAGAATTCATACCAACATTTTCTGGTATAGAAAAACCTAATCTTTTGATGTCTAATG
>CAZOKJ010000074.1:0-1697 GCA_964580465.1 uncultured Fluviicola sp. | reverse complement strand
AACGTTTGCCTAAAACACGCTCGGGTAAAATTCTTCGAAAAATGATGCGAAGTATTGCTGATGGAGAACAATTTCAAGTGCCTTCAACGATAGATGATGAAGCTATTATTGATGAAATCAGAGAGGTTCTTGAGCATGGAAAAATTGGATGTTTTAAATAAACTATAAGTCAATGTTATTTTCTTTTTAATAACGAAATAACTATATCTATTTAGCAATAAAAAATCAGATTCTAAAAATAGATTCTTTATTTTTACAATATCAACCAAAAAAACTAAAAAAAATGAGTTATTATAAAATACATGATTTAGAAAACTATTTCAAGATGTATAAGAAATCGGTACGCGAGCCCAGAAAGTTTTGGGATCGTATAGCCGATGAAAATTTTACTTGGTATCAAAAATGGGACAAAGTATTTGAGTATGACATGCAAGAAGCAGAATTCAAATGGTTCTTAAATGCTAAAGTAAACATTACCAAAAATTGCATTGATAGACATTTAGCCAAACGTGGTGATAAAACGGCTATTATTTTTGAGCCTAATGATCCGAGTGAAGCTGCTCAACATATTTCGTACAATGAATTATATGTACGAGTATCAAAATTAGCCAACGTTTTGCGTGAGCAAGGAATCAAAAAAGGAGATCGAGTTTGTATTTATTTACCCATGATTCCAGAATTAGCTATAGCTGTTTTAGCTTGTGCACGAATAGGAGCAATACATTCTGTAGTTTTTGCAGGATTTTCATCTTCTGCTGTTTCAGCTCGTATTAATGATAGTGAATGTAAAATGGTAATTACATCAGATGGAAGTTATCGTGGAAATAAAGCAATCGATTTAAAAGGAATTGTAGATGAAGCTCTAGAAAAATGTCCAAGTGTTGAAACAGTTTTGGTTGTTAAGAGAACCAACACAGAAGTCAACATGAAAGAAGGAAGAGATATATGGTTACAACCTCTAATGGATGCTGCTATTGGTAACAATGTTGCCGAAATTATGGATGCAGAAGATCCTTTGTTTATATTGTATACATCAGGTTCTACAGGGAAACCAAAAGGAATGGTGCATACCACTGCAGGATACATGGTTTATACTGCTTATACTTTTAAAAACGTATTCAATTACGAAGAAAATGACGTATACTGGTGTACGGCTGATATCGGTTGGATTACAGGTCACTCTTATATTTTATATGGTCCGCTTTTAAATGGAGCCACCACCGTTATTTTTGAAGGAGTTCCTTCTTATCCTGATTTTAGCCGTTTTTGGGAAGTAATCCAGAAACACAATGTAAACCAATTTTACACGGCTCCAACTGCAATTCGTGCTTTAGCAAAAGAAAGTTTAGATTATGTTCAAAAATTCCAATTGGATTCTTTAAAAGTTATAGGTTCGGTTGGTGAACCAATCAACGAGGAAGCTTGGCACTGGTACAATGACCATGTAGGAGGAAAGCGTTGTCCGCTTGTTGATACCTGGTGGCAAACAGAAACGGGTGGTATTATGATTTCTCCAGTTCCTTTTGTAACTCCAACGAAACCGACTTATGCCTCGTTGCCACTGCCTGGAATTCAACCTGTTTTAATGGATGAATTGCGAAATGAGATTGAAGGAAATCAAGTTACAGGTGCGCTGTGTATCAAATTCCCTTGGCCATCGATGGCTCGAACTATTTGGGGCGATCACCAACGTTATA
>CAZOKJ010000073.1:0-1716 GCA_964580465.1 uncultured Fluviicola sp. | reverse complement strand
AGAAATTATTCAAGTAAAAAACGATGAATATTAAAATGAAGTTCTTAGACCGTTACTTAACGGTTTGGATATTTTTAGCAATGGCGATTGGTGTAGGGTTAGGTTATCTTTTCCCTACCATTTCAGACAGTATGGATAAGTTTTCCATTGGTACAACCAATATCCCATTAGCCATAGGGTTAATTTTAATGATGTATCCACCTTTGGCAAAAGTAAATTATACTTTGTTGCCAAAGATAATACAGGACAAAAAAGCGATTACTATTTCTCTAATCTTAAATTGGATAGTAGGTACAGTCTTAATGTTTGGTTTGGCAGTGTTATTTTTAAGAAACGAACCCGAATATATGACAGGACTTATTTTGATAGGTTTAGCAAGATGTATTGCAATGGTCATTGTTTGGAGTGATTTAGCTAAAGCAAATCGAGAATACACTGCCTTATTAGTAGCCTTAAATAGTGTTTTTCAAATTTTATCTTATAGCTTTTTTGTTTGGTTGTTCATCAAAGTTTTACCCGACTATTTAGGTTTTGGTAATTTTGACGTAAGCGTTTCAATTCGTGACGTAACAGAAAGTGTATTGATTTATTTAGGAATACCATTCACAGCAGGATTTCTTGGTCGTTATTTCTTGATAAAGAAAAAAGGAGAAACTTGGTATAATCATAAATTCATCCCAAATATATCTCCTATTACATTAATTGCACTTTTGGCGACTATTATTTTAATGTTCAGTTTAAAAGGAAATCAAATTATTGAATTGCCATTGGATGTAATAAAAATTGCTATACCGCTTATTTTATATTTTGTATTGATGTTTTTCATTAGTTTTTTCATTAACAAAGCAATGAAAATTCCTTACGATAAAAATGCTTCAATTGCCTTTACCGCAACAGGAAACAATTTTGAATTAGCCATTGCGGTAGCTATTGCAGTTTTTGGATTAAATTCTCCTCAAGCATTTACCGCTGTAATCGGCCCATTAGTTGAAGTACCTGTACTCATATTTTTAGTTAATGTCAGTTTAAAATTAAAACAAAGGTATTATTCAAAATGAAAAAGAAAATCTTAGTACTTTGTACAGGAAATAGTTGTAGAAGTCAAATAGCAGAAGGTTATTTACGCTATTTTGCAGGAGATAAAGCAGATATTTATAGTGCAGGAGTTGAAACTCACGGAGTAAATCCAAAAGCAATTACCACTATGAAAGAAGATGGGGTTGATATATCCAATCACGCATCAAACAACATTGTTGAATACAGGAATATAGAATTTGATTTTGTGATTACGGTTTGCGACAACGCTAAAGAACGTTGCCCATTCTTCCCAACAAAAGCTAAAAAATTTCATCATAATTTTCCCGACCCAGCCAAAGCAATAGGAACGGACGAAGAAATCAATGAACAATTCAGAAAAGTCCGAGAGAAAATAAAGAAATACAGTAAGGACTTCATAAATAACAACCTGTAAATGAAAGGAGTATGCTGATAACAAGCGGTTTGAACGCAAGGCGGGTAAATTGCTTCGATTGAACATTTTCGTAAAGAAAAAAGTATTATCTTCGTATCAACATTTGTCGGTAAAATCCGCCCTGCTTCAAGCCGCCAAAACGTCAGACTGTCTAAACCACGAAGTAGCAGCGAAGCTAAACCCTCCAATCCTTATTAACACTCTAATTGTCAATAAATTAACATTAATCAAATTGTTTAATTAAT
>CAZOKJ010000072.1:0-1724 GCA_964580465.1 uncultured Fluviicola sp. | reverse complement strand
TTAATTCTTCGTTCTTGTTCATTGTTTTTTATTTTTTTGATTTAACAACAATTATCTTTTTGCATATATAATTTAGATTGAAAGTTTGAAAAATAGTTGTTTAATTTTTCAACCCCTTTTTCATCCACACAATAACAAATTGTATTTCCTTCAATGCTTCCTTTAATTAAGCCTGCATTTTTCAATTCTTTTAAGTGTTGCGAAACAGTTGGCTGTGCCAATGGTAATTCGTCAACTATGTCGCCAACAATGCAAGCGTTAATTTTTAGTAGATGTTCCATAATGGCAACTCGTGCAGGATGTCCCAAGGCTTTAAATAAGGTTGCTATTTCTTGTTGGCTTTCGGTATATTTATTTTTCATTTTATTGTTTCCTTTATTTCTATATTGCAATATTACGATAAAGAATTTAATTGTAAAACTATTCTGTTGATTTTTTCAAATTTAATTTTCTATAGACGGATAATTTTGTTTGGAGATGTGTTTTTGGAGTTGCTGATAACGGCAGTCTGTCTAAAAACCATCATTTTTAAACAAACTATTCACAATATTACGCAAATAAATCCATTTTAAGGCGCGCTGTGAAGGTAAATTTTCAAAAGAAATATATCTGTTTTTGTCGAAAAAGTTGCTGTAAAACGCTTCAAATAGCTTCTCAGAATTGAAAAATAAACTCAAGTTCTTGGAAGAACTTTTTGAGTATATTTTGGTCTAAAATAGTGAATATTCGGCGTAAATTGTAGGC
The DNA here is from genome assembly GCA_964580465.1 of uncultured Fluviicola sp. GTDB lineage: Bacteria > Bacteroidota > Bacteroidia > Flavobacteriales_D > Crocinitomicaceae > Taishania. The sequence continues at coordinate 980 of CAZOKJ010000072.1, read as the reverse complement.
TGAAAAGATAAGACCAACATCAGCAGAGGCTCTTTCTTTGCCTCGTTTGGTGAAAATGTAGGAGAAATCCCATTGTCGTTTGATGATACCAAAAGGATGCTCTACAATAGCTTGTCGCTGTTGGTAAATGGCGTATTGTTCTTTTGCTCGCTGTTTGTTTTCTTCTAGAAGATGTGCATAAGCGGTACGCTCAATGACTCGTCCTCTGTTTTTGGGAGCTTTGGTACATCTCTCGTAAACCGCACAGGTCTTACATGCCGATGTTTTGTATTGTTGCATCGCAATGGGATCTTGCTTTTTTCGTCCCTCGTGACTTCTGCTTATGAAGTAGATGTTCTTCGATTTTCTTTTGCGCATTTGTTTTTTGCTCTGCATCACCGTCTTCTTGAGCGAGAATAGCATTGTATTCGTCTAATTTCGACTCAATATAAGCCAAATGTCGGTCGATTTTCTTCTGATTAAAATTGTTCTTTTTAGAATTTTGAGCACGTAATTTTGTACCATCACCTGCCGGTCTTCCACCTTGCTCGTTTTGTTTTAGAGCCTTAAAACCAAAATCGGGAAGAGGTAAGCTATCTACAAATAAATCAATCAATCGTACCTCGTTGTCTTGACTAATTAGCTCTTCCAAACTGTAAAACTCCATCTGACTTCTATTTTTACCAATGATATATTTCATAAGGTAAATATACTGAATATCAATTAATTAAACAATTTGATTAATGTTAATTTATTGACAATTAGAGTGTTAATAAGATTAGGAAGGTTTAGCTTCGCTGCTACTTCGTGGTTTAGACAGTTTGACGTCGTTCTCGTGTATGAGCAGTAGCGGATTTATATACACTAAACTGTCAGATAGCAAGATACTTAATTAAACGCAAAAACGGCTCAAGTTTGCACCTGAACCGCTATTGCTTATACACAATGTGTGTGCTCTGCATGAGCATTAGCACACGCTAGTGTAAGCTATCATAAAAATT
>CAZOKJ010000071.1:0-2181 GCA_964580465.1 uncultured Fluviicola sp. | reverse complement strand
CTATCTAAATCAATTAGTTAGGCTTAAATGCTGTGGAGTCGGAGAGAATCGAACTAATCTCAAAACTACCTATTTTAAAGAGGTTAGGAGAGACTACTTGATAAAGGTAACCTATTTTATCCCCTCTTTTTTACTATTCAAAGTATCATAAATCGTATGAAGTAAATTTACAATATTATTTTTAAAGAGGAAAATATAAATACTAAAATTTGAACTAGTTGTTTGTGTATTTAGTTATTCTTGTTTTGGTTAAAACATGTTTTAGGTTTAACCAAAAATCAAATGAGTTACTTGTTCATATTTTATGCCACTATATGTACAGAACTCTTCAATAGTTAGAAACTCATTTTCGAGTTTGTTGAGGTCTTTTTTTATCTTTTGCATCAATCTAGTACTTTGACGATAACTCTTGCCTGTTATTCGTTGTATGTCCTTTGGATAGATACACACCCTCTGATTATTCAATTTCATACTTTATCTATACCTTTGATTAAGCTATGACTTACTTCTGATGTGCAGAAAATCTTTTGCAATTTAGTTATAATTTTTCATACTTATTTATTGGCTTTTTATGTTAATTTAAGACACTTGTGTCGATTTTGGACATATGGTACATCTGTGACTTTTTCTTTTGTGAAATGCTTTGTAATCTTTGCTTTAATCATTCAAAATGTGGTTGCAACTGATTGAAAGAATGAAGAGATTTTAGATGAATGTTTAACAAAATTTTGAAATTATGGCAAGACAGAAAGGCATAATTAAATTGAAAGGTACTATTGGAGATATTACTTTTTACAAAACGCAAGATGGCCACTTAGCGAGAGAAAAAGGTGGAATTGATGCTAGTAGAATAGCAAATGACCCTGCGTTTCAGAGAACGCGTGAAAATGGCTCTGAGTTTGGTAGGGCAGGGAAGGCAGGAAAAATGCTAAGAACGGCTTTACGACCGTTGCTTTTAAATTCTGCTGATGGTAGAATGGTGAGTAGATTGACGCAGGCTATGATGAAAGTTATTCAGGCGGATTTGGTGAGTGTTCGTGGTTTGCGAAATGTGATTGATGGAGAGGCTGAATTGTTATTTGGTTTTGAATTTAATATTCGCGGAAAATTAGGTACTACACTATTTGCTCCTTTTGTAGCATCAATTGATCGTGCAGCAGGAGAAATTAAAGTGGATTTGGCATCCTTTATTCCTGCGAATATGATTGCTGCTCCTAGTGGAACTACTCACTACAAAATCATTTCTGGTGGAGCTGAAATTGATTTTGAAGCTGAAACGTATGTGGTTGCTACTTCTGAAACGGCAATTTTACCTTGGGATGGAACTGCTACTGCTCCAATTAATCAAGTGAATGAGGTTACACCTGCAAGTACAAAACCATTGTTTTTGGCTTTGGGTATTGAGTTCTATCAAGAGATTAATGGGCAAATGTATCCTTTGAAAAATGGTGCTTTTAACCCATTATCGATTGCGAAAGTTGATAGTGGTGTATAACCAGTGGTCAGTAATCAGTTTTTAGTGGTCAGTTATGGTACTATTTTTAACTAGAACTTATTTCCCTGAAGGAACCAATGGTAAACTCGAATGCGAAGGCAAATTGATTTGTAACACCATTGAATTGCCGTGGAAGATGAACGAAACGAAGGTTTCCTGCATTCCGGAAGGGAAATATTTTATTAGAAAGCGATATAGTGCAAAATACAAATGGCATTTAGAATTGGTGGATGTACCTAAAAGAAAGTTTATTCTTTTTCATCCTGCTAATAATGCTCAAAAAGAATTACAAGGCTGTATTGCTCCTGTTACTAAACTTTCTGGACCTGGATTAGGTTTGCTATCGAGAAAAGCTTTTACGAAGCTAAAAGCATTTGTATACAAAGCATTAGACAATGAAGAAAGTGTTGAATTAATTATCCAATAGATCCTTTACAGGATGACAAAAAACGTAATTATGAAAAAAATCATTACTAGAGCAAAAGCTCCCACACCAAAGTTTTTCAAAGTGCTTCGAACTGTTGGGTTGGCATTGGCTGCCGTTGGAGGAACAATTTTAGCTGCTCCAATAGCTTTACCTGCCATTATAACTACCATTGGCGGTTATGTAGCAGTAGCTGGAGGAGTTTTGTCAGCTGCAAGTCAGCTTACTACAACTGATGACAGCCAATAATCCCACATTGATG
>CAZOKJ010000070.1:0-2433 GCA_964580465.1 uncultured Fluviicola sp. | reverse complement strand
CCGAAGTTGCCAAACTAGCCGGAGGTTTATTATCGCTTGGTTTAGAAAAAGGCGATACCGCTGTAATTTACATGCCTATGATTCCTCAAGCGGCATTCGCTATGTTGGCTTGTGCGAGAATAGGAGTGACGCATTCGGTAGTTTTTGGAGGTTTTGCGCCACATGAACTTGCGATTCGTATTGATGATTGTGAACCAAAAGTTATTATAACCGCTTCATCAGGAATAGAAATCGACAGATTAATTGCTTACAAACCTCTAGTTGATGAGGCTATTGAATTAGCCAATCACAAACCTGAAAAAGTTGTTGTTTTCAATAGAAAATTAGGCGCTAGAGTTCCTTTTAAAAAGTACGATGTCGATTATGATGCTTTAGTTTACGGTTCGGAAGAAACGCCTTGTATTCCCGTAAATTCAACGCATCCATTATACATTTTATACACTTCCGGAACCACTGGAAAACCTAAAGGAATTGTCAGAGATACAGGTGGTTATGCAACATCACTTAAATTTTCAATGCAACATATTTATGATGCAAAAGAAGGTGATGTTTTTTGGGCAGCTTCTGATGTGGGTTGGGTTGTAGGACATAGTTATATCGTTTACGGACCATTAATTAACAGAAATACCACCGTTTTATTTGAAGGAAAACCGATTAGAACTCCTGATGCGAGTACGTTTTGGCGTGTTATTGCAGAACACAAAGTAAACATCATGTTTACCGCTCCAACAGCCATTCGTGCCATTAAAAAAGAAGATCCAAACGGCGATTTCATCAAGCAATATGATTTAAGTAGTTTAAGAATACAATTCTTAGCAGGAGAACGTTGCGATGTGGCGACTTTAGAATGGTATCGCGAACATATACCCGTTCCAGCTATCGACCATTGGTGGCAAACAGAATCAGGTTGGCCAATGATTGCTAACATGATGGGAGTGGAGTATTTACCAATAAAACCAGGCTCAGCAGGAAAAGCAGTTACAGGTTACGATATCCGAATTTTTGGAGAAAACGGACAAGAGTTAGGTCCAAATGAAGAAGGTTATGTAGTAATCAAATTACCATTGCCTCCAGGAACTTTATTAGATTTATGGAAAGATAATGAACGCTTTAAAGCAGGGTATTTGAATAAATTCCCAGGCTATTATTTCTCAGGAGATGGCGGATTTAAAGATTCTGACGATTATATATATATCACAGGTCGAGTAGATGATGTCATCAATGTAGCAGGTCACCGACTTTCAACAGCAGAGATGGAAGAAATTGTATCTTCTCATCATTCTGTTGCTGAGTGCGCTGTTATTGGAATCAATGATGATTTAAAAGGACAAATTCCGTTAGCATTAGTAGTAGCAAAATCAGGAGAAGATATTGAGCATTTTCAATTGCAATATGAAGTGGTACAATTGGTTAGAGAACAAATCGGAGCCGTAGCTTCATTGCGTGATGTTGTGGTAGTACAACGTTTGCCTAAAACACGCTCGGGTAAAATTCTTCGAAAAATGATGCGAAGTATAGCAGATGGGGAACAATTTCAAGTGCCTTCAACAATTGATGACGAAGCTATAATTGATGAAATTAAAGAGGTGCTTGAACATGCTAAAATAGGCGCTTTTAAATAGAATTTGACTATTGCTAAAAATACCTTTCAAACAATTTTAACTATTTATGGTAATTTCGTAATACTAATATATTCTTTTTTTTTAAATATCTGATAATCATTATTTAATTATTGAAATATTCACTTATTAAAACAATTTATATATAGTAATTTAGCGAAAAATTATAAAATTCTTTAAACAGATTAGTTATCTTTACATAATCAACAAAAAATAAAGCGAATGAGTTATTATAAAATACATGATTTAGAAAACTATTTCAAGATGTATAAGAAATCGGTACGCGAGCCCAGAAAGTTCTGGGATCGTATTGCCGATGAAAATTTTACTTGGTATCAAAAATGGGACAAAGTATTTGAGTATAACATGCAAGAAGCAGAATTCAAATGGTTCTTGAATGCTAAAGTAAACATTACCAAAAATTGCATTGACAGACATTTAGCTAAACGAGGTGACAAAACTGCAATTATTTTTGAGCCTAATGACCCAAATGAAGATGCCCAACACATTACTTATAATGAGTTGTATGTTAGAGTTTCTAAATTAGCAAATGTTCTTCGTGAACAAGGTATCAAAAAAGGAGATCGAATTTGTATTTATTTACCAATGATTCCAGAATTAGCAATCGCTGTTTTGGCTTGTGCTCGTATAGGAGCGATTCATTCGGTAGTTTTTGCTGGATTTTCATCCTCAGCTGTGGCAGCTCGTATCAATGATAGCGAATGTAAAATGGTTATCACTTCTGACGGAAGTTACCGCGGAAATAAAGCAATCGATTTAAAAGGAATTGTAGATGAAGCTCTAGAAAAATGTC
>CAZOKJ010000069.1:0-2548 GCA_964580465.1 uncultured Fluviicola sp. | reverse complement strand
AACGTTTTGGGGCTTTGCGATGGTGGGGCAATCGAAGCACAAATCTTCAATTTTGCACAAAAGTTGAACCGAAGAACAACAGTTGAACTTTGCAGTTTCGCCCCACTATTGCAAAACCCTTGTTAGCTGCTGGGCTTAATTTTGCTAAAATAGCTTATTTTTTGAGATAATAATTTGTACTTTTGTGGCTTCACTTCCAAAAAGTATACAACACGTGGCAAAGCCTTGGATTAAATAATTATTAGGGTAATTCTCTTCAAAACCCACTTTTATGGTATAGTACTCTATTAGTATTATGCTACAATTATTTTGTTGTATAATTTAATCAAGTTTTTATGGAAAACCGTAAATGGTTTAAGACCTATATGTTTATATGGGCTGGACAGTTTGCTTCAATGCTTACAAGTTATGCTGTTCAGTTTGCTATTGTTATATGGCTTAGTCTGGAGTACAAGTCAGCCGAAGTTTTAGCCTACGCAGGAATAGCAGCTATGTTGCCTCAAGCATTGATAGGCTTAATAGCAGGTGTATATGTTGACCGTCTCAATCGTAAATATGTAATGATTTTTTCGGATGCTTTTATAGCTCTCTGTGCCCTTTTGTTACTCGTCATTTTACAAAATGAAAATGTTAATCTTATATGGATATACATTTTATTGGGTTTACGCTCTGTTGGTAATGCTTTTCACGCTCCGGCACTACAGGCAATTGCTCCGCTGATTGTACCCCAAAATGAATTGATAAAGGTAGCAGGAATTAATCAGGTGTTACATTCGGTTTGCAGTATTGGTGGTCCTGCCATTGGCACATTAGCCATTGCTTATCTTCCTATTTCAAAAGTATTGTACTTGGATTTGATTGGAGCATTGCTGGCTATTCTTTCACTCGTGATGGTGAAAATTCCCAATGTGGTTGCGAAGTCAAAATCGTCTGCACATTCTATTGCTACAGAATTTTCGGAAGGGTTTCAGACTGTTTCAAAAAACAAAGGTTTGCGTTATCTTTTTCTTTATGCAATGGCGATAACCTTTGTTATAATGCCAGCTGCCATTATGTTTCCGTTGCTCACAACAGGGCATTTTGCAGGAGGAAAATGGGAGATAGGAATTGTAGAAGTGGTTTGGGGCGGAGGTATGCTTATTGGCGGTGTCATCCTGAGTATTTTCAAATTGAAAGGCTCAAAAGTAGTCGCAGTCAATGTTATGTATGTATTATTGGGACTTACATTTATTTTGAGTGGTGTATTACCTGCAAGTTGGTTTGTAGGATTTGTGATGGTAACAGCCATTGGCGGTATCAGCCTGTCTGTTTTCAATGGCTGTTTTACAGCAATTGTACAAACAGAGGTAAGTCCTGAAAAATTAGGACGTGTATTTTCACTTTATTATAGTTTGGCAGTTTTGCCAAGTGTAATCGGTTTATTATTCACAGGCCTGATTGCAGAAGTTATTGGTGTAAACATTACGTTTATCATAAGCGGTTGTTTGGCAATCCTTGTGGGTATTCTTTCGTTTAGCACTCGCAACTTAATGCAATTAGGTAAAATCAAAAATATTTAAAAAAATGAAAAATAGAGATATTCAAAAATTAGCGGAAAGAAATGGGTTAATTCTTTCGGATGAAATGAGTTTTAATGAAATGGGAATTGATTTTAAGGTTGGTTTCGCTACAGATAGGGATGGCACAAAGTGGTTGTTGCGTATTCCAAGAAGAACAACCTTAGGCGAACAGATTGCGAATGAGAAACGCATTCTTCAATTGGTGTCGAAATACCTTTCGGTTCAAGTTCCTGATTGGCGTATAGCTAATGAAAAACTGGTAGCCTATCCTTTGCTCGATGGAAAACCTGCACTTACTTATGATGCGGAGACTTATGAAGTAACCTGGAATATGTCTAAAGAAAACGACCTTTATATACCATCATTAGCGAAAGCACTTATAGAACTTCATTCAATTCCTACGGAAGAAGTACTTCGTAATAATCTAAAAGTTTTGACACCTGAACAGGTTAGAAATGAGATTTCTGAAAGATTGATTTTGGTGAAATCTGAATTAGGGATAAATGCCGAATTAGAACTTCGGTACCAAAAATGGCTGGATAATGATGCCTTATGGCCGAATTTTACAAAATTCATTCACGGTGATTTGTATGCAGGTCATACACTTACTCATCATAATGGAGAAGTTTGTGGAATTATTGATTGGTCAACTGCACAAGTCAGCGATATAGCACAAGATTTTTCAGGTCACGTTACTGTTTTCGGTGAAGAAAGTCTGAAAAATTTAATTTCGGCATACGAAAAACAAGGTGGAGAAGTATGGGATAAACTGTTTGAACAAGCAGTTGAACGAGCTGCTGCCGCACCTCTAGCTTATGGATATTTTGCTTTAGAAACACAAGATGAAATTCATCTTAGTTCTGCAAAATTACAGTTAGGTGTTGAGTAGATTTTTTTTAGTAGGGGCTGACACCTTAATCGGGTCAGCTCCCTATTATTTCAAGGGATGTTTGTCTATTAGCGTTGTTGTGTAGCCTTGCAGCTAACGT
>CAZOKJ010000068.1:0-2638 GCA_964580465.1 uncultured Fluviicola sp. | reverse complement strand
AAATATAAACACAAATGCAAAACTTCTATAAAAACATACTTCGCGATGTCAAGACTAACTTGATGGATGAGTTTGACAGAAACTTTGAGCGCAAAGCTTTCTTTGATCGTCCTTGGTCTCCAACAAAGTTAACTAATAACAAAGGTTCTTTGATGATGCGTACTGGTGCATTGCGTAGAAGTTTGAAAGGAACTATTTCGGGTGAGAGCATTGTTTTTAATAGTTCGTTGCCGTATGCTTCTATACACAATGAGGGCGGTGAGATTGTGGTAACACAAAAAATGAAGAAGTTCTTTTGGGCAATGTATTACAAAGCTTCAGGAGCTGTTAAAGGAAAATCACAACGAGATGTGCGTTTAACACAAGAAGCTGCACAATGGAAAGCGTTGGCATTGCAGAAAGTAGGCGCAAGCATGAAGATTGAACAACGTCAATTTATTGGAGACCATCCACAAGTGAAAGGAATCATTGAACAAGCGATTGATAGCAACCTGAAGGAACTAAACGATTATATGTTGAACCAATTAAAACAACGTAAATGAAAGAATTAATAACAGCCATTCAAGAAAGATTGGCAAACAATGTATCTTTGAAGTATGTAGATGAGAACTGGGGGCAATTAGACTATTATTCGCCTAATTTTCCTGTTAAATGGCCGTGTGCATTGATTGATATTGCTCAATCTCAATTTGATAATATCGGTAGAGATAACAACCAAGTTCCTGCCAACAGGCAAATGGGGCAACTGGTGATTGAAATACGTGTGGCTGATATGCGATTGACCAATACATCCATGAAAGCCCCTAATATGCAAAAAGCTTATGCACGTAGTATTTTTGAACAAATTGAAGAAATCCACGCATTGTTGCACGGGTGGAATCCAATAGAGAAAAGTAGTAAGTTGATACGTACTTCACAATCACGCGTGAAACGTGATGATGGTGTGCAGGAATACGCTATCTACTATTCGTGCGAGTTGAATGATTGTTAGAACAAAGACAATTGTTCTGTGGTAATTTCAGAGGGTTTCACTCCCTTTATTCTTGCCCATTGGCGGTAAGAAATATAAATGTGATGCTTTGGAAATATTTTATGAATGATAAACGTGTCCGGAATGTCTGGTTGTTTATACTCGTTATACACTTGCAATATGTACTGGTATTGTTTTCGCTTGTTGATTCCAATAGAAGACATAATATTGTGCAGTTGGTTTTTTACAAAGATAACAGCAGAACGTAAATTTTCCAAATTTTTTACGTTGTAAATGAAAAAAGCCCCATTTCGGGGCTTCATTATTCTTCTAATATCACTAAATCAAAGGAGATGGCAAGAAAACGCTCTATCCTAGCACCTCGACTTCGTTTCCAGTCTTTGAGCATAAATATAGCATCGCAATCCATTAATGCTTTAATATCTGTGCGCATGTAATCTTCCCACTTTTTAGCGCGGCAATGATTGAGGTGAAAAGGATTGACTACTTCAAAACCTGCTGTTTTCATTTTTTGTGTTGCTTCATCAAAACGCGTTCTTGCTCTTAATTCGTCTCCTGTTATTTTTCCTGAAATATAGACTTTCATAACTATTTTGTTTGTTGGTTAATCTCATGCCAAATATTCGCTATGCTATTGGCTTCTCTTTCTTTTTTTCTTTGTTCTTGTGCGGTAGGCCTTGGATCATAGAACTTGGTTGCCATGTGCGCTTCGTAATTCTTGGCAATGACTGCTTCTGTAATTTCATTGATTACTGCATCTGCTTCCCTTAACACTTTAGCAACTGTGAGTTTGTATGACTCGGATGTTTTCAATCTTCGACACGCCAGATAAATACTTTCTAATGAGTGATTGCGATTAAAACCACTGGTGAGTTCTACCACTATTTCTTCAATTTGTTCACGTGCCAGTTCGCCGGAAAAAGACGTGTTTAAATCGGCTACCAAAACTGCTACACAATTTTCAATTACCTCTTGTCCGTGTTCTTTAATGAGTCCGGCAATGGATGTTGGCTTGTTAGTTGATAAGGCAGGGACAGACAAATCACTGAATTGACGGATTAACGCTGTTTTAGAACTTTTGGCGGTAATCATCTGAAACATTGTGGGCGTTTCGGTTGGTTTGCTCGGAAGTTTTTCCATATTTTAACTGTTTTAAAATGATGTTTAAATTCTTTTTAATCTGCAATAGATCTGTTTGGTTCTGATACCATTCGTCGAGTTCGTGCCATTTGGAAAATAGCAACTGCCAAACGACTAATGCATCGGCTTCGCTTCCTGCTACTTTGGTAAGGTTGCTTATCATCCATTTGATAGTTGCTCCGTCTGATGATTTGATAATCACCGGAACATTGAACTTCGCTTCATACCACTTGGTGTATTCGTTGAGAAACTTGGTGTACGTGCTTTGTTCTTTGACGATAGGCTCCCATGTAACACGGCCTTCGTATTCGTGCTGGAGGATCAAGATAGCTTGTTCCAACTGCGGTGCAAGCATTAACAATTTTTCGTGTTGTTGCTGATTAACCTTTCCGCTGATGTGCTGAACAGCGTGGAAACGGTGGTTCTTGTACTTAATCTTGTAAGTGGCTTCTGAACCTTTGGTGTGGATTTTTAAGAGGTATTCCATGCGAATTATGAATTGAGAAT
>CAZOKJ010000067.1:0-2695 GCA_964580465.1 uncultured Fluviicola sp. | reverse complement strand
CCCATAAACACTAACACTCCAACCAAAACAACCCCTCCAACCAACTAAAAACAAAACGTACAAATACGACCATTTACAACCATTATACTACCATTGCACTACCACTTCTTAGCGATACTCCAACAAATACCACCATTACACTCCCATAACACCCCGAAAACCCCGTAAAAACTACCATTCTTACACTTTGGTGCCAACTGCGCCACACCTTTTAACACCCCTTAAACACCCTTTAAAACACAAGCCCGCATTTACCTGCTTTTTTGAGTTGGGTGTACAGTTGGGGGTTCAGTTGGGGGTTCGCAACAATACTACTAAACAACCTTAAAAAAGGATGTTTTAGCTGTTTTTTGGTAATAATGTAGCTTTAAACGCTCGTTTTTGTGGGGGGTACTACCCTCTTAAATTTACGTAACACCTTAATATATAGGGATTTGCATAGAAAAATAGTAGAAAAGCCGTATCTTTACACTATGAATAAGCAGTTAATTGTACCGATTCTGTCCTTTTTAGCAATCATTTCGCTGATAATAATCGTTGTTTTTCGCAAGGATCCTGCACCTATTTACCCAGTACGAGAGGTGAAAACCATCGAAAAAGCCGTGCAAGGCAAAGAAAAAGAGATTCACAACTACTTTACCCAGGTCAACAACGAAAAAAAGATCATTGATGCGATTAGCAAAGAAATAAAGGACCTACGTTTACAACTCGACCAAGTTAAGTCTGAAAAAGACACCGTACTGATCATTCAGATACAAGACACGCTCATTAACCTACTCACCAATGAAAACAAGCACCTACGCAACGTTATCACCAATCAAGACAGCATCATCACTGCCCAACGCTACATCATCAATAGCAAAGACACCATCATAGCTGTCAAAGACAACCAAATCAAAAAAGTAAAACGCCAACGCAATTGGTCATTAACTGCGAATGGTGTACTAACAGGCTTAGTAATTCTTAATTCAGTGAAATAATGAGTTTGAAACATACAAAAAAGCTATTGTGTGAATTAATGCGAAGAGAACAAACATTAAAACATGGCAGACCTATACCAGATTCAGAATTTAATAAAGCATTAGATGAGATAGAACAAGTAACTCGCACGATAGTCGTTGTAGGATATTTGTTAGTGGTTGAGCTATTAGTCAAATTAATGGAATATTTATTTTAATCATATCATCATGACACAACCAATCATCAACATCAAATCGTTAATCGACAAGGTAATCATCATCAACGCAGATGGAGAGTCTGTCGAAGAAATTCAACAAGCAGTTGAAACCGCATTAGAGAACGCTATAAAGTCAGTTCTGGAAAATCAAGAATCAAATTCAGATAAATCTTTCCAGCAATCTGACGAGAATAGTCATCCTCATTCTCTTTAATAGCACGTTCACAAGCAATTAACAGCTTGTTCTCTTGTTCAGGCGTCAAATAGACGTCTTTTTCATTTACTACAAAATCAAATAGTTCTTTTACCGTTGTCATATTTATATTATTTCACTTTCAACTTTCAACTTTTCACTTTCAACTTTTCACTTTTAACTTTTAACTTTTAACTTTTCACTTTTCACTTTTCACTTTCAACTTTCAACTCTTAACTTTCATCACTCCAACCGTATCACACCTACCACCAACGCCACCGCATGCAATTGACTTAACTCCAATTCAAAAGGCTCGTACTTCTCATTATCACTCACCAATGTTATATGTTCTGCATCACTTCCTTTGCGTATGCGTTTGATTAACGCCCCTTGCTCCGTGTCTAACACATACACTTTGTTCCATTGAAAGAAAATGTCCGACAGTGCCAATTTCTTACACGCCACAATATCACCACTGTTATACTTCGGATACATAGAAGATCCTTTCACCCGAATGAGAAAATCCACCTTCAACTCATCAAACTCCGGCACGATATACCGATCTGTTGAATAAGCCACCACTTGCTCACTACCAATCGCAAAACCTGCCATTGCATCCAAAGGAATGAGTGGAATACCTTGTTTTGTTGGTTGATGCGAAGCTTCCTGTTTATCACGTAACATCTCACCTCGCCCAGTAAGAAGCCATTCTAGATTTATTTCTGGAAACTCCGTAAATATATTTTCTATAGCATTAGAATTTAATGGTGTTTTTTGTGCGTTTCCTCTGAAATTTGCAGAAGTAACACCAATTTTTTGAAAAAATTTTTCCTTATTAACTCCTTTATTTTCAAGAAATTGAATAACACGACTCTTTATTTCTGAAAATTTATTTACGTTTTCTTGCATCATATTGTAAATATATTTACTATGTTTGTACCGTACAAAATACAAAACACACAAAATGAACAAAGGTAATCAAAAAACAGGAAAGTACTATCATGAAGATGTGATTCGCATACTTCACGAAAAGTACGGCTATACGAAAGACTACATTCGCAAGTCACTTCGTGGCGACCGTGTTGGCATCATGCCCGACCGTATTAAGAAAGAATATAACCAAATGGTAGCAGCATCGCAAAAAGCAGTGCAAGAGGTAGCTAATCAACAATCTCACTTATGAAATACACTAAAAACATCGGCTTGAAATTGCGTGCCATGGGTTTTGAATTTTATTCTTCCAACGGCCCCGAAGATGATGCAAATCTAATCTACGAAGTCTATCGCAAAGGTGTATTGGAAGTAACCGTAGAGCACAGCCCTGG
>CAZOKJ010000066.1:0-2935 GCA_964580465.1 uncultured Fluviicola sp. | reverse complement strand
CAAGCATTCAAAACTGCTGGTTGTCGCCCTTATCTTATCACGTATGATAATCAATCGGGGCACAAGTCTAAGCGTATGCAACAATTATACAACAGTGCTGTGGCTCGCAATGGTGGCACACACTACGCACATCGTGCATACCGCCACTCTAACCCCATTGAGCAAATACTCAATCGCTTGCAACAGCAACAAATCAGCCCATTGTGGTTCTCGGATAAACAAGGTGTGCGCACACGCTTAATGTCAAACCGTGCCAACATGGAATTTATCATGCAAAACAAAGAAAGACTTTTCAAAAAAGAAGACTTAATCAAAGTTTGGGAGTACGTATTGGAGCAATGGAACACTTCCGAGCATCCAAAATTCCCAGGGCAAACACGCAATGAAGTATATGCACACCAGCAGTTAGAACTGGAGCCTGTAGATGTGTTGGATATGGTAGAAATGTTCTGGCTCAACGAAACCAAGCCAATCACTTACAAAGCAGGTGGTTTATTAATGAAGTTGGCAGGAAAAGAATACGAGTATGAAGTTCGCACAGCTGATGGCAAGATTGATACAAATTTCCGCCGTTTGCACATTGGTGAAAAGTTCATTGTGCGCTACGATCCTGAATACATGAATGACTACGTGCAACTGTTCAAAGAAACAGCTACCGGATTGGTGCATGTAGCAGATGCAACGCCAAAAGTAAAATACGAAACCATTCCGGCATTGATGTATGACGGTGAGCGTTCTGTCATGCAAGCCGATTTGGATGTGGTGAATATAGAATTTGAACAAGATATGGCAACCATCAAAGCCTTGCAGCAAGAAACAGGTATCACACCAGAGAAATTAATGGAAGATCAAGAATATTTAATAAAAATGGGCGGTCTGCTCCCAAAACATCAACGCAACGAAGTTGAAAGCGGACTAGCAAGATTATAATTTAAACCCTCTCAATTATGAACGAACAACAAAAACACGCCATTGCGCAAGAAGTAATCAGATTAAGCAGTCATTCATCACAAGGAATGATAGCACACAGAGCTGGTGTAAGTACAGCAACCATCAGCCAAGTCGTCAACAACAACTGGAAGCTTATCGCTCCGGAAATGTGGAGAAAAATTGCCGTGTCCTTACACATGGATACAGAATGGAACCACGGTGATACGACCAATGATAAGATATTGAATGATTTATTGTTAGCTGCTCACACTCGTAGCTTGGCAATAGGCATATCGCACGAAGCAGGTGCTGGCAAATCACACGCATACAAGCGTTACATGAAGTCTTACAAGAATGTGATTTATGTGGAGTGCAAAAATTTCTGGAGCAAGAAAACATTCGTAAAAAACTTACTTTCTGCTTCAGGTATCAAATCAAACGGCACAGCTGAAGAAATGATAGAAGCATTTTTAGACCATGTAATGAAGCTCGAAAAACCACTCATCATCTTCGACCAAATAGACAAATTGAAAGATACGCAAATGGACTTGTTTATGGATTTCTACAACGATTTGCCACACTGTGGGTTTGTTTGCTCCGGTGTTCCTGCCTTGAAAAAAAGAATCCTACGTGGTGTGCAACGTGATAAGATTGGCTACAACGAGTTTTACTCACGCATTGGCAGAAAGTTCATTCAACTAGACCCTATATCCCTACAAGATGTTACCAATGTATGCAACGCCAACGGAATAACAGATGGGGAGTTCATCAACTACACATTCAATACCTGCGATGGCGATTTCAGACGTGTACGCAGATCCATAGAGCAATATTTCCTAATGAACAAAAAGAAACAAGCATCATGAAACTAAAACGAGCAATATCTTACCACGAACTAGCGAGTAAGAAGTTCAAAACAATGGACTTGGAAGGTGCGTTCTTTGATTTGATTGGCACACCAGAACGAACAGGTGCTTGGATAATCTACGGCGAATCAGGCAATGGAAAAACACGCTTTTCATTGCAACTGGCAAAAGAATTGGCTAAGTTCTCACGCATTGGTTACAACTCCATCGAAGAAGGGGCAAAGTTAACATTCCAACGTGCCATCATGGAAACAAACCTCAAACCAATAGCGCGCAGATTTACCATCATCCCTGGTGATAATTTAATAGAGTTAAAACAGCGTTTAAACCGCGATAAATCACCCAACATCATTTTCATTGATTCCATTCAATACCTAACAGATGGTTCAGAACAACAGCGCAACATTACGCATTTGGAATACAAAGAATTGATTTCACGTTTTCCAACCAAACTATTCATCTTCATTTCACACGCGGATAAAGGTGAGCCACGTGGAGCAGTTGCCAAAGCAATCAAATACGATGCAGATGTTAAAATTCGTGTAGAAGGCTACAAAGCATTTGCAATCTCTCGATACGGTGGTAATGAAGCATTTACAATATGGCAAGAAGGCGCAGATAAATACTGGCAAACACCCGAAGCACAAGCAGTTAATTATTAACCTCAAAACCCCCTCAATATGATAACAAAAACACTTCGCCAAGTGGCATCAGACAGAATGAAAGACAC
Organism: uncultured Fluviicola sp.; assembly: GCA_964580465.1. Taxonomy (GTDB): domain Bacteria; phylum Bacteroidota; class Bacteroidia; order Flavobacteriales_D; family Crocinitomicaceae; genus Taishania. Next base: position 409 of record CAZOKJ010000066.1, on the reverse strand, counting down.
CCAAACGCAAATCATGGAGTCGTTGAAAATCACAGAAATGCAGCACAACAACCATTGCTTTGAAAATGGCATGAAATTCTTAGCCAGTCTTTTCGGTGGCAACGAGCAACACCCTGACTTTATCATTCTTTCACAGCATAAATCATTTTGGAATTGGTATAAAACCGAATGGTTACATGCTCAACGTGATTGGTTGAAGAAGTCAAAAACATTTACCCTACCACAAGTATCTATTGAACGAACATTGTACACCCAACACATGGAATACAAGTGTGTTCTTAGCAAAGCAATAGATGATAGCTTCGATACATGGTTAAAACTGTCAATCAAACATTTGTAATATGCGAACTTATAAACAGCAATTGGATGATGAGTTGAAGCAAGCACAAAAACGCTACGAAGAAGCTGT
>CAZOKJ010000065.1:0-4146 GCA_964580465.1 uncultured Fluviicola sp. | reverse complement strand
TATTTTTGTGAATAGTTTGTTTAAAAAAGAAGTTTTTAGACAGACTGCCGTTATATGCAATAAACCCACTGTAGAAAATGTCCGTAACCACATATAGAAATAATATTACCAGATTGCAGGGGCAAATCGCTGATTTAAAAAATAAAGAAGCATCCGAGCGAAAAAAAGAGGTTGATCTAATTTCAAAAATTAATGATTTAACGAAAAGGTTGACAACTTCTAAGTCTAGTTCGACAACTCAAAGTTTACAAAGACAAATTGATAGTAAATTAAAAGATCAAGTACGAATTCAATCTAAATTTGCAGACTATCAAAAACAAGCTGCAAATAAACAAAAGGAAATTGACCGAAATCAAAACAGCCTTACAAAAGCGATAGATCAAGAAACAAAAAAGAGGCAAAATGCTGAATTAAACTTTTTAAGAACAAAAGAGTCATACAACCGCAATGAGTTAAATAATATTCAAAGATTAAATTCTGAATTAGAAAAACAACAATTTATTTTTCAAAACCATCCAGTTTCTGTTGAAGATATCGCTAAGGACGATGAAGAATTTAATATGAATGAACTCCTTGAACTTCATTCAAAAATTGACGATGTTCTTAAAAGATTGGAAAAATTAGGATTGGGTCAAGAAATTATTTTTGAAGAAATTGAAGGTTTAAAAACGAAAAGCAAGAAGATCAGTAAAAAAGATTTAAAATTAATCTTGATTGGGCAACTGGTCAGTTTTGGAAGTGGTGTCATAGATACTGAAACAGCAAGCCAAATTTTTGAACAATTAACGGATGTACAATTATCAAATTTGATAGGATAACATGATTGAACAACACTTTGACGAGTCTAAAAAACAATTGATTGAACTGGCAGATAAAATCATGTTAGATGACGGAGATTTAGAAATTGACAACAGAAGATTTGCCCCCATTTATCAAAAGATTGAAAACCTTACCCTATCGCATTACTTAATAGATCTTGCGAATGAGCGCATTGAGAATCTGGAAATATTTATTAACGATGAATCTGAAATCAATGATTATCGTGAAAGATTGATTCATTTTCTACGCGATTTGGTAAGGGAACGATTATAAATAGAAGAGATGCATATAACATCAACTAAAAGCCACGGGCTGAACAACCACATCCGAGAAGCCCGCGTCTCCCAGTTGAGAAACGTTGGGCACATGCTAAAAACCCACCGCACAAATGGCACATTTGGCTTTGCCCGACACACAAGCCAACCCTTCCCAAAGCCAAAAGAGCCATTTTTTGCCAACGCAACGACAGACAGGACGACAATTTTTAAAACGTTTTTTATCTTGAAAAACGATATAATTAAAATATTAAAGTTATATTAGCTGCCTGACTTATTGTCGACATGAACAGAATAAAAGAAGTGCTGGAAGAAAAAGGAATTAAACAGACTTGGTTAGCTGACCAACTGGGAAAAAGTTACAACATGGTCAACGGCTATGTTCAAAATCGACAACAGCCAAGACTTGAAGTGCTTTTTGAAATTGCCAAAATACTAGGTGTTAAACCACAAGACTTAATAAAAGAGAAGAAATGACAAGCATAGCACAACGACAAGAATTACAAGCCAAAATATGGAGAATAGCCAACGATGTTCGTGGCTCTGTGGATGGATGGGACTTTAAACAGTTTGTTTTAGGAACGCTGTTCTATCGCTTCATTAGTGAAAACTTCACCAATTACATTGAAGGTGGCGATGAAAGCATTGACTATTCAAAATTATCAGATGATGTAATCACACCCGAAATAAAAGACGATGCAATAAAAACCAAAGGTTACTTCATTTATCCTAGTCAGCTATTTGTAAATGTTGCCAAAACAGCTAACACGAACCCCAATCTTAATACAGAACTAAAAGCGATTTTTGACGCTATTGAAAGTTCTGCAAATGGTTATCCATCTGAACCCGACATTAAAGGTTTGTTTGCCGACTTTGACACCACAAGTACAAGATTGGGAAATACTGTTGAAAGCAAAAACAGCACATTGGCTAAAGTCTTAAAAGGAATTGAAGAACTTGACTTTGGAAACTTTGAAGACAATCAAATTGACCTGTTTGGTGATGCTTATGAGTTTTTGATTTCCAACTATGCAGCCAATGCAGGAAAATCAGGAGGTGAATTTTTTACGCCACAGCACGTTTCAAAACTCATTGCACAACTGGCCATGCACAAGCAAGACAAAGTAAACAAGATTTACGACCCTGCGGCTGGTTCAGGTTCTTTGCTTTTACAAGCCAAAAAACATTTCGACAATCATATAATTGAAGAAGGTTTTTATGGGCAGGAAGTAAACCATACCACTTACAACCTTGCTCGTATGAACATGTTTTTGCACAATATCAACTACGACAAGTTCAATATTGCTCTTGGAAATACACTCATTGCCTCCCACTTTGGCGATGAAAAACCTTTTGATGCCATTGTTTCTAATCCTCCTTACTCCATAAAATGGATTGGTGACGATGACCCAACGCTGATTAATGACGACCGTTTTGCACCTGCCGGTGTGTTGGCTCCTAAATCAAAAGCGGATTTCGCTTTTGTTCTTCATTGTCTAAGTTATCTCTCTAGTAAAGGCAGAGCAGCAATTGTTTGTTTTCCAGGTATCTTTTATCGTGGCGGAGCAGAACAGAAAATTAGAAAGTACTTGGTTGATAACAACTTTGTAGAAACCATAATTTCTTTAGCCCCCAATTTATTCTATGGCACTTCCATAGCTGTAAATATTCTCGTACTATCAAAACATAAGACTGATAACAAAACGCAGTTTATAGATGCTACTGGTGAAGATTTTTTCAAGAAAGCTACAAATAATAATGTGCTTGAAGATAAACACATTGAAAAGGTAATGGAAATCTTCGATACCAAAGAGGATGTGGCACATATAGCTGTTTCCATAGACAACAATAAAATTGCCGAAAACGATTATAACCTTTCGGTGAGCTCGTATGTAGAAGCAAAAGACAACAGGGAGGTGATTGATATTGCCGAGTTGAATAATGAGATAGCAAAAACGGTGGAAAAGATAAACAGGCTGCGTGCTGATATTGATATGATTATTAAAGAAATTAATTGTAATGAATAAAGACACCAAAGAAGTAATAATATATAAAAGTGCTGACGGACGTTCTGAACTTTCTGTCCATCTAGAAAATGAAGATGTTTGGTTGACGCAAAAGCAATTGGTTGAATTATATCAAACGGCAAAATCAACAGTAAGTGAGCATATTAAGAATATTTATGCTGATGAAGAATTGTTACCCGAAGCAACTGTTCGGAAAATCCGAACAGTTCAAAAAGAAGGTGACAGAGAGGTATCCCGTGAGTTGGAGTATTACAATTTAGATATGATTATTGCCTTAGGCTATAGAATCAATTCCAAGATTGCCACCCGCTTTCGCCAATGGGCAACCAGCCGGCTAAAAGAATACATTGTTAAAGGCTTCACGATGGATGATGAACGCCTCAAAAATTTGGGTGGCGGTAATTATTGGAAAGAATTGCTGGACCGCATCCGGGATATACGTTCCAGTGAAAAAGTAATGTATCGGCAGGTGTTGGATTTATATGCAACAGCTACCGACTACGACCCCAAAAGCGAAGAAAGTTTGACTTTCTTTAAGATTGTCCAAAACAAACTCCACTATGCAGCCCACGGACATACGGCAAGTGAAGTGATTTATATGCGTGTGGATAGCGACAAACCCTTTGCGGGATTAACAAATTTTAAAGGAACAGAACCCACACAAGCCGAGGCTTTGATTGCCAAAAACTTTTTGGAAGAGAAAGAGCTTAAAGTGCTTAACAATTTAGTGGCAGCCTATTTCGATTTGGCAGAATTAAATGCCATTGAAGAACGTGAAATGCGGATGGCTGACTATGTGCGAGAATTGGATACTATTCTTTCCTCAACAGGGCGTAAAGTCCTCGATAGTGCAGGTAAAATATCGCACACGCAGGCAAAGGAAAAAGCAGTAGCAGAATACAAAAAGTACAAAGCGAAAACCTTAAGTACCGTGGAAAAAGACTATTTAAAAACAATTGCTGCCATTGAAAAAAAAGCAAAAAAAGGAGGTAAGGCATGAGTTATTTAGATAAATTATTACAAGG
>CAZOKJ010000064.1:0-4984 GCA_964580465.1 uncultured Fluviicola sp. | reverse complement strand
TTAGAAAGGAATTTTTAGCTAAAGGGAAGTTTTGACTGAATATATAAAAGAGTTATGCATAATACAATGAAGATAGCGGTTCTAAATAAAAAATATTTCAACCTATTATTTCGTATCTTTACTTTTAGAGTTCGAAAATGGAAGCCTCCTTAATTTCTAAGTAGAGTTTAAATAATCTGAATGTTTACCAACTCAGATGAAATGAAAAGTCTAACTAAAAATTAAATATTATGAAAATTTTACTACAAAAGGCAATATTGATTGCTATGCTAAGCTCAGTTCAATTACTATCTTATGGGCAAACACAAAAACTCTTATCTGAATTATGGACAGGAACAGGAGGTACAGGTGCAATGTTCTACAAAAATGCAACGGGAATAGATCCAAGTAAAAATGTTTATGTAGCCGGTTCAACAATAAATGGTGCAAATTCGGATGTATTGATTCAGAAATTTAGCCGCTCAGGTGATTTGCTTTGGTCACAAACTTATGCGGCAACACCGCTTTCAATTCCCTATCACGCACCCGTTGAACTTCTGGTTGGTAATACCTTCAATGGATTGTCAGGTGTATATGTATTAAGTACTTTATATGACACAGTGGCTGGTGATTTGGATGTGATGGTTAAAAAATATAATTCTTCGGGAGTGTTACAGTGGACATATCTACACAATAATCCAAGTGCTTCCATAGATTTTGGAACAGCAATAACAACAAATGGAACTTCTTTGTTTGTCACAGGAGCTTCCTTGAATGATTCAACTATGGCAGACTTTATGACCATTGCATTAGACGAAAGTACGGGGGCATTACAATGGGAAACGAGATATGATAACAACAACTTACAGGAATATCCCGCAAAAATTATTCATAATTCAGGTACAGTTTATGTTACAGGAGCAAGTCAAGACAGTTTAACAGGATTGAGTTGGTCTATTGCTACTGTTGGGTATAATGCTTCTACTGGTGCACAGGTTTCTTCAAATCGTATTAATTCAAATGCTGTTTCAGGAGTTGATGATATTACTGACTTTACTATTGATAATCAGAACAACCTTTATCTTGTCGGTGCAAAATACAGTAGTACAACAAATTTAGATGTTGCCGTTTACAAATTAGACGATTCCCTGAATTTAGTTTGGGAAAACTTCTATGATTTCAACGGATTAGAGGATAAAGGTACAGGTTTGAAAGTAGATGGAGCAGGAAACATTTTTGTTACGGGGTATTCTTCTACCAATTCAGAAGGAACCCAAGTTGCCGTATTAAAATTGGATAACAATGGAAACGAAATTTGGAAAACTGAATTTGGGGGTGTTTCATCTGAAAATGACAAAGGCGTAAACTTAGTTGTAAATGGCGAGAAATTATTTGTTGCGGCTTCTGTTGTTGATGACGACAATTCTAACTACAAACTATACGCAATGGACACAAGTGGCGTTTTGTTCACAGAAGCTACTTATAGTGGTTTAGCAAACTTAAACGATACACCGGAAGGAATTGCCATTGACCCTGATGGTGATATTATCATTACAGGGAAAGAACAAACAGGTGCAACAACGTATGTTAATAAAACAATTAAATATATTTTTGATGAAAGAATAACCACATTAGAAGTAGATACAAATGATGTTCCGCTGTATGCAGAAAATGAGTTGATTGTTCGTTTTGATAGAAGTGTGGTAAATACAGCGACTGTCGATAAAAGAGGTTTCGTTGTTGGTTATTTAAGTGATTTTGTGGATTCAACAGCAATTGAGGCAATTAATTCAAAATTTGGGGTTTCTGTGGAGCGTTTGAAAACGTACAAAATTTTTCAACGAATGACCACTGCCGACAGTATTTCTATTTCACGTCTGGGAGATACAGTACGAGTAGATGATTTTTGGGCAACTTTCCTCATTACTTTTTCAGGAGCAAACAATGAACTTGCCATTTCCGACAGTTTGAATACACTTCCTGATTCCATTTTGCATTACGCAGAACCGAATTATGTGATTGAAAAACATGATATTCCGAATGATGATTTGGTGCAAATCGAGCAAGCAGGATTAATTCCGACTGTTTTTTATTCTAATGCACACATCAATATAAATCCTGCCTGGAATATTGAAAATGGAAGATGGTATGCAAAAGTTGGTGTTTTTGACGATCCAATATACTGGGCACACGAAGATTTTGGAAACGGAACATGGAACGGAAGTAAAATTAAGGGAGGTTGGGATTTTTATAGCAATACAAGTATTTCAAATATTACCAATCCTACAAGTAGTCACGGTACATCATGTGCGGGCATTATTGGAGCATTAAGAAACAACAATAAAGGAATTGCAGGAATTGCAGGAGGTAATGTTGATGGGACAGGAAATACAGGCGCTCAATTATTCTCGTTTGGAATTTTCAATGGTGGTAATTTTAGTACTGTGGAAAAAGCTGCGGCGGCAATTGTTGAAGGAGCCCAAAGTACAACCAATGGTTATGGCTATGGGTTAGTAATCCAAAATCATAGTTGGGGCGGTTCGGAATATACTGCTACAATTGACAATGCCGTAAATTCAGCTTGGAGAAACCACTGTACATTTGTCGCATCAAGAGGCAATTATGGTCATTCAGGAAACCCAATGAGTTATCCTGCTTGCCTTTCTGATATAAAAGTTTTAAATACAGGAGCAAGTGGCACTAACGGAGAGTATAAAAATACAACCAACGGTGATGCTATCCTGTCACCGACAATTTGGGCTTCTTCTTATGGCAGTAATGTGGATTTTATTGCTCCCGGTTGTACAGAGATAGTGACAGCACCATATAACCCGTCAGCACCATATTCGTGGTCAAATACGTCATCATTATCTGATGATTATCACACATTTAATGGTACATCAGCGGCAGCTCCTCACGTATCAGGTGTTGCAGCATTGATGTACAGCAAGCATCACACAACAAATGGGGCTCCTAACAATCTGGCAACGGAAGATATTGAGCACATTCTTCAAAAGACTGCAACAGACATTGTTGGTGGTACATATAGCTATCCTGCTGGATATGACCAATACAATGGTTGGGGAAGAATAAATGCCTATGCTGCACTTGAGAAAGTCGAACACCCTTTTTACTATGTAAAACACTCTAATTCAAGTTCATCAACTCAAATACCATCATTAAATATTAATGTAGTTGTGGCAAATAATACGGATAATGTTGCTGCTGGCTATTATGTAGCAGATCGTTACCAAGTTAACTGGACATATGTTGATGTATTACCTGCGCAACATGAAATTATTGATTGGTGGCAACTTGAGGCAAGTACATATAGTGGTGTTAGTGCAGCTAACCCAATTACAGGAACAAGATGGATGAATGTTACCCCTAATGTAACAATTGGTGGAAATGCGGCGGTATTTAGTGTTTATACATTTGCCTGGTTGATAAAGACCAATACACTTGGGCAAACTATCAACAAATGGATCCCGGCAGGGGGACCAAGTCAGTTAAGATACGCTTATTCACTCCACGTCAAAGACAATTCATTACTATCTATTGATGAAAACGAACAGGATTCAGGATTAACTATTTTTCCAAATCCAACAGAAGATGTGGTGAATTTAACATTTGTTTCATCAGGAAATGAATCAAAACTTGAAATTTACGATGCACAAGGAAAAATTGTAGCTTCACCAAATCTTGGGTACAAAGAATTAGGCGAGCATACAGTTTCTATAAATGTTGGGAATCTTTCTAATGGTTTGTACCTGATAAAGATTTCTACAGGCGAAAGTACTATTTCTAAAAAATTCATTAAACGATGAAAATGATTATTCAACGTTTATACACAGGTGGAAATTTTTCCACCTGTGTATTTTTATCATTTGTTATGATAATTGCCTTTAGCTGTAAGAAGAAACCTATTGGAACAACTGATTCAGAAGATTGTATTTCTTTAATTCCTTGCAATCAACCTACACAAGGTGGTGGATATTATTACATCCCTGATTCTTGTAATTACACGATGCCTTGTTTCAATCCTAATAATCCAAGTGAATTTTTATTCATTAAGTCGTGTGGAGGCAATACTGCATATGCAACAATTTTTAAACATAACCTTCTAAACAACAATACAATTGAAATTTTTTCTGGTGCAGTTTGGTATGCTCCAAAATGGGGGGGGAATGATTGGATTATTTTTTCTGAAAGTGATAAAAACATATACAAAATAAAAAGTAATGGAGACAGTTTAACTCAACTGACAAATGAAAATTGTTATCATTATCCCACTTGGTATTTCGATGAAGATAAATTTGTTGCATACAACGAATGTTTAAACAAAAATATTTTATTTAACAGTAGTGGTGTCGTTTTAGACACTCTTCCATATTTAATTGGAATAACAAGTTCATTAGAGCACTTCCCTTATCTTGTTAACAATGCTGGAAACTCAATTAATTTCTTTGATGTAGAAAATGAGTTTAATAACATTTATTCGATTTTTGTTAATGGTGAAGGGGAAGATTTATTACCTGCTTCGGGCAGTATATTTTGGACAAACGAAAATGAATTAGTATTCAGCAATATTAAAGGTCTTAGTAAATTAAATTTTTCTTTATCAACAATTACAAAATTTAAACCGAGTTGTAATTCTAAAATTTACCTTTTCGGAAGTGTGAACAGCTCAAAAACAAAAATGATCTGGAGTCGTGGGGATTATACTCAAATTAACGAATGTACTTTAAAGTATAAAAGTCGAATTTATATTATGAATATTGATGGCAGTGATGAAACGGAAATCAATTTAGAGTAGATGTACTATGCATAACAACACCTACCCAAAAGTGGCGTTTAAGTGATTAAATCAAGCTTTGTGCATCTATCAAAGTTTGTGCTTGTTTGAGAGTGAATCGCTTCGAAATCGCCACCTTCGGGTAGCTGCAAACCGTTATAGCACATTGACCATGATGAAACAATGCACATATTTTTTGACTTTAACGTT
>CAZOKJ010000063.1:0-5343 GCA_964580465.1 uncultured Fluviicola sp. | reverse complement strand
CTACTCACTTTATACAGCTCCTGGATCATCTTTTCGCCCTCTCTATTTATTATGCGTTAAAAGTCTATTTAAATGTCAGTTGAAACAATCGCTCCCATATACTTCTGGCGCACCGGTAATGCGATGAAGTAGTGGCGGTAGTTCAACCTGTTTGTTTGATTATCCGGATCCTCTGCAGCCGATTTAAAGTATTGTTTTGTAAGACCTGTTTTCTTCGCAACATTATCTGCTAAGAAACATACAGAAGCTTCTTTGTCGCCTCCTTGAGGTGCCGTTCCAAATGGACGTTTAGTCCACTTGTTAGAGTTACCAGCATCTTTGAAGAACAATGGGTTTGCATCATACGAATAGATTTCAAAGCCTGCGATTTTTGGTGCAACCTTTCCACTATTCATATCGCTTAACAAGTTTGCAAAACGATCCCTGTCTTCTAACAAGTCATTTACGTGTTCGCCTGTTAATACTAATCGTCTTCCTTCAGCTGGCATCTGTTGTTTATCCAACTCACGTTTTAATGCTACTAAATCAGCATAAACTAAACGTTTGCGGCCGTTCAACCCTGTACCTGTAGTTACAATCACCGGTGTATTAGCACTTTCAACCGCTGGTGCTAATGCGTGAATTGCTTTTTTGAATTTGCTAGATAAGATACCACGTGTGTGCGCTCTTGTAGCACTGTCAATTTTCGCATAAGAAGCTCCGTTGATTTGGTCATCGCTAAGTGTTGTTACCTTTGTTTGGAACTTGTCTAATTGAATCGTAGCTTCACCATCCGTGAATGCTTGTGCTGCAATTGGATAGGTTGTGTTGTTAATTAACACATCAGCTTCAAAATTCTCTAATGGAATATGGATGATGTTTTGCTCCGACGCAGTGCCAGAACCAACTTCCAATACTTCTGTGTCTAATTCTGTAATACCATCCAACCATGGTGCCTGTGTTAGTGTCGTGATTAATGCAACTACTCGTGCCAACCACATTTCTGCAAATGTAAACATATACTTATTTGATTTTCGGTTAAATACTAAAGATTGATTTGTACTGCTCAGGAGCTTCGTTCTTGAACTGTAACTTTTGCTCAAAAGACAATTTTTCAAAATCATCCATTGTCTTTACATTGTCAAATGCACCTGGTGTACCTGCATTTTGAATGTTTGCACCAAGGTTTTGTTTTGCAGGAATACCGTCTAATACACCTTTGCACATTTCAAAATTACTGTTAGCCAACGATAAGAATGATTCTCTTTTGTCTGCTGTGATTTTTCCTGCTTTGATAGCATTATCTACCAATTCAGTTGCTTTTTGCGTGTCAATCGCTGCTAACTTAGTACTCAACGCATCACGCTCAGCTGTCATAGCTGTAAGGCTCGCTCCTTTTTCTTGGAAGTCTTTCGCCAACTTTTCAATGGCTGCTTCCAAAGTAGCATTGTCTTTCAGCTGATCTGCTTGCAAGCCTAATACTAACAATGTGGCAACCGATAACTGGATTTGCTTCATGTTATTTATTTGTTTTATTTGATTACTAATTGATTCGATGGATAGCTTGATTTCATCAGCTTCCATAACTTCGCCAGATGCAGCGTATAATTTTAACGCATTGGCATTGGAAGGAATAGGAACGATAGAAGCTTCTGTAACTTCACATAATGTCAAAGTTGGAACATCATCTACTAGTTCCCATTGAGCATTTGCTAAAGCCAACCCCAACGATGCACCTTTGATATAACCTCTGTCAACTTTGCCTTTGATTTTCTTTGCATTTTCATCTTCCTCGTCAAATACAGGGTCTGCTAATAATAAAGAGCCTTCGATACGGATATTTTCCCATTTACCAATAACCGTTGCATTACTTGGCATGTGATAATCCAACAATACAGGATTCGCTTTGAATCTGGTTAAATCAATACCACTGTTTTTTACTCTAAAACCGTGGCTGTTTGTTTTTGATTCGTCATTTAAGACAAAAGATGGCATAAGCGTTATTTTTTAATTCAACAAAGTCTGACACAAATATTTCGTTAAAAAACAAGCTTTATCAAAAATGACTGACATTTTGACAGGAATTTTTGAGAAATGGCTATAAACATGACAACTTTGTGCTAAAAAAGAATGGGATTAATCAAGAAAGAAGAGCGCAACTATGCACAGATGCTATATGTGAATGAGCGATTGACATTTAAGGAAGTTGCTGAACGTGTGGGCGTGGGTGAAAAGACAGTAAGCCGATGGGCTAAAGATGGTTCATGGGAGCAATTGCGAAAATCATTATTGACAACTAAGCAAAAACAAATCACTTTATTATATGATCAGTTATCAGCGCTCAACGAAAAGATTGAAGCAAGTGAAGTTAAGTACCCAGATCCAAAAGAAGCAGACACCCTGGCGAAGATTACAACATCCATTCAACGACTGGAGACAGAAACGTCCATTGGTCAAATTGTGGAGGTGGCTCGTAATTTCATTGACTTTGTCCGTGATTTCGATTTGGAATTTGCTAAAGAAGTAACAAAGCATTTTGATGCGTTTGTGTTGTCTAAAATGAAATAAGCATGGCAAAGCAAACCGATAAGCAATATCTGGAGCAGTGGAATGAGTTCAAGGAAAACATTTCAAAAGCAACGCCTGTTGACTTAAATGAATCATTGGTTGAAAAATCGAAACGTATCGAACGATTGGAAGCCAATCCTGAAGAATGGTTCAAGTATTACTTTCCTAATTTCTATACCTCTGAACCTGCTCCTTTTCATATCAAAGCTACAAAACGAGTGCTTTCAAATCCGGAATGGTTTGAAGTGCGTGCATGGTCGCGCGAGTTATCAAAGTCTGGTAGAACGATGATGGAAGTACTTTACTTGACATTAACAGGTAAGAAAAGAAACATTATCATGGTGAGTGCCACGGAAAGCGATGCACAACGATTACTACTTCCTTATAAATCTATCCTAGAAAGCAACAACCGTATCATTAGTGATTATGGTTTGCAAGAAGGTAGAACAAAATGGGAAGCTGGTGAGTTCACCACTCGTAAAGGCGTGGCTTATCGTGCTATTGGTGCAGGTCAATCTCCACGTGGTACACGAAATGACGAAGTAAGGCCGGATGTAATTATCTTAGATGATATTGATACTGATATTGAAGTGCGTAACGAAGAACGCATTACTAATAAGGTTAACTGGGCAATGGAGGCATTGTACGGTACTCGCTCCATTTCCAATCCATTGTTATTCATTGTTTGTGGCAATATCATTGGCAAACGCACTACTGTAACTGAATTAGGCAAGAAAGCTGATGTTTTTGAAATCATCAACATTCGTGATAAGAATGGAAAATCCACTTGGCCAACAAAGAACACAGAAGAGTTTATTGATAGAACGCTTTCCAAAATCAGTTATCGTTCCGGGCAAAAGGAGTACTTTAACAACCCACTCAAAGAAGGAACTGTTTTCAAGAACTTAAAATACGGCAAAGCACCTAAATTATCTTCTTGTGAGAAAGTAGTTATTTATGCAGATCCTTCTACTTCCAATAAAGACAAATCACAAGCAAGCAAAGGAACATCGCATAAGGCTGTTGGTGTGGTCGGTTACAAGAATTTGCAATACTTTATCTATTGGTTACGTGTTGAACAGGCGAATACTTCACAGTTTATTGATTGGCTTTTTGAAGCGGATAAATTCGTTCGTGATGCTGGTGTGCAGATTGTACGTATGTGGGTTGAGAACAACTCGTTGCAAGATTCATTTTATGAACAGGTTATTTATCCAGAGGTAAGAAACAGAGCAAGACGACATAAACGCACCTTGCCGATTATGAAAGACACTCGCAATAAACCAGACAAGTTTTATCGCATTGAAGGAACGCTCGAACCATTGCACCGAAATGGGGATTTGATTTTTGACGAAAAACTAAAAGGAACAAAAGACATGGAGGTAATGGAAGATCAAATGTTAGATGTTTCTGCAAGCTCCAAAACAATGGATGGCCCCGACATGTTGGAAGGCGCTGTATATAAACTGCAAGAAGGTGCAGGAATGACAGATAATAATTACATCATTGGCAAACGCACATCATTTAAGTAATATGGAAGAATTAAAATTTAAACTGCACTTTATGTGGCGATTATTGAAGTTGCTTTTCACCTTGTTTATGGTGGCAATGCATTATCATTTAGCGTTTTTTGACAATCTATTTTTTGACGGATTATTAATGCTACTATGGAGCTTACACGCACTTTACCACGCAGAACAAATCAATAAAATGTTTTAAACCATGTTTATACAAGAAGACGAATTAAAGAGTGCTATCTATCAATACCAGGTATTGGAGATAACAGAAGCAGACAACGACATCACTCTTCAGGCAATTCAAGCAGCTGAAGAAGAATTGAGAAGTTACTTAGATGCCAACAATCAAATACGATTCAGAGATGGGCGACCATTGTTAGATGTGGATGCGATATTAAGCGAGACAGGAGCTGACAGAAATGCGTTATTAGTTGCTCATTGCAAAACAATAGCAGTATGGTATTTAATCCAGTTATCGAATGTGGACATGATCTATGAACACGTGAAAGAACGCTACGACAGAGCTGTTACCTGGTTAAAAGATTTAGGCAATGGTACAGTCAATATCAGCACGCTACCAACGGTAGATCCATCAACCAATCCAAATGCAAACCAACTCCCATTCAGAATGGGTTCACGTCAAAAATTTAATTATGAGTAATCAAGGAAGTAAAATCGGAAAAACCTATCCAAAAGTTGTTTTATCAGTAGATAGCGCACCAGTTTCAAGTAAAAATGCACAAAAGAAATTGGAATGGGCTAATCGTCCTATCAATAGAACTCGCAAAGATATTGCTGATTGGAAAAAAGCAATGGCACAAGCTGAGAATACTGAAACGCCATCCAATATCGCTTTGCAAACTATCTATGAAAATATTTTTCAAGATGGATTGTTGACCTCTCAAATTGAGAATAGGATATCCAAGTCATTTAATGTTGATTTTACGTTAACAGATGCAAATGGCAACATTAACGATGATGCAACAAAAGCATTGTATGATAATGCTCCATGGCGTGATTTAATGCGTGCTGTGTTAGAGAGTTATTACTTTGAATACTCACTCGTTGAATTGAGTTATAAAGAAGATGTTGAAGGCAATAACAGATTGGTTTGTGAATCCATTCCGCGTATCAATTTGCTTCCACAAAAAGGGTTGTTTTATTACGACATTGCAGATCCTGATAAAACATTGGATTATCGTTCACAAAAGGAATATGGTATCTGGTGGTTGGAGTTTGGTTCAGCTAAACGTAGAGGACACATCAATAAGGCTGTTCC
>CAZOKJ010000062.1:0-5805 GCA_964580465.1 uncultured Fluviicola sp. | reverse complement strand
CGTTATAGAACAGCGAAGATAAACTCTTCGATATAAAATTCAATAAATTAACTTAAAAATACAATTAGTCTCAAAAAATATCGTTTAAAAATAAAAAAAGTAATTAGTTTAAAAGAGTGAAAAAACTTAATATTAATTAAAAAATGATATTTTATGAATGATTTGAATGAAGAATTGAAAAAGGTAAAGGCTGAGCAGGATAATGGTAGTTGTTCAAAAAAAGAGCCTTTTATTAAGTTAGGAACAGGACAAGCACCTACACTTAATTACAATATTCCACAGTCTGCGTGCTTTAATACTTATAGTAGTCATTTTGTTAAAGGTATTCGTCAAGAAATGTTTTTACCTTCAACAAAAGTGAAGCCCAACAATAATTTCTTTACTATTGCAAGTAAATTGAAGGAAACTGATTTGCGAAAACGTTTTTCAGAAACGATTCAATTACAAAGCAATGATGGTTTAATTCCAAATATTCACTTGTTAAGAAAGCATCTTGACACAAAAACATCAAATCTATCTGCTGTTGCTTTAGATGCTCAACCAGTAACAACACGTTTAGAGAAAAAAGATGGGACGGAAGCTCCGTTAGTTTTAGAAGCATTTACGTTTGACAAAACCAATGCGATAAATGAATTACAACTTACACGCATAGCAAAAAGTGGATTTAGACCTATTATAACAGAGAGTTTGGGAGGTTTTAACACAAAACTCAGATTTTTGAGAGAACCAGCGAAAGTTGTCCCTTACTTTATGATAATTGAGGAATATAGGACGTGTTCTTATTTAGGAGACTATGGCGCAGGGAAAACTGTAAAAACATTTTCATTATTACCAGGTGAAAAAACAACGATGACAATTCGCACCTACAAAGAAATGTCATCAACAAAAGCGTATTCTGAAAATGTGTTGGATAGTTTTAGTGAAAGTAGCACAAATGAGTTGGAATCACTCATCGAAACAGAAACAAATCAAAGTTCGCAAAATAGCTCGGAATCAACAAACTCTTCCTCTCAAAGTCATACAGTAGATGTAAGTACTGATGCAAAAGTTAAATTTGCAAAAATTGTTGAATTTGGAGTACAGGCTGGCTATGAGGGCAATTTTGCAAATTCAAGCACAAATACAACAACATCCTCTCGTTCAAGTAGTGTTAAAGCTGTAAACAAAGCATTAGAAAAACACGTTTCTAATTCTAATGCAAGTCGTTCGGTAGAAGTTAATACATCCACCACAGAAAGCTATACACAAGGTGAGGAAAATATTACGGTAAGGCAGTTGGAAAATATCAATAAAAGTCGTGTCCTAAATTTTGTCTTCCGCCAGTTATTACAACAATATATTACGATTACTTATTTATCAAATGTAAAAATTGCATTTTGTAATGGTTACTACGAAAGCCTTCGGGTTGTAGAGATTGATGAATTGGATATTTTATTAGAAGATACCATTCAACATGAATATATTGAACAAGTACGTCAAAAATTATTAAAAGATTACTGTACGATTTTTAACTATAAGGACGAAGAAATTCCGTTTATTGAAAAAGTAACACGTAATTTAGGTGCGTGCGTTGGCTTAGATGAGGAAGAAACATTTTGGCGTGTTCGAAAAAATATTACCGATACTTGGAGAGCTGACGAAGGAGGCTTAGAAATTACCGTAAAAGGACCAATCTTAAACGTTTCTACGAATACACTTAGAACAGATAGTGTTGTTACAGACGCATTACTTGGGCAAGGCGAGGCGTTAGATTGTTACAACACAAAATTACAAGAGGCTGATACAATCACAGCACAATTAAATAACATTGAACAATTACAACAGTTGTTGGTTATTCAGGGCATTTCTGACAATGAGAAAAAGGCTGAATTATACAAAAAAGTATTCGGTACTTGTTGTGATGTCCCGCAAAGTGGCTGTAACTGTAGTGGCGTTTGTAACTGTGGTGAGAATACAACAGACGAACCAGCAAACGAATAATTTTAAAACAAAAGGGCGTGATTATTTTACATCGCGCCCATTTTTGTGTATAATCAAAAAATTAAAACGATGAGAAATCGAAACCAAAGAAGAACAACAAATATTTGGGGTGTCGATATTTTGGATAGCAAAGATTCCAACGACCCAAAATCCATTTTGTATAAAAATTCGGTTGAGGATAATGTGGTGGATAGGTATGAAGAAGACACAAGGAATGAGCAAAGTAAAAATGAAATGTCGGGTGGTGTTTTTTACACTTCTGACGGAACATATATTGGGCAAATTGGTAATAGTTCAGAAGTAAGATTAATTAATGATAGAGATAAAGAAGAAGGCGTAAAGTATGTTAAGTGGGCAATGTTTGACCAAACTAAAGGAACTCAACGAGAAAAGGAGTATAAATGGAATACAAATAAAGCAATAGAGTATTCAACAGATACAAAATTAACACAAGAAGAACTAAACACAAGGGCATTTTTACGTACCATTAAGGAAATGGAAAACCATGGAAATGGAGAATTATCCTATGATACATGGAATAGAGATGTCAAATTCACAAGTTATGCTGACCACCCAGGAACCCGAACATTTACCGAAAACAACAAAACAATAAAAAGTTCATCAGCAGGAGCGTATCAAATAATGAAAGATACATGGAATGCTGATCAAGGGTGGGAGCCTAAAATAAAATCACGATTTAAAATAGAAAGTTTTTCGCCTAGAGCGCAAGATATTTTTGTTTTAGGATTAGTTGATTTAAAAAGAAAATTATTGTCTGATGTAAAAGCTGGTAATATTGAACAAGTTTTTAATAGTGCTGAAATGCAAAATGAATGGACTTCTACACCAGGTGCTTCGCAAGCAGGAGTCTCTTTAGCTAAAGGGTTAAATATTTTCAAAGCAAAAATAGCTGATGAATTACAAGGAAACACAAGTCTTTCAATTAAACAAGGAGACTTATTTAATTTGTACAAATAAAAGGAGATTTTAAATGACTAAATTTAATATGTTTGCTATTGTTTTTCTGATTATATCCGCATGTTCACAAAAACAAGAAACTAACAAAGAGTTCGTTTCAACAACTTATACAGATTCTGTTGAGGTAAATGAATCACAACCTTTTGAATTTAAAAAAGAACAAATACCAATCGTTCATACTATTTCTATAGATTCAAATGAACATTCCGTCTTAATTAAAAAGACATTTACCTTTCAAGGGGTTAAATTTTTCTTTACAGAAGAAAATAGCAAAAAAGAAGTTACTTTTGGTAGTGATTTACGTAATCCACCAAGAATAGCTCAATATTTGGAAGTTCAAAATGGAAATAAACGAGTATCAGTTGATCTTCCTAAAAGAATGAAACTGCAAGAAATTTCTGATTCTTCTTTGATACAAATTGTAGATGTTAGGCTTAATTCTTTGTCCTTTTACAAAGTGGACACTATTTTGTTTTTTCGCACATTAATGGGGGGAGGGTGTCAATCTTGTAATGAATACTTAGGTATATATTCCATGGATGGTAACAAAATATCATCTTATTATTACAATAAAGACACTGTATGGGATAATAGCTTTACAGAGATAGGAGAACAACTTTACTTTAAATCAAATAAGAAAGGATTGTTTGAAGTGTTATTAATAGATCCTGATAAAGATTAAAACGATGAGAAATCGAAATCAAAGAAGAACAACAAATATTTGGGGTGTCGATATTTTGGATAGCAAAGATTCCAACGACCCAAAATCCGTTTATTATAAAGGCAATTCTGAAACGGCAAAAATACTTGGTGGAGAAGTTACAAATGAAACGAATGTTTCTTGGTTAATAAGTGGGGGTAGTAATTCTAATGAAAATGATTTTAATTGGCTTCCTCCTAATACTAATAGCGATAATTGGGAGTGGGTCAACAAACAATTAAGTGGTGATGTTGATGCGGTTTGGCCAGCGGGTCAAAAAATCAAGGATTACAATACTGGAAAAATTGTAACTTCTGGGGCTTTTAAATTAAGAGACCATAGAAATACAAATATCATTAAAGAGAATGGAGAGTATGTTATTTATGATTTTTCAATTTACTATTCAGACAATCAGTTACCTCAAGGTTGGAGACTTCCCAGTAAATACAAAAAATAGTGCTGTTATCAAGAAGATATTTATTATTAATTAGCGTTTTGTTAATTGTATCAATACACCTTCATTTCATTGTATTGTATTGTTTATCAGGTAGTAATGCGTTTTTTATTGATCCAAAAGATCAATTATTTTCATTATGGGGTCAAATAAATGCTTTTGCCTATGTATTCATTTTTCCTATTGTTTTATCACTTTTCACTTTATATTCTTTTTTTAAAAACAAGTTTATAGATATGATTTTAGGAATAATTTTTTTTACAGCATATCTATTATTATATTTCTATTCTCCTTATGGGATTATTGGATGGCTATTAGACTAATTAAAAATTAAAACGATGAGAAATAGAAGCGAAAGAAGAATAACAAATATTTGGGGTGTCGATATTTTGGATAGTAAAGAATCCAACGACCCAAAATCCGTTTTGTATAAAAATTCGGTTGAGGATAATGTGGTGGATAGGTATGAAGATGAAAACACCACAAGTACTATAATTACATCAAGACCTAAATGGGTTAAAGTATATGAAGGTTATCCTAAAAATGATGCTGGAACTGATGATAAGTCAGCCGATTTGGTATTCAAATCAATTTTAGGAGATAATTATGATAGAGGCATTTTTTCAAATGCTTGTGCAACTAGAGTTTCATTAGGTTTATTAAATGGGGGTATGACAGTAAAAAAAGATTTTATAATACAACAAGGCGAATTTAAAGGAAAAGGGTTTGTGGCAAGTGCTGCAAATCTAAAAAAATGGTTGTCAGAAATTTGGAGTAAGGGAGATGAAAAAGGCGCTGATGAAAAGATAGAAGGACCTTCAGATATTATTGATGTTAAAAACATAATAGGTGAAAGAAATGGTGTCTATGTAATTTTAGGTGGATTTGGAGGTGGCGTTTCAGGGCACGCTACATTATGGATTGGCGCTAATAAAGATGTTGTTGGAGGTCACAATTATGTTTCTTACGGTGGAACGATTTATTTTTGGGAATTAAAATGAAACACATTTTTTACACTATATTAATCATATTTACACTTTCCTTATCATGCTTTGGACAAGGAAAAACAGTAAATGATAGTCTGTTTATTGAAGTGTCATCTAAGTTAAAGAGTGATAAAAAATCATTTAAAACATTTCAAGCTATATATAAGGCATATATGATTGATTTAGAAATGAAATACATAAGTTTAGATTGTTTAAAAACACTTTATATAATGTTGTATAATAAAGGAGTCCCTATTGCTAGATTAGTAAATGAAGAATCTATCATAGAAGCATTTGAACTACTCAATAATAAAGATATTTGTCATAAAAGTATAAAGTTTCGTAATGTGTATAAAAAATTAATTGCAGATTATTCCAATTATAATACAGATGTTTTTTTTGGCAGTACAGGTGACCAAGAAGAATATTTTTTAAAGTTTTTAAATGAATATTTTATCATTCCAGATACTAAATAATGGGAAACAGAAACGAAGAAAAGCAACAAACTTTAGAAAGTTAAATTTTTCGCCGTTCTATAACAAGCGGTTTGAACGCAAGGCGGGTTAACCGCTTCGATTGAACATTTTCGTAAAGAAAAAAGTATTATCTTCGTATCAACATTTGTCGGTAAACTCCGCCCTGCGTCAAGCCGCCAAACCGTCAGACTGTCTAAAAACCATTCAATAACCAACATACTAATTGTTAAT
>CAZOKJ010000061.1:0-6931 GCA_964580465.1 uncultured Fluviicola sp. | reverse complement strand
AGAAATTGATTGCGATTTATTTCATGTTTTCTTTTGTTTTTTTGAAATTTTATTATAAATTTGAACCCAGAGTTAAGTTCGAATATAAAATTAATACTGACCAATGATGAAAACCACACTATATTCTATTGCTATTATCGCTTGTTCTCACCTGTCTTTTTCACAATCTGAAATGCCGACTGATAGGAGGATGAAGCCGCAAAAGGAAGTGTCTTTAAAAGAAAGATACAAATTTGATTATCAATTAGTAAATGAATCTGTTTTAGGTCAAGACAGTTTAATTTTATTAACTATTTCTCCTAGTTTTTTAAGTGCAAATCGTTCTGAAAATGAAGATGTAATTGTTTTTTGTTCTGATATAAATGCAGAAATAATAATCTATTCAGAACAGAGGGTAAGACTTAATAAACAAAATACTATTATCAAAAAATAATTATTATGAAAAAGATACTACTACTAATCGGGTTTACAATGATATTTATATTGAATATTTCATATAGTCAATCTTATAATCACCCAACTGCCGGTATTGCTGGTGAATATGTTGGAGCATGTGTTGTGCATGACTGTGGACCCTTTAATTACTATGACAATGGTGGTCTTTCTAGTAATTATTCTGATAATATTAATGCTGTTTATCGAGTTTTTTGCCCATCTGTTGCAGGTAGATGTATGCGAGTTACATTTAATAGCTTTAATACAGAACTTAATTATGATTATCTTAGAATTAAAAACGGACCTACACAAAACTCTCCTGTTTTTACAGCTATTCCTGCAGACGCCAGTGGAAGAATTTGGGGGACTCCAACAGTTCCATTCTCTTATACTTCTACTGACGCAAGTGGTTGTTTAACGTTTCGTTTTGTGTCAGATGGTTCAGCAAATAGATCTGGGTGGGATGCAACACTTCAATGTGTGCCATGTGCTGGTGGACCAACAGGAACTGAAAATAGTGATTGTATAAATGCAACCGCAGTATGTTCCAATGCACCAATTGCTGCATTATCAAATGGTCCCGGATTAGTATCAGATTATTGTAATGGAACAAGTTGCCCAGCAGGAGGTGAAAATTTTTCTAACTGGTACCAATTTATGCCGCAAATATCAGGAACACTTTCAATTAGTATTACTCCACAAAATCCATCAGATGATTTTGATTTCTTCATTTTTCAGGCTTCATCTTGTAGTACTCTTGGAGCTCCTATACGTTGTTCTGATTCTGGGGTTACAGGAACGACAGGTGCAACTGGAACAAGCGGAGCTGACAATGATTTAACAGAAGATGTAACAGGTAACGGAATTGTTAGACAATTAACAGTTACTGCTGGTCAACGCTATTATTTAGTTGTTGATAAATGGAGTCCTACTGGTACAACAGGATATACTATAAATTTCGGCGGTGCATCTAGTTTAAATTGTGTGATATTGGGAGTTGATTTACAATCATTTGATGTTGAATATCAACCAGATTTGAATGTTGTAGATTTAACATGGATTACGAAAAATGAAGATAACATGAGTCATTATGATGTTGAAAGATCAGTTGATGGCGAAAATTATGAATTAGTCTCAAGAGTTAAAGCAATTGGAAATACCAATTATGAAACGCAGTATCTTGTTGAAGATACTAACCCTTTCCCAGGAGTTAATTATTACAGAATTAAAATGAATGATTTTGATGGAAGAGACAAGTATTCTCAATTAAAAACTGTAAATATTTTAGATAATGACTACGATATTTTAACTGTTTTCCCTAACCCTGTAACTTCTATGACAGAGATCATTTTTAATTCCTATTCTAAAGAAGATGCAACACTATTAATCACTGATGCTTCGGGAAAAGAGTTAACACATCAAGAAATACCAGTAACTAAAGGAGGGAATAAATTAAAATTAGATTTGAATGGTTATGAAAATGGCATTTATTTTGTAACGATTTTCACTAAATATAAAACGCACAGAGCAAAAGTTGTAAAAGATTAACACTTGTGCATTTGATTTGATTTAATCAAACTATACGTTAAAAGTGGTTATAAATAGCGGATTAAAGAAGCGTTTTCATTTTGTAAATCCTGTATTTCTAGTGGATAAATTATTATTTAATTAAAAAGTTGCATTTGTGATTTGAATTCAAGTAGTTTAAAAAGAAATAATGTAAAAAAAGCTTTTTATAGCTCAAACAACATCAATTAATAGTACTCCACGAAGAAATTCTGAAAGTAATTTTAATAATTGAACTCTTATGTTAAAAGCAAACTTATTTTAAAAAGTTAACAGATATTTGTTTTTTATATCAAACTCTTTTTGCACTTTTGTAGTATGGAGTTATTGAATTTTACTTTTCGATTAGGCGTTGTATTCGCAATTTTTGGTTTCATTTGGGGACTAATTAACATAGGTATTCGCTTGTTGACCATTGGAAGAACAAGACAAACAACAGAGATCTATATTTTAAAAGCTGTTCAATACTTGTTATTAGTGGATGTTACTTTTTTGATTTGTGATACGAATGAAATGTCGAGCATGTCACATACCAATCAACTTGTTTTTGGAGCTTTTATTTTATTGATGTATTTTGTTGGGAAATTACAGCGTAGGAAAGAAAAACAAATCATGATTCAATTTTATGCCAATGGTTTGATGCGTAATGAAACGAATTTTAATCTAAAAGCAGAGATTGCTGTCATATCTTTAGCGATTGCTGCTTATCTCTTCTTCTGGACTCAACCTACTTTTGCTAGCAACCCATTGTCGTTGTGGTTTAGAGATAGCATTTTAGATATTGAAGAAACTCCTATTTTCGGATTTATATTCAAGGTTATTGGATTCTTTTTCTTAGTGAATATCGTGCTAAAAGTTGTGAATGCTTTCTTGATGATTCTTACAGGAAGAGCGTTTGACCAAACGAGTCAACATTCAAACGACCGAAAAGAGGATGAATTTGACGATTTTGAAGAATTAAACTAACTATTTACGAATGAATTTTATTGATATTTTATTTGGAATACCACTTATTTACTTTGCTTACAAGGGCTTTAAAAATGGGTTGATTATAGAATTGTTTACCTTGCTTGCGCTATTAGTTGGTGTTTACGCTGGTATTCATTTTTCAGATTTTACAGCTGAATTAATTAAAGATAAAATGAATGTAAAATCGACTTATTTGCCAGTGGTTGCTTTTACGTTTACATTTATTGGTGTTGGTGCCATGATTTATTTTGGTGGCAAGGTGTTAGAAAAAATGGTAAGTGTTGCTCATTTGTCTATTTTCAACAAGTTGGCTGGCGTTGCTTTTGCTATTATTAAAACAGCTTATTTCCTAGGTGTTTTTGTCGTGCTAATGGATTCCTATGATGAAAAAGGAGATTTCATTGCGGAAGAAACAAAAAGCGATTCACTTTTGTACAAGCCTGTTAAGTCTTTGTCTTTTTCTATCACTCCTTACTTTAAAGAAAGTAGCATTTTCATTAAAAACGCGATGAAGGAAGAGCAGAAAGTTACAGGTCTTTCAATTAAAGATTTACTTCGTGCAAAAGAAGTAGCTGACAGTTTGGGCGTAGATGCCAACGATGCAATGGAGCTAAAACGCTTGCACGAAGAATATGGTCAAAAGTAAATTAAAACTCAATTTCTTTTAGCACTTCTTTAACATCGCTCATAGGAGGTAGACATCCAATTTCTTCTGAACAAATATACATCCATTTTTGAGTGTCGTCTTTCTGACGTGCTAAAGGAATTTTTTCTGAGCTATAAGCTACAAGTACATGAGGTAAATAATATTGCAATAAACTTCTGATTTCATTCTCTGAAGGTTGTCCAGAAAAAACTATTTCATAATATGGATTGCAAACGTAGAGCAAAAGATTTCCCCAGTTGGAATACATGCTGCCGTATGTTTCCATTCCATCGTAAACATTGGCCAATTGTTGTTTAGCTAGTTGATTCCATTCATTCTTTTCGAATAATAATCCTAACTTCCATAAATTAATAGCCATAATCGAATTTCCAGAAGGGATTACATCGTCGTTTAGATCCATTTTGCGAGCAATGAGGGAACTTTCATGTGAGGTAAAGTAAAACATTTTGCTTTCCTCATGTTGAAAATTTGAGATGCAATACTCGGTAAGTTGCTTTGCTAAGTGTAAGTATTGCTCATCGGAACTAACCTCATAATAGCGAATAAAAGCCTGAATGGTGCAAGCGTAATCTTCCAAGAAGCCATCAATTTTACTGATTTCATTTTTGCGTGTACGGTATAGTTTTCCATTGTCCTGTAATTGATAATTGGAAATCCAACGAACGATTTTGTGTGCTAAATGTTTGTATTCCTCTTCTCCAAATACTGCAAATGCGTCAGAAAGAGCCGTTGATAAGAGTGCATTCCACGAGGTTAATAATTTGTCATCAATTCCTGGATATATACGTTTTTTTCTTTCTTCTCGTAAAATTAAATTAATTTCTGCGATTTTTATTTCTAACTCGTCCGCTGTTAATTGATATTTATACATGATTTCTCTATCGTTCATGCTACGCAAAGGAATGTAATACCCATCCTCCCAATGTCCTTTAGCATTAAAATTATAGAGGTCGTTCGCAAAGGAGTAATGTTCTCTTAGCGTGTCTTTGTATTCTTCTAATGTCCATCTGTAAAACTTCCCTTCTTCACCGTCGCTATCTGCGTCGAGGGCAGCGTAGAAGGCTCCTTCTTTGTGTAGCATTTCTCGTTCTAACCAAGTTATGGTCTGCTGTACTATTCGTTTGTACAATGGTTTTTTGAAAACAGCATAGGCATGAGCATAAAGAGAAATTAATTGCGCATTGTCGTATAGCATTTTTTCAAAATGAGGCACTTTCCACAACATATCCACTGAATAGCGAGCAAAGCCTCCGCCTACTTGGTCGTAGATTCCTCCCATCGCCATTTTGTCAAGTGTCAATTCAACATGTTTCATGGTGCGTTCATCGTCGAATATTTTTCCATAATGCAGTAAAAATTGGTAGTTATTGGGCATTGGAAATTTTGGAGCACGTGCATTTCCCCCCTCAGCGGAGTCAAATTGTCGTTTCCAGCGAACAACTAATTCGTGTAAACGTTCATTTTCAAATTCAGTTTGTTCTTGAGGAACGGTGATTAATTCACTTTTTGAGATACCGCTAAAGAGTTGTTGAGCATATTCTTCAGCGCGTTCGCGTTCATTTGTGAACAGGTGTTGCAAGGATTTTAGAATGTGCATCCATTGTTCTTTGGGGTAATAAGTTCCTCCATAAATTGGGCGACCATCGGGCAAGGTAAAGCAATTCAAAGGCCAACCGCCATGTTGATTCATCAGTTGAACGGCTGTCATGTACAATTGATCCACGTCAGGGCGTTCTTCTCTGTCCACTTTTACACAAATAAAATGAGCATTCATCAATTCGGCAACTTCTTCGTTCTCAAAGCTTTCATGTTCCATTACATGACACCAATGACATGCAGAATACCCAACGCTGATGAGTACTAATTTCTGTTCACGTTGTGCACGCTCAAAGATGTGATCATCCCAAGCTATCCAATTAACTGGATTGTGAGCATGTTGCAACAAGTAGGGTGAACTTTCATGAATGAGTTCATTTGGTTTTTTCATGGTGTAAAAATTTGAACTGAATAATTTAAGCTATTCATACAAAAATACTACAAATAAATTAACTTTGTAAAATGATATATTCCGTTATTGATGTTGAAACAACAGGAGGCAGTCCGAAATCTTCTAAGATTACGGAAATTGCCGTTTATCGTCACGACGGAGAAAAGATTATCGATGAATTTATAAGTTTAGTTAATCCTGAGATTCCCATACCAGAATTTGTTTCTAATTTAACTGGTATTACGGATGCGATGGTTAAAGATGCCCCCAAATTTTATGAAATAGCGAAACGCATTGTAGAAATAACAGAAGGTTCAATTTTTGTGGCTCACAATGTAGGTTTTGACTATGGCATGTTGCGAAGAGAATTTAAAAACTTAGGGTACGATTATCGGTTACCACATTTATGTACGGTGATAACTTCCAGAACCTTATTACCGGGGCAAGATTCCTATAGTTTGGGTAAGTTAACACGTTCTTTAGGTATTGAATTAATTGGGCGACACCGAGCAGGCGGAGATGCTTTGGCGACAAGTAAATTACTAGATCTACTGCTTCAAAAATCAAATGCTGATTTGAGCAAGTTTATCACCACGGAGATTAATCCAAGTTTTTTGCATCCAGCTTTAGATTTAGATCAAGTAGAAGAGTTGCCTAATAAAACAGGTATTTATCAATTTTTTAACGAGCAAGGAGAATTGATATATGTAGGCAAAGCCAAATATGTTCGCACAGCTATTTTGCAACATTTAAGAAACACGACGGTTAAGAAAAGTGCTCAGTGGTGTAGTGATATAGCGTCAATCAAGTTGGTATTAACAGGGAATGAGTTTGTTGCTACTGTTTTAGAGTTAACTATTTTGCAACATTCCAAACCTAAGTACAATAAATCGCGCAAAAAGACAGAAGAAGTTTTACAATTAAATTTAGAAATCAACGACCGTTTTTATTTCATCGAAAAAGGGAGAAATAAACAAGAAAAATGCTTGGTTTTAATTGAAAATGGCCAACTTGTTGGTTATGGTTACGTACCATTTCATTTCAACAAACAAGCGCCAATATTTTGGAAACGTTACATTACAGAAGTAACTTCAAAGGAATTATTTCATGAAACAGTTCGACACTATTTCAAGAAACACGCCATTGAAAAAATCCATTTTTAGTTTTCCTATTAAAAATTAATTATCTTTGCAACTTCAATTTTGGAGAGGTGTCCGAGTGGTTGAAGGAGCTACCCTGGAAAGGTAGTATATGGGTAACTGTATCGAGGGTTCGAATCCCTCTCTCTCCGCAAGAGTTTACAAGAA
>CAZOKJ010000060.1:0-7307 GCA_964580465.1 uncultured Fluviicola sp. | reverse complement strand
CTGTAAGAAGAAGATACCGCAATTTAGAACAATTTCTTGTCCATCTTTCTAAGAAATTTTAGAAAAAAATGTAACCGAATTGTTAAAGTGTCGTTATTAAAGTATAAATTTGTGAACTTAACACAATGAAAAAACGAAGTAATACTATGAGTGTTTTGAGATTATTAGCCGTTTTAGGACTCGGAACAATGATGATGTACTCTTGTTCAAAAGAAGCATCTAACGCTACGGGATGGGATTATAACAACCCAAAACAAGGTGGTTTCCAAAAAGTTCCTTTTGTTGACCAAGAAACTGGTCCAGGTTTAGTTCTTGTAGAAGGTGGATCATTTACGATGGGACGCTCTGAGGAGGACGTTATGTACGATTGGAACAACCGTCCAGCTCGTGTAACGGTTTCTTCTTTTTACATGGACCAAACAGAGGTGACAAACTTCCACTGGTTGGAGTATTTGTATTGGGTAAATCGTGCGTATGGTGAAACATATCCATTGGTTTATCGCAATGCGTTGCCTGACACATTGTGTTGGAGATCTCCACTTGGATTCAATGAGAAGTATGTAGAATACTACTTACGTCATCCAGCGTATAGAGATTATCCAGTTGTTGGTGTATCTTGGTTGCAAGCAAACGATTACTGTAAGTGGAGAACAGACCGTGTAAACGAGTACATCATGATTCGTGAAGGTGTATTGTCATGGGATGTTGATCAACGTAACCAAGAAACATTTAATACAGATGCTTATTATGTAGGTCAGTATGAGTCTGCTACAATGAAAGGAATTACAGATTTAGATCCTTCACATAAGCAAGGTAAAAAATTAGGAACAAGAATCGTTCGTATGGAAGATGGTATCATGCTTCCACGTTATCGACTCCCAACTGAAGCTGAATGGGAATATGCAGCTTTAGGTTTAATTGGTAACTTACAGCCTGGAACAGAAAATATTTCAGATAGAAAATTCTATCCTTGGAATGGTCACTGGGTGCGTCAAGATAACAAAGAATTTACAGGTAAAATTCGTGCAAACTTCGTTCGTGGACGTGGTGACATGATGGGGGTTGCAGGTAACTTAAACGATGGAGCTGATGTAACTGCACCAGTTGAGTCTTATTGGCCAAATGATTATGGTTTATACCACATGGCTGGTAACGTTTCTGAATGGGTGTTAGATACTTACCGTCCGTTGACTTCTGAAGATTTTGATGAATTCCGTCCATTTAGAGGAAATGTGTTCAAAACTAAGTTATTGGATAACCAAGGTTTGGTTGACTTGAAAAACCAACAAGTAGAATACGATGTACACGGAATGAAGTCTTATTTGAATGAATTTGAGTTGATTCGTTACCAACGTATTTCAGCTGATAAGCACAATCCAAATGATACTGTTATTCCAGTTGGTATTGCTAAAAACAATGAATCTTCTCATCCTGTATATAAAGGATATGCGCCAGATCCATTCTATGTATCTCATGGTAAAGTGAAAGATTCAATTGAACTAGGTTTGTTAAGACAAATTAATGCAGTGTTAGACAAAGCAATTAGTTATAAAAACAAAAAGTACGATATCGAAGCTTCTGCTTTAATTCAAGATGAATTGTTTGATGGTATTTTTGCTGACGAAATTCGTACAGGCCCGGATGGAGAAGAATATGCTTTTGAAATTTTGTCAATGTTGCGTTTAGGTTTCTCTGAGTTCATTACAGATACTCCAGGAAAATTAAAATACAGAAATGTAACAGAAGAAGAAAACATTGGTCGTTTGAACTATCGTAAAGATGACTATGTTGACTACTTAGATGGTGATATCGAAAGTTCAATCTTCTACAAAGATGATAACCGTAAAGGAAAAATTAATCAAGCAAATCGTGACCCTAAGTTGGTAATGTACCAAAACAAATATGAAGAGTACGATTTAGAAGGAGGACAAATTTTACCTGGTGGTGAAGATAGAACTGCATGGCCAACAACATTGGTTTCTGATAAGTCTAAAGTGTATAAAGGAGGATCTTGGGCTGACCGCGCATATTGGTTGGTTGCAAGTAACAGAAGATACTTAAACGAAGATAAATCAATGGCTACTTTAGGATTCCGTTGTGCAATGGATAGAGTAGGTAGCCCAGTAGGTTTGAACTACGGTAAGAAAAAGAAGAAAAAATAAATCATAGTATTTTTGAAGGCTGTTCGTTTTGAACAGCCTTTTTTTTTTATTTTTGTTCTATGGAAAAAATGTATTCATTGTTTTTAGAATCAACTGGTGTATCCACGGATTCTCGTTCTATTCAGTTAGGATGTATGTTTGTCGCTTTAAAAGGAGCTAATTTTAACGGCAATGACTTTGCCGAACAGGCCATTGCTCAAGGTGCAAGATATGCGATTGTGGATGAACGTGAATATGAAAACACAGAAAAAGGAATCTTTTTTGTTGAAAACAGTTTACAGTTTTTACAACAGCTGGCAAATCATCACCGCAATCAATTTGATATTCCTTTTATTGGAATCACAGGAAGCAATGGTAAGACAAGTACGAAAGAATTGATTGCAACCGTGTTGTCTAAGAAATATAAGGTACTTGCTACAAAAGGCAATTTTAACAATCACATAGGTGTGCCTCTAACTTTACTTCAAGTTACACAAGAACACGAAATTGCAGTTATAGAAATGGGAGCAAATCATTTTGGAGACATCAAGGAATTGTGCGATATTGCAGAGCCAACACATGGAATTATTACAAATATAGGAAAGGCACACTTGGAAGGTTTTAAAAACTTTGAAGGAGTTTTAAAAACAAAAAAGGAACTCTATGATGCCGTTGAACAAGCTGAAGGTTTAATCATGTATAACCATGATGATGACATTTTAATTGATGCATTGCCACCTAATACATTGCTCATGTCTTATGGCACAAAAGATGCTGAGATTATTGGTAAATTAGAACGTTTAACTCCATTTGTTGAACTTTCTTGGAGTAAAGAAGGTTATCAATCACCTGTTTTGTCAACCAATTTAGTAGGACAATACAATTTTTATAATTTTTTAGCTGCTATTTCTTTTGGAAGCTTGTTTGGAGTTGAAGAGGAACTTATCAATGAAGCTATTGTTGCTTACGAACCAACTAATAAGCGTTCACAAGTAGCTAAAACTGCTAAAAACACATTGATTTTGGACTGCTATAATGCTAACCCTACTAGTATGCGTTCTGCTTTGGAAAGTTTTTCTAAAATTGATCATGCTAATAAGTTATTCATTATCGGTGATATGCGTGAATTAGGAGAAGAATCAATGGCTGAACATCGTGAAATAATTGGTTTTATTGAAGATTTAGGCTTAAAAGGATACACTGTAGGAAATGAATTTTCTTATTTTCGATCTGAAAATGTAATTCAAGATTTTGACACGACTTCTGACATGATTGAATTTCTAAAATCAACAGAAATAAAGGATAAATTAATTCTTTTAAAAGGCTCCCGTGGTATTGGTTTGGAAGTGTTGGAAGAATTTTTATAAACAAATAGACTTTATCTTATCATTTTACGTTGTATTTTAGTGGTGATGAGATATGTAATTGTTCTACTATTTTTTTTATTGAGTTTGAATGCAAAAAGTCAGACCAGTTCTTTGCGTACGCGAACAATTGCCGCATCTTCAGACACCATTCGACTTGATACTTTAAGTATCTATCCTTTCAGTTTTCAGCTGTTTTGCAATGATGAATTGGTTGACCCATCTAATTACTATTTAAACGGAGCGACGGCAACTTTGGTGCTTAAACAATCTTGTTCAAGTCAATTAAAAGCAAGTTATCGTGTTTTTCCTTACAATGTAACTGCAAAATTTCAGCGAAGAGACACCAGCATGTTGTACACTCCTTTTAAAGGAAAACAGCAGGTGTATATGCATACTTCTTCAACTAAAATTCAAGATGCTTTTGGTGGAACAAGTTTGAACAAGTCTGGCAGTATTTCGCGCGGTATTTCTTTTGGAAACAATCAAGACATGGGAGTGAATTCCTCTCTTAATTTAGAATTAAGTGGTGATTTAGCTCCTAACCTTAAACTATTGGCCTCCATTTCAGATGATAATATTCCAATTCAACCAGATGGAAACACGAGTAAGTTACAAGAATTTGATAAAATTTTTATTCAAGTTTACAACGATCGTTTGAAAGTTATTGGTGGGGATTTTTGGCTTACCAAACCTGCAGGATATTTTATGAATTACAAAAAACGAGGTCAAGGTTTAACAGTTGAATATGATTTTGGTAAAACACCTCAATTGGGTTGGAAAGTTCAAGCGTCAGGTGCTTTTTCTAAGGGGAAGTTTAATCGTCAAGTTATTCAAGGAATTGAAGGTAATCAAGGCCCTTATCGTTTAATAGGTGCCGAAAACGAGCCTTACATTATTATTTTAGGTGGAACTGAGAAGGTTTATATTGATGGACGATTAATGGAAAGAGGGCAGGATTTAGATTATGTTATCAACTACAATTCAGCGGAATTGATTTTTACTTCCCGTCGTCAAATAACTAAAGACATTCGTATTGTTGTAGAATTTCAATATTCCGATCAAAATTATGCACGCTCGTTGGTTCAAGCTGCTACAACTTATCAATCTAAAAAGGTTGATTTTTGGTTCAATGCGTATTCAGAGCAAGATGCAAAAAATCAAACGATTCAACAAGATTTAAGCGACCAACAAAAAAAGCTGTTATCTCAAATTGGTGACACGCTTAGTTTAGCACGTATTTCAAGTATAGATTCCATTGGTTTTGTTGATAATCAGGTTTTGTATCGCATGGTTGACTCTCTTGGGTATGATTCTGTATTGGTTCATTCTGTAGCTCCTCAATTGGCAGTTTACCGTGCTACTTTTATGAATGTTGGTGCTAATAAGGGAAATTATGTTTTAAAAGAATATGTGGGCAATGGGAAGGTGTATAAATGGGTTGAACCAGTTGGGGGGATTCCACAAGGAAATTTTGAGCCTGCGAGAATTATGATTACTCCAAAGCAGCGTGCTATGGTGTCAATAGGAGCTCGTTATCGCATAACAGAGTACATATCGGTAGAAGGCGATATGGCGTATACCAAAAATGACGTCAATACTTTTTCCAAATTTGATAGTCAAGATGATCATTCTTTTGGTGCACATTTTAAACTGCTTGGCAAGGTTCCTCTTTCAAAAGATAGTTTACGTCCGTGGATATTGAACACTAAGTTAAATTTTGAAGCTATTGATCGAAATTTTATGCCAGTTGAACAATACAGAGCTGTTGAGTTTGACCGAGATTGGAACACGAGAGGGAAGAATTATTCAGGCAATCAATTGGCTACAATTTTAGGTGCTAATTTTGTTCATAAACGATATGGAAATTTGAATCTTGAAGGCCAGCAATTAATGATTGGAAACCAGTTCAATGGTGTGCGAACGGCGCTAAATGGAAATTGGAATCAAAAAGGATTTCGCGCTTTGTGGGATCTTAGTTATTTGGGAAGTTCGGCTATTGAAAAGAGTCAATTCTTACGGCATCGTATAGATGTTTCACAATCAATTAAATGGTTGAGAATAGGTTACAAAGATGAGCATGAACGCAACGTCTTTACTTCTTCCGTTATGCCTTTAGCGAAAAATAGTTATCAATTTTGGGACTACCAATTTTATGTGGAAAACGGTGATTCTTCTAAAGTTGGTTATAAAGTTTTTTACCGAGAGAGGTATGATTTGTTGTCGGATAGTTTTGCTTTGAAACAAGCTGCAAAAGCTCAAACAGCGGGAGGAGAGTTGCGTTTGACACATTTAAAAAATCAATCATTATCTGTTCAAACTAGTTATCGTCAGTTAAAAATAAAAGACGAAGTGCTGATACAACAAAAACCAGAAAATTCTGTTTTAGGGAGAGTTGATTACGAATTGCGTTTGTTTAATAATGCGTTTACTTGGAATACATTTTACGAAGTAGGTTCTGGCTTAGAACAAAAAAGGGAGTTTGTGTACATGCAAGTTACAACAGGAAAGGGTATTTATACTTGGATTGATTACAACAATGACGGTATTAAAGATTTGAACGAATTTGAATTGGCTCAATATGCCGACCAAGCAAGCTATGTGAGGGTGTTTACACCGAGTAGTGAATACATTAAAACATATTCTAATGAGTTTAATCAGTCGTTATTTTGGCGACCAGAGCGTTTGTGGTCATCTAAAAAAGGTGCGTTAAAAGTAGTTTCACGTTTTTCGGATCAAATACGTATACGCATTCAGCGTAAAACAAATCATTTCAATGGCGTAGATGCTTTTAATCCCTTTGCTGCTAACATTCGTGACACCCAATTAATTTCATCTGCTTACGAATTTCGTAATAGTTTCTATTTTAACAGAATTTCTTCCATTGTTAGTGCTGACTGGACTTATCAAAAAAGTAATAGTAAGTCTTTGTTATCCAGTGGTTTTGATTCTAGAGAGCATGAGTTTCACGAATTAAATGCGCGCTGGAATATAACGAAGCAATTTTTAATAGAATCGAAATTCACCATTGGACGTAAGTTGTCCTTTGCTGATTATACTTCTGGCAGAAATTTTGCGATTAAGTATCACGCCATCAAACCTTCTTTTAGTTATCAGCCAAATACAAGCATTCGACTTACTTTACTGGCGCGTTACGAGGAAAAACACAATGGCGACTTGTACGGTGGGGAACGTGCTTATTTTGGAGAAGGAGGAATTCAATTCCGTTTTAATGAAGCTGAAAAAGGAAGTTTACAATCGGAATTTAAAGTCATTTCTATTCACTATACAGGAATACAAGGTTCTGCACTTGGGTTTGAAATGCTTGAGTCATTGAAGCCGGGAGTTAATTATACATGGAATATTGGCTACCAACGTTTGATTGCCAAAAATTTACAGTTGTCGGTTCAGTACAACGGACGAAAATCAAAGGGAACAAAAATGATTCATGCAGCAGGAATGGAGGTGCGTGCTTTCTTTTAATGTGAGCCTCTTTCTAAGAATATAGCTTGCAATAATTTATAATCAAAAAAAAGACCATCCAAATGGACGGTCTCTCTTATCAATTTCCTAGTGTGAAAATTATTTAATAGAACAACTTCCACCAGAAACTTTAGCAGCATTATCCCAAGAGTTACATCCGCTTTCAGCTACATCTTTTTTAGTGTCATTGTATTGCTGAGCAACCCATGATTGACCTTCAGCATTTTTACATTCACAAGTCCAATCTTTTGTACAAGAAGCCAAAGCTAATACTGCAACAGCAGCAAAAAATACTTTTTTCATAATGATAATAATTTAT
>CAZOKJ010000059.1:0-7805 GCA_964580465.1 uncultured Fluviicola sp. | reverse complement strand
AAACAACGTATAGCGTTGAAAGGGCTGTGTTTACAAGGGATGAAGCTCTATCATTAGAAATCTAAAAATAGAGCTTCTTTCTTTTGTAACTTTCTTTTCTCCTCATTTTTCCTTTTCTGTATTAGGAGTCAAAAAATTCAAATTCTAAGTTAAATTTATTTGGTTTTTAGTTAAAAGCGTTAAAATAAAGTTAGTTGCTGTGGCGGTGGTGTGGCAGTTTTGGGTTTGGCTCCGTAAAATAATTCCATTTTGCCAAATTGCTTGTCCGTGATGGAAATAACGCCTACTTTTCCTTTTTCTGGTAACAAGGTTTTGACGCGCTTAGTGTGCATCTCTGCATTTTCTACACTCTGACAAAAGCGTAAATAGATAGAAAATTGAAACATTTGAAAGCCATTTTCTATTAGTTTCTTGCGAAATTGAGCAGCATCTCGTCGCTCCTTTTTCGTTTCCGTTGGTAAATCAAATAAGACAAGTACCCACATGGTTCGATATGCATTAAAACGTGAAGTGTCCATCATTACTATTATTCAAATTCAGGATAAGGAATTTTGCGCAAATTACCTTGTAAACATTTAACAAATCCAGCAGTGGTGGAACTGATGGCGTGAAAGAGGGGACGTGTTACTTTTCCAATGGTTATATCCATTTGTGGCAATTGTAACAATGCAATTTTCTGTTCTTTTGTTAGTTCTGCGGTCATATCTCCATTTTTTAACAATTGTACGACCTCCCAATCTATATACGGTCGATAGGGTTCCATCAGGTCATCTGCTAAACAAAATGCATTGTACTTGTTGCGGTGAAAAATCCCCAATGAGGGATGCAAACCAGAGGCTGTCAAGGCACGTGCAACCATGGAACGTAAAATGGCATAGCCATAATTGAGTTGTGCATTGGGGGTGCTTCTTTCTTGCGAGCGTGTAAATGTGTTGCCATACAATTGCCCCCAATAATAAGCAGCTGCTTGTCCCTCACAATTATTGGTGTCGCCACTTAAAACAACATCTTTTAGGTTGTGCAGACGCAAGCTTTCCAAACCTAACTTGTCTAAGACTTTTGCTTGGTTGTGGATTTTTGCTTTTACTGTTTGTTGCCACAATTGTTTTTTGAGTGGTGCACTTGTTTCCACTTGAGTGAGCATTACTTTTGTTTGCTCGGTATTGCCATCAAAGGGAAGAAACATGCCGCTGGGCAAGTATTGATTATTACACGAAATGACCGCAATTTTCTCCAGCATCATTTTTTCCAAAACACTAGAAGTGATGGTAATTTGTGGATGTTCGAGCACAACCATTCCAAGATCGGAAATAGGGATGCTGTGAATGGTTCGATCGGCATCTTTGAGTTCAACAATTAACTGCTCATTGCGTACACTCAAATGTGCAGGATTTCCAAAGTGAAGAGTTCGTTTTAACATAAGTACTATTTTAGTGATTACTTATTTCTTACGTTAAAACAAAAGAAAGGTTATAATATTTTGATTGTTAGTTGATTAATAGGGTAAAATATCGTTTAAACAAGCTTTAATACTTTCTAACTCATCTATTGAAATGTGCCCTACTTTTCGTTGTAGTCGTTCTTTTGAAATGGTACGAATGTGAAAGGTTAAAATTTCAGAGGTTTCGCTTAAACCATTGCATTCGTTTGGTTGCAACACTACGTTACCTTTGTAATTTTTTACTTTAGTTGTCAAAGGGCAGCAGATAACAACGTTCAAATAGGTATTCATTAAATTCCCACTAACGATGACAACGGGACGAAAACCAGTTTGCTCGCTTCCTTTACTTGGATTTAAGTCGATGTACCAGATTTCGCCCTGTTTCATTTTTCTTTGTTCAATTGCTTGAGATAATCCTCCATTCCTTCTTCGGCCACTTTCAATACATCAGCATCATCTGCCATTTCCTTATAAGATTTGACATATTCTGCACGATTCAATTGGTCCAAATAGATTTCCAATGCTTTTTCAATCAATTTATTTTGGGCATAGATAAGCGTTTGGCTTGTTCTGCCAATTTTTCAAGCAATGCCTCAGGTAGCGTGGTGGTGAATGTACTCATGATAAATATGAATTGTATTTATGTTTTACAAATACAAAATATATTTTAGTACAATAAAATTATGTAACAAAATTTAATATTCATTGACTTGAATAATTTCTAAGAAAATTAGAAATAGTCCTTTTCTTCTACAAATAAATTTTCAAATCCATTGGGTTTATTATGAAGTGATATCCAATAAATCTTAGTCTCAGCTAAGTTTGTATCTTTAGAAATGAATTTTTGAATATTCCCATCTGTTTTATGTTAAATCTATCTCCAGCTTATTATACTCTTCAATGGCTAGTTGCTTAGATTGATGTGTGAAGTGGTAATTTTCCTTGTTTCCAAAAATTGAAAGTAGTATATTATTTCTCTGCGTTGAAAATTCATCGTAAGAAGACCAATTCCAATCATCGACACTCTTAGTAAAACCATGATGGATAGGATTAGAGTGAATGTATAAAATTAGATTGCGTAGATACGTATCGTCCGATACTTCTTTTCGTTTAAAGTTTTTAATAAATAAAGAGCCTCTTCGATTATATACTTTGTTAAAAGATTGCGTGTAGCTACTGAATAAATTAGCGAACTGTTTACTAATGAAGTTTGGAGGAATGATTATTTTTTTTTCCGCTACTTCAAACTTTTCCAAAGTCTCGAACTTTGGAAAAGTTGATGTCGCGGAAAAATGATTAATAATCTCCTCTTCGCTTTTAATTTTAACAAGTAAATGAAAATGATTTGGCATCAAGCACCATGCTATTGTTTCAGCAATAGGATCGATATGTTGATGATATTTTTGTAAGAAAAAAGGATAATTCTTTTCTTCTACAAATAGATTTTCAAATCCATTAGCATGATTGTAAATATGATAATATGTATTGAAAGCTAACATGATCTATCTATTCATCTTCGTAATCGTATAGTTCGATATGCCACATGCCATTTGAACCTCTATAAACGGGCACATGCTCTTTCCAATGTTCGACTAATTTAGTGTATTCTTGTCGTGTGTTGAATTGCCCTTCAACATAATCAGCTTCGTAGTGGAATGCACTCCAAAGTTCTAAGATGCCATTTTTCAATAGTTGAACTTGTTCGTCAGTTAAACGATTTTCAGGTGGAAAATAAATTTGCGGCACACCGAAGATGTTTTCCATGGTTTGTTCGTCTACTTCCAACGATTTTTCAAGTTCGATTATATCTCGGAGATTTTCCATTTCTTCGGGTAGTTCTATATAGCTAGGCGATGGCCGATTGCTTTCAGCTTCTTTTAAAAGTTCTAAAAGTTGGTTGATGTATTTTTGCATGATTCTACACTTTTGAAATATTGCCTAAACGATCGACTTGGAGTTTGATGCAGATTTCTTTTATCATTATTCCTTCTATAGATCTTTCCATTTTATTCAAAGATGAAAACTCTTCTTTATTTACGATTGATGTTGCTACATCTTGTCTTACACAAAACATTTGAGCTCCAGAAAAACTCACAACTTTATAAATGTTCTTATTATTCAATTCAGCATCATCTCCACTCGGCACATACACCAAATCATTTGGTGATAAACTAAACAATAAGTGATGTCCTTTTTCATTTACTTCAGGAACGGATGATAATCCTTGTTTTTGGCGTTCAATGACCATATTTAACGGAATAGTATCATAACTACGTTTTCCGTCTTTGTCGGCATAGATACCAAAGAATAGATTGGTTCCTTTTGCAGCTTCAACATATTTATCAGTTTTGTTTCCTGTTTCACCTAATGCAAACTTACTTCCTTGTTCAAAAACTCTAACTTTTAAAATTGGTTGATGTTGCTTTCCATCATTATACGAAGCAATGTTTTGGTTCATTTCTTCAATACCTTCAGGGGAAAAAGCAATTTCAGGATTATTACCTTTTGCTTTCAAATAATTCAATAAAATCTTCTGAATTCCAGTGTCAGTAATAGATTCAATTGTTTTTTCATTGAAAGAACTATCCAAACTTTTTCGTGTTGCAGTCAAAATTTTCCCTTTGGCAACTTTTATTCTTTCTAAGTGTACTTTTCCTGAGACGGTTTCTTTATGTAAAGGTTTCCTAATCGCCCAGTTTGTTCCCTCTTGTTTTACAATTCCTTTTACTTTTTCGCCGTTTTTCTCCACATATTTTTCATAATAATTGGTGGCTTTATTAATCACACGAGTGTTTTGCTTGAAACTCACCACAATGTTTTCCAAAGCGTTTTTGGCATCTGTTGTGAAATTATTCCAAGGTTTTTTGAAAACCCATTGATAATTCCCTTTATCATCTGGCTTAGTTTTAAAACACAAACTATTTTTCAGTTTATTTCTAAATTCTATTTGAACTTTCTTTTTTTCTTCATTTTTTAAATCCACTGTTTTTGCCGAATTGTTATTCAAGTAGTTTATGTGATCTCTAGTCGCACACGCAATCACCAAAGCGTCCATTGCATGATGACGATGATCAATTCTTTTCTTTGAAAAACCTTTTGATAATTCAATAGGAACTGTCGGTAGAAACTTCTGATATTTTTCATTCCAAGCTGTAAAATCAGTTGTGTTGGTTAATTGATTCATACGTTCAAAACGAGGTAAGATGAGTTCGTTCCAAACGGCCTCCAATCCCCAATCTTGTTTTAAACGTGTGGTGATTTTCCCATTTCCCGGGAGTAGATTTTTAGAGTTAAATCCGTCATCATTGCTTCCGTCTTTATCATCACGAACAATATTAGACAGTAAATTAGAAACATATTTACTGATGTAACGCGTATCGTTCATTTGCCTTTCAATCATTTTTTCCGGAATATCTTCCATTAATAGTTTATTACGTTTCGCTCGATTTTTAGCATAATGCTGTTTAACAAAGTCTTCGTAATCAGCTATTTCTAGAATTTGAACAGTTTTATTTCCTATTGTAACTTTTTCTCCGTGATGATTCTTGATAAATTCAAACCCAAGTTGTCTGTCTTTTAATTTATTAACCTCTGCTTCACAAATCACTTTATTGTTAAAACCATCATCAAAATAACGGCTTTGCGGAATGATATGTTCAATTTCATATTCATGTGTAAACAGTTTATTTAATGGTATAATCTGCCCTGTGTATGGTGATTTATATCTTTGTTCTAACCAAAGTTTATAGCGTTTTAAATCAGCACTTGAAGGTTGTGCCGTCTTGCTGATTTTAAGAATATCTTCTTCGATTTCTGATTCAGAACTCAATACACCATCTTCATAGATTTTTAAAATTTCTTGTTGCATTGGCGAATAAGGACGAACATTTTCCACATTTCTATCAAGAGCCATTTCTGCTAACAAAGCTTTAATGCGCAAATTGGTATTTTCGTTTTCGGTGACCATGTTGGTTAACCTTTTTCGTTCATCAGCTGTGTTTTTCATTTCTCTTCCTAATTCTATATGGATTTCAGAGAAATAATCTTTCGCACCGTTGCCGTATTTTGTCCAGATGTCTTTTACTACTCTTAAAGTTTCAGTTATGACTTGTTCTACAATTGGATTTCGTAAAGAATGCTGTTTAAACTCGTTTAAATAATCTTCCAAATCCTTTACAGAGTTCCATTTGCCCGAAACAGCTGCTTCGGAATGACGACCGTAAACAATGTACTGAGCCAACCATAATGGCAATCCTTGAAAATCTTTTTCAGAGTTTAGTTGATGCTTTTCTGCTTTTTCACGAATTTTAGTTTTGATATTTTCATCGTATTCACCTGTAATGATTTTGTCAATTCTTTCTTTTGAATCTTGGTGGATGTTATCCCAACTCCATGATTTTCCGAATCGCATTAAAGGCAATAATTTTTTAATCGCTTTTTCTGAAAAACTTCCATAATCACTTTTGAAAGGAGGGAATTTTTTGAAATTCTCAAAGAATGAATCTACATTTAATTGATTTTTCTCTGCAAATTTCTTTAACGCTTTTTCATATTCGATTTTATCATTTACAGAATAGATAATATGCCACAAAGCCATTTCTTTCTCAAAAGTCAAGAAATTTGCAGGAACATTCTCTGTTTTTTCCAAACGTGATTGAATTAAATAGCGAGTTTCGTTGCATGGATAAGTTTTATCTTCCACATAATTCCAACGATATTTTTCCGCTTCCCCTTTTGGAACTTTCTTAATAGCTAATTTTCGCTTGAGTAAAAATTCGATTAATTGCTTTTGATCAATTTCTTTTTTAGAATTTAGAAAATCCAACAATTCTTCCCAATCATCTTGAGTTGCTAAAAATTCATTGGTAACATTTACATCATCATCTTTCCTATAAATTACGAGATTTTGTATCCACTGCAATAATCTAAATTCCTGATAATACGGGTTGGATTTTGAAGTAACTTTTATAGGAAAAACAACACCCTCTTTAGATTTTCTACTTTCTAACGAACAATTTGAAATCGATGATTTCTGACTTCTCAAAGGTCGTTGATAAAAGATAATGTCATTTAAAAACAAGTGTACAAAGTCCTTAGCAGATAGCAATTGCTGATGTTGTTCATTGTTGCGATACAATTCTCTAACACAATCCATCAACAAGTTTTCGTCTTTCAATTCCGAATGAAACTCTTTTTGCTTGGTTAGAATTTGATACAGTTCATCCTTGTAAAACTTACGTTCAATGGTACGAACTAATTTTCCTTTTATTTTTTGCTTTGGATTTAATAAGAGGTTATCGAAAATGTACGAACCAACGGTTTTATGAGAATCGCTAATATCTTTTTCTGATTTCTTTTTTAGCAAAGTCCAATCATCGGCACTTGGAGCGCGAAAGCTTCTTTTTACGCTTCCTTCTTTGTCCAATTTCTCGGTTCCGTCATCATTCAAATCGGTTGTAACAATAAATTCTTTGACCTTATCCTTCCAATCAAACAACTCTGTTTTACTTGAACGACGGTAAATCCAGCCGTTTTCCAAATGCATTGAATACCAAGTTTCCCCTTTATTATTTTTAGTTTCATCTGCAATAACATCAATCACTTTTAATGAGTGGAATTCCACTAATTTATTAGGGTTTTCTTCTTCCTCTTCTCCACGTAATTGATAATAACCACGCTTTTGGTTGAAATTTAGAATAATCCAAGCTAATTCTTCTTTTTCAATTTTTTGAGTTAACGCTTTTTTACGTAAATAATAGATTGTCCAATCATAAGGGATCAAACAATCGTTACCATTTTTATCCTTTAGGAAACTAGGTTGAGATTTTTTAAATTCTTC
Organism: uncultured Fluviicola sp.; assembly: GCA_964580465.1. Taxonomy (GTDB): domain Bacteria; phylum Bacteroidota; class Bacteroidia; order Flavobacteriales_D; family Crocinitomicaceae; genus Taishania. The sequence goes on along the minus strand of CAZOKJ010000059.1, from coordinate 525 downwards.
CAACATTTCATTAAACGAAGATTGAAACAAAAATCCATTTTTAGAATATGCTAATTTAGGTTCAGTTTCAGGAATAAACTTACCAAAACGTTTATCAAAATCAATTTGATTCGAATAATGTTCGGGTAAAAATCCAAGTAAATTCAACACTCTGTGTAAACGCTCTCTTCTTAATAAATGACGTTCTCTCAACCTGCGCACACCTCTGTATCCAGTTCGTTCTGCTGTCTGAGAAACTGAGTTTCCTTTATCAAATTCACCCATAATCGCAGCGTCCATAGGAATAATTCTACTTCCCATTCCAAGTATTTTCCCTTGATTATTTTCTCCGTCTTGTTCGATTAACGCCCAACCTATCGAGTTGGTTCCCAAATCCAATCCTAATATCTTTTTCATAAGATGATGTTCTTTTTCAAAATTTAGCTTCTAAATATACTAAATTTTTTGATTTATTTTTGTTTTCTATTTATTTTTTATATATTTGTCCTAATGAAAGCAAATCACAATAAGGATTATTCCGTTGTG
>CAZOKJ010000058.1:0-8288 GCA_964580465.1 uncultured Fluviicola sp. | reverse complement strand
ATTTTTTTTGTACGATTTGGATTGGTAAAATGTACAATTTGTTTTTGCGAATATACTAGCGTCTAATTCTTTTAAAAAGTCCTTTGCTAATAACATGTTTTGATAGGCAGCAGTCACTTCATGTTCAATTTTTAAATGAGCAGTTTGTTTCATAATTTCAGCTTCATTGCGAGCTAATTCTGCATACTTTCTATTTCCTTGGTTGCGATTGTACAATGGCAAATCCATGGTAAATCCAAACCCAACAAAATCCTTCATGACACTCCCATTTCTATCATAAGCAACTTTCAGACTTAAATCAGGTACAGCCATTGCTTTTTCATACGCCAATCGCTTTTCTGCATACTGTTTTTCAGCTTCAGCCAATCGAACCTCAACATGGTTTTCTTTAGCTTGTTCAATCAATTGTTGCAACGAAATAGTAGGAAAAGTAACCGTTGATGCAGATTCATCTTCTAAAATTAATTCTGTTCCTGCAGGCAAGCGCATAAGCGTACTCAATTCTTTTTGAGTTGCAATTCTATCGTTTTTAACTTCATTCATCGCATTGGTAAGTTCAAACTTTAACGCTTTTAGTCGAACAACCTCTCCTTTTGATAAGTTGCTAAGTTGTTGCTGTTGTTCATAAATTTTCACCAATCGATCTACTGCAGAAAGCTCCTGTTGATATGCTTTTTCCATTGCTTGTGCATAAACTAAATCGGAAAGAAGGTTTCTGAATTCAACTTTTAATTGAAGCAACAATTCTTCAAAGAAAATCGTTCCCTTTTGCACGTTTAATTGTTCGAGGGCAACTAATTTTTTGCGTTTTCCAGCAGTTAAAATAAGCTGTTCGAAGCTTGCTCCAAACTGTTGGTTTCTACCTACACTTCCCCAAAGAGGAGGAACAACCTCCGCTCCTCCTGTCTGATCTTTTGTTGCCCAAAAATTAATCTCGTCAAGTGTAAAGGTAGGATTGGGCCATAATTTCGCTTGTTTGACCAAAGCATCTGCTTGCTCAATTTTTAATTTGCCAACCATCAGCTGTAAATTCTCCTTCAAAAAAATTGCCTCGCATTGTTCCTTTGTTGCCACCAAAGGTTGCGAAAAGACAGTAAAAGGTAATAGTGCAATAAAAAGATAAAATTTCATACATTTATTTCAATGCACAAAAATGCCTGAAACAACCTTAAAAAAACCTTAAAAGGATTAAAATTTATCTTAAGTTTCTAAAATATGATTGGTTTTTCAATAAATAGATGGTTTCATTTTAATTCCCTTCCAACTCTTTTAAAATTTGGTGTACATTCTCCTCTGTTGTTACCAATTTCTTTTTGCAAATTTTGATTAATTCTGAAGCACGCTTGATTTTTGTAGCCAAATCATCTACTGAAATTTCACCATCTTCCAAATCGGCAACAATACGTTGTAATTCATCAAATGCTACCGTATAATTAATTTCTTCACTCATTCTTCTTGTTTATTTTGTTCTTCTATTGTTTCTACTTTTGCTGTCAACTGATAATCAAATGTTTCAATGACAATTTTTGACTGCTCTGATACAGGATTATCCTTTGCTATAACGCTACCATTCACTCGAGCAATGCTATAACCTCTTTTTAAGACATTTTTAGGATCTAACAACCGAATTTGTCGTTCTAAAACTTGTAATTCAGAATGTTGTTTTTCGATTGTTTTTTGTAAGTTTTGCTGAATAAACACTTGTGCATCCACTAAATAATCAGTATTTTCTTTGATAATTCGTTTGATATTCGTGGTTGCTTGTTTTTGTAAAACTTGCAATCGTTCTCGTTGTCGATCAATGGCTAATTCAGTTTTTGAATTCAATTTTCTACTCACAATTTGCCAATGAGAATGGTGTTTCATCAACGTGGACAATGTGTTATTTTTAATGTCCTTGACAACAGAAGAGAACTCCTTTTTTGTGTTTTCTAAAATTAACTGACTCATTCGTACAATGCTTTCTTCTGCTCGTTCAAGTGGTTCTCTAAATTCATGGAAAACTTGTAATAAAAACTCCCCCAATTCTGTTGGCGTAATAAAATTTCGATAAGAAATCATTTCTGCAACTGTCAAATTTGTTGAGTGACCAATTCCAGTTAACACAGGTAGAGAGCAATTAGCAATTGCTGCACACAAGTCGTAATTGTTGTAACAAGTCATACCAACTTCGCCACCGCCACCGCGAACGATTACCACCACATCAAAATGTTGTTTTACTTGTTCTATTCGTTGTAGTTGACGCTGAATACCTTCAATGGCCGCATCACCTTGCAAAGCAGCAAAGAACAAATGTGTAAAAAAAGCATAGCCAAATCGGTTTTGATTCAACACTTTCATAAAATCCGACAACCCCTTACTTGTATCTGCTGAAATAATGGCAATGCGCTGAGGCAACAAAGGAAAAGGAACTGTTTGATTTTTATTCAACAAGCCTTCTTTCTTCAAGCGTAACAAGGTTTCTTGTCGCTCTCGTTGCAATTCTCCCAAACTGTAGTTAGGATCAATATCGTAAATTTGCAAACTGATTCCATACAATTCAGAATAAACGATTTTAACCTGCATCAACAAGGTCGTTCCTTCTTTTAGAGGTTCTTTTAAAATCGTTACAAATTGTTGATTAATACGTTGTAAATTGGCTTTCCAAATTTGACCAGTCAACTGAGCTACGATTTTACCATCTTCTTTTTGCACCAATTCAGGGAAAGCATGGCCACTTGGATACATATTTAATTTATGCATCTCACATTTTATCCAATAAAAACGCTGGTAACGTTCCTCCAATGTTTTCTTAATGGATGAAGCGACTTGCTTCAAGGTAAATATCTGTCGTTGCTCGTTCACCTAGTGAAGATACAATTTATTTTTATTTTGGACAATAATTTGTTTGAAAAAAAGTAAAAACCCAATGGTTTCATGTAACATTTGTTTCACATTTTTTAAAAAGAACTTATTATTTTTGCATGTAAAATAAACAATATGATCTTTTCGTACACACTACTTTACGCTCTATTAGGAGGTTTGTTTTTTGGTAGTATCAATAGTTATTATTGGTACACCCAAGGCTATCGTGGTGGTCGTCTTTTCTTTTTGGGTACGCTTGCGTTTTTTGCGATTATTATGATGGGCATGAAATTATTCAGTCGCTAATAATGCTTTTTCAATCTCTTTTAAGAACTGTGTGTAAGTTATTATTCCAACCTTTCGAAGTTGTTCCTTACCCTGATTGTACAAGATAAAAGTTGGCACGTTTTGTACCCTAAAAGCAGCAACAATTTGAGGATGTTCGTCCGCATTGATTTTCAAAAAATCAACACGACCTTGTAAGGTTGATTTTAATCCCTCAATAATTGACTCCATTGTTTGACAAGTACTGCACCAATCCGCATAAAAATCAACCAATATAGGCAACTCACTATTTGTTATCTTGTTTAGATCTTGCACAGAGGTAAAAGTACGCATTTCGTAGATAGTTTTTAGAATTTACCATTAAAATTTATTGTTTAACTCAATAAAAACAAAAAAAGTGCGAGATTTCTCGCACTCCTTCATTATTCTAGTTATTGTTAAAGTATTGTTACTTAAAACTTAATAGCAATTCTTCCCATAAAATGGATACCAGCTTGTGGGAACAAAAAATTCTCATTGATACGTTCTCCACCATAAATATATCCCCAAGTATAACCATTACTTGCGTATTTCTGATTCAACACATTGTTTACTTGTATACCAAATAACAACTCTTTTCCAACAATATTTTCCAAGGTATAACTGATAGATGCATTGTTCACAAAGAAAGCATCTAATTTTCGATCATTACTTGCAGTATTATCTAGGTATTGCTTGCCAACATATTTTGCATACCAATTAATCTTTAAGTTGCGCACAGGTTCATAATGCAAACCTAACCCTGCGATAACTGATGGTGAAAAAGCTGTCGTTACGTTTTTATAATTGATTTCCGCTTGAGAGCCATCATCGTAATTGTCAACATATTCAGTGTATTCTTTGATTTTATTCATACTCAAAGCAAGGTTAGCTGAAATCGTGAATGTTTTGTGTACTGCCACTGCTCCATCTAATTCCCATCCCAAACGATAGCTTTTGTCTACATTTGTACGAGTATACGCTCCTACATCATTGATTTTTCCTGTCAATACTAATTCATCCGTAAAGTCCATCCAATAAATAGTTGAATTCACTTGTACTTTTCGATATTTCATGCGGTAGCCAACCTCTAAATCGCCTAAATGTTCTGCTTTTGGCTTGCTATCGCTTGTACTTTCAGTAAAATCTTTCCTTACTGGCTCTCTACTTCCTCTGCTATAAGAAGCATAAACAGCATGATGAATGTTTGGACTATACGTTAATCCTACTTTTGGATTAAAAAACAAATAAGTAGAACGTTGCTGTAACTCAACAATTTCGCCAAAAGACTGATGCAAACCTAAGTAAGAATAATTAATATGACGCAGTTGTAAATCTGCAAAGAAATCAAACCATTTATAGCTATAGGTGGTTTTTAAATAACCGTTTGCTTCAAATTTCTGTGCATCATTATCATAGTAACGATGTCCGTTTTCAGTGTTAGACGCGTAACGAGCCCAAATAACTTCTCCAAAATGTTTCCCTTGATAATTATTTACAGCTCCTCCCAATAAGAAATGTAAATTGTCCATTGGTCGATAATTTACTGTAAACACAGTTCCATAGAAATAGTTATCCAACCAACGCTGACGAATCAAATCTGTTCGTTTAATTATTTCTGAGCCAATGATTACAGGTTCCATTCCGTAATTACTCATCTTTTGATTCTTTTTGTATTGTTCATAGTAGCCTTTTCCACGAGTTAAATGCCCTGAAATACTCATATTCCATTTATTGTTGAACTCATGAACAAAATAAAGGTGATAATGTTCCTGTTTGTAATTATCTGTTTCATTTTTGTACAAATACGCATTGTAACGGTTGGGATCTGAATCAAACAAATTCAATGAATCTTCTGTATCATAACCATTGTTGTAATAATGTTGCCATAAGCCAATTGAATCATTTTTGAACTTTGCTTCTGGAACACCATTCCACGCTTGGTAAGTACGTTCACTTCCACCAAAAACAATTGCTTTAATCAATGATTTTTTTCCTTGCCAGCCTGTAGAAACATAAAATGATTTCAACAATGAACTACCTCTGTCTATAAAACCATCTGAAGAAATACGCGACAAGCGAGCATCGGCAAAAAAGCCATTATTCATCTTCCCCGTACCAACACGGATGGAGTTTTTAAATGTTTTGAACGAACCAACTGTGTTATCTAACTCAACGTATGGTTTATCTGGCATGTCATTTGTAGCGATATTAATACTTGCACCAAAAGCAGCCGCACCATTTGTAGAAGTTCCCAATCCACGTTGAACTTGTACACCCCCTGCAGAAGCAGAAAAATCAGGCATGTTCACATAAAAAACACCATGTGATTCTGCATCATTAATCGGAATACCGTTCACCGTAACATTGGTGCGCGTTGGGTCAATTCCTCTGATTCGAACTGCTGTGTATCCTACCCCAGCCCCCGCATCAGATGTTACAACCGTTGAAGGTAGTTGGTTTAGCAAAATAGGCAAGTCTTGTCCATAGTTTTGTGCTTTGATTTCCTGTTCTGTCAAAGTGGAAAAAGTAGTTGGTGTTTTGTCTGTCGCTCGAACTCCCGTAACAATCACTTCCTCCAAACGCTTGTCCAATTCAGCCAAGGTCACCGAGAGTTTTACTTCATTTTTATCAACGACAATTTTTTCACGTTTTTCAGCATAACCAACAGCTGAGAAAATAATAGTTTGCTCGCCGTAGGAAACATCTTTGAGTTGGTATCCTTTCTCATCCGATACTGTACCATTAACTGTTCCTTTCACGAGTACACGAACTCCAACCATAGGTTCGCCTTGTTGATCTGTAACCATACCAGTTACAGCACCTTTGTTTTGTGCCCACAATGTTGCAGATGCAAACACTGTTAAAAATAAACTGAAAATTCTTGTTTTCATTTTATAAAAATTTTAAACAAGAACAAGGGGCTAATTCTTATGGATTCATAATCATTTAGCTATAATCTGAGCGCAGAAACGCACAGAAGTCTTCATTTCCCTTCGCAGGCATTATCCTGAGCAGGTTCATGGGTATAATCTCAGCACAACTTTTGTTGGCACCCCTTTGAGACGGGGCGAAGATAGATATTTTTTTAATATTAAATCAATTTATTTACACTTTTGATTGCACTTAGCAAACGTTCCTCACCTTCTCCTTCTACTATAAAACAAGGTAAGTTGTTAATTTTCAACCCTTCAAGATACATCTCAAAAAGCTCCTCACGTAATTCAGGATGTTCACGCAATTCATCTTCTTCCCAGTCGATATCTGGTTTGCAAAGTAGATATAAGTCTATTTTTTGACTTTGGAAGGCATTTTCAATAAGATCACTTACTTCCCCATATTTAAACGAAGACCAAATTTTTATCACTAGCATTTCTGTATCGTAAATACAAAGTGGTTCTCTTACTTGCTCTTCCCATAGTTTCAACTGCCCTTGAGCGATTGTATCTAAATCTTGCTGCTCGTAGTAACCGTTAGTTTGAGTTAAAAACTCGCGCGCATATTCTGGCACCCACGGACAATTAAAATGCTTAGCTAACGCTTCAGATAAAGTAGACTTTCCTGTTGATTCTGGTCCTGTAACTGCAATACGAATCATGCTCCTTTCAATTGTTGATAATACAATTTACGCCAGTGAATATAGCCATTTATTGCCATCAGCGTGTAAAATAACATTAAAACGGATGACATTTTTAAATCTCTTGTAAAGTATAAATACACCATAATGCTATCCACTACAACAAAATACAACCAATTTTCAACAATTTTTTTAGCCGTCATATAAGTGGCAACTAAACTAAAACAGGTTGTTGTTGCATCAACGTATGGGCTAACTTGTGAAGTGTATCGAGCAAAAATAGTTCCTAGAAGTATACTTACGAGCATGGTAAAGGCAATAATCATAACATGTTTGCGCATAGGTAATTGTTGGAAAACAGTCTCATTTTTAGGTTTATTCCAGTTCACAAAACCAATAACAGCCATTATCACATAAAACACTTGCAATAAAGCATCTAAATGTAGCTTAGCGGTGTAACTTACATACACATAAGTAGCAGAATTAATAAATGCAAACGCCCAACAAATCAACTTTTCTTTAATCGCAAAAATGAGGTACAACACTCCAAAAACAATAGCCTGCCACTCCCAATAAGAAGTACTTTTAATTGCCTCTAAAATATCCAAAAAATGCTCCATTTCGGGGTGAAAGATACGGTTTAAATTGCAAATTACAAGTTTCAAATTGCAAATTGTACGTCTCTGATACAGGATGCAATTTAAAATTAATTAGAACTCAACCAGCGTTTTCTAATTCTGCTCAGTGTTTCAATTCTGATATTCAAATAGCTTGATAAAATGCGCAATGGCAGACCAATCACCATCTCTTTACTTCGATTATAGAAATGAGCATAGCGTTTTTCTGAATCGTAAATTTGATTGACTAAATAACGCTGTTCCCAATACATGTAGCATTTCTCCAAAATAATGGAATACAACTGCAACATTTCTTTATTTTCACTAATTAATTTTTTTATCTCGTGAATGGGAATTAAAATAACCGACGTATCTTCAATGCAATCAATTGTTTCAAATCCATCTTCACCCGTAAAAAAAGAATGAAAAGAGGTAATAAAATCACCTTTTTCCCCAAACCAAATGGTCATTTCTTTTTGGTCGTTGAGAATGTAAGAATGTACCAAACCTTTCGTTATTAGGGCAACTGCGTGCGCTTTTTCTCCAGCTTTAAAAATGGCAGCATTCTTTTTGTAGTCAATTTTTTCAGCGACAGCTGCAAGCGAAGAAGCTAACTCATCACTAACGTTGTGATAGTTACGAAAAGCTTCTTGTATTTCTATTGAACTGACCATGATGAATTCGAAAATTAACTAATTAACAAATCGAAAATAATTAAAAAGATTGTTTTCACCAAATTTGAATTGAAATATGTTGGCTTGCTCAACATATTTTATGCGGGTGCATGATTTTTATGCGGGAATCCTCGATTAATAGTACGGACGCGATTAATCGCGTCCGTACTATTAATCGAAGAAGATATTAATCGAGAAAAAAGAAAGAATGTGATTATAAAAAAGATGGAATGCGATTGTAAAAAGAAAGGATGCAATTATAAAAAAAGAAGG
>CAZOKJ010000057.1:0-8619 GCA_964580465.1 uncultured Fluviicola sp. | reverse complement strand
GCTGTTAATGTTGATGTTCCGCATCCGTTACTCACTGTAACTGTTGGAGTAGCAGCGGAATTTATGGTAACATTTTTAGTATTTGTGTCAGCTCCTCCGTTGATGCTCAAAGAAACCGTTTTTGTTCCTGCAGTGCTGTAGCTTACTGTGTGAGGACCAATACCTGTAGCTGTTGCGGGCGTTGCTCCAGCCCCAAAATTCCAAGACCAACTTGTAGCTCCAGTTGAGTTGTCTGTGAATGTAATTGTTTCACCAACACAAGCTGTAGTGTTAGAAGGAGTAAAATCGGCAGAAACAGTATTTGGTACACCAGTGATATTTACATTGTCAATGTATAAGTATTGTCCGTAACCAGATATTCCTCTGAATTTAACCTCGACTTTTTGGTTTCCAATAAATGGAGTTAAGTCAATAGTTTCTTTTCTCCAAGAAGTAGGATTTATATACCCACCAGTTTGATCTGCTGCAGTCGCTAATGTAGTGCCTGACTTTGAGTAAACAGTTGTAAATGTTGCACCACAATCGGTTGAAACAAGTACGTCCAATCTGTCGAAGTTTGCAGAATTGTATCGAACGTATGAAACATCAAATGTCAAAGTAGCTGATGAGAAGTTGTTTAAGTCAAAAGGAACAACATTTAAATCGTCATTATCTCCAGTTGTATTTGTATTGTAAAAATCGATAAATGCTGAGTTTCCAGCAGTTGGAGCTGTTCCTTTTGTTGCATTTCTTTGCCAAGTGTTACTGTTTCCCCCATTTGTAATGGACCAACCAGTTGGAGGAAAGGTTGTTGAAACAAATCCTTCTGCAATAGGAATAGCTTGCCCTGTGCCTGGAATGACTGTAATGTAATTTGTTTTGGTTTCAGTACTATTTCCATAAGGGTTTGAAACTGTTAAACTTGTTGTGTGTGTTCCAGATGTATTATAAACGATAGTGTGAGGTCCCGCACCTGTCGCAGTAGCTGGAGTTCCACCGTTAAACGTCCAGTTCCAGGAGGAAGCATTCGAAGATAGATCTGTATAAGTAATTGTACTTCCTTGACAGACTGTTGTTACGTCAGCGGAAAATTGCGCTGTAGGAGGGGTCGTTACACCTGATCCAATTAGTTGTACAGTATAGGGATTTTCATCACAGTCGTTGTTAGCAAAGTTAAGACTAGCAATGAACGGACCAGCTCCTGTAGGAGTAAAAGTTACTCCAAAACTGGTACTTTGACCAGCGGATAATGTTGTTGAACCAAAACTTGAAGTGACTACAAAATTAGTTGCCCCTGTAATTGTGATAGGTGCTACCAATGTTAAATTAGATGTACCATTGTTTTTTACAGCGAACGTTTTGGTAATTGGTGCTCCGATAGTTGTTTGCCCAAAGTTGTAATAACCATTGTTGAGGACTTCATTTCCATCTACACTTAGGTCAATTTCTACGGGTTGAACGGCTTTGAATTGAACATTATCTAGGTATAAATTCCCACCATTTCCACCATTTGTTGCTCTGAATCTAAATTGTATAGAAGAAGAGCTTGCTCCAATAAATGAATTGAGGTTAATCACTTCATTTCTCCAATTATTAGCATTGTCAGGAATCCAGTAATCATTTAAGGCCGTTGTAACCGTTTGCAAAGTAGCGCCACTTTTATCGTAAATAGGAGTCGGTTGCCATGTTGCACCACAATCGGTTGAAATCTCAACACGCAAACGATCGTTTACTGCTGTTGTTCTCCTTCTGTAAGCAACGTCAAAAGTAAGTTGAGCAGAAGTTGAACCACAAGGCAGTATGAAAAGTGGAGAATACAAATACTCATCTGCACTGGTTGCATTGCCATAGTTTGGCATCATAGCGCAAGCATTATTAAATTGCCCTGTACTTGATGTAGCAACACCACCAATCCATTGATAACAGTCACTATTTGGGTTAACTACCGTCCAACGAATGTCAGGAGGAAACTGACCGCCATCAAAATCTTGTGTATAATTAGGTTGATACCCGTGAGATACAGCAAAATAAATTTCAGAAGCATCAAATTCGGTGTAAGGATCTACTACGCCATTAGGCAATGAGGATTCTGCTCTAAATAAGTGATTTCCTAAAGTAGCTGTAAAAGCAGGTAAAGCTACAGTTGCTTGTCCAGCCGGAGCAATGTTTCCTGTCCAGTTAAAAACAACAGGGTTCATTCCATCGATGGTGTAAGTGATTTTTGCTGAAGTAAGGTTAGAAGTTCCTCTGTTTCTTAATACTACTGAAGGTGTAATTGAACCCGCGCAATTGTCTCCTTTTGGACTGAGAATGTTTACAACAGAAGCATCACTTACCGCAGGAGGAATACATGCGTCAGAAGTAATTAAAGATGCACGTATAGGACTGTTTTCCAATACTGTTCGCATGCGCATTTTTTGGTCATTCGTAAAAATGTTCATACATAAATCATTCGTGTAATCCATGTAGTTTTCAATCATGTCTGGATAATCAGGAGCGGCAGATGTACATGAATTGGTACCAGCAGGGCAACCGTAATTAGCAGCGCCAGCAACAGGAGTATCGTTGCAAAAATCATCAACGTTACAACCGCCATCTCCCCAAATGTGACGAAGCCCTAACCAGTGTCCTATTTCATGCGTTGCAGTACGTCCTTCGTTATAGGGAGCAGGGAATCCTGTAACGGAACTTTTACCGATAGAACTATATAAGAAAACGACTCCGTCAGTTGCTTGACTTTGTGAAGCACAACTCATACCACCAATTGGAGAAGTGGGAAATTGAGCATAACCTAAAATTCCGCCTGAGATATTACACAACCAAATATTCAGGTATTTTGATGGACTCCAACCTCTTGTTGCTGTTGGTGTACCATTGTTGAACGTATATGTCTTAATTGTAGTGTTAATGTAGTTAGTTGTAAATGGAGGAGCAGAAAAACCTGCTGTAGAACGATTTATACGGTTCACGCCATCCTCTCCGTTTGGAAAAGCAGAACCGTCAGGTCTTCTTTTAGCTAGACAAAATTCTATCTTTGTATCTGCTCCATCTGGGTGCGTATTGTAACCATTTGTACCAAACTTTCTTCTAAAATCTTCATTTAATACATCAATTTGAGATTGAATTGCTGCATAGGACACGTTGGTACCAGTCCCAACAGCTTCGCCATTGTGAATGACGTGAACAACAACGGGAATTTGATAAACCCCATCAATGATAAGCCCTGAAGCTTGGAGTTCTTTTTTTTCTGTAATTTTTGAGGATAACCAGTTTTCAAAATCTTCATCCGATTGTAAATCTGGATTATTCATCTTCAAAATCTCATTTTCTTCAACTGTTGCACAACGAATTACTTGCCCAAAGGTAGAAGTTGAAATTAATAAGGTCGCCATTGCTATCAAGGCTTTAGAGAGTAGTTTCATGTTAAATAATTTATAAATAGCGCGATAAAAGTAAAAAAAAATAAAAAGACAAAACAAATTTTTGTCAAAAAAAAATACATTTTCTTATTGTTATAAATGAATTGTTTTTTTTCAAGATTGAATTTTCTTTATCTTTGCAGATTAAAACCTGAGCTCGGTTGTAAAATTAGCATTCAGGTTGAACTAAAAAATTACTAGTCAAGGTGTCTCTTTGAAAATTTAGCGGGCTAAATTGAAAAGAAACAACGCAGAACACGCAGTCTCACCGAAGGTAATAGTGGTTTTTTAGACAAAGCAAAGTTATATCACGCTGATAAACAGCGAGCTACTTTATAAATCAGCCTCAATGTATCCCTATACATTTTCGTTGCTTTATATCGCATCTCATTGTTTATGAGCGGTCTGAATGCAATTTTAATAATCGAACTTAGGTTAAGTATGAATACAAAAAAAGCAAATATCCGTGATTTGTCCCTTGATGAGTTGAAATCTTTGTTTGTTGATATGGGACAACAAGCCTTTCGTGCAAAACAAGTTTATGAATGGCTGTGGAATAAAAATGCTCATTCATTTGAAGAAATGTCAAGTTTGAGCAAGGAATTGCGTGCTCAATTAGAAGAACATTTCACAATTGATGGTATCAAAGTGGTGGACGAGCAGGTTTCTACGGATAAAACGGTCAAGAGTGCTTTTAAAATTGAAGAGGGGAAAATCGTTGAAGGGGTTTTAATTCCAACGACTTCACGCATGACGGCTTGTATTTCTTCACAAGTTGGTTGTAGTTTAGCTTGTGAATTTTGTGCTACTGGTAAATTGAAATTGCTAAGAAATCTTTCTGCCGGTGAAATAGTGGATCAAGTTGCTTATTTAAAAAATAAAGCTGAAGATAAATACAACGTTCCTTTGTCAAATATCGTTTACATGGGAATGGGGGAGCCTTTGTTGAATTACAAAAACATGCTTCGCTCTATAGAAATTATTACTTCTAAGGAAGGTTTAGGAATGTCGCCGCGACGCATTACTGTTTCGACTGCTGGTATTGCTAAAATGATAAAAAAATTAGGTGATGATGAGGTGAAATTTAATTTAGCGTTGTCATTACATGCAGCAAACGATGAAAAACGCAGTAAAATCATGGAAATTAATGATTCCAACAATCTTGAAACTTTGGCAGAAGCGTTGGCTTATTTCTATGAAAAAACTGGCACGCGCGTGACTTTTGAATACATTATTTTTAAAGATTTTAATGACTCAATTGAAGATGCTCGTGAATTGGTTGCTTTTTCTCGCTGTGTTCCTTGTAAAATCAATATTATTGAATACAATCCGATTGATGATGGTGTCTTTCAAAGAGCAGACGCTAAGAAAACAGACGAATTTGCTGCTTACTTAGAAAGTAAAGGGTTGGTTGTCAATGTTCGTAGAAGTAGAGGAAAGGATATCGATGCCGCATGTGGACAACTTGCTAATAAAAATAAAGCAGCTACAGAAAGAGCATTTAAAAAGTAAGAGAGAATAATAGGCTCCCTAATGCCTTTATTATCTCCTTACAAAGTTATTTTATTCATCGTCAATTAAACTCTTTTTATTACTTTTGACAAAAAAAACGCATATATGCTATTATCAATGACAGGTTTTGGGCGAGTTATTGGATCGTTTGAAAGTAAAAAAATCTCAGTAGAAATTCGTTCGCTAAATAGTAAGGGTATTGACTTAAATACTCGTGTTCATAATTTTTACAAAGAATTAGAACCCCTTGCTCGTAAGGTGATTACAGAAGAATTAGAGCGTGGAAAGATTGATTTGTCGATTAATTTAGATAGCACAGGTGATTCTAAAACCTATTCAATTAATACGGATTTAGCAAAGTCTTATTTTTCTGATTTAAAGTCTATTGGTGAAGCAATTGGTCAAACAAGTGAAGATTATTTGTCGATTTTAATGCGTATGCCTGATATCTTTGTGAATGAACGCGAAGAAATGACAGAAGAAGAAAGTGCTACTGTGCTACAATTGGTGAAAGAAGCTTGTCAAAAGTTAACTGAGTTCAGACGCCAAGAGGGGATTGCATTGGAAAAAGAGTTTACAGAGCGAATTGAGGCTATTCGTAGTTTGTTATTAGAAGTTCCTAAATATGAACAAGAACGCATCGAAACCATTCGTGAACGAATTCGCAAGGGATTAGAAGAAATTGCAGTTGGAAATTACGACAATAATCGCTTGGAACAAGAAATGATTTTTTACATAGAGAAATTAGATGTCTCTGAAGAAAAAATGCGTTTGGCTAACCACTTGGATTATTTCTTAGCAACGATGAAAACACCGAGTGCTGGTAAGAAATTAGGGTTTATTTCTCAAGAAATTGGCCGTGAAATCAATACTTTAGGGAGCAAAAGCAATCATGCTGAAATGCAAAAGTTAGTGGTTGACATGAAAGATAATTTAGAAAAAATCAAAGAGCAGGTGCTCAATACGCTATAATATGAAAGCTCAAGAAAAGTGCATTATTTTTTCAGCCCCTTCTGGAGCAGGTAAAACTACGATTGTACGCTATTTGTTGTCGCAATTGCCTGATTTGGAGTTTTCTATCTCAGCATGTAGTCGCGAACCTAGACCGAATGAAGTGGATGGAAAAGACTATTATTTTATTGGTTTGGAAGGTTTTCAAGAAAAAATTAAAGCCAATGCGTTTGTTGAGTGGGAAGAGGTTTATACGAATAATTTTTACGGTACTCTTCACTCTGAGTTAGAACGAATTTGGTCCAAACACCACATTGTTATTTTTGATGTTGACGTTGTTGGCGGTGTTAACTTGAAAAAACAGTTGGGTGACAAGGCGTTATCAGTTTTTGTTCAACCGCCATCAGTAGAAGCACTAGAAGCACGCTTGCGTTTTCGTTCAACAGAAACAGAAGAAAAGATTCAACAACGTTTGGCAAAATCTCGTTTAGAGTTAAGTTATGCCGACCAGTTTGATGTTCAGTTGCTAAATGACGATTTATCAAAAGCACAACAAGAAGCGCTGGAGTTGGTTAAAACGTTTATCACAAAATGAAAATAGGTCTTTATTTCGGTTCGTTTAATCCTATTCATATAGGACATTTGATAATTGCTAATCATCTAATTGAACATACCGATTTAGATCAAATTTGGTTTGTTGTTTCACCGCACAATCCTTTAAAAGATAAAAAAACGCTATTGGCAGATCATCATCGTCTAGCATTGGTTAAAGAGGCGATTGATGACAACCCATCATTTCGAGCAAGTGACGTTGAATTTCATCTGGAGCAACCGAGTTACACAGTAAAGACTTTGCTTGTATTAGCAGAAAAATATCCTCAACATGAATTTTCACTCATAATGGGTGAAGACAATTTAAAAACCCTGCACAAATGGTATAATTATGAGTATTTACTTGATAATTATCGCTTGTTTGTGTATCCTCGCGTAAGTGGAGAAACGTATGAATTGGATCTGAAAAAACATCCATCTGTTGTCTTTATGAAGGACGTACCTGTTATGAATATCTCGTCTAGTTTTATTCGTTCTGAAATTGCAGCAGGGAAGGACGTACGCTATTTATTAACTGAACCTGTCTATAAATACATTGATGAAATGCTGTTTTACAAAGGTTAAAACAATCAAATTTTCAATCAAAACATCGTTTTATTCATTTATACTGTTGATTTGCATATCTAACGAAGAACAATTGTTTTAATTTATTACTTTAGTAGTGAAATTATTACTACTACTTATAGAACTAACTTATGACTTTTAGCCTTGTCCAATCACTTCATTTTCTGAACAAGTAATATAGAACAAAAACAACTGCTTATGGTTCAGTCAATTGATGGAGTTTTCGTTGATGTTGTGCTTTATCAGGCAACTAACAGGCCTTCAGTTATTGAAAAGCAACAAATCATCGATTTTATTTTGCTGAATTCTAATAACTGCGATTTAGAAGAAAATCATGTGCTAAAATCCATTGAATATGCTACTAAAGAATGCCAATCATTTGGTGGTTTTGTAATTCTACAAAAAATGGACGGGAAAATAGTGTCAGCTGCTATTTTAAATCAAACAGGAATGGAAGGTTATCTTCCTGAAAATTTAGTTGTATTCGTTGCTTTTGACAATAAGCACAAAACTACAGAGTTAGAAAGTAATTTGTTTAATTATATATTGCGCCATGCTAAGGGGGAGGTTGCAATAAAAGTGAATGTTGACGAAGAATACAAAACGCTTAATGGTAAAAAGAATTTAGGACTATGGATTTCTCTAAGATAAAAATAAAAATAAGTGTATAAATACAAATGGCTATCCAAAAAGGATAGCCATTTGTGTTTAAGTATTCTAACAATTAGTTTAAAAATTCTTTCTCTAATCGTAAAGGTTCAATGTATTCACCACCTTTGTAAACACGCATATTTCCACCCGAAATTTCATCAATTAACATAGTGTTTCCATTCATGTCGCGACCAAATTCCAATTTAATGTCGTATAAATCCAATCCTTTTTTAGCTAATTCATCTTTTACAACTGTACAAATTTTAATGGTGTCAGCCTTGATTTGTTCATATTCTTCTGCTGTTAAAAGATTTAAAACTACTAATGCATCTTTTGAAATAGTTGGATCTCCACGCTCATCGTCTTTGATCGTTACTTCAACAAAGCCATTAAGGTCTTGTCCTTCTGTGCAATAATCTCCGTATCTTCTAAAAAAACTACCAACAGCTTTGAAACGGCAAATAACTTCTAATCCTTTTCCGAAAGCTGTCGCTTTTTTAACTGTCATTGTTGTGTTTTCAATATCAGAATCAACAAAGTGTGTAGGCACATTTTGAGCATTCAACAAACTGAAAAAATAAGTAGTCATCTTTAAACCTGATTTTCCAGCACCATCTATCGTTAAGCCGACAGTGTTGGCACCAGGGTCAAACACTCCGTCTGTTCCTGTTACATCATCTTTAAATTTTAAAAGAACCGTGTTTGCATCATCTGTTGCGTAAACGTCTTTTGTTTTGCCGGCGTAAATAAGTTTCATTTTTTTAATTTTTAAATAAAAAATCGATGTTTTAATGGATGCAAAAGTAACTTAAATTCGTTGATTAGAATTAAAAATTTAGAAAAATTATGATTTATAGTTGATGAATTTTTAAGCTATGCTGGATTCAAGTCACAAATGCAACTTTTTAATTAAACAATAATTTATCCATTA
>CAZOKJ010000056.1:0-10183 GCA_964580465.1 uncultured Fluviicola sp. | reverse complement strand
AACGTAATCTATTTACGGTTTACAAATTTTGTGGTATGAAAGCGACGATTCAATTAATTTTTTATTAAAGTGTTCGTGAGTTCCCTTTGGTCGGTTGCTTCGTTACAAAAACACACGCCAAAACGGATTCATTCTTTTATTTCTCTCTCGTGGCGTTGCCACGGGTTACAAATATTTGACCTTTTCAAGGTCATGTAACCTAAATACATTTGCCCTACTAAAAAAATGAAGTTTACTTTACTCTTGTTTCATATCTTCCTTTTTCATCTTCCACTAAAGATTTATCAATTCTGCATTTACTGCTCAAATAGCATTGTTTCTTTAATTTTTAATGACTTGAAAGATAGTTGAAATTTGTTATTATTCTTCTTTTAAAAGTCCAAAATTTTAACCTCAGTACGTCTATTTTCTTGGTGAAGTTCTTCGGAGCAGGTTACCCCATCCTTACAATGGTTGACAAGTTGTGATTCTCCGTAGCCTTTAGCATTGATTTGTTTTGGTTTAACTCCTTTGGTCAACAAATAATCAACGCAACTTTGTGCGCGTGCTTGAGATAACTTTTGGTTGTAAACAGCGCTTCCTCGTGAATCTGTATGAGCACTGAGTTCTATTTTTAAATCATTTTTAATAATAAACTCTGCTAAACGATCCAATGCCGACATGCTTTCTGGTCGCAATGTGGCTTTGTTTAAATCATAAAAGATGTTTTCTAATTTGAACTTTTCACCTTTCTTAATTGGAGTTAATTCTAATTCTAGTTCAATAATTTTACCATCTTGGTTGGAAGTACTAAAGCCTTTTTCAGCATCAATGTAGCCTTTCTTAGAAGCACTTGCCCAATAATCTTTGTTGCGATCTACAACCAAAGTAGCCAACCCATGTTCATTCGTTACTAATGTGGTGTCCCACTTTAAACTTAAATGACTAACATTTGTTTTGGCTTCGGCAAGTGGTTGTTTAGTATCTTTTGCTGTTACACGCAAAGCAATGGTAATTTTTGTTGGTAAAAGAATCAACTCACTTGTTAATTGTGTATTCTTTGTTATTCCTTTGGTTGAAATTTGTTCTTCTTTTAGCAATTTAAAATCTGTCTTTTCAGTGGTTAAGGTATAGTGTTCATTCTTTCTGATACGTAATGCTAATTTTCCTTCATGATTTGTAAAATACTCGTCTTTCTGACCTGTTTTTTGATTAATTAACCAAAATGGTTGTTGCGCAACGGGTTCTTTTTGTTCGTATTTTTCATATATACTTACGACCAATTCTATTTGTATATCTTCTCGTTCGAAAGCATAAATTTTATCAATCACATCCTCTCGATTGGTGGAAAAATAGCCTTTCAGTCCAGTACTATCGACAATCATAGCGAAATCGTCTGCTGAGCAATTAATCGGATAGCCTAAATTGGTTGGTTTTTCAGGTTGTGAAAGATTTGTTTCAAACAAATCTAAGCCACCTAGTCCAAAATGACCATTAGACGCAAAAAATAATTTATCTTTTAGTACAAAAGGAAACATTTCCTGTTGAGAGGTATTGATTTTTGGTCCTAAATTTTCTGGTTTAGTCCATTTCCCATTTTCCCACTTAGAGCGGTAAATATCCGTTTGGCCTAAGCCTCCTGGCATATCTGAAACAAAATAAAGCGTTCTTCCATCTTCTGAAAAACAACCATGTCCAACGTTATACGCATCGTCATTGTATTCAAAAGGCACTAATTTAGACCATTTTCCATCCTTCATTTCTGAAAAATATAATGCCAACACAACAATATCTTTACCTTTTTTCTTGCCAAATTTATTTTTTGTAATGACCATCTTCTGTTCATCTTTAGAGAAAGCGACAGGTCCATCGTGTGCTTTATCTAAGAATTCATGTCGCAATAATTTTCCATTGCCAACGGTAGCATCTTTTCCATAGCTGGTTTGCATCAAACTCACATAGTAGCTATTGTCCCATTTATAGCGGCCGTTTATCACCTCTGCATTCACTGATTTTGTGGCATATACGATTCCGTTTTGGTAAAAAGTGGGTGAAAAATCACCGTAAAAGGAGTTAATTGCTGTTTTTTTTATTTTTGTTGACGCTGAATCTGCAAAAAGGGAAGCAAAATCTTTCGCTTCAAATTGCATTTTCTTTAAGAAGGTATTGGTTGGAAATTGCGTTTCATAGCGTGTTATTAATTGCTCTGCTTCTGAATAGTTGCCAATAAAACGCGAGGCTTGAATGTGCATTACAGCATCTTCTTCTTGCAAGGTGTTTTTATTTGCTAAAAATTCCCAATAAGCAATGGATGGCTTCATTCGATAGAGTTTAAAATTTGCAACCGCTGCTTTTCTAACATTCTCAATTGAAGCTGATTTCTTTCCTTTTATAGCTTGCTTTGCCAACTCATCGAACATACCAACACATTCATTGTATTCCATGCGCTGAAACAATTGATCGGCTATTTTTTGTTTCACCTGACCATAACTTGTCAACTGAACGATTAAGAAAATGAATAATAAAGCTTGTTTCATACTAAAAATATCTTGGTGAAGTATAGGCTAATTTCTTTGTTTTAACATCCAATTGCAAAAAGATTTCATGGGAACCACTTTGGTGCTTGAGTAATCCATTTATAGGAAAATCGTACACATATCCAAAAGTAAAATTCTTGATAATAACACCAACATTGGCTCCAATAGATTCATGGAAGCGATACATGATTCCTGTCCACAATCGTTCATAAGACAAAAGACTTACGTTTACATCAAAGGTAATAGGTGTTTTGGGAGTGTATTTAAACAACATTGAAGGTTTAAGCTTCAAAACGGAGTTGAGATCAAATACATATCCAGCTGCTAGAAAGAAGTGTCGAGCATTTACCTGTTTTACTAAATCTTGGTCTGTTCGAATTTTACCTTCTAATAAGCGAGGCGAAGAAAGTCCTACGTAAAATTTATCTCCATAATAAAACAACCCAGCGCCGACGTTAGGCTTGGTTGCTGAAAATTGTTGACCAAAATAAGGATCATTAACATCATTCACTGTTGAATTGGTAAAATCGTACCCCATCACATCAACTCCAACCGACAAGCCAGCTGCCAGCCTACTACGTTTATTTTTACTCACTGCAATACTTCCGCTGATGTCTGCAAAAACAGAAGTACGGTCACGTGTACCAATGCGATCGTTTACCAAATGACCACCAACCCCCAATGATTTGAACAAAAGTGGTGCATGAATACTAAACCATTGAGAACGAGGAGCTCCTTTAAAATTAATCCATTGAAATCTTCCTACGGCTGTCATGCTAATTGCATCCTTACTTCCAGCATAAGCAGGATTGAAGTACAAAGGATTGTACATATAAATGGACATTTGCTCATCTTGTTGTGCCCTTAACTCTTTCGCTGAACTAATTAAAAGCAGTAATATCAGTAGTTTTCTCATGACTTCTTAGTTAGTATTGAATTTGGACATAACCTTTGTAAGGAGGCGTATTTTCAGCATCATTGAGTATCAGCACGTAGAAATAAGTTCCACTTGGCACTTTATTGTTGGATCCAATGGTTGCTCCATGGTTGACTTCTCCATTCCAATCATTGTGATAAGGTTTGGCCGAGTAAACCAAATTTCCCCATCTGTTGTAAATGGCTGCTTCTACATTGTGGAAGTTTTCTAATCCTGGTATGTGCCAAGTGTCGTTCAGTAGGTCATCATCAGGAGAAAACAAATCTGGGATAATTAAACAAGTCGCCTTAGGTTCAATACTTAAATAACAGGAGTCAACCAATGAACAATGATTACTATCCGTTGCTGTGACAAAATACCAACCTGAATTTTCTGGTTGTGCATTGACCAACACAAAACTTGCTTCATTTGTTATATGTCCTTGCGGTCCTGTCCATTCGTATGAAGTTGCTCCGCTTGCAGTAAAAGGAACAGATTCTCCAGGACAAGCAATATTGTCATGTGCAGAAGTGATTGCACCTTCTGGAAATGAAACGCTTAGGTAAATACTATCTTCAGAAACACAGTGATTGTTATCTTCCACAACAACGTGGTACCAACCTATTTGATTGCTTGTCATTGGTGAAATAGTTGCTGTAGCTCCATTTGTTGCAAATCCTGAAGGTCCCGACCAAGTGTAATTTGTTCCTCCGTTAGCAGTTACAACAGCGTCTGAATGTTGGCAATATACACCATTGGATTGATCGGCTAAAATGGTAACGGTTGGATTATTAACCATGTGCACAAATATCGAGTCTTTATCTTGACAGCCATTTGCATCGGTACCAACGACATAATAATAGCCATTATTAGTCACTGAAAAAGAATTAATTTGAACATTTGATCCAGTTGCTTGAAATGAATTAGGTCCCGTCCATGTATAAGTTGAACCTCCAGTAGCTGACAAATGGGCTGTGCTTCCTTCACAAACAATTGAACTCGATACGGCGTTTGAAATTTCAACAGCAGGAGTAGGATACAATGTTAGTTGTTCACAAGAAGGTGCACTCACACATCCATGTTCAGTTGCTGTGACACAGTAATTTCCTTCATTTGTAGCACTAAAATCACTAATTGAAAAGGAAGAATTAGTGCTTGTAAACCCATTTGGTCCTGTCCATTGGTAACTGATTCCAGTTGATGATGGAACAGAAAGGGTTGCTGCACTTCCTTCACACCATTGATTGGATGCTAGTTGAATTAAAGGCGCAGATGGAGCAAGGTGCGTAGTAACTACAACTGGACCGTAAGTACTCGAGCAACCGTTATTCGTTACAGTAAGTGTGTAATTCCCAGCTGGCAAATTGCTTTCATTAATTGAAGATCCTACTACCACTCCAGAGCCATTGGTCCATTCAACAGTAGCACTCGATGGCTGAATAGTTAAACCAGAAATTGAGCCTGTTGGTGCATTACAATCTGTTGGACTAGCAACTGCTGTTCCAGAAATAATTGGCAAGGGATTTACAGTTACCAACACTGTACCAGTTGCATTACATCCATTCAAAGTACCTGTTACTTGGTAAGAAGTTGATACAGCAGGCGAAACGGTAATATTTGATCCCGTTGAGCCATCTCCCCATACATAACTGCTTGCACCATCTGCTGTCAATACTACTGATTCACCACTACAAATAGTGTTTGATGCTGCATTGGTATAAACATTAACCGTAGGTAAAGGAGTTACCGTTACTGTATAGTTGGCATTGCTTGTACAGCCACTTGTCGTGCCTGCTACTGAATAATTGGTTGTTGATGTTGGCGAAACAATAATGCTATTGGTTGTTGCACCATTACCCCAAACGTAACTATTCGCACCTGTTGCAGTAAGTGTTACACTTTGACCACTACAAACAGCAGTGCTAACACTCGGTGTAATCGCTACAGTTGGTGCACTTGGATTGTTAACTGTCACGGGGCCATATTGTGTTGGACATCCATTGTTTGTTACAGTCAATGTATAACTTCCAGCCGGGATGTTGTTCACATTTAAAGAGGTGCCAACCACAGTACCTGAAGCATTTGTCCACTGATAAGTTGAACCAGCGACAGGAGATACATTTAAGCCCGAAATAGCACCAGTATTGGCACTACAATTAGAAGGAGTAACAGAAGGAGTCCCCGAAACGACTGGTGTAGGCTCCACGTTTACTAACAATGAGTTAGAGCCATTACACCCATTGGTTGTTCCTGTTACTGAATAAGTTGTGTTTCCTGTTGGAGAAACAGTGATACTCGGAGAGGTCGCACCATTGCTCCATAAATAAGTCGATGCTCCTGAAGCTGTTAAGGTTATGCTATTACCTGAACAAATAGTATTTCCAGTAGCATTTGAATTGACTGTTACTGTAGGATTAGCTTTAACCGTCACAGAATAGGCTGCATTCCCTGTACAACCATTTGTTGTTCCAACTACAGAGTAGGTTGTGTTAGAAGTAGGTGAAACAGTGATACTGGCTGTTGTCGCACCATTGCTCCATAAATAACTCGTAGCTCCTGAAGCTGTCAAAGTAATAGAAGAACCACTACAAATAGCACCTGTTACATTAGGTGTTATTGCTACGGTAGGATTGGGTGGGTTCACGATTGTAACTGGTCCAAAGGTAGATTGACAACCATTATTCGTTACTGTTAAATTATACGTTCCTGCCGATAAACCATTAACAGCTAATGATGTTCCGACTGTTGTACCTGATGAATTTACCCATTGATACGTTGATCCCGCTGTTGGAGAAACAGTTAATCCAGAAATAGAGCCCGTGCTTGCATTACAATTAGATGGTGTTGTAGCCAAAGTGCCTGCAATGGTTGGTTTTGGTTTTACGACAATAGTAATTTGCTTAGAAGTAGAACAACCACCAATCGTTCCAGTAACAGAATAATTAGTCGTTGTTGTAGGTGAAACCGTAATCCCTGCATTGGTTGAACCTGTATTCCACAAATAAGTATTAGCCCCTGAAGCATTAATGGTAATGGACTGACCGTCACAAATAGCAGTGTTATTAACTTTATCAAAATCAATAATTGGCGTAGGCAACACTTGAACTTGAACAGCCAACGTTTGTTTATGATCGCATAGACCAGTCACTTCACAATAATAAGTTTGAGTAGTTCCTGGTGTAACGGTTACTGATTGCGATGTACTTCCATCATGGAACCAACGATAACTTGTTGCACCAGCAGGTGCTGTTAGTGTAACTGTATTCCCAGCGCAAATTGGTGCTGGTGGCGGAATTTGTGGAAATTGTACACCTGTATTCGCAGTAATGGTATAGCTACAAATGTCCCCCGCATAACCATCCACCATCAAAATGTAATCATTACCTATTGTTAAACCATTGGCAGTAATTGTAAATGCGGTGGAGTTTTCTTTAAACTGAGAAACAGGAACGAAGTTGTCGCATCCAGTAGAACTAAAAATTTGCATTTGGATACCACCTTGAGGGTAATTTCCAACAAAACAATCTGTTACTGAAACGCTCAATGTTACACTTGTTGCCGAAGCGGTAAAACGAATCCAAGAGTTATTTTCAATGTTTACATTTAATGCAGGCGAAGAAAAAGGTCCTGGAGTAGTTCCTGGATAAGGATAGTAACCAAAAGGACCACCTGTGTTTTCACCATCTGGTTTATTTACCCCAGCTGGTGTTTCATTATTTCCATGCATGTTTCCCGGTCGATCTGGTGAAAATGCAGGCGATGTTGAAGCACTATATCCATTAATATCACAAATGTATAATGCATTCGCACATTCATCGTTTGAGTTTGTTGTTACACATAACCCAAAAGAGCCTTGCGAAGTACCATATCCCCAATAACGAAGGTAAACAGTAGATCCTGGTGTTAATCCGGTTTCATTAATCATTGGTTGTAAGTCATGATTAGTTCCAGGGTAATTATAGTTTTCAGAACATGTAATCTGAGTTAAAGTTCCACAAGTACCCGAGTACAATGCCATTACCCCATCATTAATCTTACCTACTCCCATATTAGGTTTAATGTTGATGGTTAAATTTCCACTAGCTGGAACAATGATTTTAAACCATACATCATGAGAACTTGTGCTAAAACCACCAGCATAAGGAGGGTTTAATGCTCCTGTACAAGAAGTTGGAGCAGGGTACGCATTGGTTGCTGTTGCTCCCACAGTTGTAAACTCCATATAATTACAAGCTGAGGTAACAGGTGGAATTTCAATAGCATTGACGCATTCGTCATTAATTGGTGCTTGAGTTGGTGTACCTGTCACGCAGACATCAAATGTTCCAGTATTGTCAGTGTAGTAATCATACACTCGAATGTAATAGGTGTTTCCGACTGTTAATCCAACCAATTGCTTTGTTTCCACTCCTCCAGTAAAGGTGTTATCGATGCAGGCAATGGTTGTAAGCGTACCACAAGAACCTGAATAAACTCCGACTATTAAGTCGATGTTACTTGTTGGAGTAACTGTTACCGTTTGCACTGCATTAGTAGCAACAAATTTATACCACACATCGTCATCAGCATCTCCAGCGCAACCGCTAAAAGTGGAAGGAGTTGCACCAACAGTTGTGCCTGAAGTTGGACTACATGAGTTATTTACTGAAAGCGATATAGCATTAGAACAATTGTCATTTGCAGGTGGAGTAGGAGCCCCTGTTACACAAATTGTAAAATTCCCTGAACCAGATCCTGTATAATAGTGATAAACTCGTAAACGATAGGTTTGTCCAATTGTAAAATTGGTGTAAGTAATGGTCTCTGTTCCACCGCTTAATGTATTGTCCTTGCAAGACAAAGACACCAAAGAAGAGCACGTGCCAGAAAACAATTGTAGAACAGCATCAAATCCTGCTGAAGAAACAACAGTAATAGTGTGAGCAGTACTCGTTGCAACAAATTGGTACCAAACATCATCATCAGCTGTTCCCGTACACCCTGAAATGGTTTGAGTAGCTCCGTTGGTTGTACCAGAAGTTGGAGAACAAGTAGCCCCTACAGTTAGAACTGTTGCAGAAGAACAATTATCAGCTTGAGAAAAAACTGTACTTAGCGCACCAACAAAAGTCAATAAAAGTAGTAGTCGTTGTAGCATAATGATTAATGGTTTAATTCGATTAATTCAATGGGAGTGAGTTTTTCTTTAAAAAGAAGTTGTTGAATGAGCACCAATGGCATTGAATCCACGCGTTCCCCGTTTTCATCATAGGTTGGTTTGTACTCTTTTAATTGAAAAATAAGCTCACCTTTGTTCTGTTCTTCTTTGAAACGAATTTTACACGATTCAACTCCATCTATGCTTAAAAGCTGTTTTTCAAATGAATTGATATGTTCAATATTACCTGAAAAAGAATAAGAATAGACGGTAGATTGTGAAAATGATACCGAAGCAAAACAGAGTGAAATTAATAGTAGTATGCTCTTCATAAAATCAGTTGTTAAGTAATAGCCGATTATAAAATTAACAAAAATAATTTAAACAACAAATTTTTAAACAACTTTTTTTTCTAAAAATCAATCTTTAATAAAAATCGTCTATTTTAACGGTGATGACAACAAATATTCTACTGAAAAGAAGAGGATATGTATCAATGTTGGAAATGTACGGAGAAATTAACCCATCACCACGCAGTAGCACCGAAGGTAATTTACGAACCGCCGTATATGCAAATGAGAAAAATGTGAATAAACATTTTTAGAAATTTGGGAACGAAGTTCGCGTACGTACGGTGGTGTGAGAGGCTCTCCCTGTCGGCTTAGTCGGCAGGGCAGTCTTCTCGATTAGCAGTTTGGCTTTTTATATTTTAATATTTGTCACTCTATATGAAAAATACTTACCTATTATTTTCATTGCAATACCTGATGGCATTATTTTAAAGGTTAAGTTTCTAAGACTGATTAAAAAACGGTTGAAATTTATCTATTTTAACCCAAAACCACTGAAAGACTAATCGAAATTTCCTTTGCAAAAAGCAACAAATTTTATTGAAAACACATAGCGAAAAAATGACCGCTACGCTTCGTTCAACACGGACTTAAGCCGACGTTCCGCTCGGGCTACACGTCGTTTAAGTCTTAAATGTTATCTGCAGTTATATTATAAATCAAATATTTTTATATAATGTATAGGAAAGTTATTTTTAAACCATTCTGTAAAACTTTTGAACTGTTTATTATCCTTTGAAAATTTCTTACGTAATTCAACTAAACTTTCAAGATCATCGAAATAATTATTTTCAAGAATTTTTATTAGAAGATTATATTTTTGTTCATCATTTTGAATATAGCTAATCTGTCGATACTTATTTAGTGTCCAATTACTCTTATTTGATAATTTTTTTTTCACTTGTGAATTTTGTGGGATTTCTCCAATAATCAAGAAAAGTAACTTTGGATAAAAAATAACCAAATTCTTATAAATAGTTTCTACATCTTTTGACCTAGTAATATTGTTAATTTCCTCTTCAACTAATTTTTTGATTTCAGTTATATGAATAGTAGATGTTTGGAAGCAAGAACTTATAAAAGCATTTTGTATTGTTTTAATAAGTTTTATAAACTGCTTCTTATAATCACTCAATAAAGAATTTTCTTTAAAGGAGTAATATTCATCTTCACCATAAATTTGATTAAATAGTAAAGTTAAACCAAAGTCAACTTCATAGTAGTTATTTGAAAATGGATTCTTTCTCATAATTGCAGATAACGG
>CAZOKJ010000055.1:0-10685 GCA_964580465.1 uncultured Fluviicola sp. | reverse complement strand
TTCGGAACGTCGCAAGCCACAAGCATAAATTAAACTCAACATTGTGCGGTGTTTTTAATAGACTGATAATTGCTGTAATTGATAATTAGTGGTATAATTGCGACGATTCAATATTAAATTTAAGGCAAAGATGCTAAAATTAACGAAAACAGCCGAAAAAGTTTGTTTTTTTTTTATCGCAGTAAGTTAACATGCCCAATGCGTTGAAAATCATTTCCTCTCATGTCTGAGTAGAATAACTTCCAAGTATAGGTTCCATCTTGGCTCATTTTTCCTTTATAAATGCCATCCCAACCTATTTCTGGATCTTTCGATGTAAAAACGACTTCTCCCCAACGATTGTAAATCATTAATTTAAAATTCCTAATATTCCCGACAACGGCTTTAAATCTTGGGTTAAATTCGTCACTATCAGGTGTAAAAGTGTTTGGAACGTACACCAAAGGATCAAAAAACAAACGTACACTATCAGTTGCTTTGCAGCCGTTTATGTCATCTAACGTAACGTAATAAGTTATGTTACCTGGAGGAGTTGCCATCGTTTGTTTGCAAACAACACATGATAAGTACTCAGCAGGACTCCAACTAATAATTCCTTGATTGGGTGTTTCGGCACTGATAAGAGCATCATCGCCTTCTAATAGGTATTGGTCTGGACTTGCTTTAATTATTGGTTGTGGAAATAAGTCAACAAAAACAGTGTCTTTCATGGAACAACCATATTGGTCTGTACCAGAAACAATGTAATGCGTTGGGACAGTTGGAGTAGCATAAACCGATGAAGCATTAGTAACATTTAATCCCGCAGACGGACTCCATTCATAGTAATAACTTCCGATTGCGAATAATTGAACTGTTTCCCCAGGGCAAATAATTGTGTCATTAAAAGCTTCTACTTTTGGTGAAATGGATTTTACATAAATATCTTCCGTTACAGTTCCACAGACATTGGTGAAATTTACTGTGTAAATAATGTCGTTATATACAGTCGCCTGTACAACAGAGCCTTGTGTCGTGTCTAAATAAGTACCAGGCGACCATTGATAACTAGTTGCTCCTCCAATTGTTATTGTTCGAGATTCTCCATAACAAGCAAAAACAGTGTCTGGAACAATTGGAGTTGGCAAGTATAATAAATTGACTTTTACTTGTTTTTGAGTGACGCAATTATTCCCATACACAGCGTTAACGGTGTAGGTCGTTGGTGTAGTTGGAGTAGCAATTGGATTGGCTATGGATGGATTGTTTAATGAAGCCGCCGGTGTCCATGTGTATGATTGTGCACCACTTATAGACAATTGTGCTGACGTACCAATGCAAACTGCTGTATCTGGAGAGATGATTAAGTTTGGTAAAGGGTAGAAGTTAACTTTAACAGAATCTCTATTTTTACAACCATTTGCGTCTATTCCTTTTACGTAGTAATAGCGTTCCGTTGTTGGCGTTGCAGTAGCAGTTCCGTTAGAATGTACTTGAAGTGTTGCGTGAGGTTCCCACACTGGATTCATGCTACTAATCGGGTTTAGCACAACAGATGAACCTTTGCAAATGAGCGTATCATCTATGAGAATAATTTCAGGTAATGGCAATACATTGACCCAAGTACTATCCTTTTTTGAAAAACATTGATTGCTCACTTGCACTGTGTAAAAACGGCTAACACTAGGCCAAACGTTTACTGTAGGAGTGGTAGTGGAACTAATTTCAATGTTAGGAGACCATGAATAGGTTGTTCCTCCACTAGCTGTGATGCTTAGGGTATCGTTTAAGCAAACATTAGCTGAATGCGCCAATTGAATAACAGGCTCTTTAATTACTTCAACAATAATGGAGTCAACAATGGCACACCCTGCATTAAAGTTCATGCTAACGTAATAAACAGTTGTTTCTGACGGCGTAGCTATTGGATTTGGGATGTTAGGATTATTTAAAGAAGCTGCAGGTGACCATGTGTAACTTGTTCCGCCAGTTGCATTTAATTGCGTTGAGGCACCTTTGCAAATAGAAGTGTTTGGACTGAGTGAATAGGGCGTACCTAATTGAAATTTGAATGCCGCAAGGTTACAATTAGGGCTGTTATTGGTTGTTGACCAAGCTCCAGGAGTTGAAACGAATCCATTGCTTGCACCTCCACATGAAGCGCAAACAGCATGATAAACAGCCCCCGATCGGTCGAATCGACTTGTTCCACCATCTACGTGATTATAGCTGCCAGAAAAACCTCCCATATATGTACCATATACTAATGTTGCTGCATCTTTGCTTAAAATTCCAAGATAAAAATTAGAACCACTGGTTGTGGATTGATGAGCATCAGGTGTAATAGGGAATCCATTGCTGGAGCTTGATGTTGCTTGACTATTTTGTACGTTCACAACACCACCCCAACCGCTAAGGAAAATATCGTAGCAATCTGATACAAGGAATGCTGTTGGTGAAATTTCGGCTTTTCCAGAACCAGCACCAATCATGGTTGTCCATTCGATGTTAACTAAATTATTGCTATATTTTCTAATAAATTGCCCTGAATTAGGATTTCCATATTTCCCAGGAGTAATTGGCCAATTGGAAGTAGTTTGGCCAAAAACGTAAATTTTATCATCAATATCAGTTCGAACAAAATAGCATTGGTCATATCCAGAATAACCCAAATAAGTGCCTGCAATTGTGGCGCCTGTTGCAGCGTTTAACTTCAGAATGTATCCATCTCTATCCCCGCTAAAAGCAGCAGTATTTCCGTTTGTTAAAACGAAGTTTGCAGAAGAACTACCTCCCGTAATAAAAACCTCTCCAGTAGTACCGATAGCAAGAGAGTTTCCTGTTTCACTGTTTGAGCCGCCATGATAACCAGACCATACAAGCGTACTGAAATTACCAGTTATTCGCAGCGCAATCATGTCTTGCTCCCCGTTTAAAGACGATCCATTTGTTACAGGAAAGTTGACAGAACGGGAATGAGAAGCGATGATTACATCATTACCATACAATACAATTTCTCCACGGTATTGATCACCGTAATTGTAACTTAAATTAGAAGTGTTTAAACCATCTAAGTTAGAACCTCCAATGTAGGTAGATGCTACTAACTGTGTTCCTTGTGCATTGAAACGAGCAAGGAATAAGTCTGAACCGACAAATTTTAAGGCATTGTGTGTCGCAGTAGGTCCACCTGCAAAAACGGATTGAAATGGAGTACCGCTCATAGGAAAATTAGTAGATGCTGTAATTCCTAGTACAAATAGTTCCCCGTATTCATTTACAATCATACTTTGAGGTAATTCATTGGCGCTACCACCCAAATAAGTAGAGTAGAGTAGTTGTGCTCCATTGGCGCTGAATTTACTGATGGTAACATCAAATCCTGCAATGTTGTTATTGGTTGTCCCTCCATTATAGGAAGCATCAAAAGCACCTGTTGAAATGGGATAACCAGTTCCGAAGGTAATACCACCTGCAAACATTTCTCCATTTGGTCCGGGTGTAGCTGTCATTCCCCAATTGTCAGAAGTAGAACCTGTGTAAGTTGAAAAAGTTAACGAAGGATCGATAATTAGAGTGTCACTTGAAGTGTAATTTCCTAGTTTGAATGAACAAATGGATCCATTTAATTGATAGCGAATATCAACGGGTGTTTTTTTTCCGTTTTTAATGTTCCAAGCAAGCGGTTTTGATTCAGTTATGGTTCCTAAAGAAGTGGTAATGATTAAGTTTCCTTTTGAATCAATGTTAATTTTATCAGCGCCTTTAATATCCCAACGAATAGAAGAAGGTTTTGCCGAAGGTGCTAAAATAAAAGAATATTTCAACGAAGAAGCTCCACTTTCAACGACTAAATCAGTTGAAGAGTAAAAGTTTTTAAAAGTTAATTTCGAATAGCTATAAACTTCACTTTTCCATTTGCTTTTTTCTGAACCCAAAAAATAATTAGCATAAAATAAAGAAGGATTCTCTTCGACAACTTGAGTAGCTGTATTGTTATTAATGAATTGACTTCTTACAACATGTTGATGGATGTATTCCTTATCTACGGAATGATTATGGTTTTCTGAATTTGCTTGATGATTTTCTCTTGGATTTTCATAAAAGTGATAGGTGAAACCAGTACTTTCTAGGTACATTTTACCACCTGAAAGATCAACTTTGTATCGTATGTTATCATGCCATTGCCCTCTGTTCGGTTGTAACCATACCATATCTGACTGTCCAAAAATATTGAACAGTAACAGTAGGAAGCTGATAACGCTAATTAGTTGTTTCATCATTCTATACAACTAAGTTACAGATAAAATTTTACTCAACAAAATGTTTCTAATTTTAATACCCAATTTTGTGCAAAAGGTTGCTTATATATAAGGAGATTTAACAATTTTATTCTAAAAAAAGCATTTATTTTGATGTTATTAACAGTCATTATTTACTAACTTGTCAGATGCTCAAATAACAGTGTTGTTATTATGCGTATTTTTGACTCAACACCTCTTTTAATAAAATGAAAAAAATAACCATTGATACAATAGGAGTTGAAGAACGTGTAGCACATTTTCAATCGCGAAGTCTCAAAGGAGAAAGTAAAATCAATGCGTTAAAATTAACGCTAAATATGATTGATTTAACAACTTTAGAGGGAAAAGATACGCCCAGAAAAGTGGAACAAATGTGTTACAAAGCACTTCATTTACACGATGCTTATCCTGATTTACCTACAGTAGCTGCGGTTTGTGTCTATCCTTCTATGGTAGGAGTGGCAAAAAAAGCTGTAGAAAACTCACCTGTGAAAGTTGCCTCTGTGGCAACGGCATTTCCTTCGGGACAAGTGAATTTAGCAACAAAGTTACAAGATACTCAATTAGCTTTAGATGATGGAGCTGATGAAATTGATATGGTTATTTCTAGAGGCAAGTTTTTGTCAGGTGAATACAATTACGTTTTTGATGAAATTGCAGCGATAAAAGACAAGTGTAAAAATGCACGCTTAAAAGTTATTTTGGAAACTGGTGAACTAGGTGATTTGTCCAATGTTCGATTAGCGAGCGACATTGCCATTCATGCGGGAGCAGATTTTATTAAAACTTCAACTGGTAAAATTCAATCTGCTGCTACAATGCCAGTTACCTATGTGATGTTGAATGCAATTAAAGATCATTATGAAGCAACGGGCCAAATGGTGGGAATGAAACCTGCTGGTGGTATTTCATCTGCTAAATTGGCGTTGAATTACTTGGTGATGGTTTATGAAACTCTAGGAGAAGCTTGGTTGACCAATGAATGGTTTCGATTTGGCGCTAGTAGCTTAGCAAATGACGTGTTGTTGCAACTTGTCAAACAACAAACTGGAGTGTATCAATCAACAGATTATTTTTCAATCGATTAAAATAAGCTTATGAAATGGGAATATGCACCTTCTTTAGAAGGAACTTCACACATAGAATTGAAAGAACAATACGACTTATTTATTGATGGACAATTTGTTCCATCTGAGTCAAAAGAATATTTTGAAACCATCAATCCTTCTACCGGAGATGTATTAGCCAAAGTTGCAAAAGCAGCAGAAAAAGATGTAGGACACGCTGTAAATGCAGCTAAAAAAGCGTATGAAACAGTGTGGAAAAATACTTCTCCAAAGGAAAGAGGAAAGTATCTTTTTCGCATAGCTCGTTTATTACAAGAAAGAGCACGTGAATTTGCTATTATAGAAAGCTTGGATACTGGTAAGCCTATCAAGGAATCAAAAGATTTTGATATTCCATTAGCAGCCCAACATTTTTTCTATTATGCTGGTTGGGCTGATAAATTGGAGTATGCTTTTCCAGGTCGAAAATTTGAATCAATTGGATTGGTGGGACAAATCATTCCTTGGAATTTTCCTTTGCTGATGGCTGCTTGGAAGATTGCACCAGCATTGGCATGTGGCAATACAGTTGTGCTAAAAACAGCAGAAACGTCTCCGTTGACAGCTTACAAACTAGCTGAATTATTGCAAGATGCAGGTCTACCTGATGGTGTTGTCAATATTTTATCTGGTTTTGGTGATGCGGGCGAAGCAATTGTTCGCCATGATGAAGTTAAAAAAATAGCATTTACAGGTTCAACAGAGGTTGGCAAAAAGATACACGCTTTGTGTGTTACATCTAATAAGAAATGCACGTTGGAATTGGGAGGGAAATCTGCCAATATTGTTTTGGAAGATGCCCCAATAGAAGAAGCTGTAGAGGGAATTGTGAAAGGCATTTTCTTTAATCAAGGACATGTTTGTTGTGCTGGTTCCCGTTTATTGGTTCAAGAATCAATTGCTGATACCTTCATAACCAAGTTGAAAAAGCGTGTCGATCAGTTAATTGTTGGTAATCCTTTGGATAAAAATACAGACATTGGAGCAATTCATTCAGAACAACAGTGGAACAAAATTCACCACTATATTCAAATTGGAAAAGAAGAAGGAACAGAAATATATGAATCATCTAAATTACTTCCAGAAGACGGTTGGTATTGTAAACCTACGTTATTTATCAATGCAACTCAATCCAACAGAATAACTCAAGAAGAAATTTTTGGCCCCGTTTTAGCGATTCAAACGTTCAGAACAGTTGATGAAGCTATTCAAAAAGCTAATAACACAGCTTACGGTTTAGCAGCTGGAATTTGGACAACGAATGGAGCACGTATGTTGCAATTAAATAAAGCCTTGAAAGCGGGGGTTATTTGGGGTAATACTTATAACAAATTCGATCCCGCTTCAGCTTTTGGAGGAGTTAAAGAAAGTGGTTATGGTAGAGAAGGAGGGATTCACGGTTTAGAAGCATATTTGAATTTTATTGATTAGTCATGGAACGTTTGAAAGTACTTAAAACATATAAAATTTACATTGGAGGCGCATTTCCTCGAACAGAATCAGGACGTTATTACACACCAGTGAATGCAACAGGAGAAAAATTGGCCAATATGTGCTGGTGTTCTAAAAAAGATGTAAAAAACGCTATAGTAGCTGCTCGAAAGGCTTATCCATCTTGGAATGGAAAATTAGCTTTTAATAGAAGTCAAATTTTGTATCGAATAGCAGAAATGTTGGAGAGCCGATCTGCCCAATTTGTTGAAGAATTGTGTTTGCAAGGGGTGAGTTTGGAAACAGCTAAGAAAGAAGTTGAACTAGCTTGTGATCGCATTGTGTACTATGCCGGCTGGTGTGACAAAATTTCACAAGTTACAGGTTCTGTTAACTCCGTTGCAAGTTCTCATTTGAATTTTTCAACTTTAGAATCACTGGGTGTTGTTACGATTATAGCTGATCAAGCTACCTCATTGATAGGCTTGGTATCTCAAGTTATTCCTGTAATTACTAGTGGAAATACTTGTGTTGTAGCAGCTTCTGAACAATTGCCTTTGTGTGCAATTACATTTGCAGAAGTGATTCATTCATCGGATGTACCAGGTGGTGTTGTTAATATCCTTACAGGAAAGCCGGAAGAGCTGGCTGAAGTAATGGCAAATCACATGGATGTTAATGCCTTTTATTTAGGAGCTCAATTGCAAAATGCAAACGAAGTTAAACAGTCAACTTCTTTAAATGTAAAAACTGTTGTAGAAAGAATACAAGATTGGACAAATGAACAAGCACAATCTTTACACCAAATCACAGCATTTATGGCCGTTAAAACTACATGGCACCAAATTGAAACAGGAGGAGGTGTTGGGACAATATACTAATGTATGATACGAAAAGCACGAAAAGAAGACGCTCCTGAAATTGCCGCTTGTCTATTGTTAGCAATGGAGGAAATAGTTTATGAATTTATTGGTGTTAAGGATCATCAAAAAGCGTATGATTTTATGCTCCATTTTGTCGAAAAAGAGAGTAATCAATATTCGTTCGAAAATTGTTGGGTATTGCAAGAAAACGAAGAGGTCATTGGGGCAATTAATGTGTACGATGGAGGAAAATTGACGTGTTTACGTGAACCCATACAGGCATTTATAGAAACTAATTATGGCATCCCATTTCAACCTGAAGATGAAACGGAAGAAGGAGAGTATTACATTGATTCTTTTGGAGTGTTAAGCAATTATCAAGGTAAAGGATATGGAGCAAAGTTGTTGCAGTATGTTATTGATGAATTGGTTGATAAACAAGGGGAAAGAGTTGGTTTGTTGGTGGATAGGGAAAATCCAGAAGCGAAAAAGTTGTATTTGAAGTTGGGGTTTAAAGTGATGGGTGAGAAGATATTGGTAGGGAAGGTGATGGAGCATTTAATTTGTTGTGAATGAGAGTATTTATGCTGTTTTTGACTATATCGCCATATACCGATATGCCAGTCAACCAAATAAAAGTTTGATATCCATTTTTCATTGTAAAAAACCAATTTCCACATAATTTCTAAAAAATATTCTCAAAAAGATATCCAAATTAAATTAAAAGCAACGAAAAATAGTGAAAAACTATGCCTTTTTAGCTAAAATCTCATTTTTGGACACAAAAATACACCTCACACTCTTAGAATGTAAGATGAAAGTTCAACTAAACTCAATGAAAAAAATACTGATTACGAAGGAGCTTCAAAATTCAGATGTCTCAATTGTTTGCTAAAGAAATCGCAAAACGTAATTAGCTTGTCGCTTTGATATTTTGAAAAACGTTCTGATGATTCCTCCATCCACTTTCCAAATTCAATTATTTTGGCAGTTGCTATGCTGTTTACTCTATACTTTAAACAGCTTTTCTTTTGAACAGAATCTGTAGCTAAAGAAGCTTCTAAGACACCTCCGCTAAACATTTTCGATAAATGTTTTGAAACTGTGGATTGAGATAGCCCAAGTTCTTTTTGTAGTTCTTTTTGCGAGGATACAGTTTTATCCTTTGATGTTAGAAGCAGTATAATTTTGGCTCTAGCTGGAGTGGAAAATGCCTGAAACATCTTCGCTATCAATATCTCCGCTTCATCATAAATTTGATATTTTGGTGCACCCATAATAGTGTTATTTATTTGTAAAAGGTTATTGAATTAACTATTTATGCTAACTAATTTAAGAAATAAATACGTATAAATCAAAAAAAAATGGACATTAAATCATAAATTAAAAAACAAAAACTGTTAAGTATTTTGATTTTTTGAGATAAATGGGCATGCATTGGTTGTAAGAAAATATCGATTCACAAGTAACAAAGTGTCGTCCGTTAAAAAGTTATTAATGAAGATTTGTATTCATTACATTTGCTTTAAACAAAGTGTTTTTATAAAATACTTAAAAACGGAATAAATATGAAAACTGTAGTAAAAAAACAATGTAAAACCTTTTTATTTTTGATGATGATGCTAACTACAACCGTCACTTTTGGACAAAATACTCCAGAACGTGAATATCGAGATGCCTTTAAAGAAATGTACAAGTCAGGACCATTTTTAAATTCGACACTTAATGATATTAAGATGTTATTAAGAAATTCACGACGTTTTCACGGTGCAATCAAAGATGATGTATGGAAAAAATTTGAAGAAGAGTATGCTTGGGAACGTTTTGATATGGCAATGGAAATATTAGCCCCTGTTTATCAGAAATACTTAAACATTGATGACATTAATGAGTTGAAAGATCATTTTAAAAATAATGGAAAAGATTTAACGCTATTGAAAGCGTATGAAAAGTTAAATACAAATCAATTTTCAATCTATGATGAAAGTCAAGATTTGATGCGTAATGCGAATAGAACTATCGATAAAGATGTTGAACAAGCTTTGCGCAAAAGAGGATTGATTTAGTCAAAATTTGAGTTTAAATTATCTAGAAGTTGTCTGACAGGCAGCTTCTTTTTTTGCTAGAAACGAAGAAAGTAGCCGAAATTAATTCCAAATTCAAATAGGTGCTCACGGATTGGAGTATTTGTAGTGGAAATAATACCGTATTTTACAACGGGTTCAATGCGCATAAACATCTTTTCATTGATGTCGTAGCACATTCCTATTGCAATGAAAGGAGCAACATTGACGCTGTTTAGGTAAGAAACATCTTTTTTAGTAATAAATGTCGAACCTTTTTCCACATGATCAGTATAAGTTTGCTTAAAGTGTACGCTTTGACGCAAAAAGAAATTGGTTGACAAGCCTATGCCTGAGCTAAATTTGACAGCTTTGTTACCTATAGTAAAGTTAAGCCTTAAAGGAAGGTCAATGTATTGGTAAATTTGTTGATACCTTACTTTCAAAAGATCTTCGGTGTAGAATGGATATAAGACAATTGCTGCATCATGGTAGTAAATGTCAAAACCCCTTGAAGCGTATTTTACTCCGAGTTCTAAGCTCAACAAAGGATTGAAAGCGTAAGCAAATTGAATCCCAGATGTATAACCAAACCTTGGAATTTCAACAATAGCACGTTCATCTATGATATTTTGATAAAGAAAAGATTGGTCTTTGTTTTTTAGACTTCGAAAAGCCATATCAGTAGAAAATTCTAAACCTAATGATAGTCTGCTTGTCATGTCTGATTGAGTAATTCCTGTTGAAGATAAACAACAAGCAAGTAAAAATAAAGTTAGCTTTTTCATAAAAATGTTTTAAACAAATGCTGGATTCAAGTCACAAATGCAACTTTTTAATTAAACAATAATTTGTCCATTACAAATATAGGATTTTCAAATTGAAAACGCTTCCTTGGTCTGCTATTTATTTTTTTTTCAAGCTCCTTAACTTGCTCCA
>CAZOKJ010000054.1:0-11021 GCA_964580465.1 uncultured Fluviicola sp. | reverse complement strand
CAAAGTAAAGAATTTTTACGCTATATTTGTCTCACAAAACATTTAGTATAACCAAAAATATGACATCAGAGCATACTACTTTTTTTAAGCAAGCTGACATTGCATTTTTGATTTTACTTTTGTTTTCAATAGTGTTTGTCCCTTTTATTCCTTTGTCGGATTCTTTTTATTTATCCGTAGAGGAAATTTTACTCGTATATCCGGTAATTCGACTTGGTTTTAACCCTTATTTTAAATTCAACTTATTTACGAATTCTCTTTTGCTTTTCTCAGGCTATATTGTTTTTACAATTTTCTTAAATGGGCATCAACGGCAATTAAACGAGTATTTTGAAGTTATTAAAATCATTAAACTTCTAATCCTTTTTTGGTTTTTCGTTTCTGTGTTTAAAAATGAAATAAATCAATTAAAAATAGTAAAAGCAATTCATATCATTTTCATTCTTTCTTTTATTCTAAATCTCCTTCATTTTTTTGATTTCTTTAATTTCACAAGAGCAGTATTGATTTATTACGACCCAAGCCGCATTGACGTATTAAGTTTTGGATTAGACTCTTTAGGAAACCCTTCTTCCAAACGAATCGTTGGTACTTTTGGTAACCCTAATGAAAATGGTTTCTTCTTTTTGCTGCTTACTGCTTTTTACAGTTCTCGAATCATTTACACGAATATAAAAGAAAATTGGATTAATTATTTTGGATTTATAGGAAGCTCTATTATGGTGTTACTTACGCAATCAAGAACATCTGTTTTTATTTTAGCTTTCTTATTATTAGTGCATATTTTCTTTCATTGGAAGCATTTTGTAATTATATTAGGATTATATCTATTTCTTTTTGGTATTGCTTTTTTATTATTTGAGAGCGATGTTAACTCGTTAAGTTATATTTCTAATACTCACGTACAATCTGTTAGCTCCAATACATCTGTAATGGGACGCTTAGAGGTCTGGAAATTACTTTTTAACGAATGGATAAAACAACCTATCTTCGGATATGGCCCCAATAAAAACTATCTCTATGAACATCAAATTTACCCTGAAAATGAATATATCTTTTTTCTATGGCGTTACGGTGTTATTGGGTTAATAGCTTATTTATACTTTCTTTTTCAACCAATCATTTTATTGAAGAAAAATTTCCTACAAAATGAATTTGCAATTGCTTTATTTTTAATCCTTGCAATTACAGCACTAACAAATATTCCTATGTTTAATATGAAATTTACTTTTTTTATTGCAATATGTTTCGGATATTTGGATGTTGAAAGTAGAAAACAAGTAAATAATGTGGCATAAAATCAACTATCATATTGCAAAACTTCTGCATAGCATATTACGTCCTAGGATGATTTATTATTCGAAAAATTTTCAAAATCAACGCGTATCCAACCTGCGTATAGGAAACACTACTTTTATAGATGCTCCTAGTCAGTTGAAACTTGCTAACAATATTTATATCGGTCATTTCAATTTTATAGAAGCAAGTAATGGAATAAACATCGATGAAGGCTGCCAAATCACATCTTATGTGAGTATTACCACTCATTCGAGTCATAACACCATTCGTTTGTATGGCTCTAATTATGGCAACAAGAAACAACAAGTTGGGTATTTAAAAGGTTCTATTTCTATTGGTAAATTTACGTTTGTTGGGCCTCATACCACGATAATGCCAAATACTGTCATTGGAGAAGGTTGTATTATATCGGCGTATGCGTATGTAAAAGGTACTTTTCCTCCATTCTCTATTATTTCAGGAAACCCCGCAAAAGTAGTTGGCTCTGTAAAAAATTTGGACGAAAATTACCTTCAGAAACATCCAGAATTAAGTCAATATTATATGCAATGAAAGAGCAAATAAATGACTTAAAATTTGTTTGGAATAATTCCCTAAAGCCTGCTGGTAAAATAACTATTTCACTAGGAGATAGCGAGCAAGGAAAACGAATGCGAAATTATTTTAATCAACGTTCGTGGAAGCGATTATTTGTCCCTAACAAAAAATACAATTGTGCCATTATAGAATTAAGTCAATTTACGTCCTTTGAGGCTTACGTACAAACAATAAAAGGTAAAAATTCTGCGGATTACTTTAGCCGTAGATGCTCCAAAATGGGATATTATTGGAAACACTTTAATCCTAATGAGCAGATTGACGCTATCTATGACATAAACACTTCTGTAGGCAATCGTCAAGGAAGGACAATGGATGCCAGCTACCAACAAAAAGTGAATCAATGGCCAAATGATAAACAAAATAGTTGGATAGGTGTTTTTGATGCCAATCATAATTTAGTGAGTTATATCTGGTTAATATTCATGAATGAATTAGTCTTAATGAACCGAATTTTAGGACATGTTGACCATCTAAAAAACAATGTGATGTACCTCAATAATGTGAGTGCAATCGAATATATTTTCGCTACACATTCGTCCAATTATTTGATGTACGACACCTTTGGACGAAAGCAAAACGGGTTAGTTTTATTCAAAAAACGTATCGGATTTCGACCTTATACTGTTAATTTTATATGACACTTAAAAGCATCTTTCAACGTATAAAATCAGATTTCTTTCTACCCGACAGAATAGCTGAATACGAGCAAATCATTTGTTTGGCAATAGAAAAAGGCTATCAAATTGTTTCTCATTCGGAATATTTTGACTTAGTAAAAAAGGATAAAATCGACAATCAAAAAATTCTAATTATTCGCCAAGATATTGACTCCGACCCAAAATACGCTTTTAAGTGGCTACAGGTACAAAAAAAATATAACATCCATTCGTCGATGTATTTTCGCTTATGTACATTTCATAAAAACGCTATGATTGCTGTAAAGGACGCAGGCTCTGACTGTGGTTATCACTACGAAGAAATTGCGGATTATGCTAAAAAAAATAAATTGACTAATCCAGAGACTGTAAAACAACATTTTCCTCAAATAGTTTCTTTATTTAAAGAGAATTTAAAATCTGTTGAAAACAAAGTTGGATTCAAAATCAAGCACATTGCTAGTCATGGGGATTTTGCTAATCGCCAATTAAATTTACCGAATCACGTATTGATATCTACAGAAGTTTTACACGAATGTGGATTAGACTTTGAAGCCTACCAGTCAGAATTTACAGGAACCTATTCTATCAATATTTCCGATTGTGGTTATCCTTTATTTTACAAAGGAGGGAAAACTCCTCTGGAAGCCATTCAGCAAGATGTTCCAATCATTCATTTTTTGATGCATCCCAAACATTGGCGTTCGAGTTGGTATTGGAATATCTATGAAAATATAAAACGAGTAAAAGAAGGAATTTCGTTTCGTTAAATCGAATTTTCTATATTTGTTACAAAATAAAGCAAGAATGAAAAAGCTAATGATTGTAGGGTCCAACACCATTCACACATATAATTACATTGCGTTAATACACAATTTCTTTGATGAAATTCTTCTAATTACCAATGAAAAAAGAGAAAATACAGATTATCCTACCGTTGAATTAGACTTTTCATTAAGTGTTAAAAACATATTTAGCACTCCAAAAGAAATTAAGAAACAAATCGCTGCATTTCAACCCTCTATCATTCATATACATCAAGCAAATAGCTATGCTTTTTACACCTTGCTGGCAAATAAAAAATTCCATATCCCTACTGTCCTAACAATTTGGGGCAGTGATGTGTTGGTAAACCCCAATAAGAGTGTTTTCTTAAAAAAGATGACTGCTTACAACCTTTCCAAAGCTACTTACTTAACCGCTGACGCACAATTTATCGAGCAAACTATCCGTCAATTAGCGACATCGAAGCATCCTTTGTTGGTGGCTAATTTTGGAATAGGAATTGATCCAAAACCTGTCGAAAAAGAGAGTCTTATCTACTCTAATCGCTTGCATAAAAAACTTTATCGTATAGACAAAATTATTAACGCTTTTGCTTCTTTTTCGGAGAAACATCCGGATTGGAAACTAGTAATTGCTGCCACTGGAGATGAAACAGAAACGTTGAAAAAACAAACATCTGATTTACAACTAACCGAAAAAGTAGTCTTTGTAGGTTGGGTGGACAAAGTAGAAAACGAAAAATGGTACTCCAAATCCAAAATATGGGCATCTGTTCCGGAATCGGATGCAACGGCTATTTCTCTTTTAGAAGCAATGGCTTGTGGATGCGTTCCTGTTGTTTCGGATTTGCCGGCCAACAAAGAATGGATTGAAAATGGCTTAAACGGTATTATTGTCAAAAATTTGGACAATGATTTTCTATCAGAAGCACTAACCATCGACTTAGGACATGCAGCAACCATTAATCGAAAACGCATTGATACGGACGGAACGAAAGAAGCAAATCGTGAAAAATTTATTCATTTATATACAACCATTTTACAACAATGATTAAGGTTTGTCATATCAGCAGTCTTCACAAATGGGACGATACCCGTATTTTTTATAAAGAATGTGTGACTCTTGCCAATGCAGGATTTGATGTGTCTTTAGTGGCGCCTTCTGCTCCTAATCAACGTGTGCACAATGTGCAGGTCTATGGCGTTGCTGTTCCAACCCCCAACCGTTTTTATCGCATCACAATTATAGCATGGAAAGTGTTTCGTACAGCGCTAAAAACTAATTCTAAGATCTATCATTTTCATGATCCTGAATTGATTTGGGTGGGTTTCATATTAAAGGCATTAAGAAAAACCGTTGTTTATGATGTGCATGAAAATGTAGGAAAGCAAATAAAGGATAAAAAATGGTTGGTAGTTCCTCAATTTTTTGCTTTTATTTACGCAATATTTGATTATTTTGCTGCACGAATTTTCCACCTCGTTTTAGCAGAAGATTCGTATGAAGAAATATATGCAAATAAAGCAGCATCCATCACGAAAGTACTCAATTATCCAGACCTTTCATCTTTTGAGCAGTTGAGAAAAAACACGTTGACACAAGAAAATGGCATTCTTTATGTAGGTTTAGTGTCAAAGCTGAGGGGTGTTTTTGAAATTTTAGCAGCATTAAAAAAATTGGATGATCAGAAGGTTGATTTTCATTTTCATTGTGTTGGCCCTATGTTCGATGATTTACAAAAAGAAATTAAAGAGAATAAAAATTACTTACAAGTTCAAGAAAAAATTACATTTTATGGCCCTCTACCTGTTTATGAGGCTTATCAATTGGCCAATCAATGTAAAGTTGGATTATCTATTTTGCACCCTGTTCCTAATTATTTACGCTCCTTTTCCACCAAAATTTTTGAATACATGGCGCTAGGATTACCATTTATTGTTTCTGATTTTGAAATTTATAAATTTGTTAAAAAACAAGAAGTTGGTTTTTGTATCGATCCATTGAATCCAGAAGAATTAGCAACTACATTAAAAGCTGTTTTGTTGGATGAGGTTGATAGAAAAGCGTTGATTCAAAGAGGCATAGATACCTCTGTGCAGTTCTCGTGGGAGCAACAAGCTCAAAATTTGATTCAATTGTACACAAAAATTAGCCGCTAATGGAATTACGCTTAAAGTTTTATGAATTTTCAATGGGACTGACTTTATTGCTGCAAGTACTATTCCCAAAACTAATGCCACTGGGCATGTTGTTATTTGCTCTTTCAATCGGCTGGTTGTCCATGAAACGAGAAATGAAATGGTTTATTTCGACAACTCACATTCTTTTTATTCTCTTTTATTTTATGTACGGAGTTGGGTGCTTTTTTACGCAAGACTATCAAGAAGCTGCCCATGTGCTGGAAAGTAAATTGTCGTTTGTTTTATTTCCAATCTTGTTTTTAGCCCTCCCGCGTCAGCAATTAAATTACCGCATTCCCATCTTTATGTACCTTGGATCAATGTTACTTTTGTTCATCTACAGTGTGTACCATAGTTTTTCTTGCTTTGTAGAAACAACTAATTTTTCTTGCTTTATTTCTACCGGTTTTTCCTCAATTCATCACCCTACATACATGGCAATTTATTATCTAGTAGGAGGTTTTTTGGTGATAAAAATAAAAAATATACCATTTGTGATTACCCTTATTCTTTTAGTAATATTTAGTATGGGTTATTTGCTTTGTATGTCACTTTCAGCGATTTTATTTTTGCTGTTGCTAATCGCAATCGGCGGTTTTAGTTGGCTTAACAGGAAAATTGGTTCTGTTAAAAGTGTTGGAATAGTGATTCTTATGCTTGGGAGCGTGGTGTTGTTGATCGACCAAAGTAAAGATACAATTGACGACATTCAATATACGTATAATTCCCTGAAAAATTACTTGAATTCCCCTCAACAATTTGTAAAAAATGCTAATCGGTATCTAGTAGGTAATGAAGAGCGTTTAGTAC
This sequence comes from uncultured Fluviicola sp., assembly GCA_964580465.1. Lineage (GTDB taxonomy): Bacteria > Bacteroidota > Bacteroidia > Flavobacteriales_D > Crocinitomicaceae > Taishania. The sequence continues at coordinate 4,690 of CAZOKJ010000054.1, read as the reverse complement.
TGTGGACCGTTTCAACTGAGGCAATTACGGAACAACCATTGGGATATGGAACTGGAAATGTGGACATCGTCTTAGGTGCTAAACTTCGGGATTATGGACTAAATGAGTTGGCTGGCAAACGCTTCAACCCCCACAATCAATTTTTGCAGACAACCATTGAAATAGGAATTGTTGGATTGATTGTATTGATAGCTTTGTATTTTACAATTACGCTAAAAGCAATCAGAGATAATCAATGGGTATTACTTGTATTGGTCGCCTCTTTTGCGTTTAATTCGTTGTTTGAGTCTCTTTTTCAACGTCAAAGCGGGATTGTTTTCTTTACTTTTTGGGTGTTTATTTTACAGTCAATCTCTAATTACAAGCAACAAAACACTTTTTTAAATTTTAAACCATGAAACTATCTGTTGTCATCCCTTGTAGAAATGAAGCTCCCTTTATTGAGGAGTGTATTCAGGCTATTTATCAAGCTGAATTGCCCGAAAACACTGTGATTTCTGTCTTTATTGTAGATGGAATGAGCAACGATGGAACTCGTGAAAAAATAGCAGCCCTCCAAGCTAGTTTCGCTAATTTACATTTGATCGACAATGTGCAACAACTTACACCGTATGCGTTCAATTTAGGAATCCATGCCGCGAGCTGTGATTATGTACAAATCATTGGAGCACGCCACATCATTTCACCCAACTATTTACTAAATTGTTTAACAATTTTGCAAGCTGACGCTTCTATTTGGTGCGTAGGTGGACGCATTGTTAATGAATACATCAATAAAACCGGCAAGGTAATTGCGTTGGCTATGGGTACGCGACTTGGAATGGGAATAGGGAATTTTAGAACACTCACAAAATCCGGATTTACAGATACCGTTACGAGCCCAATGTATCCCTTTTGGGTGTTTGAAAAAATTGGTTTTTTTGACGAGGATTTAATTCGGAATCAAGACGATGATTTTAACTTTCGTGTAACAAACGCAGGTGGTAAAATTTATTTTGACGCTAGTATTTGGTTGAAGTATTATGTAAGAGGAAAATTTTCTCAATTACAAACGCAGTTTTTTCAATACGGTTATTGGAAGGTTTATGTCAACAAAAAACACAAAACAGTAACCACCATGCGACAATTAGTTCCACCTTTATTTGTGATGTATCTCTTGTTATTTGCTATTAGCTTTTTATTTGGAATTTATATAATTGGCGTAGGATCTTTGCCTATTTTGATATACATCGCGATTGTTTTTTATGTATCATACGATATTCACAGCAAACACAAAGAATTAAGCCACTGGGATATTTTCAAAACTTTTCCAATTTTACATGTTTCTTATGGGTTGGGCTATTTGAATGGAATCTGGGATTTTATGGTAATGAACAAAAAACCGTCACAAAAAAACCAAGAGTTATCGAGGTGATTTTTCTATTTTTTTTGTTAAAAACGCACGGTATTTTCGTTTTTTACGTAATTTAGTTAAAGTAAATTAAAAACACAGTACTATGAAAGGAAGTAAATTTATGATTTTGGGCTTGTTATTCTTGCTTGTAGCATCTTGCTCAAAATTTGAAGAAGGGAATAATTTTTCATTATTATCCGCAAAAGCACGTTTGGTAAATCATTGGGACATTATCAGTTATGAAATTGATGGAGTAAACCAATTAATTACAGGAAACAACGGTTTGCAAATGGATTTTTACAAAGATGAAACCTTCAAAAGAACATGGATCGTTTCAGGTTTTCCTATAACAGAAGAAGGGCATTGGTCGTTTGGAGCAAAAAAATCAACATTGATTTTAACAAAAAATAATGGGACGCTTGAACTTTACACGATTGTAAAATTGACATCAAAAGATCTGAAAGCGAAACGAACAGATGATGATGGTAAAATCCACGTGTACACCTTCAAAGGGAAATAGCATTTTTTTCTAAGAAATTCGATAGGGAGGACATAATTGCTTCCCTATTTTTTTGTTATAAGCAATTGCACTTGTTAAAATAAATCCTTACTTTTGAAACTTTCGAACGTTTTAATTAAACAATAATCATGAAAAAACTATCTTTAAGTGTCTTTATGTTTCTTGCTGCATTTGGCTTAAATGCGCAAATTCACTCAACAGAAACGGTAACCAATACACCTGAAAGTAACTACAAATTCACTAAAATTGCTCATTTAGATGCAACTCCAGTTTTAAGTCAAGGTCAAGCAGGTACATGTTGGAGCTTTTCAGCTTTATCCTTTTTTGAATCTGAATTAATGCGCAAAGGGAATAAAAATGTAGATCCACTTTCAAAAATGTACATCGTCCGCAAAGCTTATGAAAGCAAGGCAGAACGCTATGTAAGAATGGACGGAAAAATCAATTTTTCTCAAGGAGGAGCATTTCATGACATTCCATTTGTTGTAAAAAAATACGGTATTGTTCCAAACGAGGTATATAGAGGTTTAAATTACGGTTCTGAAACGCACAACCACAACGAGTTTTTTAATTTGTTAGAAGGTGTTGTTGAAGGCGTTGTTAAAAGTGCTGGAAAAGGAAACTTGTCTCCATCTTGGAAAACGGCTGTAAACGCTGTTTTAGACGCTTACTTAGGAGCTGATATTAAAGAGTTTGAATGGAAAGGAAAGAAATATACTCCGATGAGTTATGCCGCTTCTTTAGGTTTAAACATGGATGATTATGTTTCTTTAACATCGTTTACAAACCATGAGTTAAACAAAGAGTGCATCTTAGAAATTCAAGACAACTGGGCATGGGGAAAAAGCTACAACGTTTCAATGGATGATTTATACAGCACAACTGTTGATGCTTTAAAACGTGGTTACACTATCGCTTGGGGTGCTGACGTTTCTGAAAAAGGATTCTCTTTTAGCAACGGTCTTGCAATTGTTCCAGAAGATTTATCTACCATTCAAATGAAAGGAAAGGACAATGCTCATTTCTCTGATGGTGGTGCTGAACGTAGTTCTAATGCTTTCTTAACGCCTGTTAAAGAATTGACTATTACAACAGAATTGCGTCAAGAAGGTTATGATAATAAAACAACAACTGACGATCATGGTATGCACATTGTAGGTTTGTATAAAGACCAGAATGGCACTAATTATTTCTTAGTTAAAAATTCTTGGGGAACAGGCAACTATCCACAAGGGTACTTGTATGTTTCTGAAAATTACTTCAAATACAAAACCATTAACATTTACTTACACAAAGACGGTGTGTCTAAAGAAGTAAAGAAAAAAATTGGTTTATAGTCAAACTTATCCTACTATTACCAACTACTGCTTTTTTGTAAGAAATAACTTAAATAAATACAATGAAGAAAACAATTCTTGCCCTCTCCACATTGTTGATAGCATCTACTGCTTTTAATCAACAAGAAATTCACCGTTGCGGTACGGTAGATTATATGAACTACCGTGAATCTGTACAGCCTGGGTACATCCAGTCAACAAAGGATGCATTCCACGCTGCTAAACATGTAATCCCTACAAAAGCGGACGAAGTTTATGTCATTCCTGTAGTTGTTCACGTTGTTTATAAAAATGCGAATGCCAACTTGCATGACTCTGTGATTCATGATCAAATTCGTATCTTAAACGAAGATTATGGACGAATGAATGCTGACGCATCTAATTTGCGTTCTGAGTTTCATCCTTATGCAGGTGATGCTAAAATTCAATTTGTATTGGCATCGTTCGATCCAAATGGCAACCCAACAACGGGAATTACACGTACCCAAACAAGCGTTAACAGCTTTGTTGATTTACAATCAACAGCTGGAATGATGGGAATTGAACGAGTGAAATCAACTGCTGACGGCGGCATTGATCCTTGGAATCAATCTCGATATTTAAATATCTGGATTTGTGACATGTCATTTTTCGGAATGACCATGTTATTGGGTTATGCTACCCCACCTGCAAACTTGCCAAATTGGCCTGCTGGTAGTAGTGGTGATGAAAACCTTGGTGATGGGGTTGTTATTCAATACCAAGTGTTTGGTTCTAATAATCCAAATCCGATGACAGGAAACTATGTTGTTAAAGGGAGAACTGTTACACACGAAGTAGGTCACTACTTAGGTTTGCGTCACATTTGGGGAGATGGGGATTGTACACAAGAAGACGGTATTGATGATACTCCAAATGCAGTAGATAAATCCAATTCTGACTGTAATACAACAAAAAACACATGTGTGGACAACATCGATGGTGTAGATTTACCTGATATGGTTGAAAACTTCATGGATTATTCGGCTGAAACCTGTCAAAATACCTTTACTAAAGGACAAGTAGCATTAATGAGAGGAGTTTTGGAGAATCAACGTTGGGATTTAATTAACGATAACGACGCATTAGGCATTAAACCAACAAATGTGTTAACAGCTAATTTATATCCTAACCCAGCTGAAAACTCATTTACTGTTAGCAGTTCAGATAAATTAATCAATACAATTACAGTAATGGATGTAAACGGGAAAGTAGTGTACAGCACAGAAGCTACAGGAACGACGACTAATATCCAAATTGGCCATTTAAAGGCTGGTGTTTATCAAGTTGTTTTGCAAGCTGAAAATGCATCAACAGTGATGAAATTAGTGAAAATGTAAGGTCTTTGATTAGATAAAAATAGATGAGAGTGTCCGAAAAGTCTGACACTCTCTTTTTATTTTAAGATGTTCAAAAATGAAT
>CAZOKJ010000053.1:0-11179 GCA_964580465.1 uncultured Fluviicola sp. | reverse complement strand
GACTGATAATTGCTGTAATTGATAATTAGTGGTATAATTGCGACGATTCAATTTACAGAAAAGTAAATGCGTTTACCCTGATTTTTTTAGCTCAAATTTTTCATAACAACCCAATTATATGTATCTTCGTGCATTCAAATTGCGAACAAGATGTCAATTGAGGTAAAAAATCTATACAAATACTACGGCGACCAAGCTGCTGTAAAGGGAATTTCATTTACTGTAAACTCAGGTGAAATTGTTGGTTTTTTGGGTCCAAACGGAGCTGGAAAGTCAACAACAATGAAGATTATTACAGGATTTATTCCAGCAAGCGAAGGCGAAGTAAAAGTATGTGGTTTGCCTGTTGACATTGATTCTTTAGAAACACGAAAAAAAATAGGTTATTTGCCAGAACACAATCCATTGTATTTAGATATGTACGTCAAAGAATACCTTGAATTTGTGGCAAAAATTTATAAATTAAAAAACGTCAAAGCTCGTGTTGATGAGATGATTAAAGCTGTTGGATTGGAAGTTGAGCAAAACAAGAAAATTGGCATGCTTTCAAAAGGTTATCGTCAACGTGTAGGTTTGGCAGCAGCTATTATTCACGATCCTGAAGTGTTGATTTTAGACGAACCAACATCAGGATTAGACCCTAATCAATTGGTTGAAATACGCGATTTGATTAAATCCATTGGTAAGCGAAAAACGGTGATGCTTTCTACACATATTATGCAAGAAGTTGAAGCCATTTGCGACCGTGTTGTCATTATCAATAAAGGTGAAATAGTAGCAGATAACAAAGCTTCTGAATTGCAAAAACAAACAACTGTTCAAACGGTTTATGTTGAATTTGAAGATAGCGTAAGCAAATCACAATTACAAAAAATTCAGTATGTTCGTAAAGTTGAACAAGTAAAAGATGGCTGGTTGTTAGAAACTGTTGAAGAAGTGGACTTGCGACGCGTAGTGGCAAAACATGCAACAGACAACAATTGGTTGACTTTAACTTTAAAAATTGAAGAAAAATCCTTGGAAGAAGTGTTTAAATCACTGACTTCTAATAAATAAACAGAATAATAACGTTAATAAAAACAGAAAACATGGGTTTTAACGCTTGGCACGATGTATCATTTGGAGAAAATGCTCCAGAAGTAGTTACAGGAATCATTGAAATTCCAAAAAATAGCAGAGCAAAATACGAATTAGACAAAGAAACAGGTATGATTTTATTGGACCGCGTCATTGCTTCTCCAATGTTCTACCCTGCAAACTATGGTTTTATTCCTCAAACTTACTGTGATGATAACGATCCATTAGACATCTTAGTTTTGTCAGACATTGAAATTGTACCAATGTGCTTAGTAGAAGCAAAAATCATCGGTGTAATGCAAATGATTGACGGTGGTGAAATGGATGACAAAATCATCGCTGTAGCAAAAGGAGACAAAAACTGGAATCACATCAATGATTTGAACGAATTGAATCCACATATTTTGAATGAAATTCGTGTGTTTTTCGAAGATTACAAGAAATTAGAAAACAAAACAACAGAAGTGAAAGGCTTTTTGAACAAAGCTGAAGCTATTCGTATTTTCGAACAAAGTGTAGTAGACTATAAAGCGAAATTTGGAAAATAATTGAGCATTTTATAAAAGTGAATGAAAAGAGGCTCGCAAAGAGTCTCTTTTTTTGTTTATTAAAAAAAGAGATTGATTATCTTTGCAAACAAAATCTGTCGCAAATAGCAAAATAGATAAAGAAATGAAAAATTTTATAGAAGAAGTTCGTTGGAGAGGTATGTTACACGACGTAATGCCTGGAACAGAAGAGCATTTAATGGAGCAAATGCGCTCTGCTTATTTGGGAATAGATCCAACTGCTGACTCTTTACACGTGGGGCACTTAGTGGGTGTCATGTTGTTAAAACACTTTCAAAATGCAGGGCACCAACCAGTTGCATTGATTGGAGGCGCAACAGGAATGATCGGCGACCCATCAGGGAAATCAGACGAACGTAACTTGTTGGATGAAGAAACATTACGTCACAACCAAGAAAGCATCAAAAAACAGCTAGCTAAATTCTTAGATTTTGATTCCACTGCTGAAAACGCTGCTGAATTAGTCAACAACTATGACTGGATGAAGGAATTTTCTTTCTTAGATTTTATCCGTGACATTGGAAAACACATCACTGTAAACTACATGATGGCCAAAGATTCAGTAAAAAAGCGTTTGACAGGAGAAGCCAATGACGGAATGAGTTTTACAGAATTTACCTATCAATTAGTTCAAGGATATGATTTTTTACATCTATACAAAGCAAAAAATTGCACCTTGCAAATGGGAGGTTCTGACCAATGGGGAAATATCACAACTGGTACAGAATTGATTCGCCGCAAAGATGGAGGAAAAGCGTACGCTTTAACGTGTCCACTCATTACAAAAGCAGATGGAACTAAGTTTGGAAAATCAGAAAAAGGAAATGTTTGGTTAGATGCTGAACGTACTTCACCTTATGAGTTTTACCAATTTTGGTTAAATACAAGCGACGAAGATGCAGAACGCTATATTAAAATCTTCACATTTAAAACGAAAGAAGAAATTGATGCGTTAATTCAAGAACAACAAGCAGCGCCTCACCTACGTTCTTTACAGAAAGCACTAGCAGAGGACATTACCATTGCTGTGCATGGAGAGGAAGAATTAAAAGCAGCTATTGCAGCATCAAATATCTTATTTGGGAAGTCAACATCTGAAGATTTAAAAGGTTTATCAGAGCGTAATTTCTTAGCTATTTTTGCAGGAGTACCTCAATTTACCATCACAAAAGAAGAATACAAAACAATTGGTATTTTAGATGCAATGGCAGGTAGAACAGGATTCATGGCGTCCAACAGTGAAGTACGTAGAGAATTGAAAGCCAACGCTATTTCAGTAAACAAAGAAAAAGTTGGTGAAGATTTTGTTTTTAGTGAAGAACACCTCATCAATAACAAGTATGTATTGCTTGGGAAAGGTAAGAAAAACAACTATATTTTGATTGTAGAAAGTTAATTTTTGTTTTTTACAATTAATTTATTGTTAAAATCTTGCTTGATTGATAAATAAGTTATAAATTAGTAGCGTCAAACTTAAATAGATTTATTATGAAAAAAGTAGCTTTAGCTTTAGCATTGATTATTTCTGCAGGTTATATCACTAACGCAGTTGCAGGAACTACAACTTCTTACACAGTTTTGCAAGGAGGTAAAAAGAAGAAAAAAGATGCCAATTCAGCAGCTACAACAAAATCTTGTCATGAAGCATCTTCAGCAAAATCTTGCTCTAGCGCGTCTTCAACAAAATCTTGTTGTTCTTCTGAAAAGAAATAATATTTTTTTGAAATAGTACTAAGAAAGACTACCCTATTGGGTGGTCTTTTTTTTGTTTCTACTTCAATGAAGAATAATAAAGCAACTTATAAAAGTTAAAAACAAGCATAGAGGGCGATTTTGAGCGAATTAAAGACTTTTTCAAAGTAGAACCTATTAAGTGGTGGCTTAAGCGTAAAAAACCGCTGAGATGAAGTTTCTCGAATTGATGATTTGTCTTCAACAAGCTAACAAAAGAGCGCAAACTCTGTTTGTCTTCATAAAAAGTACAGATTTGTTTTAAATTTTGAAGCGCACGTTCCGTTTTATCCATAAAAACTACGTTGGTTTCAATGTCTCCATTCAAAATTGGATTTTCTATATGCGTTATTTTTATTCCTGCATTGTTGAGCTGAATTCCTAACAAGGTATCCTCATGTCCGTATTGCGTTAAACGCTCATCAAACGGAAAACGCTCCAATAAATCACGTTTAATTAAAAAATTATTGGTCATAAATGAACGATTTGCAGCTTGCGAACGCAAAACAGCATTTTGAGATTCTCTTTGATGGCCATATTTCCACCTCAACACTTGTTGCTCTGAAGGACAAATATCAGGATACAAACGTCCACCACAAACCAACTTTTTTTTCTCAAAAATGGAGTTTCTGTATCGTTCTAAAAAGTCACTTGAAATAACTTGAACATCACAATCTAAGAACAATAAATAATCATTTTTCGCATAATTTAAAAATAAATTGCGGATTTTAGACCTTCCAACGTTGTTTTCTAATAAAATAGATTGGGCATATTTGTTCGATATAGTTGCATTCATTTGTTTAAATTCATCCAAAGAAGCATCATCAATTAACACAATCTCATCCCCTTCTTGTAATTGCTTGAACAGGTCATCGACCAACGTTCTGACATCAAAATTATAAATAGGAATGCAAATACTAATCATAACTTAACACTTAGGATAAAACAATTCCAGCACTTTCGTTTCTTCTTCCCAATTAAGAGCTTTTTTAGCGTTTTCGCAATTTGCGTGAAACAAAGACAAACGCTCATGGTCGTTTAATAAATTGGAAATAGTAGCAGCCAGCGACTGCGCGTTCAATTCTTCTAACACAACACCAACTTGATATTCTTCAACAATGCGTTTTACCTCAACTAAAGGAGTGCAAATTACAGCTGTATTGGTGTGAATGTAATCAAATAGTTTATTTGGTAACGAATAACGATAATTGATATTTGTATCTTTATCCAGTGTTAAACCTATGGAAGCATGATAGGTATAATTCATCATTCGTAAATAAGGTTGTTTACCAAAAAACAAGACTTTTTCCTGCAAATGATGTTCTTCCACGAATTGTTTTAATTGAGGAACAACGTCACCATCTCCAACAATAATTAGACACGCATCATCAACCCATTTAATTGCCTCTACAGCTTCTTCTGCTCCCCTATCCACATTAATTCCAGCTCCTTGAATGATAATGATTGGTCGGTCTTCGGGTAAACCTAGTTCCTTTTTAGAAAGTAAATTTTCAGCTTGCCAAAGTGGAGAAACATTCCGAACAATTTTTAGTTCTTTTTGATACTTTTGTTGATAGAGGTCAGCAATGGATTGGTTTACAGTATATATTTCTGTCAATGTGGGAAATACATACATTTCGATACTTTCCCAAACCTTTTTAGCATAACGACCTTGCAATTCAGGTACTTCTGTAAAATATTCATGAGAGTCATAAACCAAGCGCGCATCGTATTTAAACAACTTGGCACAATAATTAGCCAACAAGGTATCCAAATCATTGGAAACCAATATATCTGAACGCTTAAAAAGCAAAAACAAAAACAAGCGTAGGTTATATTCCGCATAGAAAAGTGCACCTTTATCAAAAATAAGACGCATACGGTGAGTGGCATAAGATCGTTGAGGCAAGGGAAGGCTGTTTTTCCTTTTTCTTCCAACCAATAGCACATCGTACCCTTGTTTCACAAGAAACAGGCACACCTTGTCCACACGTTGATCGGTGTAAAGATCATTGGTTACAGAAACTATTGCTCGCTTTTTCTTCATGCATTTATTTCAACGTTAAAAACTTTGTAAAAGTACATTTTAAAAGCTAAAAATTAGAAAAACAGACAAAGAAAAGCAAACTCAAACCAATTGACAACGGTTTCCAGGTAAACTTGACACCAGTCCATTCATTTCTAGCTGAAACAAAAGCACGCTCAATTTAGAAGAAGGAAAGTTTAACTGCATTGCCATGGTATCTATGTTCATTACACCAGAAGACTCTAACAACTTAACAACCGATTGTTCTTCATCAGAGAGTGTTGGAAAAATTGCACGTTGAACAGGATTAGGGATGTTCAAATTCCAGCCCATTTTTTCTAAAAAGTCTTGTCCATTGCGAATTAATTGTGCTTTTTGATTAGCAATAAGATTGTTGCAACCAGCCGAATTTTCATCGTAAATACTTCCAGGATAAGCAAAAACATCACGGTTGTAATCATTGGCTAAATCAGCTGTTATTAAAGACCCTCCTTTGATTTTACTTTCAACAACAATGGTTGCATCACACAATCCGGCAACAATACGGTTGCGCATCGGGAAATTTTCTCGATCTGGTTTCGTATTTGGCGGGTATTCAGAGATTAAACCACCATCATTGAGCATTTTTTTAGCTGTTGAACGATGCAAATGAGGATAGACAATTTCCAATCCATGTGCCATAACTCCGATTGTAGGCACACCATGTTGAATGCACAATTGATGAATAGCGATATCAATACCATAAGCCATGCCGCTAACCACAACAATATCCGTGCCGACAAACTGTTGAATTAATTCCGTACAAATACGTTTTCCATACTCCGTAGCATCTCTTGTGCCGACAACAGCAACAAATCGCGTATTGTTTAAATCCATCTCCCCTTTTGAATAAATAACCAAAGGTGCATCTTCACATTGTTTGAGTCTTCTTGGGTACTCAGATTGCGTGTAAAAGATGAAATTAATACCAAATTTAGAAATTTCGTTAAAAATTTCGACCGCTTTTTGAAGAGCTAATTCTCGCTCCATTTTCTTTAAAATAGCTGTATTAAATCCTGATAATTTTGATAACTCTTTGAATGACAGAGTAAATATATCTTCAACTTGTTCCACATGCTGAAGTAGTTGTTTCGTCCTTACAGGTCCGAAACCACACAATTGCGTAAGAGCAATTTGATAAATAGGTTTGTTGTGTTTCACAATTTTTGTATTTTAGGCATCTTAAAGATAGAATAAAAGAATGTATTTATGAAACAACTTGCTACTTTTTTTTTAGGTTTTCTTCCTTTTTTTGCATCTAGTCAGGTTTCAGGTGTGATAAAAGACCATACAACAAAGGAAGGAGTTATGGGTGCAAAAATAACTGCATCTAACCAATCCAAGGCCTTAAGTGATGCCGAGGGTAAATTTCAAATCATTACAAAAGAAACTGATTTTCCATTAACCATAATTACCATAATGGGTGGTTATGCCAATGACACAACAGTTGTTAACGCACCTGGTACAATAACCATTACTTTATCTGAGCCTACAAAGACGATTGAAACAGTGGTAGTAACAGCAGGGCGTAGAGGTCAAAACATTGAAGAAGTAACTGTTTCGATGGATGTCTTAAAAGCAGAACTTATAGCAAACAAAGGTTTTACTGATTTAGAAGATGCTGTGGCACAAACTCCTGGGGTTCAAACAATGGACGGTCAAGTAAGTATTCGAGGGGGATCAGGTTTTGCTTATGGTGCAGGAAGTCGTGTGATGGTTTTATGGGATGGTATGCCGCTAGTTTCAGCAGATGCTGGCGACGTAAAATTCAATTCAATTCCAATGGAAAGTGCTTCTCAAATTGAGGTAATCAAAGGAGCGTCATCCGTTTTATATGGTAGTGGAGCACTCAATGGGATTATTTCATTAAGTGAGCGTGAACCAACTAAAGAAGGAGAATTTAGAGCGAAATATCAAGTTGGTATTTATGATAATCCGAAGAGAGCATCATTGAAATGGTGGAAAACAAGCCCTGTTTCAGATTTAGTTGATATCTATTATGGCAAAATGTTTAAGGAAATTGGTTTTACAGTTGCTGCGAATAAAACCAATGACAAAGGCTATCGTCAAGGGGAAGGTGTTCACAGAGGACGCTTATCAGGTTCTATTTTCTACAAACCATTAAAAGTTAGAGGATTAAAAGTTGGCTTAGGTTTCAACGCTCAAATTCAACGAAATACTAACTTCGTGTTATGGGAAAACGATTCATTGGCCTATCAGCCGATGGGAGGAATTGATCCAAAAGATCCAGGGTCAACACTTGGAAACTTCAGAGGAACACGTGTTAATGTGGATCCTTATGTTACTTACGTAGATAAATACGCCAACAAGCATAGCTTAAAAACACGAATGTACTATGTTCAAAATAAGAATTTATACAATGAAGGACAAACTTCTTCTTCTATTATGTCTTATGGAGATTATCAATTCCAACGTCGTTTCGATTTTGGTATGACTGTCACAACAGGTTTGACTGCAATTCATGGAACGATTCATTCTAATTTATATGGTCAACATAATTCTTTAAATGGTGCATTATACTTCCAATTAGAACAAAACTTTTTAAAGAAATTGGATATTACGGCAGGATTTAGAACTGAGTATTATGAGCAAGACCGTATTCAAGGTGATTCTTACTTCTACCTTAAGAAGGATTCAACTGCAAAAATGCCAGTTTATCCAATTTTCAGAACGGGAATTCATTACGAACCAGTAAAAGGTACACACTTAAGAGCTTCTTATGGGCAAGGAATACGCTATCCTTCCATTGCTGAAAGATACACTGTTACAAACGTAGGAGCGTTAAATATCTTTCCAAACATGGCATTACGTCCAGAAAAAGGATGGGCAGCAGAATTTGGTGTGAAGCAAGTTATTCCTATTGGGAAAAATTGGAAAGGTTTTGTTGACATAGTAGGATTCATCAATCATTACAACGACATGATGGAATTTGAATTTGGAATTTATAATCCAGATTCTATTGAAATCAGTATTGATAAAAATGATCCAGGTTACTTAGGTAAATGGATTGGTTTTAGAGCCAATAATAATGAAAGAGCGCGTATTACAGGTTTGGAAGCATCGTTCTCTTCTATCGGTACCATCGGAGAAGTTGAAATTGCTTCTTTAATTGGATATACTTATATGAATCCTATTTCTTTGAACAATGATTCAGCTTATGTGGTTAGTTTGTCAACCTACAATCAAGCTGAAAACACATGGGATAAGACGCTAAAATATCGTTTTAAGCACATGTTCCGAGGTGATGTTGAAGTAACTTGGAAAGGATTTAGTTTAGGATTCTCAGGAAGATACAATAGCCGTGTGGTTAATATCGATCGTATCTTTGAAGAAAACATTTTGGGTCAATACATTTTGCCAGGTTTAAAAGAATACCGTAAAAAATATGACAATGGAGCATTGGTGTTTGATACTCGTTTTGCTTACAGTTTCTTAAAGCATTACCGCATTTCATTTATTGTAAACAACTTATTTAATGCTGAGTACACCACACGTCCAGGTGATATTCAAGCGCCTAGAAACTTTATTTTACAACTTCAATTAAAATTCTAATTACATGAAAATCATCGGTATTATTCCAGCCCGCTACGCTTCATCACGTTTTCCAGGTAAGCCTTTAATCGACTTAAAAGGCAAGTCAATGATTCAACGTGTTTATGAAGGTGCTTCAAAAGCAAAACTAATAAGTGAAGTGATTGTAGCAACCGATGACCAACACATTTTTGATCACGTGAAACAATTTGGTGGTAAGGTAATGATGACAGCTGAACATCATCAAAGTGGAACAGATCGCTGTGGTGAAATTGCACAACAATTAGAGGCAGATATTATCATTAACATTCAAGGAGATGAACCATTGGTCGATCCAAATCAATTGGATAGCTTATTGAGTGTATTTGAAGATTCAAGCATTGAAATTGCAACACTTGGTAGTAGAAACATCACAGAAGACGATTTAACCAATCCAAATCGCATTAAAATTATTACCAATACAAACAGCAACGCATTGTATTTTTCGAGAAGTGCTGTACCAAATAGTTATCATTACAAAGGAAATGCTTTTGAGTTTTATCCCTATTTAAAACACATTGGCTTGTATGCTTTTCGTAAAAAAACACTATTGGAAGTCGTTCAATTAACTCCTTCCAAATTAGAGCAAGTAGAATCCTTGGAGCAATTGAGATGGTTGTATTATGGCTACAATGTGCGTGTTGTTGAAACAACTATCGAAACTCCTAATATTGATGTTCCAGAAGATATAGATAAGGTATTAAAGCATTTATAAAATAAAAAAGACAACTACTACGTTTTTTATAAAAGATTCGTTATGAAACTATTAATTGCTTTATTACTTTTAAGTGTTTCTTTTTCCTTTGGTCAGCCTTTGGAAATCAAACACAATCAGGGAGGATTATTTTCCTTTGGACTGCGTTCTACCATGAGTGCTTTTGAGCACAAAACAATTGGCATTGGTGGTTTAGGATTTGGAGGTCAGGCTAGACTTCAACTCTCTGATTATGTCAATACTGAATGGTTTGGTGATTACATGCGTGGTAATATCAATCAACTAGCGGAACGAACTGATTATCACATTGGATGGAGTGTTATGGTGTATTTCACCAAAAAATTAGCTCCACCTGTGAAACCTTATGTTGTAATGGGGCATTGTTTTGATAAAACAGTTTTAGTAGATAATTCTGATAAAAATCACCGTATTTCTAAAGGAAGTTCTGCAATACAAGCTGGTGCAGGTGTTCATTTCAACATAACAGAACGTTTTGACATTACATTATTGACTCAATACATGTTTCACTTAGGTCCAGATGTGCATGCACACATTGAAAATGGATCAGTGATGTTGCACAAGAAGCAAGGCACTGGTATTGAAGGGCATTTATTGGTAAATTTAGGTATTAACTATAAAATTTATGACTTATGGGGAGCTGGAAAAAAGAAAAAGCAATAATAAGTCTATTGAGCTTTTTGTTAATAATGTTAAGTTTTAAAAGCATTGCTCAACGTGAAACATACATCCACCCAGGATTGATTAGTACTTCTGCTACGCTCTCGCCTACTGATATGTTGAACAGAAAAGACATTAATTATTACGTAACAGGTTTTTTAGAAGGAAAAGTGACCAAAAACATTGGTATTCGTGGTGATATTCATTATTTACTACCGAATGATACGATTAAATTTCTGAAAAACAATGTCCGCGTATTTTTAGGAATGCAATATGGATTACCTATAAACAATTTTGAAGCACATATAGGTTTTGCACCAGGATTTGGAGTTATGCAGTCACATAAAAACACTTCAATTGTTGAATTCATGCCCGCTGTTCAATTCAATGTAGGGTTCAGGTATTACATTTGGAAGTACTTTCATTTCTTTGGAAATGTTCAATACATACACTCTAAGATGAATAAATTAGCACGAATTAATGGTTTGGCGGATGAAATGGTTTATTCTGTTGGACTTGGCTTTAATTTTTTAGCAAAAAAACAAGATAAATAATCTATTCACAATCAATGTATTAAAAAATTAAATTAAAAATTTCTGTGTTTTTTGTAACCAAACAATGACGTGTTTACTCCAATTGGATAGAAACGCTTGAGATAGCAACCAAAATTAAAAAGAAGCTTTTGAAACGTTTTAAAAGGATATTCGAGTAAAAAAATAAATTGTTTAATAAAGAAAAAAATATAGAAAGATG
>CAZOKJ010000052.1:0-11512 GCA_964580465.1 uncultured Fluviicola sp. | reverse complement strand
CACCTTCACTTTTGTTTTGAATAATGGTATCGTGTAATATCCATGTTCTACCAGTAGCTCCGTTTACAAATGTTTCTTCCACTTTAATTTCTACGTTATCAAAATAGGAAGAATCTGGTATTTGAGCAATATCTACAGCGCTTGTTACTCCATCTCCAATAAAAGTACGTGTAACTTTAATGAAATGAGCTGATTCAGATTTATCTAATACACCAACTACAACAGCAGATTCTTTTGCGCCACTTGTTAAGTCCAACTTGTCTTTACAAGATGTAAAACTGATTGCTATTGCAATAAATACTATGTATAGTGTAAATAGTTTTTTCATTTTAAATGTTTTAAACTTCAAAGTTACAAATATTATTTTAAAAACAGTAGGTTATTGAGTCAATAAAAACTACATTTCAATCAATGAGCTTATTCAGTCTTAATCTTCAAATAATTCTGTGCTTTTGGCGTAGTTTCTCCATTTTTCGAGTATTTTTTGAAAACCTTCAGGCAATTCGGAGTCAAAACGCATGTATTCCTTAGTAATTGGGTGCTCAAACCCAATTGTTTTCGCATGTAACGCTTGACCGGCAATTAATTCAAAACAGTTTTCAATAAATGCTTTGTATTTATTACTCGTTGTGCCTTTCAAGATTTTATCACCTCCATATTCTAAGTCGTGGAATAGGGTGTGTCCAATGTGTTTCATGTGAACACGTATTTGGTGGGTGCGACCTGTTTCTAATTTACACTCAACCAAGGTTACTAATCCAAATCGTTCAAGAACTTTATAGTGTGTGATAGCATGTTTTCCATGGTCGCCTTCTGGATAAACCATGAACATTTTTCTATTTTTTAGTGAGCGGCCAATGTGTCCTGTAACTGTTCCGTCTTCTTTAACATCTCCCCAAACAAGTGCCCAATATCTTCTTTCGGTGGTGCGATCAAAAAATTGTTTGGCTAAATGCGTAAGTGAATACTCTGTTTTGGCCACCACCATCAGTCCTGTTGTGTGTTTGTCTAAACGGTGTACCAAACCTGGTCTTCCATAGTAATCTTGTGTTCGATGTGGTAAATTGTCGAAGTGATAAACCAAAGCATTGACCAACGTTCCTGTAAAATTTCCTAAACCTTGATGCACAACCATATTGGAAGGCTTGTTTACGACCAACAAATCGTCATCTTCGTATGGAATGTCTAGTGGAATGTCTTCTGGTATAACGTCCATTTCTCTTACTGGAAATGGCAGCACAACAGAGATAACATCGTTTGGTTTTACTTTATAATTTTGTTTTACACGATTTCCATTTACGAATACAAAGCCATTTCTAGCCGAATTTTGAATGCGGTTGCGCGAAGTGTTTGGCAAACGATCTAAAAGATATTTGTCTATTCTTACAATGTATTGCCCCGGATCAACCACCACACGGTGATGCTCGTATAATTCTTCTTCTTGCTCGTCGGAAAGTTGTGTTTCTAATTCGTCGTCTAATTCTTCACTCATTTTGTTTTAACCACTTTGTAGGTCTTAGATAAATCGTTGCTTGATTGAATAAAGTACATCCCTTCTGGATATTCGCTGAGATCAAAACTTGTTTCGTTTGTTGTCATCAATAATTCTCCTAACATGGAATAAACATGAATCGTACCAATGTTTGATTGTTGATTGGTAACTGTAAATTTCCCAGTCGAAGGATTTGGATAAATCACTAAGCTATTGTCTTCTTTTATCACTTGTTTTACACCAAGTTCAGCATCCATACTTGTTGAAAAAATCGGGCGAATCATGACAGAACCAGGGAATTGTGATTGTGCCCATGTTGCACCGAAATCATTGCTGTAATAGGTATTTACGTGTGCATCTGTATTTCTATCTAATCCAACTCCTAAATTCATTCCATCTATTTGCTTCCATCCAATGTAGAATGTTTCATGGATGGCAACCTTCATCGTGTCTTTGGTGTAATAATGGATAAACGCATTTTGTCCGTAGCCATATTCAGGTTGGCGTAAGAAAAAGCCATCGTCTTCATACAAAACAGCACCGGGTTGTCCATTGTTATCTCCCCAAATGGTTAATTGAAAAAGCTTTCCTGTTACGTCATTCACTGTCGGTACAAAGTGAATCATTGCGCCAATAACTGAATCTGGTTCATACGATTTGTACTTAATTGCCAATCGAGCTTGGGGGCCAGTTGGACCGTAGGCTTGTTCTGCAGATCCATCGTCATAAGCATAGTAATTGCCAAAATATTGCTCTGAATAGGCAGTGTCATTCGGCAGATAATTGGATCCAACAGGTACAGAAACAATTGTTTCCAATGTAAAACGTTGCTGTGTTCCTGGTTTTGAAGGGTCGAACTGAAAAGAAGACGCATCATGTGTGGAATGATACGTTGTTCGAGGTTGGTAATCCGGTACAGGTTGAGTTGTTGGGTTGTAGTTGACAATTCGTTGCCCATTTAAGTTCACTGTTCCCTCCGTTGCTCCATTGTGTTTAATCACAAATTTACCGCCACCTGTTGAAGAAATGTTGGCTCCGCCGTTCAAATAGCTGTTTCTAACTGTTAAAGGTACTTCTGTTGACATTTTTCCAGTTGCATTGTTTTTGTAATGATCCCACGGAACTGCTGTATAATCTTTTAATAAACTAACGGTAGGGTACGAAATGGCAAAATCTTCGATAAGTGTATCTTGGTGACCAGATTGATCTCTCAAATGAACGTAGTCTAAATGAAAGTGGTCCAAAGCTCCTGATAAACCACCGTAATTCTTGAATCGGAATTGAAAAGCATTGCTAAAATAAGCGGGATTTGTTACAGGGATATGAGCTAATTTAAAATCAGTAACTGCTGTTCCTTTTGTGCTCCATTGCCATCTCCATTTTTGAGCAGCAACATCATAAAATTCTAAAATTAATGAATCATTTGTTTCTGGTTTGTCACCTAATCCTTGCGCTTGGTACAGAAATGATAAGTACAAACTATCAGATGCGTTTTTTGAAGATAAATCGATAGGTTTTGAAGTTAAGTAATCCGCCACTCCTGAAAGAGTTGTTCCAATTTGATATGGAAAACCTTTGTTGTCGATACCATCAAAAGTCATAACTCCGATTGACCAAGGATCTTTAGCATAGCGGTAATTGTGATAGGCGTAATCATCTATCCAATATTTACCTGGCGTAGCTGCATGAGCAAAAAATTGTCGTGCAGTTGTTTGAGCGATATCTGGACCAACAATCCAAATGGTATCAGGTGTGTTAGGAATTCCTACCGTATCAAAGATGTAATAAGCTGGATAAACTACTTTTGTTTGATAACTCACAGGGTATGAAGTTAAATCGCCTACTTTTATGGTTGTACCCGGGAAATTAGAATTGGTAGTTTCACCTGTTACAGTGTTAAATGTTTTCTTAAATGTTTGCTGCGTTGTGTAAACAGCATTCATTGGAAGTGGATTGTTTAGGGTATCTGTCAACTTATAAAATAAGGTAGAAGTTACACCACTGCCATTAAAATCCTTGCTATATTGTTGAATTCTATTTTTAGAAAAATCATCAAAAACAGGAAGTGCTAACGTATCAACAGTATAAATAAACGTACTGTCAATAGTAGAGGAGTTTTTTAGTTTGAAATTGGCATTGGATAGTAATTCGCCATTGTGTGTAATGGGAAGAACCTGTTCTTGACCCCAAGTAACGGTGCTCAATACCAGCGTACATCCGAATATAAAAGTATGAAGTAAATTTTTCATTTCAATAAGTTTTATTTAGTAGCATGTACAACGATGGATGATCCAGCTGGCATTATTCCACCTTCGATGAATTCAGGACTTTGCGAGAAAACTCTAGCAGCACATGAATCAGCGTGAGTGACACAATCATTGCAGTTTACAATCAATTGTACATTTGGCATAAGAGCTAAACGACTTTTTACGTCACATATTGTCATGTCCATTAAATTTGGAATCATAAGTGCTTCTCCTCCTTCACTTCTACCAACAATGATGGTAATGGTAGATCCGATGGCTACTTTTTCTTTTTCTTCAACTTGCTTCCCATTGTGTAATTGCTGCAAAACTGCCCCAACAGCTTCCACAGAAGGACGGTATTCCACTTTGCATTTTAATCCCCTGCTTTTTAAGATGTTTTCGGCAAATCGTTCTGATTTATCCACGCAATTGGGCACTTCAACTAACTGAGTTTTCTTTGATATTTTCAAGCGAATAATGCGACCTTCTTTAACGAATGTTGTAGATTGTGAAGTAGGAACAGGGTCTTGTGCAAGCACCGTTCCTTCAGGTTTTGAAGGGTCGTAAACGCTTTCTGAAATTTCATATTCTAAACCTAATTGTTGTACTATTTGAGCAACCTCTTTTTCATTTTTACCAACCAATTCAGGTACGTTTATTTTTTCTCCATGATCAGTAGAAAATCCCAAATACCAGTTTGATAATGAAATAATTGCAATATATAATATAATGATTAGTCCTAGATTAATCAGGAATTTCTTCGAGAAAAAAAATGACTTAAACTTTGACAGAAGTCCCATGGTTTAAAAAGTTTTAAGCAACAAAGATATGATTTCTGATTTTAAATCAAAAATACTCTACTTTTTTTGTTACTTCAATTTTAATCTTTTATTTAGATTTCATTTTTGATAAAAAACAAAGATAAATTCATAAACAATTGTTAATCAGTAATATTTTGTTTGTGTTGGTGGTTTTAATTGTTCTATTTATTTTTCTTATCGCTTTCAAAAAGAGTTGTTTATTAACAATAAAAATGTTTTATTTTGATATTTTTTTTTAAGATATTGCTTTTTTCACGATTGGAAATCCTATATTTGCGACTTTGTAAACAAAATTTAACGAAATAACCAACATGCGTAATAAAGGATTTTTTTGGTTTTTAACGATTCTGTTAATCGTTGTTTCTGGGTATCAAGTATCATACACTTTTGTTTCTAACTCAGTAGAGAAGAAAGTGGAGCGTGAAGCTGAAAGTGAATTGAGCGAGTACAAAGCAATGGCTAGTAAAACTGGCGACACAATTGTTATCGACGGAGTTTTAATTGATTTCAGAAAACCTGAAGGAGAGGAGAATGCTCGTGTAGCATTGATCAACAAAAAATTAAAGGAGAAAGGTGAAGCAGTAGTTTACCCATTGTTAGGATCTTCTTTTACAACAGTTAAACAACGCTCAATGGCGTTTGGTTTGGACTTAGTAGGAGGTATGTCTGTAACGATGGAAGTAAATGTTCCTGACATGGTCAAAAACTTAGCTCAAAGTGAAAGAAACCCAAGTTTCAAAAAAGTATTTGACGCTTCAATGGCTGAATACTCTAAACAAGGGGGAGATTTCATTGGGATGTTTGCTGCTAATCACAAAAAATACAACCAAGGTGTTTCAATGGTTTCTTTGTTCTCATTGATTGACAATGAAGAATTGAACATTAAGTCAACAGATGAAGAGGTTGTTAAATTCTTGCGTTCTAAATTGAGTGCTTCCATGGGAGGTATTGAGGAAATCATCAATAGACGTGTGAACCAGTTTGGTGTTTCTCAACCAAATATTCAAAAAGACGAACAAAATAACCGTTTATATGTAGAATTACCTGGTGTGCAAGATGAGAAAACAGTTGCCAATCAGTTACAAGCTACAGCGAACTTACAGTTTTTCGAAACATTTGCAGCTCAAGAAATTGCTGGCGAGTGGACTTCAGCTGTTTCATTATCTACACAAAATGAATCAGTTGTTTCTGAACAAGATTCAACTGTTGCGTCTTTAGATGATTTAGGTAAAACAGGTCAAAAAGGATTGGGTGAATTGCTTACTCCAATTGGTGAAAATCCATTTGCAGTTTTTGCTACTATTAATAACCGTACAGCTGTAGATCAATTATTGGCTCGCGCTGATATCAAACAATTGTTCCCACAAGAATTGCGTTTTATGTGGTCTGCAGACCCTGAAACAATTGGAAACGAAAGAGGTTATATTTTATATGCTATCAAAGTTCCTGCTTCTGGTAAAGCGAGAGTTGGAGGAAAAGATATTCAAAAAGCAATGGCCGACGTAAACGACAGAGGCCAACGTACAGTGAACCTACGTATGACTCCAGATGGAGCTGAACGTTGGGCTGTTATGACTAGTGAAAACGTTGGTAGAGCTGTAGCTATTACAATGGATAACATTGTTTATAGTGCTCCTGTTGTACAAAATGTTATTCAACAAGGAAGTACTGAAATTACAGGTAACTTCTCTTTTGAAGATGCAACTAAATTTGCTGGTTTGCTAAACGGTGGTGCGCTTCCTGCTCCATTGGTAATTAAAGAGCAAGTTAAAGTAGGGCCTACAGTAGGTGCTGACAATGCTCGTTCAAGTGTTATTTCTTTTGCGATTTCATTGATTTTCGTAATTGCTTACATGATGTTCTATTATGGTAAAGCTGGGCGTGCTGCAAGTATTGCTTTGATGGTAAATATTATCGTTATCTTCGGTACATTGGCTTCTTTTGGAGCGGTACTTACATTGGCTGGTATTGCCGGTATCGTTTTATCATTTGCCATGGCGGTTGATGCGAACATTTTGATTTACGAACGTGTTCGTGAAGAGGTAAGTGCTGGTAAAGACAAAGTGACAGCGATTCGCGAAGGTTTCTCTAAATCGTTGAGTCCGATTCTTGACTCTAACATTACTACTTTGTTAACAGCGATTGTATTGAAAATTTTAGGTTCTGGTCCAATTGAATCATTTGCAGTGACATTGATCATTGGTCTATTGACTTCATTGTTTACTGCATTGGTGGTGACTCGTCTTATTTTTGAATACCAAATTGCTAAAGGAAAAGAAATTACTTTTGATATTTCTTTAACTCGTAATGCGTTTAAAAATGTAAACTTTGACTTTGTTGGTAAACGTAAATTATTCTACATTATTACTGCGGTAATCGTTGCAATTTCTTTAGGATCTCTTTTTACAAAAGGATTGAACCCAAGCGTTGAGTTCTCTGGAGGTCGTACGTATGTTGTAAAATTTGATAAATCATTGGATAAACATTTGAATGACATGGAAAAAAATATCCGTAATTCATTTGATTCACCAGAGGCATCTATTGTATTGAAAACAAAAGGTAACTCATACAACTTAGAAATTATTACCAACTATTTATTGGGTGATGAATCTGCAAACAGTGCTGTAGTTGAAAAATTAGAAGGAGCATTTAAAGCTGGCAGTGATAAATGGGGAGGATTTAAGATTACAGAATCTAGAACGGTGTCTCCAACTATTTCACAAGAGTTGAAAAACTCATCTATCATCGCAATTTTATTGTCTTTGGTTATCATGTTTGCGTATATCTTAATTCGTTTTGGTAAATGGCAATACTCATTGGGTGCAGTTGCAGCCTTGACGTTTACAGTTATCTTAATTTTGGGTGTATTCTCTATCTTCAATGGTATCTTACCGTTCAACATGGATATGGACCAAGCGTTTATCGCAGCTGTTTTAACTGTTGTAGGTTATGATATCAACGATACGATTGTGGTTTATGACCGTATTCGTGAAAACATCGGTTATGGTAAACAAAAAATGGATTCGAACCAAATTAATATTGCGTTGAATGCTACTTTATCAAGAACGTTCAATACGGGTATCACAATTATCGTGGTATTGTTAATCATGTTGATTTTCGGAGGTACGCCTATTAAAGGATTTATCTTTGCACAATTTATTGGTATTTCTTTAGGGGTTTACTCTACTTTATTTATCGCAGCACCGTTGTTGATTGACTTATCGAAAAAAGAGAAAAAAGAAAACTAAAATAAAGTTGATATTTTGAAAGGCTGTCCAGTAGGACAGCCTTTTTTTTTGAGGGTGACTAGATGACTGGGTGACTAATTGACTGAATGACTAGATGATTGATTAGGTGATTAGGAGCTCAAATAACCTTTCATAAGATAAACTGAAGGTTAAGTGACCACCATGTTTACCGAAGAGTTACAAAGCTTGATATTGCGATGTGTAAGTCTTCGATTAAATCTATTTTCGGTAATTTCTGGTTGCCATTTAATGAAATCTGTGTTATTTCTTAAATGTTGGTTTGTCCCTCTTAGCTAATTGTAAGAAGATAAAAACTAAAACAGCGTTGAAAGCAATCATTCCGAACATCGTACTAACGGTTTGACTTTGAAAAATGCCAACCATTGCCGCTGCCGTAGCTCCTGCACCCATCCTGATTGAACCTCCTAGAGCGGAAGCTGTGCCTGCTTTGTGACTAAAGGGTGCTAATGATGCTGCTGTCGCATTAGGATTGATGAAACCAACTAAAAATAGCGTCGAAAAAAGACTTGCTACTGCACCATAATAATGAATAGTTGGGAAATAATGAAACGTTAAAAACAATACACTCGTTAATAGCATTAAAATCCATGAAGCTGTGCGGGCAATTTTTTGAGCGTCGAAACGAGTAGATAAAATACCATTGATGTAACTTCCTGAGATTAGTCCAAATGCATTAACGGCAAATAAGAGGGCAAATGTTTTGGCAGCTAATCCGTAAATAGTCAAAAATACAAATGAAGAAGAAGAAATATAGGTAAACAATATCGCCATGGAAATACTACCTGCTAAAGTATTGTATAAGAAAGCTTTGTTTTTTAGTACTAGCCAGTAATTTTGGGTTATTTCATTAATCTTAAGAGGGTTTTTATGCATATACTTGCTAGTTTCTGGCAAAAACAAGTAAATCAGTAGGATAACAATGGTTGCAAATACAGCTAAAAAATAGAAAATAATTGACCATCCAGAGGATTCTAATAAGATACTACCAACAGATGGAGCAATTAATGGAGCGATACCCATCACGAGCATAATCATAGAAAAAGCTTTAGCAGTTCGCTCTCTTTCATATACGTCGGTGATAATTGCATTGGATGAAACCATGCCGACACAACCTCCTAATGCTTGTAAAAAACGAAGGGAAATCATTAGTTCAATATTGGTAGATAAAGCGATTCCAATACTTGCTACAACATAGATAGTCAAACCAGCTAGCAATGGTTTTTTTCTTCCATATTTATCAACTATCGGGCCGTAAATTAATTGTCCCAAAGCAATACCTACGAAATAAGAGGTAAGCGTGAAGGCTACTCGCTGCTCTGTAGTGTTAAAATTTGCAGCAATTTGCTTGAAACCTGGCAGGTACATGTCAATAGAAAAAGGACCTAAAGCTGCTAAAATTCCTAATAAAATGATTAAGAATGTTCTGTTGATGGATGTATTTGTCATAGATAAATGCAAAAATACTTATTTCTATTGATAGCAATACGTTCCAACAATTTCTTTTTGCTAATGTTTTGTTAATTTTTCACGTTTACTTTTGGTATTGATTTTTATTTTGTAACTTTCGTTTAGCAACTGTAATTATTACACCATGGATAATAAAAAACTAAGAATTAATTCTTTTGAAGAATACAAGCAAAAATACCAACAAAGTATTACTAATCCTGAAAGTTTTTGGGGAGAAGTAGCACAACATTTTACATGGGATCAACCTTGGCATCGTGTGTTGAATTGGGATTTTTCTGAGCCTAAAATTGAATGGTTCAAAGGTGGAAAATTAAATATTACAGTAAATGCACTAGATAGACATTTAAAAACACGTGGAAATAAATTGGCTATCATTTGGGAGCCTAACAATCCACGTGATCGATTTGTGCGTTATACCTACAAAGAAGTGTATGAAAAAGTGAATCAATTGGCTAATGGTTTGTTGTCTTTGGGTGTACAAAAAGGAGATCGTGTGTGCATTTATTTACCGATGATTCCAGAGGCAAGTTTTGCTATGTTAGCTTGTGCTCGCATTGGTGCAATTCACTCAGTGATTTTTGCTGGTTTTTCTGCTAATGCTATCTCGGATCGTGTCAATGACGCTCAAGCTAAAGTTGTCATCACCGCAGATGGATTGTACCGTGGGGCAAAAGAAATTCCTTTGAAACGTGTGGTTGATGAGGCTCTTGAAAATTGTAATTCGGTAGAAAAAGTGGTAGTGTTGGATAATCTGCATTGGAATCCAAAAATGACGGAAGGACGAGATGTTTGGTACCACGACTTAGTGAATCATCAAGAAAAACACTGTGAGCCTGTAATGATGGATGCAGAAGATTCTTTGTTTATTCTTTATACTTCTGGTTCAACAGGTACACCAAAAGGAGTGGTTCATACCTGTGGAGGTTACATGGTTTATACAGCTTATACTTTTCAAAATATTTTCCAGTGCGAAGAGAGTGATGTATTTTGGTGTACAGCCGATGTTGGCTGGATTACAGGACATAGTTACATTGTTTACGGACCGCTTTTGTCTGGAGTAACAACCTTGATGTTTGAAGGCATACCAACTTATCCTGATCCAGGTCGTTTCTGGCAAGTGGTGGACAAGCACAGTGTTAATCAATTTTATACAGCACCGACTGCTATTCGTTCCTTGATGGCACATGGTGAAGACCACGTATTGTCATATAGTTTGGATTCTATCAAATTACTTGGCTCTGTTGGAGAACCCATTAATGAGGAAGCTTGGAAATGGTATAAATTACATATTGGTAAGGATATAAGTCCGATTGTAGATACATGGTGGCAAACAGAAACTGGAGGCGTAATGATTTCTGGAATGGGTGATTTTTCTCCACAAAAACCGGCATTTGCAGGTTATCCGATGCCGGGAGTAATTCCAGTATTACTCAACCAAGAAGGTCAAGAAATTGAAGAAGCAGATGTAGAAGGTTATTTGTGCATCAAGCAACCTTGGCCAGGAATGATACGCACCGTTTGGGGAGATCATGAACGATGTAAATTGAACTATTTTTCTCATTATGAAGGCTATTATTTCTCAGGTGATGGAGCCAAACGTGATAAAAATGGAATGTATAAAATCATAGGTCGAATTGACGATGTAATTAATGTTTCAGGGCATCGTTTTGGTACAGCAGAAATTGAAAATGCGATAAACACTAATAAAAAGATTATCGAATCAGCTGTGGTTGGTTATCCACATCCAATTAAAGGTCAGGCTATTTATGCTTTTGTAGTGGCAGAAAAAGAGCCAACAGATTTAGCTCAAGCAAAAGGGGAAGTGAACGAAGCTGTTACGGCTGAAATTGGTCGCATTGCCGTGCCCGAAAAGATATTGTTTGTTTCAGCCTTACCCAAAACACGTTCAGGCAAAATTATGCGTCGAATTTTACGCAAAATTGCAGAGGGAGAATTTACCAATTTGGGAGATACTTCTACCTTGCTAGATCCTTTGGTTGTGGACGAAATTATTGAGAAAGCAAAGTGATTGAGGAGGAATAATGAAACAAATAACTTGCTTATTTTAAGGTGGATAGATAGATAGATAAAAATATTTGTCTGTTTTGTTGTATGAATGAAAAATTAGCTGTAAATTTGAGAAAAAAAGATTATGAAAAACTTGTCTTTATTATTGTTGTTTATGATTAGTACAACATTAACTTTTTCTCAATTAAA
>CAZOKJ010000051.1:0-11891 GCA_964580465.1 uncultured Fluviicola sp. | reverse complement strand
TACTTATTCTTCCTCTGTGTTTTTTAACACCATCAACAAATCATAAGCTCCTTTGTCCACAACTTGCTTACCTTCTAATTGACTCGCATTTTTTATTTCTACATAGCCATTTTCTACTGTTCCAATTTGAACTTCTTCCATATTAAACTTGGTAGCATTCGTTTGAGTAAACACAAATTGCTTATCATCAAATCGTACGATTGCTGATTCTGGAAGTGCTCTCACCTCTGTATTAGACAAATCAATAATAGCATTCACAAACTTTCCAGGTAGCAAAGACGGAGAATAAGAGTCAAATTTACAAATCAGCTCTATTGAACTATTTTCAGATAAATTTCTGCCTATGTATTGAACGCTTGCAGGGTGTTTTTCATTTGGATTTGAATTTGACAAAATAGTAACACGTTGATTTACTTTAATTTTATCAACATCTTTATCAAAAACAGTCAAGGAAGCATAAATTTGTTTCACTTCAATTAATTCAAACAATACTTCTTCGGCTAGATAAAACTTGCCTACATTGCCATTAACAGAAGCTACAATTCCATCAATAGGCGAACGTAAGGTAATGGATTTACTCATATTCTCAATGGTAAGTGCGTTTGGTTGAATTCCAATCAATCGCAACTGTTCTTCCAAGGAACGAATCTCCAATCGCGCCAAGTCGTAATCAGTTTTTGCAAGTTCAAACTCGCGGTCGCTACTTGCTTTGTTCTCATTCAACTGTTTTTGTCGTTTATACTCTCTATCCTTAAGCATCAATTGATTTTTAGCAGTTAAATAACTGTGTTGTAACTCAATGTATTTTTGATTTTCAACAACAGCTAATACTTCTCCTTTTTTAACAGGCATTCCAATCAATAATTTAGTGGACTTTAGATAGCCTCCTAAAGGAGCTGTAACAGTAATCTGTCCATCAGGTGGCAAGCTAATTTTACCCGTAGTCTCTACATAAGACGACAGTTGTTTGTCTTGTAGCTGAATTGTTGTAAGCTGAATTGTTGCTTGTTGTTTCTCTGTCAACACCACTTCATCATGTAGGTTCGATTGTTCTGCAAGAGGTTGAGCCTCATCTTTACTTGTCGATGAACAAGCTACCAACCCCATTATGATTAAAAACTTCCAAATTGTGTTCATAATTTCATTAATTTACGGCAATAGTATTCAATTCTATTACTAATTCATTTATTTTTTTTACTTGTTCGATGTATTCATTTTGAATAGAAATGGATTGATTCATCAAGAAACTCCATTCCAAATAGTTAATTTTACCTGCTTCAAATTGTTGTCCCGCGACTTCTTGAATTTCTATCGAACGCTTTAAACTTTCAGATTCAAATTTCTCAACGATTGTCAATTGTCGTTCATAATTTTGTTTTAACACCTTCAATTGACCAAGTAATTGTTGTTTTGTATATTCGTATTCTCCTTGCACCACCTCTTGTTCTACTTTTAAAGCATCGATTTTCGCTTTCGAAGCACCGTAAAACAATGGTATTCCAATTCCAACATTAAATGAATGAAAGCGCAGACGACCATCGTAAGAAATATCATTAGCTCCCATTCCTTTCATACTCATCACATTATAGCCAGCATGAATTTGAGGAAGAACTTTAGATTTTTCGACCTGAATATTCCCTTGAACAATTCGTCTATTTTGTTGCATTGATTGCAATAAAGGATGATTAGCTATAACAGTTGAATCTAATGTCATTAAAGCAACGTTTAATGTCGCACGATTATCAGAAGGAACATACATAGTCGCATCATTTAACAATACCGATAATTGCATTTGAGCATTTTCCTTTGCTTGCTTAACCAATTGCAACTGAGCAACTATTTGAGAATAATAGATTTCAGCCGCATTTTTTTCAAGTAAACCAATGGAGCCAGTATCATACTTTAATCGTAATTTTTGCAAATATCCATTGACTAAGCTGTCTGTTTGATATAGCAAACGCTCCTTTTCACTCCAATAAGACAACTCAAAATAGGTTAATGCTACTCGGTAGTTTAGCTCAAGTTCTTCCTTTTTAGCAGTCAAAGCACTCCCCTTCCATTCTTCGGTTAATAACTTTTTTTGTTGAACATAAACCGACGGAAAATCAAAAGTTTGCTGCACCGCCACACCAAAATCAGAATAAGCGCTGTTCATTTGTCCAAAAGAACTTGAAACATCTGTGAAAGGAATGGTTGCTCCAGTTTTAATCATTTTTTGTTTAGCTTCCATCCTCAAATAAGCATTTTGTAAACCTTTATTTTGTTTCAAAGCAAGCTCAGAAGCTTGATGAAAAGAAAGGGAAGTTTGACTATACGCTGGAACAGATAACAAAAGAATCACAATTGTTAACGCTGCTGTTTTCGGCAGTTTTTTAGTTGTTAATGAATACAATATCGGCAATAAAAACAAACTAAGGAAGGTTGCAAAAAGCAGACCTCCAATAACCACTGTTGCCAATGGTCGCTGGACTTCTGCTCCTTCACCGTGACTAAGAGCCATCGGTAAAAATCCCAATGAAGCTACCGAAGCTGTCATTAATATAGGTCGCAATCTTGAGCTTGCGCCAGTGATAATTAGTTCTTTTAAATCCATTATTTGTGTTTTTTGTAAACGATTCAACTCAGCCAATAAGATAATCCCATTAAGCACTGCCACACCAAAAAGAGCAATAAATCCAATTCCAGCACTAATACTAAAAGGCATGTCGCGTAAAAACAATGCAAAAACTCCGCCTGTAGCTGAAAGTGGAATTGCCGTAAAAATCAACACACTTTGTTTAATTGATTTGAATGCAAAGTACAGTAAAATAAAAATTAACAATAAAGAGAGCGGAACAGCAAGTCCTAATCGAGCTTTAGCTGCTTCAAGATTCTGGAAAGAACCTCCATAAGCAATAGAATAACCAACTGGTAATTGTATTTGTTGAGCTATTTTTCCTTTCAACTCGGCTACTACACTTTGCACATCTCTGTCCAATAAGTTAAAGCCAACTATTATTCTTCGTTGTGCATCCTCTCGTTGAATTTGATTTGGATTATCCTCCAAGGCAACCGTAGCTACCACACTTAAAGGAATTGTTTGTCCATTAGGAGTAGCAATCAACAACTGTTGAACGTCTGTCAACTCTTTGCGCTTTTCGTCTTGCAAACGAACCACTAAGTCAAACTTACGTTCTCCTTCATACACAGTTCCTGCTATTTTTCCAGCAAAAGCACTGTTTACACTCTCATTTACTTCGTCAATAGTCAAACCATATTGCGTTAACAACGAACGATTATAATAAATAACAATTTGAGGCATACCAGCAATTGGCTCAACATAAATTCCAGTTGTGCCACTAATAGAAGCACAAATTTTTCCGATTTTTTTAGCATAATAGTCCAAACTATCTAAATTTTCACCAAATAATTTTAGAACAACATCCTGCTTGGCACCAGAAATCAACTCATTGAAACGCATTGAAACAGGGAATTGAAAACTAAATTGCACACCTGGAACATCTTCTAACGCACGTTGCATTTTTTGCTCTAACTCATCGTATGATTTGGCAGAAGTCCACTCTTTTCTATCCTTGAGCACAACGATTAAATCCGAAGCCTCAATGGGCATAGGGTCTGTAGGTATTTCACTACTTCCGGTTTTTCCAACCACTTTGACTACCTCTGGAAATTCTTTTAGCAGTATTTTGGAGCTTTGTGAAACAGCATCTATGGATTTATTGATATTACTTCCAGTTAGAACCCTTGTTTCAACTGCAAAGTCGCCCTCTGGCAAACTTGGAATAAACTCACCACCAATTTGAGTCAACAACACTACCGCCAACGCAAAAAGTGAAACAGCCGCAACGATGATTTTTGTTGCATGATTAAATGATTTCGTTAATACATTTTTGTAACCACGCTCCAAAGCTCCCATCACACGATCTGACAGTGATTCTTTTTGAATCTTTTTTCTATTTAAAAAGATGGAACTCATCATAGGAACGTAGGTCAATGACAACAAAAATGCACCAATTAAAGCAAATGCAACCGTTTGTGCCATTGGTTTAAACATCTTTCCTTCAATTCCTTGCAAAGTAAAAATAGGCAAGTAAACCACAAGGATGATAATTTGACCAAACACCGCACTATTCATCATCTTACTAGCAGATTTATTAACCTCCTCATCCATTTCTACCTTGGTATAAGCATGTTGCTTATTAGACTGAAGATTATGTAAAATTGCTTCAACAATAATGACCGCGCCGTCTACAATTAACCCAAAATCCAATGCACCTAAACTCATTAAATTTCCACTCACACCAAAAACATTCATCATGATAATGGCGAAAAGTAAAGAAAGTGGAATAACTGAAGCAACGATAAATCCTGCTCGAAGATTACCTAAGAATAAAACCAAGACAAAAATCACGATTAATGCACCCTCTATTAAGTTTTTACTTACAGTACTAATAGCATTATTCACCATTTTCGTGCGATCTAAAAAAGGCTCTATGATCACCCCCTTTGGTAATGATTCTTGAATGGACTCTATTCTAGATTTAATGTTTGTAATAACTTCATTGCTATTGGCTCCTTTTAACATCATAACTACAGCACCTGCTACTTCGCGTTCACCGTTGTAAGTCATCGCTCCATATCGAATAGCACTACCCATGCGAACGTTTGCAACATCCACTATACGCAAAGGAATTAAATTTTCACTCCTTTTTACAACGATTGACTCGATGTCTTTTATACTCTTAACCAATCCCTCGCTTCTAATAAAAAAAGAATTAGACCCTTTTTCAATGTATGCACCACCTGTATTTTGATTGTTTTTTGAAAGCGCTTCATACACTTCTTGTATTGTAACACCATGAGCAGTTAATCGGTTAACATCGATTGCAACTTCATATTGTTTTTTAAAACCACCGAAACTACTAACATCTGCAACACCTTTCACACTTAACAACTGTCTTCTTACAACCCAATCTTGCAATGTTCTTAGTTCAGTTGCTGAAAACTCATGTTCATATCCTTTTTCAGGTTTTAAAACATATTGATATATTTCACCCAAACCAGTGGTAACGGGAGCCAAGAAAGGAGCGTCAATGTCTGTTGGCAATTCATTTTGAACTTGCATTAAGCGTTCCGCAATTTGCTGTCTTGCCCAATATATATCTGTTTTTTCTTCAAATATAATTGTAACGATAGACAAACCAAAGCGAGAAAAACTTCTCACCTGTTTAATTCCAGGAATATTGGTATTGGCCTGTTCTATGGGAAAAGTAATAAGACGCTCCACATCCGATGCACTTAAAGAAGGCGCAACAGTGATAATCTGTGTTTGATTATCAGTAATGTCAGGGACAGCGTCTATTGGTAAATGACGTAATTCGTAAACGCCAAATCCAATTAAAAAAACAGTTAATAAACCAATGATTAACTTATTTTTAATGGAAAAATTAATTATTTTAGAAAGCATACAATCTTCAATATATATATTAAAATAAAATTCAACTAGTACAACTAATTGATTATAAAATCATTTATCTTAAATATATTGAGGAGGCTGCCAAACACCACTTTTAGTTTCAAAACGATAGGTATCAATCGTTTTGAAAAATTGTTTTTTTTCAGGTATTGTAATTGAGTCATGTAAAACAAAGTAAATGGACTCACTTTCCGTAATTAAAGGGATGTTCAAAACTGTTAAATGTGTTGTTTTGAAAGGCAATCGTTGATGATCACCATGTTTATCATCAGGATGAAGAATATGTGCCTGATAATGCTCTGAAATAAATTCAAAAATAGATTCTTTCGGATTTTCCTCTAAATGTTCGAAATAATGGTGTATCAACACAGGAACGCGAATTAATTGTCCCAGCTCTGTATTTGCGAACACAAATAAAGATAATAATGCTATGAGTACACCTTTTTTCAATTGACCATATTTGATGTAAAAGTAATTGTTTTTAAACAAAAAACCAAATAAAACAAGATTTTTAAAATTTTATGATTACAATCATAATTGAATCGATAAAAAGGATGTACTTTTGTCCTAACAAACGAATAAAAGTATTCGAATGGTTTTTTTTGAAATAATAAAATTAATAATACTTCCCAGAATCTCCCGAGTGGAGTCATAAGGTTGTTCAAAAGCGTCAATATTCGGGAGATTTTTTTTGGATGTATTATTAAAAAGAGATAATGATAAGTAAAATGTAAAGATACTTCCCAGAATCTCCCGAGTGATATTTTTTTAGGTTGTTCAAAAGCGAAGTTCAGTTCGGGAGATTTTTTTTCTTTACATTACATCAATAAATACTTCCCAGAATCTCCTGAGTTTGTTTAAGTGGTGATTAGGTTGTTCAAAAGTGTCAAAAATTCAGGAGATTTATTTTTTCAGTTAAAATTCTTACTATATTTGAAAAAAAACCAATGTTATATGGATTTTTCATTTAAAAACGTAAATAAACCCGCTAAAGGTGTTCTTTTATTGTCCGACCCTTTTTCGCATGATGAACATTTCACACGTTCGGTTGTCTTACTTTGCGACCATAACACAGAAGGTACGTTTGGATTAGTGTTAAATAATTACTTGGATTTTCCTGCGCAAGCGATTCATGAGGAAATGGCTTTGATTTCTCAACGTGTCAGTATTGGCGGACCTGTTGACAAAGAAAACATCTTCTACTTTCACCAATTTGAGCATGTTTCCGGAAGTTTAAAAGTAAGTGATAAATTGTATTTTGGAGGTTCGTTTGAAGAAGTGCTTAATCATATTAAAAATAGTCCTTGGGATACTGATAAAGTTAGAATATTCATCGGGTATTCTGGATGGAGCGAAGGACAATTGGAAAAAGAACTCAAAAACAATGCTTGGTTAGTGGTTGAAGACTACAAACTTGAGCAAATAATGGATACTCACAATGATTCACTTTGGAAAGATTTAATGAGTGAACAAGGAAAAAAATTCAAATTATTAGCTGAATTTCCGTTGCATCCAGAGTATAATTAGCGAATAAATACCAATCATTTTTTCTACAGAATGGACAAATTTCCAATAAAAAAACTACATTTGTCTTTATGAAATTATCGCGCATTCAACGTTACATTTTCAGTATCATATCAGGAATACTGATGACTTTATCGTTCCCATACACTGGCAGTCTTATGCCTTTAGCTTTTATCGCTTGGATTCCACTTTTAGCTATAGAAGAAACCATTGATCAAAACCGTTACAAACACGGCAAAATGTTACTGCATGCTTACATTACATTTTTAGTGTACAACATTGGTACAACTTGGTGGATTTGGAATGCGGACGAGGGCGGCGCTTTAATGGCTTTCACATTGAATGCTCTACTAATGAGTTTAGCATTTTTTATTTTCCATTTAATAAAGCGAAGAATTGGCTCAACAATTGGCAAATGGTCCTTAGTTGCCGTTTGGTTAGGCTTAGAATTTGCTCATTTTCATTGGGAATTATCTTGGCCTTGGTTAACACTTGGAAACGTTTTTTCCATCACTCCTTCCATCGTTCAATGGTATGAATTTACTGGTGTACTAGGAGGTAGTTTGTGGATTCTTGTTGTTAATATACTCCTATTTCAAGTTGCCAAACAAACATTCTTCGCACCTAAAACCCCACTTTCACCTAAAAAAATAGCATTTCCTGCTATCGCTTTATTACTTCCAGCTTCGCTTTCATTGTGGATGTATTCTATGCATGAAGATGAAGGGACAGGCACCGAAGTAGTTATTACTCAACCAAACATAGATCCTTATTATAAATTCACAACCATTGGACCGGCTGATCAGTTACATCGCATTTGTGACATAGCAGAAAAAACAATGACAGAGAATACAAAAATTGTTTTAGCTCCCGAAACTGCCATTCCAGTATCATTCGATGAGGCAGTCATTCAGTACGACATGGGTTATGAAATTTTAAAAGAGCGCATGAAGAACTGGGGCGATGTACAATTATTTATTGGAGCATCAACTGAAAAAAGATTTGGAGAAAAACGTTCAAGAGCAGCAAAAAAAGACCCATATGGCGGTGATGATTATGTAGAATACTATAATTCTTCTTTATTGATGGGAAACTCTATTTCTCCTATCATTGTTCATAAATCTCAACTCGTTCTTGGTGCTGAGAAAGTGCCTTTTTCACATTGGTTTCCATTTTTGGAAGAATTATCACTGGATTTTGGTGGTACAAGTGGAACATTGGGAGTAGAATCTCATCCTAAAAACATTAACCAAGGGACATTCCCTTTTACTCCAAGCATTTGTTACGAATCAATTTATGGTGCATTTACTGCTCAACAAACCTCTTTAGGTTCTGAAGCCATCTTTATTATAACCAATGATGGATGGTGGGGTGACACTCCTGGATACAAGCAACATTTTAGTTTTGCGCGATTGAGAGCGATTGAAAACAGAAAATCAGTTGCGCGCTCTGCAAATACTGGTACGAGCGGTTTTATCAATCAACGTGGAGATGTTGTTCAATCATCCAAATGGTGGACGATGGCTGGATTGAAGGGAAACGTTTTTCTTAATAAGCGAAAAACCCTATACATGCAATTGGGTGACGCTATTGGTAAGTTAGCTCTTTTAGTAGCACTTGCTTTAGTCGTTTATTCTTTTTTCAAAAACCATAGAGCAGAAAGTAGAAAACAGGTTTAACACCTCATAAAACCTCCTCTAGTATCATTATTTTATTTCTAAAGCAACTGAAATTAATTTTTTGGCACACTGTTTGATTGTTAGTTTATAACATTAAAAATCATTAAAAATTAGAAGCCATGAAAAAGTTAGCTTTATTTATCGGGTTAATTGGTTTATCAGTTGGGATGACAAGTTCAGGGATAAAATTCCCGACTATTAGCAATAGTGCTTTTCAAGCTGGAGAAGTATTAAAATACCGTGTTACATACGGAGTTGTTGACGCTGGCGAGGTGGTAATGGAAGTGAAAAACACTACAAAAACAGGTGCTAATAGAGCCTTGTACCACACAATAGGAACAGGAAAAACACTCGGTGCTTTCAATTCTTTCTATAAAGTGCATGACATTTACGAATCATACATTGACCAAAAGTCAATCATGCCTTGGTATTTTTACCGTGATGTAAATGAAGGAGGATATAAAATCAATCAAAATTATACTTTTAATCAGGATAAAAACAATGTCAACACAGGTGGTAAATTATTTCAAACACCTATGGGAATTCAAGACATGGTTT
This sequence comes from uncultured Fluviicola sp., assembly GCA_964580465.1. Classification (GTDB taxonomy): domain Bacteria; phylum Bacteroidota; class Bacteroidia; order Flavobacteriales_D; family Crocinitomicaceae; genus Taishania. The sequence continues at coordinate 2,654 of CAZOKJ010000051.1, read as the reverse complement.
CTTCATTCTACAAAGCTCGTACTTTAGACTTTAAAGACATGAAAGTTGGTCAAACATTTGAATTTAAAACGTTCATGGATGAAGAAATCTACAACTTAAAAATTAAATATGTTGGAGACGAGGAAGTAAAAGTTAGAAAAGGAAAATTTAAAGCTCATAAATTTGTCCCTGTTGTTCAAACTGGACGCTACTTCAAGCATGAGGAAGACGTGCAATTTTGGGTAACAAGTGATGAAAACAAGATACCTTTATTAGTTAGGGCTAAAATTCCCGTTGGCGTGGTTAAACTGCACTTGGTTGACTGGAGTGGTTTGAAAAATGAGTTAACAAGTAAAGTGAAATAGTCGCTTATTAAAACCATTGAAAAAGGTCGGCAAGTTGTCGACCTTTTGTTTTGTACATAAAGCTTTAAGAAAAGTTCAAATTAGTTATGCTATTGCCATATCGGCATATACCGATATCCCGAAAAGCTATTCTCCAGCCATGTATGATTGCAAAATAATAGTCGCGCTAATTTTGTCAATCATTGCCTTGTCTCTGCGCTGTTTTTTCTTCATCCCTCCTGCAATCATAGCCTCCATTGCCATTTTTGATGTAAAGCGTTCGTCGTGAAGAATAACAGGAATATTCGGAAATTGTTTTTCCAAGGCTTCTTTTAACAAATAAACATTTTGAGTAATATGAGCATCGCTTCCATCCAATCGTTTTGGTTCGCCTAAAATGATTTTTTCTATCGATTCTTTACTTACCAAAGCAATTAAGTAGTCCATTAGTTTTTTGGAATCTACCGTTTCCAATCCTGAAGCAATGATTTGAAGTTCGTCTGTTATGGCTAAACCTGTGCGTTTTAAACCAAAGTCAATGGCGATTAATTTACCCATTATTTAAAGCTTTTCATAGCACGGTCCATATCACGTTTATCGTCTTTTTCTTTTAAATCTTGACGCTTATCGTGCAACTTTTTACCTTGAGCTAAGGCAATTTCCACTTTCGCCCAACCTTTTTCAGAAATAAAAACACGAAGAGGCACAACCGTGTTACCTTTATCTTTAAGAAATTTTTCAATTTTATTAATTTCCTTTCGATTGAGTAACAATTTTCGATCCTTTCTAGGCTCATGGTTGTAATAACTCCCATTAGCGTACTCCGTGATGTGCATATTTCTAATCCACATTTCACCTTTGCTAAAGATACAATACGCTTCAAGAATACTAGCCTTATTATTGCGAATACTTTTGATTTCTGTACCGCTCAACTGAATTCCAGCTACAAACACATCTTGCAAGTGATATTCAAACCTTGCTCGCTTGTTTTTAATATTGACTGTATTTTGTGACATATCCCACAAAAGTAGAAAAATAATTTGGTTTTAAAATTAGAAATGGAACGTTTATTTATTTTCATAATTAAATTCAGGTGGATAAAAAGAAAAAGCGTATTTTTGCAAGGTGAAAATTCCTTCAAAGCATATCGAAAATGTGGTTGAGCAATTAGCTTCCTTACCTGGTATTGGTAAGCGATCAGCGTTGCGTTTGGCACTTCATTTAATGAATCGTTCAAAAGAAGAAATCACCCTGTTTTCTCAAGCATTTGTTGACATGAAAGCACATGTTAAAAAATGTACCAGTTGCGGGAACGTTTCTGACACGGAAGTATGTGCGATTTGTGCTAACCCAACTAGAGATCATCGTTTGATATGTGTTGTGGAGGACATTCGAGATGTCTTAGCCATTGAAGCAACCGAAAGCTATAAAGGCATCTACCATGTATTAGGAGCAATTATTTCCCCAATGGACGGAATTGGTCCTGCTGATTTGAATATTGAAACGCTTCTTACTAAAGTAGAAAATCAAGAAGTTGACGAAATTGTTTTTGCTTTAAGCGCAACAATGGAAGGCGATACAACTAATTTTTATTTGTACAAAAAATTAAAACCATTTAGCGTGAAAATCACCACATTGGCAAGAGGTGTTGCTGTTGGTTCAGAATTACAGTATGCTGATGAACTTACACTTGGAAGATCAATAGTCAATCGCCAACCCTTTCAAATTCAATCATAAAAGCTATTAAGATTAATAGATTTTACTTATCTTTGTAGAATAATCTTAAATCCATAAAAATGTTAAAAGAGTTTAGAGAATTTATCCTAAGAGGTAATGTTATTGATTTAGCTGTAGCCGTGGTTATTGGAGCAGCTTTTAATGCGATTGTTTCATCATTAGTAGCTGATGTAATCACGCCATTATTATTAAACCCTGCTATGAAGGCTGCTGGGGCTGAAAAATTAGAACAATTAGCTTGGAATGGTACATTGTATGGTAAATTTTTAGCTTCTGTAATCAACTTCTTAGTTGTTGCTTTTGTTTTATTCATGATTATTAAAGTTATGAATAAATTACAAAACCTTAAATTGAAGAAAAAAGGTGCTGAAGAAGCATTAGAAGAAGTGGTGGAAGAAGCTCCTACAAAAGATCAAGAGTTATTGATGGAAATTAGAGATTTGTTAAAAAACAAATAATTATTTACATTCATTTGAATAGAAGCTGTCCAGTGGACAGCTTTTTTTGTGTTCCACAATTGATGTATGAAGGGATTATATAGAAACAAAAAAGCCAGTCACATATTGTAACTGGCTTTTGTTGTACTCGAGGCGG
>CAZOKJ010000050.1:0-13636 GCA_964580465.1 uncultured Fluviicola sp. | reverse complement strand
GCTTGTGAACGTTTCCATTCATTGTATTCATCAATCACTTTAAACATATTCAAAAAGCCATAACCTTTGTCTTTATTTTTTACTTTTTGAGCCATTTCAGCATTATCACTAATCAACTCAGGCATTTTTTTTGAAAAAGAAAGACCTAAAGAAGAATGTTCAATGGGATTAGAAGGCGATGTTGCAATGATTAACTTCGTTTCAAAACGTCTGCTGTCAAAATCTTTCCAAGATTCATTGGATTGTTGACGAATAGATGAATAATTCTCTACTGTTGCATACCATTCATAGACACGAATAGCACCATCCATTTGTACGACATTGAAATTTGCCTTTTTAAACAATCCACCACTATAATTAATGGATTCATAAAGTTTATCAGCTATTTTATATGCTTTGATATCTCCAGGCTTATATTCAGTCAAAGGTTTTTTATCGGTAGCATTAGCGTAAAAAGAAGCCAATGTTTGATTACTAGAACCTATTCCATTAACAGCGCATCGTGCATGTGCTTTTAAAAAACCTTGAATAGTATCTCCATCTAATTTGACGATATAACCAGGATAAATTTTCCCTATTTCATACAATGCCGGATCCCAATCTACGTAGTTCTGAGCTGATGAAGAAAATGCTAAAAAAGAAAACAATAATGAGCTTAAAAATAATTTCATGATCTTATGTAAATTATTGAGAAAAGAAATAAAAAGTTGTAAAAAAATCTTTTCAAGGGTTAATAAATAGTAAAAATAAGAAAAAAAATCCATTAAACCATATAAATATTGTTTTTTAAAAAAAAAGCGACTAACCATTACGGAAAGTCGCTTCAAAATCACTATTATAAAGTGAAGATTATTTTTTAGATAAATTTTGCAATTGTTCTTTATCTCCAACAACCATTTTTTGGAATGTACGAACACCTGTACCAGCAGGAATTAAATGTCCAACGATAACGTTTTCTTTTAACCCTAACAAGTGATCTTCCTTACCAGCAACCGCTGCCTCATTTAACACTTTCGTTGTTTCTTGGAACGATGCCGCAGAAATAAACGATTGTGTCTGTAACGAAGCACGCGTGATACCTTGTAACAATGGAGTTGATGTTGCAGGAACCGCATCTCTGTATTCAACTAATTTCTTATCAGCACGTTTCAATTGAGAATTCTCATCTCTTAATCTACGAGCAGAAACAAGTTGACCAGCTTTTAAGTTTGTAGAATCACCTGCATCAATTACATACATCATACCATAAATACTATCGTTTTCATCCATGATATCTGCTTTGTGAATAGATTGCCCCTCCAATAAACGAGTATCTCCAGCGTCGATAATTTCAGCTTTCAACATCATTTGGCGAACAATTACTTCAAAGTGTTTATCATTAATTTTCACCCCTTGTAAACGGTAAACCTCTTGGATTTCATTCACTAAGTATTCTTGTACTTTTGTTGGTCCTTGAATATTCAAGATATCAATCGGTGTGATAGCACCATCAGATAATGGTTGACCAGCACGAACAAAGTCATTTTCTTGAACTAAGATATGTTTAGAAAGTGGTACTAAGTACTTGTGAACTTTACCAGACTTAGAAGTGATAGTAATTTCACGGTTACCTCTTTTCACTTTACCATATTCTGCAATACCATCAATTTCAGCAACAACTGCAGGGTTTGAAGGATTACGAGCTTCGAATAATTCCGTTACACGTGGTAAACCTCCGGTAATATCTCCAGACTTTCCAGTCTTACGAGGAATCTTACACAATACTTTACCAGCATCAATAACATCACCTTCTCTAATAGAAATGTGAGCATCAACAGGTAAAGAATATTCACGTAATACTTCTTTCGTTTTAGCATCAACGATGTGAATTACTGGGTTTTTCTTTTTATCTCTCGATTCAATAATCACCTTTTCGGCAAAACCAGTTTGTTCGTCAATCTCTTCACGGTAAGTAATGCCTTCTAAAATGCTATCAAAAACAACTTTACCACTAACTTCAGAGATAATTACCGCGTTATATGGATCCCATTTACAGATAACATCTCCTTTCTTAACTAATGAATTATTTTCAATACGCATTTCAGCACCGTAAGGAATATTTGCATGAGAAGCAGCTACACCAGTTTTCTCGTCAACAATTTTCATTTCAGCTGAACGACCTACAACAATTTCAACTTTTTCGCCTTGAGCATTAACAGTTGAAATAGTACGTAATTCATCAATTTCTAATCGACCTGACATTTTAGCTTTCAAGTCAGACTCATCAGCAATGTTAGATGCAGTACCCCCTACGTGGAACGTACGAAGCGTCAACTGTGTACCAGGCTCACCAATAGACTGAGCAGCGACTACCCCCACTGAATCTCCAATTTGAGCTAAACGGTGAGTAGATAAGTTGCGTCCATAACATTTAGCACAAACACCTCTTCTCATTTCACAAGTCAACACTGAACGAATTTCAACTTCTTCAATTCCAGCATTGTCAATTGCAGCAGCTACTTCTTCAGAAATAACCTCACCAGCAGCAACGATTAGTTCATCCGTTTCAGGAACATAAACATCATGAACAGAAGTACGTCCTAAAATACGGTCATACAATGGTTCAACGATTTCGTCATTTTTACGCAACGCTGTAGCAGTTAAACCTCTCAAAGTTCCACAATCTTCTGCGTTGATAATAACGTCTTGAGCTACGTCTACCAAACGACGAGTTAAGTAACCCGCATCGGCAGTTTTTAACGCTGTATCGGCAAGACCTTTACGAGCACCGTGCGTAGAAATAAAGTATTCCAAAATTGAAAGTCCTTCTTTAAAGTTAGAAAGAATTGGATTTTCAATAATTTCTTGACTTGTAGCACCAGATTTCTGAGGTTTCGCCATCAAACCACGCATACCAGACAACTGACGAATCTGTTCTTTAGAACCACGAGCCCCAGAGTCATACATCATATAAATTGAGTTGAATCCTTGACGGTCGTTTTGTAATTGATCCATCAACGTTTGTGTTAAACGCGAGTTTGTATGCGTCCAAATATCAATAATTTGGTTATAACGTTCATTGTTAGTGATAAGACCCATGTTATAGTTCATCATCACTTCTTGAACTTGCTCTTCAGCTTTGTTAACCAAAATTTCTTTTTCTTTAGGAATGATGATATCATCTAAGTTGAACGACAAACCACCTCTAAATGCCATATCATAACCCAATTCCTTGATTTCATCCAAGAAACGAGCTGTTCTAGCAGTTCCAGAAGTTTTAAGTACGTGTCCAATGATGTCACGCAACGCTTTTTTAGTCATTACAGCATTGATGAAACCAGCTTCACGAGGAACAATTTGGTTGAATAACACACGTCCACATGTTGTTTCAATCATCATCATTTCAGGTTCACCATTTGCATTCAAATCGTAGTCTTTAACTTTGATATGAGCATGCAAGTCAAGTTTGCCTTCATTATGAGCGATAATTACTTCTTCTGCTGAGTAGAAAATACCACCTTCACCTTTAACGATTTCAGTTTCTGTTGTTCTCTTACCTTTAGTAATGTAATAAAGACCTAACACCATGTCCTGAGAAGGTACGGCAATTGGCGCACCGTTAGCAGGGTTCAAAATGTTGTGAGAAGCTAACATCAACAATTGAGCTTCCAAAATAGCAGCGTTACCTAATGGTAAGTGAACCGCCATTTGGTCACCGTCGAAGTCGGCGTTGAACGCTGTTGTTACCAATGGGTGTAAACGGATTGCTTTTCCTTCAATCAATTTAGGTTGGAAAGCTTGAATACCCAAACGGTGCAAAGTAGGAGCACGGTTTAGTAACACTGGGTGTCCTTTCAATACATTTTCCAAGATATCCCAAACAACAGGTTCTTTTTTATCAACAATTCTTTTAGCTGATTTTACTGTCTTAACAATACCACGTTCAATCATCTTACGAATAATGAACGGTTTGTACAATTCAGCAGCCATATCTTTTGGAAGACCACACTCGTGTAACTTCAATGTAGGGCCTACAACAATTACAGAACGAGCAGAATAGTCAACACGTTTTCCTAATAAGTTTTGACGGAAACGACCTTGTTTACCTTTCAATGAATCAGAAAGCGATTTCAATGGTCTGTTTGATTCCGTTTTAACAGCAGAAGATTTTCTTGAGTTGTCAAACAATGAATCTACCGCTTCTTGTAACATACGTTTCTCATTACGTAAGATAACTTCTGGAGCTTTGATTTCGATCAAACGCTTCAAACGGTTATTTCTGATGATAACACGACGGTACAAGTCATTCAAGTCAGAAGTTGCGAAACGTCCACCATCTAATGGAACCAACGGACGCAATTCAGGTGGAATAACAGGAACAACCTTAACAATCATCCATTCAGGGCGGTTGTCAATACGCTCTTGAGATTCACGCATTGATTCAACCACTTGCAAACGCTTCAATGCTTCATGTTTTCTTTGAACAGAAGTTTCCGTATTTGCTTGGTGACGTAAATCATAAGAAGTTTGAGCCAAATCCATTCTTTTCAACAAGTCATGCAATGCCTCAGCACCCATTTTTGCGATGAATTTGTTTGGATCTGTATCCTCTAGGTATTGATTTTCTTTTGGAAGGTTATCCAAAATATCCAAGTACTCCTCTTCTGTTAAGAATTCCATCTTTTTCAATTCACTACCATCAGCAGCAGTTGCAATACCAGCTTGGATAACAACATAACGCTCATAATAAATGATTTGATCTAATTTCTTAGTAGGTAAACCTAATAAGTAACCAATTTTATTTGGAAGTGAACGGAAATACCAGATATGAGCAACTGGGACAACCAATGAAATGTGTCCCATGCGCTCACGACGAACTTTTTTCTCTGTTACTTCAACACCACAGCGGTCACAAACGATTCCTTTATAACGAATGCGTTTATACTTACCACAATGACATTCATAATCTTTCACTGGACCGAAAATTCGTTCACAGAAAAGACCATCGCGTTCCGGTTTATACGTACGATAGTTAATCGTTTCCGGCTTTAACACTTCTCCGCTAGATTGCTCCAAAATAACCTCAGGCGAAGCCAAAGAGATCGTTATTTTGTTAAAGCTACTTTGTTTTTTTGGTGTTTCTTTTCTAAAAGCCATGTTATTGCTTGTTTCTTAAGTTCAAAATTAATCCAATGATACGTTTAGACATAATCCTCTCAATTCATGTAACAATACATTGAATGATTCAGGAATTCCTGGTTCTGGGATATTGTCTCCTTTAACTATAGCTTCGTACGCTTTTGCACGACCCATCACGTCATCAGATTTCACAGTCAAGATCTCTTGTAGGATGTTAGCAGCACCAAATGCTTCTAATGCCCAAACCTCCATCTCACCAAAACGCTGACCACCAAATTGTGCTTTACCACCTAATGGTTGTTGTGTAATCAACGAGTATGGACCGATAGAACGAGCGTGCATTTTGTCATCTACCATGTGAGAAAGTTTCAACATATAGATTACACCTACAGTTGCTGGTTGGTGGAAACGCTCTCCAGTACCTCCATCATACAAGTAAGTCTTACCTGATTTTGGAATACCTGCTTTTTCACACCATTCATCAATTTCTTTTGGCTCAGCACCATCGAAAATTGGAGTAGCAAATTTCACACCAAGTTTTTGACCTGCCCAACCTAAAACAGTTTCATAAATCTGTCCAAGGTTCATACGAGAAGGTACCCCTAATGGGTTCAATACAATATCAACTGGTGTTCCATCTTCTAAGAAAGGCATATCTTCTTGACGAACGATATTTGCAACGATACCTTTGTTACCGTGGCGACCTGCCATCTTATCTCCGACTTTCAATTTACGTTTCTTAGCAACATAAACTTTAGCCATTTTGATGATTCCTGCTGGCAACTCATCACCAACTGAAATATGGAATTTTTTGCGTTTGTAAGCCCCTAATACGTCGTTAGACTTAATTGTAAAGTTATGCAAAACACGACCAATTAATGTGTTCATGTGAACATCAGCTGTCCAATTTGTAGGGTTTACAATAGTATAATCAATTGCCATTAGGTTCTTTTCTGTGAACTTAGAACCTTTTTTAATCATTTCTTCACGGAAGTTATTGAATACACCTGCAGATTTTTCTTCACCAATGATCAACAATAACTTGTCAACTAATTGTTTCTTCAAAGCAGCATAATCTTTTTCGTATTCAGCATCTAAGCTTTCTAAGATTGGTTTATCTTGAGCTTTAGCTTTACGATCTTTAACTGCTCTCGAGAACAATTTCTTATCGATAACAACACCTCTTAAAGAAGGTCCAGCTTTTAATGAAGCATCTTTCACGTCTCCAGCTTTGTCACCAAAGATAGCACGTAATAATTTTTCTTCTGGAGAAGGATCTGTTTCACCTTTTGGTGTGATTTTACCAATCAAGATATCACCTTCGCGAATATCTGCTCCGATACGAATCATACCGTTTTCATCCAAGTCTTTTGTAGCCTCTTCAGAAACGTTTGGAATGTCAGATGTTAATTCCTCCATACCACGTTTAGTATCACGAACTTCTAATGTATATTCATCAATGTGAAGAGAAGTAAAAATGTCATCGCGAACAACTTTTTCAGAGATCACAATAGCATCCTCAAAGTTATACCCTTTCCATGGCATGAAAGCAACTTTCAAGTTTTGACCCAAAGCTAACTCACCATTTTCAGTAGCATATCCTTCACAAAGAACTTCACCTTTTTCAACTCTATCACCAACTTTAACAATAGGTTTTAAGTTGAAACAAGTACTTTGGTTTGTTTTTTGGAACTTAGTTAAAGGATAACGTTTTACTTCATTATCGAAACTTACTAATTTATCATCAGCAGTCCAATCGTAAGTAATAACGATTTCGTTTGCATCAACATAAGTTACAACACCAGCACCTTCAGCGTTAATTAACACACGAGAATCACGAGCTACCAAACGTTCGATACCTGTACCTACAATAGGAGCAGTAGGCTTTAATAACGGAACAGCTTGACGTTGCATGTTAGATCCCATCAATGCACGGTTGGCGTCATCGTGCTCCAAGAAAGGAATAGAAGATGCCGCAATAGATGCAATTTGGTTAGCACCTACGTCCATCAAGTTCAACTGCTCAGGTTCAACAACAGGGAAATCACCTTCCAAACGAGCTTTTACAACGTCTGTTAAGAATTTACCATTTTCATCAATCTTAGCATTTGCTTGAGCAATTGTTTTATCATCTTCCTCTTCAGCAGTCAAATAAACCGGTTCACCTTTTAAATCAACTAAACCATTATTAACAGCACGGTAAGGAGTTTCAATAAATCCTAATTTATTCACTTTCGCGAATACACAAAGAGAAGAAATCAAACCGATATTTGGTCCCTCTGGAGTTTCAATTGTACACAAACGACCATAGTGTGTATAGTGAACGTCACGAACCTCGAAACCAGCTCTATCGCGAGAAAGACCACCAGGTCCTAATGCAGAAAGACGGCGCTTGTGAGTTACCTCAGAAAGCGGGTTAGTTTGGTCCATAAATTGAGACAACTGGTTAGTACCGAAGAAAGTGTTGATTACAGACGAAAGTGTTTTCGCATTAATCAAGTCAATCGGAGTAAAGACCTCATTATCACGAACGTTCATACGCTCACGAATAGTTCTAGCCATACGAGCTAAACCAACACCGAATTGAGCATACAATTGTTCACCAACAGTTCTAACACGACGGTTTGACAAGTGGTCAATATCATCAACATCAGCCTTAGAGTTAATTAACTCGATTAGGTATTTGATGATTAGAATAATATCATTTTTAGTAAGAATACGAGATTCTTCAGAAGCATCAATTCCTAATTTTTTATTCAATCTAAAACGTCCAACTTCACCTAAGTCATAGCGCGTGTCAGAAAAGAATAATTTTTCAAAAACTGATTTTGCAGTTTCATAATCAGGTGGTTCTGCATTACGTAACTGACGGTAAATATGTTCAACTGCTTCCTTTTCAGAGTTGGAAGTATCTTTTTGAAGCGTATTGTATATAATAGTATAATCGGCGCTATTAGCGTCTTCTTTATGCAAAATAACTGATTTAACACCAGAATCAAGGATTAAATCAATGTGCTCTTCTTCGATAAACGTTTCACGATCTAAAAGTACCTCATTACGTTCGATAGTAACAACTTCACCTGTATTTTCATCCACGAAATCCTCATCCCATGATTTTAATACACGAGCAGCTAATTGACGACCAACTATTTTTTTTAAGCTCGCTTTAGAAACCTTAACTTCATCAGCAAGTCCAAAAAGTTCAAGGATGTCTTTATCTCTTTCAAAACCGATTGCGCGGAAAAGAGTTGTTACAGGTAATTTCTTTTTACGATCAATGTACGCATACATAACATTGTTAATGTCAGTTGCGAATTCAATCCAAGACCCTTTGAAAGGAATAACACGAGCAGAGTACAATTTAGTACCATTAGCGTGTCTACTTTGACCAAAGAATACCCCTGGAGATCTATGTAATTGAGAAACGATAATTCGTTCAGCACCGTTAACAACAAAAGACCCCTTAGGAGTCATATAAGGAATTGTACCTAAATAAACATCCTGTACGATAGTTTCAAAATCCTCGTGTTCAGGGTCGGTACAATACAATTTTAATTTCGCTTTAAGTGGCACGCTATACGTTAAACCACGTTCGATACACTCTTCGATAGAATATCTAGGTGGATCGATGAAATAGTCTAAAAACTCCAATACAAACTGATTACGCGTATCAGTTATAGGGAAGTTTTCAGCAAATACTTTATACAATCCTTCACTCTCACGGTTTTCAGGTGTTGTTTCTAACTGAAAAAACTCTTGGAAGGATTTTAACTGAATATCCAAAAAGTCAGGATAATCAAATTGAACTTTGCCTGAAGCAAAATTCACTCTTTGTGTTGTGTTAATTGATGTTGCCAATGTCAAACGTTTTTGTTTATGAAAATGGGCATTATGCGCAGTTGCGCATTAAAAACAGGAATAGGCACCCCGAAAATCGGGACGCCTTCCTGTGTTATAAAGTGAAAAATTATTTAATTTCAACTTCAGCTCCAGCTTCTTCCAAAGATTTTTTAAGACCTTCAGCTTCGTCTTTAGAAACTCCTTCTTTCAATGTTGCAGGAGCACCGTCAACTAATTCTTTAGATTCTTTCAATCCTTGACCAGTTAAATCTTTAACCAATTTAACTACAGCTAATTTGTTTGCACCTCCTGATTTCAAGATAACATCGAATTCAGTTTTTTCTGCAGCAGCTTCACCTGCACCTGCAGCACCTCCTGCAACCATAACTGGAGCAGCTGCTGCTGGTTCAATTCCGTACTCATCTTTTAAGATAGTAGCTAATTCATTAACTTCTTTAACTGTTAAGTTAACTAATGTTTCTGCGATTTGTTTTAAATCTGCCATTTTATTCAATTTTAAAAAGGTTCAAAAATAATTTTAATAAACTTATGCTCTTTCTTCGAGCGTTTTAAGAATCCCGGCAATCTTACCTCCTTGCCCTTTAAGAGCAGAGATAACATTTTTAGCAGGACTTTGAAGTAATCCGATAATATCACCAATAACCTCTTCTTTGCTTTTGATTGCAACTAAAGCGTCTAATTGATTGTCGCCAATAAATACAGCTTCCTCAATGTAAGCACCTTTAAGAATAGGCTTTTGATTTTTAGCTCGGAAATCCTTAATCAATTTAGCTGGAGCATTACCAACTTCAGAAATCATAACTGATGTAGCACCAGATAAAACTGTTGGTAAATCACCAAAGTTTTTCCCTTCTACACGCTCCATAGCCTTAGCTAATAAAGCATTCTTAACTACACGTAAAGAAATGTTAGATTGGAAACACTTTCTTCTTAATTGATTAATCGTTTCAACTGTCAATTCTGCCGTATCTGCCAAGTAAATAACGTTAGCCTCTGTTAATTGAGCTGCTAATTCGTCAATGTATCTTGCTTTTTCTTCTCTATTCATTATAAATAAGTATTAAGCAACAACAGACTTCGCATCAACTTGTACACTTGGGCTCATTGTAGCGCTCAAGTAAATACTCTTGATGTAAGTGCCTTTTGCAGCAGACGGTTTTAATTTAATAAGCGTTTGAATCAACTCATTTACGTTGTCTTGGATTTTATCGCCACTAAAACTAGAACGACCAATTCCAGCATGGATATTACCATACTTGTCAACTTTAAAGTCAATTTTACCTGCTTTAACTTCTTCAACAGCCTTAGCTACGTCCATAGTAACCGTACCAGTTTTTGGGTTTGGCATTAAACCTCTAGGTCCTAAAATACGACCCAAAGCACCAACTTTACCCATTGCTGACGGTACAGTAATAATTACGTCAACATCAGTCCATCCTCCTTTGATTTTTTCGATATAATCGTCCAAACCAACGAAATCAGCACCAGCTGCTTTTGCTTCAGCTTCTTTGTCTGGTGTACATAACACCAAAACACGTACATCTTTACCTGTTCCGTGAGGCAAAGCAACAGTTCCACGAACCATTTGATTTGCTTTACGTGGGTCAACACCCAAACGAACAGATACGTCAATAGACGCGTCAAATTTTGTAGTGGAAATTTCCTTTACTAAATTACTAGCGTCTGCCAAGCTGTAAGATTTAGAGAAATCATATTTCGCTAAAATCTCTTTTCTTTTTTTAGATACTCTTGCCATAACTTACTAGTTTTTAGATTTTGGTCCTTCACCACCTTTTACAGTAACACCCATGCTACGTGCAGTACCTGCAACCATAGACATAGCTGAATCAACTGTAAAACAATTCAAGTCCGGTAATTTGTCTTCAGCGATAGCACGTACTTGATCCCAAGAAATAGAACCAATTTTTGAACGGTTAGGTTCACCTGATCCTTTTTTGAATTTTCCGTGTTCGATGATTTGAGCAACTGCCGGCGCTGTTTTTAATACAAAATCAAATGATTTATCACTGTAAACAGTAATAACAACTGGAACAACTTTTCCTGGTTTATCTTGTGTTCTAGCATTGAATTGCTTACAGAACTCCATGATGTTAACCCCCTTAGAACCCAATGCAGGTCCTACTGGAGGTGCAGGATTAGCAGCACCACCTTTGATTTGCAATTTAATCAAGCCTGATACTTCTTTTGCCATTTGTATTTAAATTGTGTAGTCAAACATGAGTATTAACGGGAAGCTTTAGTCGTTACTCACTCCTACGGGTTAAAATTTTAAACTTCTTTTTCTACTTGCATATAGCTAAGCTCCAATAGATTTTTTCTACCAAAGATCTTAACCATAACTTTCAATTTCTTTTTCTCTTCATTGATTTCTTCAATCGTACCAGAGAAGTTGTTAAATGGACCATCCACCACTTTAACTGATTCGCCAATAACAAAAGGAATTTTCATTTCTTCTTCTGTTTCAGCCAATTCATCAACTTTTCCTAAAATACGATTTACTTCTGCTAAGCGCATTGGAACAGGTTCACCACCTTTTTCAGCACCTAAAAAACCAATTACATTTGGAATGCTTTTAATGACGTGAGCAACCTCACCAACTAATGCAGCTTCAATTAATACATAACCAGGTAAATAAGCTCTTTCTTTGCTTATTTTTTTACCGTTACGCATTTGGAAAACTTTCTCAGTAGGAATTAAAACTTGATCTACATAATCTCCTAAATTCATACGAGAAATTTCTAAATCAAGATATTCCTTAACTTTCTTCTCTTTACCGTTAACGGCTCTTACAACATACCAGCGCTTTTTAATCTCTCCCATTTTGAAACAAATTAAAAACCACCATAAATGAAACCAAGAACACCTTTCCAGAAACCATTCGCATCTACTGGAACGATACCAGTTACGTAATCCATAAGGAAAATGATTAATGAAATTAAGATAGAAACGACAACAACAATGATAGTGCTATTTTGTAACTCTTTCCAAGTAGGCCATGTTACATTATGAACCATCTCAGTTACCGTTTCGCTGATATAATTTTTTACTTTAGACACGTTATCAGTTTTATTTAGTTGCACGGGCTGTAGGATTCGAACCCACGACCAATGGTTTTGGAGACCACTACTCTACCAGCTGAGCTAAGCCCGTGTATAAAGAGAGGACCGAAATCCTCTCTTTTTATATTTTTAATCTATTGATTACTCAATGATTTCAGTTACCTGACCAGCACCTACTGTTCTACCACCTTCACGGATAGCGAAACGTAAACCTTTGTCCATCGCAACTGGAACGATCAAGTTAACTTGGATAGAAACGTTATCACCAGGCATAACCATTTCACGTCCGTCTGTCAAGACAATCTCTCCTGTAACGTCTGTTGTACGGAAGTAGAATTGAGGACGGTATTTGTTGTGGAATGGAGTGTGACGACCACCTTCTTCTTTTTTCAATACGTAAATCTCAGCTTTGAATGATTTGTGTGGTTTAGTTGAACCTGGTTTACAGATAACCATACCACGACGGATTTGAGATTTTTCAATACCACGTAATAACAAACCTACGTTATCACCAGCTTCACCTCTATCCAAGATTTTACGGAACATCTCAACCCCAGTTACAGTAGAAGTTAATTTCTCTTCACCCATACCTAAGATTTCAACTGGCTCACCTGAGTTGATTACACCTGTTTCAATACGACCTGTAGCAACTGTACCACGACCTGTAATTGTAAACACGTCTTCAACTGGCATTAAGAATGGTTTTTCAATGTCACGTGGAGGCAATTCAATCCATGTATCAACTGCATCCATCAATTCGTTTACTGTAGCAACCCATTTCTCTTCACCATTTAAAGCTCCTAAAGCAGAACCTTTAATAACTGGAGTGTTGTCACCATCATAGCTATAGAAAGAAAGCAAATCTCTGATTTCCATTTCAACTAATTCTAATAACTCTGGATCATCTACCATGTCAACTTTGTTCATGAAAACAACCATTCTTGGAACACCTACTTGGCGACCTAAAAGGATGTGCTCACGAGTTTGTGGCATCGGACCATCTGTAGAAGCTACTACCAAGATAGCACCATCCATTTGTGCAGCACCAGTAACCATGTTCTTTACATAGTCAGCGTGACCTGGACAGTCAACGTGTGCATAGTGACGATTTTTAGTTTGATACTCTACGTGTGAAGTATTAATTGTAATACCACGCTCTTTTTCTTCAGGAGCATTATCAATTGTAGAGTAATCACGCTTTTCAGCAAATCCTTGACTAGCCAATACAGATGAAATAGCAGCTGTCAAAGTAGTTTTTCCGTGGTCAACGTGACCAATTGTTCCAATGTTCACGTGTGGTTTGGAACGGTCAAAATTTTCCTTAGCCATCTTTATTCTTGTTACTTAGTTAATAAAAAAAAACAAATTTATATATATACCAAAATTCACCCAGCATTGAGTGAAGATTAATTCTACTTTTTTCTATCTCGAGCCAATGACGAGATTTGAACTCGTGACCTCTTCCTTACCAAGGAAGCGCTCTACCCCTGAGCTACACCGGCAAAAAGATTTTTAATTTAAATGAGCGGGAGACGAGATTCGAACTCGCGACCCTCAGCTTGGAAGGCTGACGCTCT
>CAZOKJ010000049.1:0-13868 GCA_964580465.1 uncultured Fluviicola sp. | reverse complement strand
GCTCAAAAAGAGCAGTTAATATCCTTGTTAGAAGAAGAGCGCACCGCCATTATCAATGAATTGGTTACGGGCAAAAAAGTGTGGAACGGAAAAGAATGGACTAAACCCGAAAAAACAAAAAATTCTGGAATCGAATGGCTGGGAGAAATTCCGGAAGAGTGGGAGGTGAAGAGAATGAGATATCTCTGTGATATTGGAACAGGCTCTAAAGATACTGAAAACAGAGAAGACGATGGTGAATACCCATTTTACGTTAGATCTCAAATAGTTGAAAGAATATCAACTTATTCATTTGATGGTGAGGCTATATTAACTGCTGGAGATGGAGTTGGTGTTTGTAAAGTTTGGCATTATGTTAATGGTAAATTTGATTATCATCAAAGAGTCTATAGAATGAGTGACTTTAAAGATATTGAAGGTAAATTTCTTTTTTATTACTTGAAAGATAATTTTATTAAAGAAGTAATGAAATTATCAGCCAAATCAACTGTTGATTCACTAAGAAGACCTATGTTTCAAAATTTTATGATTGCTTTTCCTGTAATTAATGCACAAAACATAATTATTCAGCATATTAATGAAGAAAATGACAGAATTGATAACTTGGTTTTAATTTATAATCAAGAAATCGACCTTCTCAAAGAATACAAAACAGCTTTGATAAGCGAGGTGGTAACAGGAAAAGTGGATGTTTCAACAAGCTCGATACAAGATTAGAAATGAAAAATTGAATTAAGTATGGAAACATCAAAAGCAATACAAGCCATTGAGGATAAATTAAATAATTTGTCTATTTTAGCTAACTTGCTGACGAATAGTGCTGTTTATGAACAATTAGGAAAAATGCTGTAAAAGAGAATGAGCATATTGATTAACATACAAGATTTGCTTTCGGGTTCTGTTGTTGAAGGAACACGTATGGAGTTCAAAAAAAGCTGGAATCCTACTGCTATTATGCGTACTGTGTGTGCGTTTGCCAATGACTTTGAAAACGAAGGAAGTGGTTACATCATAGTTGGCGTTGAAGAAGTTGATGGCAGACCAATTCGCCCTGTTGAAGGATTTAATCCTAGTAATTTGGAGCATGTTGAAAAAGAATTAATTCAACTCTGTAATTTGATTCAACCATCTTATTTCCCTCGTTTATCGCTTGAATATATAGATGGAAAACATGTGTTGGTTATTTGGTGTCCAGCAGGAGCAAATAGGCCTTACAAGGTTCCTGATGATGTTACATCAAGACATAAGACGTATAATTATCGCATTCGTTTTCGTTCAAATAGCATCGTGCCAAATGAAGAACAAACGATGGAACTCATTCAGCTAACTGCAAAAATCCCATTTGATGATAGAGTAAACACGCATGCTTCAGTAACAGATTTAAGCAGAACCTTGATGCGTGAGCATCTTCAGGAAACAAATAGTAAACTTTATGGAGAAAGTGTAGATATGACTGTTGAGGAACTTGCCGAAAAGATGAATTTATCTCAAGGGGCAAATGAGCACTTGTTTCCGAAAAATGTTGGTTTATTAATGTTTTCTAGAAAAACGCAAGAATATTTTAAGGGAGCAGTCATTGAATTGGTTGAGTTCCCGAATGGCTTGGCAAATCCCTTTACTGAAAAGCAGTTTGTTGGTACTATTCAACAACAATTAATGGATGTGTTAGCATATATAAAAACGAACATCATTAAGACTAAAGTCATAAAACATGCAGAGCGTGAGAAGGCAGACCGCTTTGAAAATTATCCTTATAGTGCCATAGAAGAAGCGTTAGCAAATGCTGTTTTTCATCGAAATTATGAATTACAAGACCCAATTGAAATAAGAATTCTTCCCACATCAATCGAAATTATTAGTTACAATGGTGTTGATCCATCTTTAAGACAAGCTGATTTTAATGCAGGAAGAGTCCGAGCTAGAAGATATAGAAACCGAAGAATAGGAGAATTTTTAAAAGAACTAAAATTAACAGAAGGTAGAGGTACTGGAATTCCAACCATTGTCAACTCACTTGTCAATAATGGTTCTCCTTCTCCAATTTTCGATACGAATGAGCCTGAACGAACACATTTTATTGTCGAAATTCTGATACATTCCGCATTCTCCGACCAAGACGCCGACCAAGACGAAGATGTTGTTAATGATCTTATTATCAATAAAATAAATGATTTAAGTAATGTTATTGTAGAAGAAGAAAATACATTCACCGACCAAGACACCGACCAAGACAAAACAACTTTTATTATTCGTTCAAATGCATTACTAGAGCACCTCAAAAAGGTTTTTGAGAAAAGTGAACCAAGCGAGAAGTTAATTGCTAAATATAAAGAGTCTGCTCTGGCAATTACTGATGACCAATTAGCAATATTAAAATTTGCTCAGTCGCCAAAATCAAACAAAGAATTACAGAAAGAAGCTCTAGGCTTAAAAACACATACTGATAACTTTAAAAATCATATAGAACCATTGTTAAACAAAGGTTTTATAAGAAGAACAATACCTAATAAACCTACGAGCAGATATCAAAAATATTTTACGACAGAACGAGGTCAAGTGGTAGTATATATCCGTGAAGAACTGATTAAAAAATAACTATGACAAAAGCAATACATACAGAATATACATTTGAAGAAGCCATCGCTACTAATTTGATAGAGAATGGTGGTTATGTACAAGGAAATTCGAAAGAATTTGATGCAAACCTAGGTTTGTTTCCTGCTTATATTGTGCAATTTTTAAAAGATTCTCAGCAAATAGCTTGGAAAAAAATCGAAGAAATACACAAATCAGATGTAGAAACAAAGGTGGTGCAACGCTTAATTCGAGAAATTGATTTAAGAGGTTCATTAGACGTATTGCGCAATGGTTTTACAGATTATGGCGTTAAATTTAAAATGGCTTTTTTCAGACCTGAAAGTTCACTTAACCCTGAATCTGAATTACTATACCAAAAAAATCACCTAAGTGTAACACGTCAAGTGTTTTACGAACGTAAAGGACAAAACTCTTTGGATTTAGTATTGGCATTAAATGGTATTCCTATCGCAACGATTGAATTGAAAAATCAGTTTTCGGGGCAAAATGTACACAATGCACAAAAACAATATGTCTTCGATAGAGAACCATCGGAACCTATTTTCCAATTTAAAAAACGAGCATTGGTACACTTCGCAGTTGATACAGACGAATGCTATATGACAACTAAGTTAGAAGGGAAAAACACCCGTTATTTGCCTTTTAATTTGGGCTATCAAAACGGGGCTGGTAATCCTCCTAACGATAAAGGCTATCGAACTTCCTATTTATGGGAATACGTTTGGACAAAAGACAGTATGTTGGATATTATTGGTCGCTTTTTGCATTTGAACGTGCAAGAATTTGAGGTAAATGGGGTCAAAAAGAAGAAAGAAACTTTGATTTTTCCACGTTTTCACCAATTAGAAGTCGTTCGCCAATTAACACAACATGCACGCAATAACGGAGCCGGAAATAACTATTTGATTCAACATTCAGCAGGTTCGGGTAAATCAAATTCCATTGCTTGGTTATCGTATCGTTTGTCGAGTTTGCACGATAAAAACAATAAACGTGTTTTCGATTCTGTCATTGTAATTACCGATAGAAAGGTGTTAGACAGCCAATTGCAAAATACAATTTACCAATTTGAGCACAAAGAAGGAGTTGTTCAAAAAATCGACAAAAATTCACAACAATTAGCAGACGCCGTTAGTGCTGGAACAAATATCATCATTACCACTCTTCAAAAGTTTCCGTATATTCTAGAAAAAGTGGAGGAATTACCGTCTCGAAATTATGCGGTTATCATTGATGAAGCGCACAGCTCGCAAGGTGGTGAAGCCAGCAAAATGATGAAAGAAGTGCTTTCGGCAAAATCATTGGAAGAAGCAGAAGCACAAGAATTCGATTCTGGTTTAGATGAAGATGCAGAAGACCAAATCAGAAAGTCGATGGAAGCAAGAGGTAAACAAGCAAATTTGAGCTTTTTTGCGTTCACGGCTACTCCAAAAAGTAAAACAGTTGAAGTTTTTGGAACGCCTGACAAACAAGGGATTCCAAAACCATTTCATTTATATTCCATGCGACAAGCCATTGAAGAAGGCTTTATCCATGATGTATTGAAAAATTACACTACCTACAAGGCTTTTTACAAGCTTTCAAAGGAAATTGAAGACGACCCAGAAGTCAATAAAAAGGCAGCATCTAGAGCTATTGGGCGTTTTATGTCGTTGCATCCGCATAATTTAGCACAGAAAACCGAAGTTATGGTGGAACATTTTAGACAAGTTGTTTCAAAAAAGATTGGAGGTCAAGCCAAAGCAATGGTTGTTACTTCCTCACGTTTACACGCAGTGCGCTACAAGGAAGAATTTGATAAATACATTGCCGAGAAAGGCTATTCAGACATCAAAACCTTGGTTGCTTTCTCAGGAAAAGTAATCTATGACACTTATCCAGAAGGTGTAACAGAAGTTGAATTAAATGGATTTAAAGAAAAGGAATTGCCAAAACGATTTGCTTCTGATGAATACCAATTGCTTTTAGTAGCGGATAAATATCAAACAGGATTTGACCAACCTTTATTGCATACGATGTATGTTGATAAAAAATTGTCGGGAGTAAAGTGCGTACAAACACTTTCTCGTTTAAATAGAACTTGTGCAGGCAAAGAAGATACTTTTGTATTAGATTTTACGAATGAAGCAGAAGATATTTTAAACTCTTTCCAACCGTATTACGAGTTAACAACTGTTGAGAGCGTTTCAGACCCCAACCATTTGTACGATTTAAAACACGAAATAGAAAAAGCGCAGGTTATTTGGCAATCAGAAGTAGATAATTTTTGTTCTATCTTCTTTAAATCTACGGCTTTAATCAACTCAAAAGACCAAGCAAAACTAAACGCATATATTGATCCAGCAGTAGATAGATACAGAACTCTTCCAGAGGAAAACACGCAAGGAGACATTGTTCATGAGTTATCGCAAGAAAATTTCAAACATACCTTGCAAACTTTTGTGCGTACGTACTCATTTCTCACGCAAATTATGCCATTTTCAGATGTGGAATTAGAGAAATTATATACCTATGGTCGTTTCCTTTGGAAGAAATTACCACGCAAAAATCAAACAGAGCGTTACCAATTAGGTGATGAAGTTTCATTGGAGTATTACCGTTTGCAAAAAATAGCAGACCAAAACATATTGTTAGAACCTCAAGGTGCGTATGGTTTAGATAATGGAGGAGAAGCAGGTATTCGTATGAATAAAGAAGAAAAAGCAGCTTTATCAGAAATTATAATGGTTATCAACAAACGCTTTGGAACTGAATTTACCGTAGCAGATAAATTGCTTTTCGACCAAATAGAAGAGGATATGGTTGCAGACGAACGTTTAGCAGCACAAGCACAATCCAATACGATTGAAAACTTTAAATTTGGTTTTAGTGAAACAGCGATGGATAAGTTTATCAGCCGAATGGACCAAAATCAAGAGATTTTTGCCAAAATGATGGATGATAAAGAGTTTAATGGATTGGTAATGGATTATTTATTGAAGAAAGTGTATTATCGATTATCAAAATAATCCCTTAATCAATCATCGTCTTTTTAATATGACGTATTAGTAGCAACGTAATTATTACAAAGGAGATAATGACGTAAACCCATTTTAAAATGGTAAAAGTGCTGCCAAAAATAACCGTGGTTTCACTAAAGTTGGGATAGCTACTTGTGAGCATAATGTTGCAGCAGTTTTCTAAATAATCAAAGAAAACGCTAATATAGGGAATTAAATTCCATTTTTTAAGTAAGCTTGTTCGACCAAAATAGGACATCAATAGGGTGAGAAACGTGCCATATACTAAAGGGTATAAAGTGTCAAACACGAGGAGAAAACGGATGTATTCTTGACGTTGTTCTTTGGATAGATTACCTAAAAACGTATGCACAAAATTACTGTCATAACCAAAGGTTAAATCAAAGGGTTTGATGGTGACAGATGATGAAAAAACACCTGACCACAGCATAAATCCTGCATAGATGATGCAAACAATGAGTAACGTTAATTTGTTGGATTTGCGGTAAAAAAAATCAGATAGTTTATTAGTCATGGACTAAAGATAATAATATGCTTCCACATTGTCTAAATAAACACCATCAAATTGCGCATCGATAATTTTTTTCAAATAGGAAGAATCGTTACCAAAAATGAT
The DNA here is from genome assembly GCA_964580465.1 of uncultured Fluviicola sp. Lineage (GTDB taxonomy): Bacteria > Bacteroidota > Bacteroidia > Flavobacteriales_D > Crocinitomicaceae > Taishania. The sequence continues at coordinate 7,634 of CAZOKJ010000049.1, read as the reverse complement.
TGATTTCCACGCTTCGTTCCAATACTCTACGTAAACCTCATCACTATAGCCTGGGTATTTCTTTTTTAACCACTTGGGCTGATGTAACCTCCACCCTGATTGCCAATAATAACGGAATTTTTCAGCTGAACCAATGTTCATGTAGCAAATTACTTGGCGTTTTCCACCATTTGCTTTGGTTTTTAGGCTGTTTACTTCGCTACTTGTAAAGGCTTCTTCATTGAAAAAGCAATCAATAAACACAACATCAAAATTAGTTGCTTGAATGGCAGCTATGAATTGTTCTTTTGTGCTGTATTTATCTGAATTAATGAGGTATAAATAGTTTTTTGAGTCAGCTAAATTAAGTACATCATTAGCATTTTCACCGGGCACAATTGAAGGAATATCTGTGTAGTGAAAATTGTCTTTTGTGCGTGGAAATGCGCGCAATTGATACTCAGCACACAAATCATACATGTGTTGAATCTTGCTATTATCTTTGGTGTAATCAGCTAAAAACATGGGTTTGTACTGATGCAAATCTGTCACCATGTTGATGCGATACGTATCCGGGTTGTATTTTCCATTGTAAAACAATCCCTCCATGCCATAGCCATCAATGGCGTCCATGTAATCTTGACGAAGCGGATTTTCTGGTTCCGCTTGGTAATAGGATAGTTGAATTCCATTTTGTGGAATGATAGCAAACGATGAGTTAAAACCTTTAGCATAAGTTGAAAGTTCAATAATAAAATCTTGCATGCGTTCAGCATTTTCCTTGCGTTTCTCGTCTTTTTTACAAGATGTCAAGGTTGCAAACGCAGCAATGAATACTAAGTAAAGAAAAGTTTTCATCACCGTTTTTTTTATTAAAACGACGAAATGATTATCTTATTTCAGATCCGGCACCAAAACCTTTTTCTGGAACCATGAAACTCAACTGTCCATCAGCATCTTCAGCCATTAAAATCATTCCTTGTGATTCTACACCACGAATTTTTCTTGGCTCTAAGTTTAACAAGACTGCAACTGTTTTTCCAACTACTTCTTCTGGTTTGTAATGAGCTGCAATACCTGAAACAATGGTACGTTTGTCAATACCTGTGTCAACTAAAAGTTTTAACAACTTATCCGCTTTTTCAACCTTTTCAGCCTCCAAAATTGTTCCCAAACGGATGTCCATTTTTGTGAAATCATCGAAAGATGTTGCTGGTTTTTGTTCAGGGAAAGCTGTTTCTGTAACATTGCTGTTTTTCAACAATTCCACTTCTTGTTCTACCATGGTATCTTCAATTTTTGTAAATAAAATTTCAGGTTTTGCTGTTTGATGACCTGTTGCTAATAAATCAGAGCGACCTGCATCTTCCCAAGAATGGAAAGAGCAATTTAAGAATGCAGCTAATTTAGTAGCTGTTTGCGGCAAGAAAGGCTGCAAAATGATGCTCAAATTGGCAGTGATTTGCAATGCAATGTTCATAATCGTTTCCACACGAGCAGGATTTTCTTTTACCAACTTCCAAGGCTCCGTGTCTGCTAAGTATTTATTCCCCAAACGAGCCAAGTTCATCGCTTCTTGCTGTGCTTCTCTCAATTTGTAATCATAAATGTGTTGACTTATGCGCGCTGGAATAGCTTTCATTTCAGCTAAAACAGCTTCGTCTTCTGCCGTTAAAGTTCCCAATGCTGGAACTTTACCGTCATAGTATTTTTGAGTCAATACTAACGCACGATTGACAAAGTTACCCAAGATGTCAGCAAGTTCATTGTTTACACGTGCTTGGTAATCTTTCCAAGTAAATTCGCTGTCTTTACTTTCTGGTGCGATGGAGTTTAAAACATATTTTAATTCGTCTATTTTTGTTGGGTAACGCTCAATGTATTCGTGTAACCACACTGCCCAATTGCGAGAAGTTGAGAATTTCTCTCCTTCCAAATTCAAGAATTCATACGCAGGAACGTTGTCTGGTAAAATCAAACCTCCATGGCTTTTCAATAAGATTGGGAAAATGATGCTATGGAAAACGATGTTGTCTTTACCAATGAAATGCACCAATTTTCTATCAGGAGCAGTCCAATAATCTTCCCAATTTTTACCGTTGTCCATTGCCCATTGCTTAGTAGCTGAAATGTAGCCAATTGGAGCATCCAACCAAACGTAAAGAACCTTTCCTTCGCTATCTGGAAGCGGAACTTTTACACCCCATTCCAAGTCGCGCGTCATTGCACGAGGACGTAATCCACCATCAATCCACGACATGCACTGACCAACCACGTGGTTTTTCCATTTTTTAGGATCGTGTTGTTGCACACCATCCAATTTTCCTGTTTGAATCCACTCACGCAACCATTCTTCGTGACGTTCCATTGGCAAATACCAGTGTGATGTTTGCTTTAAAACAGGTGCTTTTCCACTTAACGTAGAAATAGGATTGATTAAATCCAAAGGACTTAAAGATGTACCACATTTTTCACATTGGTCACCATAAGCACCCGCAGCATGACATTTTGGACATTCACCTGTAATGTATCTATCAGCTAAAAACTGTTTGTATTCTTCGTCGTAATATTGTTCGCTACTTTCCTTTGTGAAAGCACCATTAGCATCCAAAACTTTGAAAAAATCTTGAGCTGTTTGGTGGTGCAATTCACTTGAAGTGCGGTGAAAAATATCAAATGAAATATCGAATTTTCGGAAAGAATCACCAATTAAATGGTTGTATTTATCTACAATTTCTTGTGGAGTAATTCCTTCTTTTTTTGCACGTAACGTAATAGCAGCACCATGCTCGTCACTTCCACAAATAAAAGCTACATCGTGGTTATTCATTCGCAAAAAGCGCACAAATACATCAGCTGGTAAATAAACTCCTGCGACATGTCCTAAATGTAGTGGTCCATTTGCATAAGGCAAAGCTGCGGTTACTGTATATTTATTCTTTTGCATACAATGATTGAATTTATTTTGCAAATTTCAACTTTCAGACGACAATATCCAAATTTTTACTCTTTTTATTCCCTTAAAAAGCCATCTTTTCTATTTTTTAACCCGAATTAACTGTATATTTGTTCAAAATAATTCATTTATGGCAAAAATCATTAGTGGAATACAGCAAATGGGAATTGGAGTTCCTAACGTACAAGAAATTTGGAAATGGTACCGAAAACACTTCGGCATGAATGTGAAAATTTTTGAAGATGCAGCCGATGCTCCTTTAATGACAAAATACACGGGAGGCGTCGTTCAAAATAGAACGGCAACACTTGCATTAAGTATGGAAGGCGGCGGTGGATTTGAAATTTGGCAATACAAATCACGAGCTACAGAAAAAGCAACCTTTGACATCCAATTAGGGGATTATGGCTTGTATTCTTGCTTTATTAAATCACGAGACATTGAAGCTTCTTATCAACATCATCTGGCAAATGGAGCAACTGTTTTGGGTCCCATTTCAAAGCGACCAAATGGAAAGAAAACATACTTTGTGAAAGATCCTAATGACAATATCTTCACGGTTGTTGATGGTAGAGGATGGTTTAAAAATACCAATCATCCAAGTAAATGTGGCGGAGTAGCAGGCACAATTATCGGTGTAAGTGATATTGAAAAAGCGTTGCCTTTGTACAGAGACGTGTTGGAATATTCAGTTGTCGAATATGATGTAGCAGGGGAATTTGAAGATTTAGCTCAACTTCCAGGAGGTTCTGGACGTTTTAGACGCGTTTTATTGACACATAAGAATGCTCGTAAAGGCGCTTTTGCTCCATTGTTGGGACCAACAGAAATTGAGTTGGTTCAATCACTTGACAGAACAGATTGCCGCAAACAATTCGAAAATAGATTTTGGGGTGATTGGGGTTTCATTCATTTGTGCTTTGATATCAACAACATGGAAGGATTACGCCAAGAATGCGAAGCAGCAGGTTTCCCATTTACTGTGGATAGTGGCGAAACCTTTGATATGGGCGAAGCCGGAGGTCGTTTTTCATACATTGAAGATCAAGACGGAACGTGGATTGAATTTGTAGAAACACACAAGGTTCCAGTTCTAAAAAAATTAGGCTGGTACATTAACTTGAAAAAACGCAACCCAGAAAAATCATTACCAACCTGGTTGTTAAGTGCAATGGGATTGAATAAAGTGAAAGATTAGAGATAGCGTGAACTTACAAAAGAGATTGTTTGTGGAATTTACAACCTCAGACAGTCTCCTTTTTGGCATGTTTTAACCTCCACTGACGCTCCATCGCGATAATAATAGCACACATACCCCAAATTGGAATAGAGGCCTTGTCAGTGTCTAAGAAATTGTTCAAGAAAGCATGAACGAAATACGTGGTTAAAGATAAAATAATGGTCATAATTAAGGCTCTATTGGCGGTGTCTTCCTTCGGCCATTTATTATAGAGCGTGATGGATTGGTAAAAAATTGCTGCTACCATTGCTAAAACAGCAAGTAGACCGAGAATACCCATTTCAGCTAAAGCACCCAAGTATTCACTGTGGGCATTTCCCATGTTGCCAAAATTTGTTGAGATAATCGTTAAGTTCTCTGGACGCTGAAAACGTGCATATTCAAAGGCATAAGTACCTGGACCGAATCCAACAATGGGTTTTTCTAAGAACATATCAATCGCACATTGCCATCTGTTGATTCGCTCCAAATTGGAAGCATCTGTAGAAACATTCGTAGCAGATTGCAATCGTTCTCCAAAATTTTCAGTCGTGTGTTCGTACTTGTTTCTGTTTAATTGCTGTTCTATTTGTGTCCAACTGGCCGCCACAACAAGCAGTGCGACTAACACAACACTTAAAATCCATTGAAACTTTATTTTAAAACGAATTAAAAAATAAACACCAATGGCAGCAGCTACACTTAACCAAGCAGCACGTGTATAAGAAAAATAAAGAGCTATGACAGTTATGCCAATAATACCAATTAAGACAGCTTGAATGAGAGCATTTTGTTTTTTTCTAAGGTATAAGCCAAAAACAACAGGTGTTATTAAACCTACCAAAGCACCATAAATGGTATGATCCTTAAAAAATGGCCACATTACCCAGTGGCTTTCCTTTTCTCCAAAACGATAAGATGCGTGCACTATTAAAGTGTATAACATAACCAAGGTCATTCCAATAGACAAAAGCCATAAAAAGCGAGTACGATTTGCTTCTTTTTCAAAAATAATTGGTCCGAAAAATAGAACCGGTACAATTAGCCAAATACGAGCTAATAAAAACTTAAAGGAAACGATAGGATTGGTGCTTACAATTGAGCTGATGAAAATCCAAAATAAGTAGAATAAAACCGTCCAAGTAATGGGAGATTTCCAAACCTGTGAAGAGATACTGTTTTTGTATAGATGTTGACCTAAAAACAAAATTAAAAACCCAAAAAGCAACGGTTCTGTAGGAATGAACAATCCAAAACTGTCTGTGTATTCCTCGATATTAATGGATAATGGTGCTAAAAATGCTAATGATAAAAAACTGTATTCAGTATAATATACGGCAAAATAAATGGCAAGTAAACCTATAGGAAATAAAGTCAAGTACTCCATTTTATTCCACAATAGATACGAAGCAATTGCCAAATAGCAAACGCTCCAAAATACAATCCAATTATTTTTTGTTGTTGAAAGCATTACGCAATACGTTTCAACTCATTGAGTTTTTCACGAATTAGTAAAGTAAATACCACAAAGAACAGTGTGCCTAATGTTCCTAAAAGGACAACAATCAAGCGTTTAGGCTTATCTTTTTTATCTGCTACCACTGCTTTTTCTACAATAAATTTATGGTTCAATCGCGCATTTGCATCTGACTCTGCTTGTTCATAAATAGCCATAAAGACCTCGTAAGCGGTAATTTTTTCTCTGCGAAAATGCTCTAATTCATCGTAAAGTGGACCATCTTTTTCATTGATGGCTAACTTTTCTTTGATTTCCGTTTTTTCATTTGGATTCTTAGCATCAACTAATGCTTGGTACAAACCAGCTCTTGCATCAATGTTCATCACTCCCATTTTGGCCAAACTATCGATTTTAGAGCTAATTTTTTTTAAGTCAGACTCCAACATTTCTTTTTTACGTTGCGCCACCTTAAAAGCTTCTTGCGTACGTTGTTCAATCATTTCATTTTTAATGGTGTCAATCAAATCAACAATGCGATTGGCCATAGTTGCAGCTAATTCTGGATTTTTGTCCAACACATCGATTTGAATAGAACCATAGCGCGTGCGAGTGAAGTTGAAATTGCTTTTGTACTCTTTCATCATTTTATGACGTTTGTTGACATCATCCATGCTGATTTCATAATGTTTGTACAAATTATATTCCTCCACGATGTGATCGCGAATTGAAGCTGACTGCAAAATCTGAATTAATTGTTCGGCTTGTTCCTCTTCACCAAAGTCCATTGATGAAGCTTTTGCATTTCGTTGTTCAGAAAAGGAAACAGTACTTGTTGCCGTTGGAAACACAATGGCTGTAGAGCGGAAAATAGGTGTTAACAGTAAAGAAACAATCAAAGAAACAATAAAACCAGCCGCTGTTAAGCTGATGATTACTTTTCTATTTTTCCAAATAAAAACGATTAGACTTTGGCGATTTTGCTCAAATTGGTCGATATTTTCACTCATTTTCCTATTTTTAGTTTTATAAGAGTCGCGAATTTACAATTTTATAATTGATTTTCCCGAAAAAAATAACTCCAATTCGTCGATTTTATTGTATTCAATTACAAATTATTCATTATTTCCGATCATGATTTTTTCAACAAAATCGCTCATGCTGATTTTTGTATAATCGCTTGGAATGCCAAAAAGGTCGCGAGAAACCGGTTGTTGATCAATTTGAATAAGCTGATGATGATACAATCCATCTTTTGTAAATGTATAATAATCAGTTAGCAAACCTGGAAAACTTTCAAATCCAGGTAAGAACTTAGAGGAAATTTTAGGATAGTAGGCAAAAGTCAGTTGCTGCTGATAGTTATGCGCTTTAACCACTACTATTTTTGATTTTAAGCCAGCTACCACTTGCTTTCCTTTTCCTTTTTTAAAGGAGTATTTTTCGGTAGAAGATGCTTCATTTTCGGGAATTTGAACAGCAAATTTACCTTTTGGTGTTGCTATTAATAAATAAGCCTTATTTTTTTGAAGATGGTGAATCATTACTTGTTCACCCAAAAGTTCTGTTTTCGTTTCCACGCGAAGCAAGGTGTCATTGGTATAGATTACCATTTTAGAAGCGGGGAATAAAGAACGCATGTTTGTATCAGCTATTTCAATAGAATAGACCAATTTCCCAGTGAAAATCTTCTGAGAAAACGAGTAATTAACAACTGTTAAAAGGAAGAATACAAGGATGAAACGCATGTTTTTTTGGTTTTAAAAATAATCAATTATACTACTATCTTCCAAAATTGTGCCAAAAATTTAGTTGTTTTTTTGTTTTAAAAATTTTTCACTAACAATGTAGGCTTGCAGATTGGTTTGCCTCACGCTTTTGCAATCCATTTGTTAGAACCAGAAACTGAATTGCGGCATATTCAACATAGCAAGATCACAACAGTAGTCGGACAACAGAGGTATATACTCACGTATCTCAAAAATATATTGAAAAAATTAGAAGCCCATTTGATGATTTATAAG
>CAZOKJ010000048.1:0-14785 GCA_964580465.1 uncultured Fluviicola sp. | reverse complement strand
CCTATTTAACACAGATATATTTGTTTATTGTTGAGCGATAGAGGTGATTTTGAAGCCTATCATTCAGTACAACAAATAAGCAAGGAAATATATTCCGTATTTAACTATGCAAGCATAGTTATTTTTCACTCACATTTATCCTATAAATAGTAGTTTATTAACTTTTGTTTTATTATATTTGTGCTCAATTATTAAGAAATAAATTTTAGAGGATATGAAAATACTAGTAGGTATCTCAAAATCTCCAGATACAACATCAAAAATTGCTTTTGCTGATAACGGCACAAAGTTTGACGAAAATGGAGTTCAGTACATTGTGAACCCTTACGATGAGTGGTATGCATTGGTTAGAGCGTTGGAGTTGAAAGAAACAATCGGAGGGTCTGTTACAATTGTGATGGTAGGACCTGTAGCTGATGAAGCGATTATCCGTAAAGCGTTGGCTATTGGTGCCGATGAAGCTGTTCGCATTGATGCTGACCCAAAAGATGCTTATTACACTGCGATGCAAATTTCTGAATACGCAAAAGCAAATGGTTTTGACTTGATTTTTACAGGTAAAGAAACAATTCAGTACAATGGTTCTCAAGTTGGGGGAATGATTGCTGAAGCGTTGGATATGCCTTTCATTTCATTGGCTTCTAAGTTGGATGTAAATGGGTCAACGTTGACAATTGAAAAAGAATACATGGGTGGTGTGCAAACTGTTGAAGTTGCTTTGCCTGCTGTTGTTTCTGCTGCTAAAGGAATGGCTGAACAACGTATTCCTAACATGAGAGGAATCATGGCTGCTCGTACGAAACCTTTAACAGTAGTACCTGCTGCTTCTGTAGAGGATTTGACTTCTTTTGTGTCTTACACAACACCTCCAGCAAAATCTGCTGTTAAGATGATTTCACCAGATAACATGGATGAATTGGTTGCATTGTTGCACAATGAAGCAAAAGTTATCTAATAGTATTCACAGATTAAAACATTGAAACATGTCAGTTTTAGTATATATTAATAGTAATCACGGTATTGGAAAAAATGCTTTCGAAGCCGTAACTTATGGTAAAAAATTAGGTGATGTTACAGTTGTAACTAACGGTAACGCTAATGATGCTGATTTAGCTAAATTGGGTGAATATGGTGCGTCTAAAGTATTGGTTGATAAATCATTGACTGATGCTGATGACCAACAATTGACTCGTTTAGTGGCAAACGCTACTGAACAAGTTGGAGCTTCAACTATTGTTTTCTCTCACGATGATGTTGCAAAAAATGTTGCTCCTCGTTTATCTGTTCGCATAAAAGCTGGATTGGTTTCTGGTGCAATTGCTTTGCCAGATGCTGATGGTACAATTAAAGTAAATGTTTTCTCTGGAAAAGCTTTTGCTAACGTAAAGGTAAATTCTGCTAAGAGAATTATTTCTTTGTTGCCAAACTCAATCCAACCTGAAGCAGTAGGCGGTAGCGCTGCTGTTGAAGCGTTTGCTTCAAATGCTGGTGATGCACGTGTGAAAATCATTGGAAATAGTCAACCTGAGGGTGATATTCCATTGCCAGAAGCTGAATTGGTTGTTTCTGCTGGTCGTGGATTGAAAGGTCCTGAAAACTGGGGAATCGTTGAAGACTTAGCAAAAGCGTTAGGTGCTGCAACTGCTTGTTCTCGTCCAGTTTCTGACATCGGTTGGAGACCTCACCACGAACATGTGGGACAAACAGGTATTGCAATTCGTCCAAACTTGTATATTGCTGCTGGTATTTCTGGCGCAATTCAACATTTGGCGGGTGTGAATGGTTCTAAAGTGATTGTTGTTATTAACACAGATCCAGAGGCTCCATTCTTTAAAGCAGCTGATTATGGTGTAGTAGGGGATGCTTTCGAAGTGTTACCTCGCTTAACTGAAGCAGTGAAAAAATTCAAAGCTGCTCAATAAAAATTAAAATAAAAGTTGTAATTTTACACTATACTAAGGGAAGTATGAACAGTACTTCCCTTGTTTTTGTAACCATTTAAGATTCTTACATCAATGAGTAATAATAAGATAAAATTGGAAATAGCAGGTCTTTCTTACAGCCAAACGCAATCAGGTGCGTATGCATTGGTGTTAGCAGAAGCTGGAGGTAAAAGAAAATTGCCAATTATTATCGGAGGTTATGAAGCTCAAGCAATTGCAATTGAGTTGGAAAATATGTTGCCAACTCGACCACTAACACACGATTTATTTAAAACCTTTGCACTTACTTTTGATGTTGCTATCGTAGAAATATCCATCTATAATTTGAACGAAGGAATTTTTTACGCAAAAATTGTCTGTGAGCAACATGGTCAACAATACGAAATTGATGCGCGCACTTCTGATGCTATTGCCATTGGAGTTCGATTCAATGCACCTATTTATACCACAGAAACTATTTTGTCAAGTGCTGGTATTTTGTTAGATGAAGATGATTTTTCTGATTCAAAAGGTATAGAATCAACTGAACCGGTTTCAACCAATCCTTACGAAAATCTTTCTGCTGCTGAGTTAGAAGCGAAACTAAACGAAGCAATCGAAAATGAGGAATATGAATTAGCTTCTCAAATTCGTGATGAAATAAATAAGCGCACTAAATAATAGCGCGCCTACATCTCTTTTTTTAACGGAATTAACGACCAGGAGAAAAACTACCTGATTTGTTGTCTTGTCCTTCAATAATCATCATTCCTTCAGAAAAACGTTTTTCCGAAATAACTTTTCCTTTTTTGTCGTATAGCTTAAAGGTTCCATGTTTTAAACCATTTTTAAACTGTGTAGCAGAAATGATCTTCCCTTTTTTGTCATAAGTGGTCATTGTTCCTTCTAGCTTACCGTTTTTATAATTCGATTCTACAGCTTTCATTTTTCCACCGGGATGGTAAGCAATCCAAGTTCCAGTTTTCTTTCCGTTTTTGTAAGAACCTTGTTCCATTAACTTGCCGTCTTTGTCGGAATAGGCTTCAAACTTTCCGTTTAACTCGCTTGAAAAATTATATTTTGCCTTGTTTCCTGCTTTGTTAATGTGCGATTTTGTTTTAATCACTTTGTAATTCTTCACTTCACGAATGGATCCGTTTGAAAAATAATCTGTCCATTTACCTGTTTTGTATCCGTTCTTGTAAACTCCTTGAATGGTTAGTCGTTGATTGTCAGAATAGGATAACCATTTGCCGTTTAATTGACCGTTTTTAAATGTCGAATTGTTTTTTAAGGTTCCATTCTCCCAGTAATTACTCCAACCTCCCTCTTCTTTACCATTGACATAGTCACCTTCCATCAACAAAGTACCATCTTCGTACCACGTTCTCCAGCGACCATTCTTTTCGTCAGTGGTATATTGACCTTCACGGTGTTTTTTACCATTTTTGTAATAGTAATTCCATTGCCCTGATTTTTTTCCTTTGGTATAATGACCTGTGTAAGAAACTTCACCTGTAGGATACCAATAAGTCCAATCTCCATCTTGTAAGTCTTCGATGAAATAACCTTGCATATCGCGTTTTCCTTCGCTGGTGTACCATGTCCACTTATCTGTTTTTTTGCCATCCAAATAATTACCCTCCACATAGATTTTGCCATCTTCGTAGTAATTTTTGTAAGGTCCATTCAATTTGCCATCTTTGTAGGTGCTGATTTTATCTGTTTTTCCTGAATAAAATGCAAAAAACCACTCACCATCTTTCAACCCTTCTTTGAATGAACCACTCATTGTTTTGTAACCGTGAATGCTCCATTCCTCAAAAGGACCATCTTTCAATCCATCTTTGTAGTTGTACCATTCTTTTAATGCACCTGTGGTGTAAAAAGTAACCATTTCTCCGGTGCCGTTAATGAGTATTTGCGTGTGATTGCTATCAGGTAACCAAAAAGATTCCATCAATAGCGTTGTGTCTTTTGCTATTTCCTCAGACTTAATGCGTCCGTCTAAATAGTAATATTTCCAAGAACCATTTGGCTTACCAAGCAAGTAATTACCTTCAGTAGCTAATCTTCCTGTTTCATTCCATTCTCTATAAACACTGTCTGGTCGATCTAAGAAAAAATATCCTTCTTGTTTTGGTTTGCCATTTGGATAGAATAAAATCACTTTTCCGTGAAGCATGTCTTTGTAGTATTCACGCTCTTCTTCGATGTTCCCATTCATGTCATAGTAAGTCCATTTACCATGTTTCATCGTGGTTACGTCGATTTTATCTTTGTAATAAGTACCTACAGATAGTATTTTTGTCTTATTGTAGTCGTAATATAAGGTCTCTTTTTTGGTTAAATTTTCTTTCAATACTTTGTAACCATCGTCAAATTGAGCAAAGACAATGGATGAAAATAACGCACTAAATACACTACAAACAAGGAATTTCCACATGATTTTTAATTTATTAAAATAACGTTTATTAAAGCAGAATGTTACATACGGTTAAAAATTACCTGAACAAATAACACAACCCCAAACAAGATAAATACAATTCCAATTAGTTGGTTCAATGCTTTGAGTAACTTTTGAGTAATAAATGGTCGTAACTGCTTAGCTCCAATGATTTTCAATACGTCGATGGAGAAAAAAATCAATAAAATTAAACTGACAAAAACAAACAATGTAAAGTGGGTGCTCCAACCTTCCACATGTCGTGAGTCACCATAAGAAAGGACGCTGAACCAATAAAAAATCACTAAAGGATTCGCTAAATTGAGAAAAAAACCTTTTAGCCAAAGATTGCGGTATTCTTTCCAGTCGCTCGGTTCGCGTTCTTGAGAGGTTGAAAAATGAACTTGCTGAGGCGTTTTAAAAAAGTTTACCAAGCCATAAATAACAAAGAGAGCACCTCCAATAATTTTGGCTACTACTCGGCTTTGACCTTCAGCTAAAGAACTTACTTCGTTGTAAAACAAAAAAGCAATCAAAATATAGATAACATCAGAAACCAATACACCAAAATCAAGTGCAATGGCAGCGCGAATTCCTTTGCGTATGCTCGTTTCAAGCAAAACAAAGAAAACCGGACCAATCATAACACTGAGGATGAATCCTGTAATGACACCTTTTAAAATTAAGTCTAACAAATAGGATGGGTTTTTGTTTTTACAAATATAGTTCTTTATGTTAAAAAATAGCTTATTCGACGCTTATTTTTACTCTTTCTATGTTGGTTGGTGTAATTACTTCTAACCAATAGACTCCAGGAGCAATCATTTCCATCGATAAAGAATGCTTGTTTTCGATTGCTGTTGAAATAATGCTTCTTCCTTGTAAATCGATGACGTTTAGTTGTTGAATTGGCTTTTCACTAACGATGTTTAGCTGACTTTTCACAGGATTGGGAAAAACATGAACGGTCGCTTCATGAGTGGTAGCAATGGTTGCAGTTCCTTTTTCATGCTGACTAAAAAAACGCCAAATTTCCTTGCTTGCGCTAAAATCCATGCAAGTATTCCCTGCAGAGGGCAAAGGAACAGCTCCACCTGGCCATGTGTGTCCTCCATTGGTTACTTTAAAAAACTCCACTGTGTTTCCGTTAACTCCATTGTTGTATAGGTAAAGGTCGGCTGTTGCTCCGTCGGAAGGATTATTGTCTGGAACAGCAGTAACAATAGCCTGCGTGTTGCATTGATTTTGATTGACCCAAAAAGCAACGACATCTTCAATTGCTTTTGACGTTGCGTTTCCATTGTATGGCACCGTTGGGTCTGTCGTTCCATGAATTTGAATAACAGGTGTTTGAGACGAACATGTATTGTACATTTCATTAGACATTGAGCCAGTTACAGATCCAACAGCAGCAAATCGGGTTGAGTTGCAAGCTAGGTAATAACTCATGTATCCACCGTTTGACATGCCACAGCTATAAACACGATTGGGATTAATGCTATACTGATTAGAAATAGTATCTATTAAAGCTTCTAAAAATCCAAGGTCGTTGACAGAAGCCCCGAAAATTCCAAAATTCCAAAAACGATTGTTACTCAAATCATAGGTTCCGTCAGGATGAACAACGATAAAGCCTGCAGTATCTGCGATTGCTTTAAAATTCGTGTATAAATTTTGCTGTGAACCATTGGATGTGTAACCGTGAAGATTTAATACCAACGGAACAGCTTGACTAGCTTGATAAGAAGCAGGTACGTAAAATGAATACGTTCGTGTTTTGCCTCCAAAGACAAAGGACCCATTAATCGTTTGTTGCCCCCATACGCGGCTAAAAGAAAGAAGTCCAATAATTGCAAGAACAAATTTTATTTTCATAGCAGATTCTTTGAATCAAAAGTAGTAAAAAAAACGCATGTTTTTATGCTTGCTCATTAAAATTTCCATTTGAATACTAGATATTCATTACCTTTGCGTCATGCGAATAGATATTCTTACCATTTTACCCCAATTATTGGAGAGTCCATTTTCGGCTTCCATTATGAAACGTGCTCAGGATAAAGGTCACGCTGAAATTCATATTCACAACATTCGTGATTATTCTACCAACAAGCATAAAAATGTAGATGATTACCAATATGGAGGTGGAGCAGGAATGGTAATGTCTATCGAACCAATTGCTGCTATCATTGAAAAATTGAAGGCAGAACGCAGCTACGATGAAATCATTTACATGACACCAGATGGGGAAGTAATGGACCAAGGAATGTGCAACAATCTATCTCTGCATGAAAACATAATGATTCTTTGTGGACATTACAAAGGAGTAGATGAGCGTGTGCGCGAGCATTACATTACAAAAGAGGTGTCCATTGGTTCTTTTGTTCTTTCTGGAGGAGAATTAGCCGCTGCGGTATTAGTAGATGCAGTTGTGCGTTTGATTCCGGGGGTGTTGAATGATGAAACATCAGCATTGACAGATAGTTTTCAAGATAATTTATTGGCGCCGCCAGTTTACACACGTCCACCTGTTTTCAATGGTTGGGAAGTTCCAGATATTTTACTTTCGGGAGATTTTAAAAAAATAGATCAATGGCGTGAAGAACAAGCGTTAGCTAGAACAAAAGCACGCAGGCCGGATTTGTTAGAGTAAAAAAAGAGGGTCTATGTGGTTGTAAACAACTGATAGTTTGAATGTTGAACCACATAGGGACATAGGTATTCTATTTTTTAAGAAGCCTTTGGTTTTACATAGGGGACATAAGGAGGAGGATTGACTAGTTGACAATATGATGTTATGACTAGTTGACTAATAAAGATCTAATGCGACGACAATGTTAATCTGTGAAATCTGTGGATTGAAAGAGCTATTTCTATCGTTTGCCTAAGGCAAACACTATGTTTTCTTTGTCCTCCTTTAATAAGCGCAACACTTTGTGTTTTCAATGTTTACTTCGGCAAACTCAGTACAGGTCTATGTGGTTAAAAAAACTTTGCGAACCTTGCATTTCCTTAGTGTCTTTGTAGTTAAAAAAAACTTTGCGTTCTCTGCGCTATCTCTGCGTGCTTTTCCTTTGCGTACTTTGCGTGAAAAAAACTAACTATATCGTAAAAATTTCCTTTGAGATTTCTCACCTTCTACAATTCATCAATGGCTTGGGCCATTTTTCGATCTTTTTCAGTTATTGTATTGCCTTCATCATGCGTGCAAAGTGTGATCGTTACTTTATTCCACACATTCGACCATTCAGGATGATGATTGAATTTTTCAGCTATAAAAGCCACACGCGTCATAAAGGCAAAAGCCTCTGAAAAATTATTGAATTCAAATGTTTTGGTTAATTGATTGTTTTCTTCTTTCCACATGATTGTGCTGTTTTTTTGAATAAATCCCTCGACACCATGAGGTTATTAAACCACATAAAAGTATCGTTTTATTTAAAAATGGAAAGCCTACTGCTCGACCAATTCCCCAATTCTTGTCAACTTTGCTTTAACTACATCACCGATTTTAACATCGATTTTTGTACCAAGTGGTAAGAATAAGTCAATGCGAGAGCCAAATTTGATGAAACCAAATTCTTCACCTGTCGTTACTTCTTGGTTTTCTTTTACGTAGTAGCAAATTCTACGAGCCAATGCCCCAGCAATTTGACGAAACAACACTTCTTGTCCGTTTTTGTGTTGAATAACAAAGGTAGAACGCTCATTGTCTGTACTGCTTTTTGGATGCCACGCTACCAAGAACAAACCTTTGTGGTATTTTACGTATTTCATAATACCAGAAATAGGGTTGTAGTTAGCGTGCACATTTAAAGGTGACATAAACACAGAAACTTGAATGCGTCTGTCTTTAAAATATTCTGTTTCCTCAACCTCTTCGATAACCACTACTTTTCCATCAGCAGGACATAAAATATCTAAGTCAGAGAAAACTGCTTTTCTGTTCGGTATGCGGAAAAATTGGATGATGAGGTAAAGCAAAACCATCAAACCGAGTGATAAGATAACATAAAGCCATTGCCAACCCAACGTTCTATACAATAAAAAGTTGCCAAATTGCAAAAGTGAAACGGAAATAAATCCGATTAACATGATCAAATAACCCTCTCTGTGAAATGTCATAATTTATAAATTAAAATACAATGTTGCCCAATAATAAAAAAATGGAATGGTAAAAAATGCAGCGTCAAATCGGTCCAAAATTCCACCGTGACCAGGCATAATGTTACCCGAATCCTTCACATTCACGCTGCGTTTAAAAAGCGATTCTAATAAATCTCCAAATATGGCAGCAGGAACGATGATGATTGCTGATACAATCCAAAAAAACATGTTTTCTTTGTCTAGCAATTGGCTAATTACCATTGCCATAATGCCAGTTAAAATCAAGCCTCCAACAGTTCCTTCCCATGTTTTTTTAGGGGAAATACGCTCGAATAATTTTGTCTTACCGAATAATTTTCCACTTAAAAAGGCAAAAGTATCATTGGTCCAAATCAACAAAAACATTCCAGCTAACAAAGGAAAAGTAAAAGATGAAGCAGTCATTGCGTGCAAGCGTAGCGCTAATAAAATAGGAACAGCAACGTAAATAAATCCAAAAATAGTAATTCCGATGTTAATCAAAGGTTGCTCTTTTTTACGCCACAGTTCCATTAAAATCCATATAAAAAACAGAGGATATGCTAATTCCGAACGTGTAAGCACCACAATTCCTGCAATGATTAACGCAATAATGGAATTGACTTTCCAATTAATAGAAACAGTTTTAACATTTTCAAAAAGTCGGTAATATTCCATAAAACCAATAGCCATGAATGTGAACATTACACCAGCAAAATAAAGGTTATTTGATAGAAACAAAGGCACAAGTACCAGTGCTACAAATACAGATCCAGAAAGTGCTCTGACGACAATATTGTTCATGTATGCAATTAGAATTGGCTGTAAAGATAATTAAAATAGCGAAATGATTTTAATTGTGATTTAAAATCCTAAACTTCACCTTGTCATTTCACTGTTTTTTTACTAAAAACCTGATGCACGGAGAGGTGTTTATTTCAAAAAAAAATCGTAATTTCGCAGTTTAATGCACAAATAAAATAAGCACAATGAAAGTTTCTTACAATTGGTTAAAACAATATACAACAATTACAGCTTCTCCAGAGGAAATGGACCAAATTCTTACAGATACAGGTTTGGAAGTAGAAGGTGTGGAAAAAGTTGAAGCGATTAAAGGCGGATTGGCTGGTGTAGTTGTTGGCGAAGTTTTGACATGTGAAAAACACCCAGATGCAGATAAATTAAAGGTGACAACTATAACTGTCGGAACGGGAGAAACGTTGCAAATTGTTTGTGGTGCACCCAATGTGGCTGCTGGACAAAAAGTGGTTGTATCAACTGTTGGAACGACATTGTATCCTTCTCCTGATGAGCCTTTTAAAATTAAATTGTCTAAAATTCGTGGTATCGAATCACAAGGAATGCTCTGTGCTGAAGATGAATTAGGTCTTGGAAAAGGACATGATGGCATCTTGGTGTTGGACTCTTCTATAGAAGTTGGAACACCTGCAGCTAAGGTTTTTGAATTAGAGGATGATTATACCATTGAAATAGGATTAACGCCAAACCGTGCCGATGCAATGGGGCACATTGGTGTCGTTCGTGATTACATCGCTTACCAAAATGTGCATAAGGGAGCTAAGTTAAGCTTGCAAATGCCTGAAGTACCAACTTTACAAGCTAAAACTATTACAAAACCAGTAAACATCCAAGTTGATGAAACGGAATTATGCCCTAAATATGCTGGAATATCTATCTCAGGCGTAACAGTAAAACCTTCGCCTGCATGGTTGCAAAAACGATTGAGAGCGGTTGGTTTATCGCCTATTAATAACATTGTTGATGTTACAAATTTTGTAATGCGCGAGTTGGGGACACCTTTACATGCCTTTGATTGTGATGAATTAAACGGTCAAATTGTGGTTAAACGTGCTACTGCTGGTGAAAAATTCACTACTTTAGATGGTGTTGAACGTACTTTGTCAGCACAAAATTTAATGATTACCAACGGGAAAGAAAACTTGGCAATTGCTGGGGTTTACGGTGGTTTAAATTCTGGTGTGAAAGACACTACAACAAGTATATTCATTGAATCGGCTTATTTTAATCCTGTCTCTGTTAGAAAAACAGCTAAAGAACACGGATTGAATACAGATGCGTCTTTCCGCTATGAAAGAGGTGTTGACCCAAGTTTGACAGAATATGCTTTGAGACGTTGTGCTGCATTAATTCTTGAAGTTGCTGGTGGTGAAGTTGCTATGAATGAAACTGTTGTTGGCTCAACAGAAACTACTCGCGAAGTTGCTTTTAGTTATACTCGTTGCAATCAATTAGTTGGAACTGAAATTCCAGTTGAAACAGTTGATTTAATCTTAAAAAACTTAGATATTCAGATTCTTTCAAAAAATGAAAACGAAGCGGTGTTGGCAGTGCCAACTTATCGAGTAGATGTTACCCGTGAAGCTGACGTAGTGGAAGAAGTTTTACGTATTTATGGATTCAACAATGTTCCTCTTCCTGAGAAAATGAACATGTCAGTAGGCGTGTTCCCAAAGCCAGATGTAGAGCGAATTCAACGTGGAATAAGCGAGTTTTTAGTAGGGAAAGGCTTTCACGAAACATTGAATAATTCGTTGACAAAGTCGGCTTATGTGGCTAAATTAGGTGGAGAAACATTAAAAGCTGAACACCATGTTCCAATGCTTAATCCTTTGTCTTCTGACTTAGATGTGATGCGTCAAACATTGCTATTTAATGCCTTAGAAACGATTGAACACAATCAAAACCGCCAAAATTCAGATTTAAAAATCTTTGAATATGGAAAGGTTTATTTTAAATACAACGAATACACTGAGAATAAACGTTTGTTAATTGCTGTTACAGGTAAAAAATATGCAGAAAATTGGAATGATTCTTCCGATGCTCATTCGTTTTATTCACTAAAAGGAGTGGTTCATTCCTTACTCGCACGATTAGGATTAGATAAGTTCCTAAAAGAAAAAGCAATGGACAAAGTGGATTTAATGGATGGCGTTCAGTTGTTTGCTTTAAAAACTAAAATCGGTGAAATGGGAATTGTGGCTCCTTCCTTGAAGAAACACTTTGGCATTAAAAATGATGTATTTGTTGCTGATTTGGATTGGGATGCACTCATTGCTTCGTTGAAAATGGTGAAAACTGTTTACAAAGAATTACCAAAAACATTTGCTGTTAGAAGAGATTTCTCATTGCTGTTAAATAAAGAAGTGAGCTACGGTCAACTTGAAGAAGTGGCACGTAATACCGAGAAGAACTTGTTAAAAGTAATGGGATTATTTGACGTTTACGAAGGCAAGAACTTACCGGAAGGCAAAAAATCGTATGCTGTTTCTTTCTTATTCCAGGATGCTGAAAAAACATTGCAAGATGCTCAAGTTGATGCTGTAATGGCAAAAATTAGAACAGCATTGGAGGAAAAATTAGGTGCAGAATTGCGCTAGTTGAAACAATGCTAGAGATTCTTTATCAGGATGAGTATTTAGTAGCAATCAATAAACCACATGGTCTGTTGGTGCATCCTTCACCAATAGCAAGAGATGCAGAAGAATTTGCATTGCAATTGCTCCGTGATCAATTGGGGCAATTGGTCTATCCTGCGCATCGATTAGATCGCAAAACTGCTGGCGTATTGTTGTTTAGTTTGACGAAAGAAGTTGATCGATTAATGCAGCAACAGTTTCAAAACCAACAAGTAACAAAAAAATACATTGCATTGCTGAGAGGTTTTGCCCCATTGGTAATGACCATTGATTATCCATTGAGACGAGAAGACGGTGTTGAACAGCAGGCGGTTACACATTTTAAAGTGTTAAAACAATATGAATTAGCCGTTCCTTTCGGAAAGCATGCAACTTCGCGTTACTCGTTGGTCGAGGCCCAGCCTGAAACGGGACGTATGCACCAATTGCGCAAACATTTTGCACACATTTTTCATCCTATTATTGGAGACCGACCGCATGGTTGTAATAAACAAAATAAATTTTGGCTGGAACATTTTCAGATGAATACCATGCTGTTGCATGCGTCTGAACTATCCTTTCAACATCCAATAACCAATGAACAAATCCATATTGTTGCTAATTCTTCGGCGGAATTTCAACGTGTTTTATCCATTTTAGAGGAAACTATTTCAAAAAAAGTGTAACTTAGGCATGGTTTTTGATAATACACAATTATGAGAACGGTTCTAATTATTCTAACGGCATTTTTGTTCCTTTCTGTTCAATTCAAGGCAGAATTAAGAACAATGTTTGGTATTCGTGTTGCACCCCAAGCTACTGGTGAAATGTTGACCATTGTTGCTTTTTTTAGCGATGGTCTCATGCAATCCAATCGAAAGATTTTGAGTCGCACAGAGTTTATTCAATTTGCTTCGGGAAATTGGCCGAGCAAATACAATCGAAATCGTATCAATTTGTTTGAACTGAATGACGTTGCAGGAGGTATTTATGTGGATTCAGTAACCAATGAAAAAATTCCGTTTTGTTTTGCTTTAGATGATTTGTGGAAACTGCGTTATCGTCACAGTCCATTTAAAGGAGAGAGCGAAGAAGGCTGGAGTCAAGATGATTTTTTACCTAGTCCTCAACAACAAATTTACCTACATAAAAATTATGGGATGGAACACATTAACACCCGCTTCTTTGTAGATACTAATTTTTGGAAAATCCTACACGATGTTGGCGATTTAGATTGGATTGACAATTATCGAAATCTTCCGCCTTTGGAATAATCATAAAAACAACCAAGAAAGCAAGGTAATCAGTATTATGCTAATAATGTTCAATACCATTCCGTAGCGAACCATTTCTTTCATCTTTACTTTTCCAGATGCAAAAGCAATCGCATTTGGTGGTGTTCCAATAGGAAGCATAAAAGCGCAACTGGCACCTAAAGTAATTGCGATGGAAAGCGGAACCAAAGGCAAATGAGCTGATAGCGCAAACGACGCAACAATGGGCACTAAGATATTGGTTAAAGCAGTGTTAGAAATTAATTCAGTAGCAAATACCGAGATGGTAACTAAAATCAATAGAATCACTACAAATGGCATGTTTTGAAAGAAAGCGAACGATTCTGCAATTAAAGCAATGGCTCCATGTTGTTGCAGCGCTGACGCCATGGCAATTCCGCCACCAAAAAGAAGCAAAACGCCCCAAGGAAGCTTTCGAGTAGCTTTCCAATTTAACAAAGGCTTTGGTTTTCCATCTTGTGGAACGATAAACAAAGCAACAGCTCCTAACATTGCAGGAAATACGTCTGTGTAAGTGAAATTCAAATAGGTTTGGTTGAATTCTTTTGTCATCCAAAGAAACACAACAACACCAAAAACACCAATCACACGCAACTGGTTTTTGGTCCATGCTTGTACTTCAATGTCTTTTAAATCAATGACTTCATTACTTTCTTTACCCAGAAAAAAACGAAAAGTAAGGTACATTACAAATAGAAAGACAAGTGCAAAAGGAATACCAAACTTAGCCCAGTCCATAAATTCAATTCCTGCGTTGTAGGGTTCTTGATTAATCAATGCAGCCATGATGAGGTTGGGAGGGGATCCGATAAGTGTGCCAACACCTCCAATGCTCGCAGCATAAGCGATGGAAAGTACTAAAAACAAACTAAACTTAGAATGATCTTTATCTTTAGGTAAGGTCTTCATAATGGCAAATCCGATGGGTAACATCATCAATGCTGTAGCGGTATTGGAAATCCACATGCTTAAAAAACCAGTACTAAAAGTGAATCCCAATAACATGCGTCCTTTGGTGTTTCCAACAAATTTGATAACCCGTTTGGATAGTTGCACATGAACCTTGTGCTTTTCTAGTCCAGCAGCCAAGATAAATCCTCCTAAGAAAAGGTAAATGTTTGAATCTCCATAGGCAATGGCTAAATCTTTAGGAGTTAAAATCCCTAATACAGATGAAAATACCAACGGAAAAAGTGCTGTTACATAGATAGGTATCACTTCTAATAACCACAAAAAAACCATGAAAACAGCCAAAGCAATCGAACGCCACATCAGCGCATCTTCTCCCGATTGTCCTTTGGTGATAAGTATAAATGAAGCGAGTAAAAATGCTATAAGTAGTTGAACAAGCTTGTTCGTTATCAATGCTTTCATCGTGTTTTTTTAATCAAAACTACAAAAATAGTTGAAAGAGAAACATGATTTATAAAAAAAGTTCCAAACAAGCTTGTTAAAAAATAGTTTATGATTTTACAAAAGTTAAAGATTAAAATAGCATCTAACTTTTTTAAAAAATTAAATACTTATCCGTTTATTTTCTCAAATCATAGTATTGATTGATAA
>CAZOKJ010000047.1:0-16683 GCA_964580465.1 uncultured Fluviicola sp. | reverse complement strand
CCTATTATGAAACTATTTTCACCCAAATTCAGCATTAAGGATTTTGCATTAATTAAATACAATAGCTCATGCTATTTTTACGATTTCATCATCATTTCGCTATCTTTTTTAAGGTAACGCTTGGTTGAGGATAGGTTCCTTCTCTAAAAATTGTTTTCTTCTTCTCATTAAGAACAATGCGTTCTGATGTATGACCTCCATCTAAATAAAGATCAATTGCAAAATAATCTTTCCCTTTAAAAAACACGCGATAATTTCCTTTTCGCTCAACTCGTCCTAGCGTAAACACTGCTTCTTTTGCTGTTAATTGAACAGTTAACGGTGTAGCGTCTACCGAAAAGGTCGATGTGTCAGAAATAATAGAGTATGCAGGAATTTCACCCTTATAAGTGCCATAATGTTTCTTTTTCAGTTCTTTCCCTACCGTTTGTGCATGTAAAGAAAAGCTACAAAAGCTTATAAAAAACAATAAAAAAAGGTGTTTTTTCATAATCATTATCTTGTTTATTCTACGAATATAAGAAATTATTTCCTTTTTTCGGGCCGAACGATTTGTTTTAATTGTTGCAAAGCAGCTTGGTTTAATGGTGTGTAAAATGCTTGCTGAATTTTGGCTTTTTCTTGTGTACTCAAATGCCATGAAAGTGAAATTTGATCATTTATCTTCTCCCTTAAATTAAAACTAATGACATCCACTTTAAAAGGCATTAATTTCAGTCCTACATCAAATAATTGTTCTTGGTCAAAATCTTGTGTTTTTGGGAAATTAGAATACAAATTTCCTAATGGGAGTGTCAACTTATCCATTAATGACAACTGTTTATACTGCATATTTTTTAAAATCTTTTTAGTATCTCTAATTTGTAAAATCACTACTCCAGAAGTGTTTTTTTGAATCCAATCTTGCAAATGAGACAAAATTTCGAGTGTTATTTTTCCACCATAATTATCGCGAATACCGGCATCCATCAACTGAATTTCAGGTTTTGTAGGCATTGTGACCATTGGAGTAACAAAAGGGAAAGTAGCACTTGCTCGCAACATGGAAGAGAAATTAATATCTAGTGGAGAAACATCTTTGAAAAATGTTAGATAATCAATGTTTTCATACGTTTTTGTCACCGATTCCGTAGCGGAGGAATGTGCAGCCGTTAAGAAACAAAGAGGCTGAGCACTCATTAATAAGCGTCTCCCGTCATTAATGATGGTAGGCGTAGCAATAAGTAGCGGAATAGTCCCCTCTTTTTCATAATTAGTATAATAACTCAAAGGATGATCCATTACATGAGAGGTATTCACATGCAGTTGGTCTTCAAATGCTTTTCCTCTATCTATAGGGTAAGAATTAGCCCCTTGTTGAAAGGTTTGTATGCGCAAAAACACGTCTCTTGTGGAAGCAGAAAAAGCCAATCGATTTAACATATCTTGTCCCAAAGCATCATAATAAGAAGTGGAATAAATAGACTTCACCTCCCCTTTTGCCATGCGCAAGCACAACTCTCTAAAATAAGCTGCACCTACCAATCCTCCAGAAGCTCCTGTATATAAATGAATGTTTTTCTTTAGTTCTCCATTGCATTCTTGGTCTAATTTTTGAAGAACATTAAAAGTCCACAAAGCGCTACGTAAACCACCTCCAGATGAATTAACAAGAATTAATTTAGGTCGTTTTTCGCCTGTTTTTGCTTTCCAATTATCCAACATTTGAATGTAATTATGATAAGAAAAAGCATCTTCTACATTTCCTTCACTCAGTGCATGTTTTTCTATTTCTTTAATTGAATACACCGGCTGATTTGGTAGTGTATAGTTCAATCCGTAAGCGTAATTTTTAAATGAAAAAAACTTGTTTTGAGTACTTAAATAGTTCATTCCAATGAATAAAAGAACAAAAAACAATGGTGTCCATCTTCTCAACCACGTCTGAACAATGGAATATAGCATATATAACAAACTAATCAATAAGACAATACTCATTGCAGCTGGCAATTCAAAAATAGGAATTTCAGGAAACAAGCTTAAACCTAAAAAAAGCAGAATTGTTGCTAATTCAAAAATAGAAGTATTGATTTTGTTGCGCACAATAGCTCTATCAATAATCTGAGGGTCAATGTGGTTAACCGAGCGACTGAGGTACAATCGAAAACCGGGACCAAGGTATAAAAATTTGGTGTTTTTCTTAACAAAAAGATCCCGATACCATTCTCTAGCGTTCATGTACTTGGTTGATTGAAACGAAAAACGGTAATCGTCCTCATGTACCAAGTTGAGTAACCTTAATTTTTTAAAAATAGGAAAGAAGTAAACAAGCGACAAAAATATAAAGAAAACAACCCCAGTTAAAAATGAAAAAACATAACTTAAAATAATTGTAATTGTTGCGTATTCTTCATACCATTGATAATGAATCATTTTAGTCAAATAGATTACTACAAAAGTGGTTGGTATCAACATATTATTTTTTGAGAATTGTAAAAAAGGGCGTTTAATGACTATTAAAAAAGGGAAACGTTGACCTAATTTACTGTATGAATAAGTATTGAACGCTGTTATCATTCCACCGAAGGAAAACCCTAACAATCCAAATGACCAAAAAGACACTTTTCCTAGATATTCAGGAGAATAGAATAAAATAGGTAAACCAAATTTAGCTCCTAAATTGCCTGTAATTACAAGAAAAAAAAGCGTCCATGCGACAACACCTGGCAAGTTATGTTTAAGCTGCGCAGCCGCCAATTGAAAAGGAAAGAAAGTCTGTAAGAAGCTCAATACATTCATTCGGTATGTTTCCATAGAGCAAAGCTTTCACTAAAAGTAATCAATTAAATTGATTTTGACAACAAAATCCTACTTTTTTTTATAAAAAATCGCTAACATTGAAAGCAAAAACAAAAAGATAGCACCAGCATAAAACCAATACCTAGAGTTGGAATGGTCAAGTCCATTTTTTCGAATTTGATAACTATGCTGAATTTCAGCTGTCAAAAAATCATCCAATTTCGACAATTCTTTTGCATATTGTTCTCTGTCAGCCTTCACTTTTAGGATTTCAGCGTCCAACTTTGACAACATTTGTTTATCCTCCGTAAGTTGGTACAATTCCTTCAAAGCATCAATAAACTCGAGTACATTTCCAAAGCGTTTGTTTTTATAAGCAAAATCCTTTCCTTCATAAAAATACTTTTCAGCTTCTTTGTGTTTACCTAACTCAAACAAAATACTTCCATAATTGAGGTACCCATCAGCAATCATTCTCACTACGCCAGATTTCTTTTTCATTTCCAAGGCTTTTTTAAACAATTGCTCACTCCCCTCATAATCATCTTGGTAATATTTTACGATAGCTAAATTGGTAAGTGCATTGGCTTTTTGAGTGTTTTCAGCTAAATTTTGTGAAAACTTATAAGATTGTTCGTAGTAAAAAACGGCAGCGTCCATATCCAGCATATCAAAAGCAATCGTTCCAAGTACAGCATAAGCGTTTGAAATAGCATTTTCTGCACCGATTTCAACCACCCAATCTTTGTATTCTTCTGCTATTTTAATGGCTTTTTCATACTCTTTCAATCCTTGATACGCCTGACTCAAATTGATCAATGCAGCTTTAGAAACCAAAACATCGCTTGCAAATGCTCCATATTTCAACGATTTCTCATACCAAATAATCGATTCTTTATTTTTACCCAGAGATTTATAACCATTACCAATGGTATTTAACACGTCTGATAAGTGGTTGTAATCTTCCTTACTGGCAAAATAATTTTTACTCTCAACAAGCAATTCAATTCCTTTTTTTTCTTGAGCAGTTCTCACATAATACCTTCCTAATATAAAATAGGAAAGGAAAATCCCTTCTTTATCATGTTGTTGATTGGAGAAAACGAGTAACTTTTCCCCTATTAATTTCAGCGAATCAAGGTCTGTATATTGGTATTTTTCATTTAATAAAAGTGCTTTTGACTTCTTACTCGTCACGTCTTTATCTTGCAGAAAGTCTGAATATTTTTGCGCATAACCTACCTGTAATAGGCCTACCGTAGTAATTATCATAAGTAGCACATAGTGCTTAAAAAATAGCTTCATTATCTTTTGTTAAATCTATTGCAATAATAGAGAATAATTGTTATTTTTGCAAGAAAAGATAGAAATTATGGCAAATGCATTTTTTAATGTTCCCGTTCCTGTAAATGAGCCTGTAAAAGCTTATGTCCCTGGAACACAAGAACACAAGAATCTATTGGACAAATACAACGAATTGTACAACCAAGAGCAGATTGATATTCCGATGTATATCGGTGGCGAAGAAGTTAGAACAAATGACAAACGTCCAATGTCACCGCCACATGATCATAAGAAAATTTTAGGACATTACAACCAAGGAACGAAAGAACACGTAGAGCAAGCAATTACTGCTGCAATGAAGGCGCGCGAAGCATGGGCTAATACTCCTTGGGAACAAAGAGCTTCTGTATTCTTACGTGCGGCAGAATTATTAGCTGGACCTTTTAGAGATAAAATGAATGCTGCAACAATGCTTGCACAATCTAAAAACGTGCACCAAGCTGAAATTGATGCTGCTTGTGAATTTATTGACTTTTTGCGTTTTAACGTTCAGTACATGACTGAAATTTATCGCGATCAACCAATTTCTTCACCTGGGGTTTGGAACCGTTTAGAATACCGTCCTTTAGAAGGATTTATTTATGCAATTTCTCCATTTAACTTTACTTCAATTTGTGGTAACTTGAGTGCATCTCCTGCTTTAATGGGGAACGTGGTAGTATGGAAACCTGCTGCTTCTCAAGTTTACTCTGCTGCTGTAATTATGGAGTTATTTAAAGCAGCTGGTTTACCTGACGGAGTTATCAACATGGTAACGATCGATGGTCCATCAGCTGGTGAAGTAATTTTCAAACACAAAGATTTTGGAGGTATTCACTTTACTGGTTCTACAGAAGTATTCAACAGCTTGTGGAAAAACATTGGTGAAAACTTAGAAAAATATAGATCTTACCCACGTATCGTTGGTGAAACTGGTGGTAAAGACTTCATAATGGTGCACAAAAGTGCGAATGCAGAAGAAGTAGCTACTGCTTTAGCAAGAGGAGCTTTCGAATACCAAGGTCAAAAATGTTCTGCTGCTTCTCGTGCTTATATCCCTACTAATTTATGGGGTGAGGTGAAGAAAAATTTAGTTGAGCAAGTGAGTTCTATGAAAATGGGGGCTCCTTCAGATACAGGAAATTTTGTGAACGCTGTGATTGATAAAAAAGCATTTAATAAAATTGCTTCTTACATCGATTTCGCTAAAAATTCTTCTGAAGCAGAAATTATTGTTGGAGGAAACTACGACGATTCAGTTGGTTACTTTATCGACCCTACTGTTGTTGTTACAACCAATCCTAAGTTCAAAACAATGGAAGAAGAAATCTTTGGCCCTGTATTGACAATCTACGTTTACGATGCAGAAAAATACGAAGAAACACTTCATTTAGTTGACGAAACTTCACCTTACGCATTAACTGGTGCAATTATGTCTCAAGACCGTTACGCAATCAACTTAGCTGTTGACATCTTGCGCAATGCTGCTGGTAACTTCTATATCAACGACAAACCTACAGGAGCAGTTGTTGGTCAGCAACCATTTGGTGGTGCTAGAGGTTCTGGTACAAATGATAAAGCAGGTGCAGCAATGAACTTGATGAGATGGGTTTCTGTTCGTACAATTAAAGAAACATTTGTTTCACCAAGAGATTATCGTTACCCTTTCTTGGGAGAAAATAAATAAGATAAATCTAATTGAATGAAAGGACGCCGAATGGCGTTCTTTTTTTTTGTTATGAATCGTCAGAATACAAAAAGGGGCACGATTAATCGCACCCCTTCTATATCATAATGAAAAAGTTTACAACCCAAAAGCAGCTTTTACTTTATCAATGTAATCTAATTTTTCCCAAGTAAACAACTCAACTTCTTTTTGAATCGTTGTTCCATCAGGTGCAACAAACGTTTTTGTTACTACTTCATTTTTGCGTCCCATGTGTCCATAAGCTGCTGTTTCAGAATACATAGGATTTCTCAATTTCAAACGTTGCTCAATAAAGTAAGGACGCATGTCAAAAATTTCTCCTAATTTCTTAGCTATTTCACCATCTGTCATGTTTACTTTTGATGTTCCGTATGTATCAACAAACAAACCACACGGTTCAGCTACACCAATAGCGTAAGAAACCTGCACCAACATTTCATCAGCTAAACCTGCTGCAACAGCATTTTTAGCAATGTGACGTGTAGCGTAAGCTGCTGAACGGTCCACTTTTGATGGATCCTTACCAGAGAAAGCACCACCACCGTGAGCACCTTTACCTCCATAAGTATCAACGATGATTTTACGACCTGTCAAACCAGTATCTCCATGAGGGCCACCAATCACAAAAATACCTGTTGGATTAATGTGATAAGTAATATCATCAGTAAACAATTGTTGAATCTCAGAACGTAATTTTGCTTTAACGCGAGGGATAACAATTGAAACAATATCGTT
This sequence comes from uncultured Fluviicola sp., assembly GCA_964580465.1. Lineage (GTDB taxonomy): Bacteria > Bacteroidota > Bacteroidia > Flavobacteriales_D > Crocinitomicaceae > Taishania. The sequence continues at coordinate 10,139 of CAZOKJ010000047.1, read as the reverse complement.
TTTGATTTTTGTCAACATTTCTTGCTCAGAACCAAACGGATCATGTTGAGTTGAAACAACAATCGTATCAATACGTTGAGGAACATTGTCATCAGAGTACTCAATTGTAACTTGAGACTTCGCATCAGGACGCAAATAACCGATTAATTCTGGTTCAAAACGACGAATGTGAGAAAGTTCTTGCAAAATTTTATGTGCGATATCCAACGCCAATGGCATATAGTTATCTGTTTCCTTAGTTGCATAACCAAACATCATCCCTTGGTCACCAGCACCTTGGTCTTCAGGATTTGCACGTTCAACCCCTTGATTAATATCTTCTGATTGTTCATGAATAGCAGACAAAATACCACATGAATTGGCATCAAACATATATTCAGAACGAGTGTATCCAATTTTACGAATAGTGTCGCGAGCAATTGATTGTACATCTAGGTAAGTGTTCGTTTTAACCTCACCAGCCAACACCACCTGACCTGTTGTTACTAATGTTTCACAAGCAACTTTTGAAGTTGGGTCGAAAGCCATAAAATGGTCAATCAGCGCGTCAGAAATTTGATCCGCCACTTTATCAGGATGTCCTTCAGAAACGGATTCAGATGTAAACAAGTATGACATTTTATTTATTTTTTTTAATGTGAGCGCAAAATTAATCATTTTTAGAATAATACATACTATATTTAAAGAGAAAAAAAACAACTAATCTTTTATTCTTCGCTCTTTCAATAAAATTAATTGAACAATCACACTAGTGACAAGTAAATTTGACTATTAACCAGAGTTCAATCATGTTATTTCCCTTTGTAAAAATCATTTTTTTCCTCAAAAGTCACTATTTTTAAATGAGGAAGACTTCACTAAAAATGATTAAAAATCGAATCTCTTTATTTTTGGTTCGATTTTTGCACTAAGATTATTTGTATATTTGTACTAGATTTTGACACAATGAAAAAATGGATCTTTTTTAGCTTTTTGACGCTCAGTTTGGTGTTAACCAGCTGTATTGATATTATTGACGATGTTTTACTAAACAACGATGGATCAGGCACGTTCAAATACACTGTCAACTTATCAGCTAGTAAGGTAAAAATCAATTCCATTTTAGCGTTGGATTCCATGGATGGCCATGCCATTCCTAAGAAAAATGACATCAAAGAACTAATAGGTGATTTTAAATCTACTTTAAGTCAGAAAGAAGGAATTAAAAATGTGACTTTAGATGAAGATTACAACAATTATTTCTTTAAATTGACATGCGATTTTGAAAGCATTAACTTTTTACAAGAAGCAATTAAAAACACGGTGGAAGATTTATCTAAAAATGGTAAATTCATCATCAACGAACACGTTTGGATGGTCGCTTTTCAAAACACACTCACTAGAAGCATTCCAAAATCATTATTAGATCAAGCAAAAAAACTGAAAGCAGAGGATATTGAGCTATTAAAGCAAGGAACGTACACAAGCATCACTCGCTTTGAAAAAGAAATTGAACGCTTCGACAATGACCAAGCTCAGCTTTCTAAAAACAAACGAGCTCTTATGTTGAAGGTAAACGCACATGCACTCATGCGCGACGCTGATATTATCAAAAATAAAATCTATTTAGCCAATTAATCGCTATTTTCATTTATTTTTTGGTTACTTTTGCACTCTTTTAGTGGAAATATTCTTATTCTTTAATACATGATTACAGTAAACGAGTTAGCTGTTGAATTTGGTGGTAGAACCTTATTCAGCGATGTAAATTTTGCCATCAACGAAACCGATAAAATTGCCTTAATGGGTAAAAACGGTGCGGGTAAATCTACTATGATGAAAATCATCGCTGGCGTAAACAAACCTAGTAAAGGATCCATCAACACGCCAAAAGATGCAGTAATCGCTTACTTACCTCAACATTTGTTGACAAAAGACGATGCAACTGTTCGTGAGGAAGCTGCAAAAGCTTTTAAAGAAATTTTCGCTATGCGAGACGAAATTGAGCAAATCAACCACGAATTAACAGTTAGAACAGATTACGAAAGCGATGATTACATGAAATTGATTGAGCGCGTTTCTGAGCTAAGTGAAAAGTTTTATAGCATCGAAGAATCCAATTATGACGCTGATGTAGAAAAGGTATTAAAAGGAATGGGATTTACACAAGAAGATCTTGATCGACCAACCTCAGAATTTTCAGGAGGATGGAGAATGCGCATCGAATTGGCTAAAATCCTTTTAAGAAAACCTGATTTAATTCTACTTGATGAGCCTACCAACCACTTGGACATTGAATCGATTCAATGGTTAGAAGACTTCTTGCTCAACGCTGCTAAAGCTGTAATCGTTATTTCGCACGACCGAGCTTTTGTTGATAACATAACAAACAGAACCATTGAAGTAACCATGGGGCGTATTTACGACTATCGCGCCAACTATTCTCACTACTTAGAATTGAGAAAAGAACGAAGAGAACAGCAGCAAAAACAGTACGAAGAACAACAAAAATTCATTGCTGACACCAAAGATTTTATTGAGCGATTCAAAGGAACATACTCCAAAACCTTGCAAGTTCAGTCACGCGTGAAAATGCTTGAAAAATTGGAAATCATCGAAGTAGATGAAGTGGACACCTCTGCCCTACGCTTAAAATTTCCACCAGCACAACGAAGTGGACAATACCCAGTTGTTGTTTCTGAATTAACCAAATCCTATGGAGACCACGTAGTGTTTAAAAATGCTGACTTGGTCATCGAACGTGGTCAAAAAGTAGCCTTAGTAGGAAAAAATGGTGAAGGAAAGTCCACCATGGTTAAATTAATCATGAATGAAATACAAGCAGACGCTGGAAAAGTTGAAATAGGTCACAACATTCAAATTGGTTATTTTGCTCAAAATCAAGCTTCCTTGTTGGATGAAGAACTAACTATTTTTGAAACAGTGGACATGATTGCTGAAGGAGAAATTCGCAAGCAAATTAAAAACATACTAGGAGCATTTATGTTCTCCGGCGATGACATTGACAAAAAAGTAAAAGTACTTTCCGGTGGAGAAAAAACACGTTTAGCAATGGTTAAATTACTATTAGAACCGTATAATTTACTAGTACTTGACGAACCTACCAACCATTTAGATTTAAAAACGAAAGACATTATAAAAGATGCTTTAAAATCATTTGACGGAACAGTAATACTCGTTTCTCACGACCGTGATTTCTTAGATGGTTTAGTTGAAAAAGTTTTTGAATTTAGTAACAAACGCGTCATTGAACACTTCGAAGACATTAAAGGTTTCTTAGCGAAGAAAAAAATGGAAAACTTGAAAGAAATTGAAGCTAAATAATCAATTGACAAAGTCATTTCTTTTTCTTATTTTTGTTAGATGAAAATTTTAATCGTTGAAGACGACCCCATCTTGGCAAAAAACATTCACGCTGCACTTAGTGCAGAAGGATTCCACCCGGAAAATGTGTATGATGGAACGTTGGCTTTTAAATTAATGACCAAAAATCAGTATGATTGCATAGTGATGGATATCAATTTGCCGGGCACAAACGGCTTCGATTTATGCAAACAATACCGATCTATCAACACACAAACCCCTGTTTTACTACTAACAGCCTTCAGTGACCTCGATGACAAAATTAAAGGTTATGACAATGGTGCTGACGATTATTTAACCAAGCCTTTTTTCATGCAGGAATTACTACTTCGAATAAAGGCATTGTTAAAACGCAAAGAACAGAACTACATATCTAGTACAGGCGATACATTAGTAGCAGGTGACATTCAAATTTTTCCACTTCAAAAAAAAGTAGAGCGACAAGGAGATGAAATTAAATTAACTCCTAGGGAATATCAAATTTTATTAAAGTTAGTGCAAAATAGTGGTGAACTGGTTTCAAAAAATGATTTAATTGCGGAAATTTGGGGAAGTAATGTAGATGCAAACACCAACACAATTGAAGTTTACATTAATTTTTTACGCAACAAAATTGACAAACCCTACCAAAGAAACAGCATCAAAACAAAAGTAGGTTACGGATATTACTTCGATGTTCATGAGAATTAGAAATAAAATATTGTTTTATTTTTCATCTACCATTATTTTTATAACGGGAGTTTCACTCATCATTATTTATTTATTATTTGCTGCTTTTAGGGAGGAAGTATTTCAGCAACAACAACACGACAAAATAAAACAAACCATTGAATTCATTCAAGAATTTGAAAAAATGAATGAAAACATCGCTTCCGCAATGGATCAATTGTCTATTAACGACTTTTATGATGAAAAACTACTTGTTTACAATCAAAACAAACAATTAATTTTTTCAAGTCTAGACAACTTATCCATCGAACGTAAAAATGAGTTATTAAATGAGCTTTCACCAGCCAAACAATGGATTGAAACTAAAGACGGTGATTACGACCTTATTGGCGTGTATTTAGAAAAAGACAATGAAAGTTTTTACGCCATAAGCAAAGCTTACGACGCAAACGGATATACCAAAAAGAATTTTTTAGGCAACGTTTTAATCATTATTTTCGTTTTTATTTCACTTGTTGTTATTATCATTTCACTCTACCTCTCCTCTATTATATCTAAGCCAATCGCAAGCTTAGTTGAAAAAATAAAACAATACGACTTATCAAAAATCAATAACAAACTAGTACATATCAACACAACCACTTTAGAACTTCAAGAATTGATGCACCACTACAATCAACTGCTAAAGCGTACCGAAGAAGCCTTTGAATTTCAAAAACGAAGCATTCGACATATATCGCATGAGTTAAAAACACCACTTGCCATCATGGTTTCTGAATTGGAATCGATTAATAGCCAAGAATTAGCACCTGAAATGAAATCAATCATTAATGAACAAATTATACGTGCTAAATCACTGGGAACTATTATCAACAGTTTGTTGCAACTTTCTAAATTAGACGCAGGACAAACAGTTGACATGCAAAACATTCGAATTGACGAACTCATTTTTGACACTATAGAAAAAGCCAAAAATCACTACCCACACTTCCATTTTGATATTCAATATGCAACAGAAAATATCGATGAAAATTGTCTTACCATAAATGGAAATCGAGAACTTCTAATGCAAGTTTTTCACAATTTGGTCATCAATTGTATTCACTATTCCAATGAAGACAAGGCAAGTATTCACATTTATTGCGTTAATAAAAGCCTCTCTATCCACTTCACGAATGATGGAACATTAATTAGCGACGAAGAAAAGCCCTATTTGTTTACTCACTTTTTTAGAGGATCCAATAGTAAAAACAAACCCGGATTTGGAATAGGTTTAGAACTTTCAAAAAACATTTTAGCCTATCATCACGCCAACATTATATACGACAATAGCAATGAGTTAAACAATTTCATTATTAATTGGAATTAACAAAATTATTATCAAACAATTACAAACAAACTACATTCCAAACACCGCATTCATTTGTAACAAATCCAAACATACTTTTGTAGTAAATTTAGATTAATCATTCAAATATTTGTGGAATTAAAAGCACTCTTGTCCTTAGTTGTAAAAAAGACCAAACTTGATAAACACAAAGTTTGGTCTGTTTAGTAAACAATAAAAAGATTAATAATCTATATAAGTAAGCAAATTAATTGAATTAAATATTACTTTTTTTCTTTTCGGTAAGCTAAATAAAACACTTGAGGCAAGACAGTGAGAGCCAGAATCATACAGAAAAGCAAGCCACCAACAATCATAATCGCTAAAGGCTTTTGAATTTCTGCCCCCATTCCTGTTGACAAAGCAGCAGGCAATAAGCCCAAAGATCCCATCAATGCAATCATCACTATCGGTCGAACACGACTGCTAACACCTTGTTTTATCGCCTCTTTCAGCTCCATTTTTCGCTTATTTTCTTTCATGACTGCGATTAAAATGATGCTATTTATCGTATTGACGCCAAAGAGAATAATAAACCCAATACCTGCTGAAATACCAAAAACGGTGCCCGTTATCCACAGGGATGCAAACCCGCCGATGAATGCAAAAGGAATGGTACTCGCAGCAATAAGCGTATCTTTTAAACTGCCAAAGTTAAAATACAATAAAAATAAGATAAGCAGCAACACCGCAGGAACAATAATTGCCAATTGTTTAGAAGCTCGCTCTTTACTTTCAAACTCTCCTGCCCATGTCACTTTGTTCTTTGCAGGTATTTTTACTTTCGCTGCAACCTTTGCTTTTGCCTCAGCAATGACACTTCCCAAGTCTCTTCCTTCTACACTAAAACCTACGGCAATGTATCGACTACTACCTTCTCGATAAATAAAAGTTGGTCCTGTAAGATAACTAATGGTTGAGATTTCTTTTAAAGGCACCATTTTACCAGCTTCTGATGGAATCAAAATATCACCAATCTTTTCATCGCTATCACGGTATTCTTTCTGGAAGCGTAAACGGACATCAAACATTTTATCATCTTCATAAAAACTTGTTGCTGCTCTACCACCAATGGCCATTTCGATAACAGCTTGAGCGTCTGCCTTGTCAATGGCATAGCGAGCCATTTTGTGATCATGTAATTGAATCCTCAATTCTGGCAAACCAATATTGCGATAAACATTTAAGTCTTCAATCCCTTTGACATCCTTTAATACATCCGCAACTTGAGTTGCATAATCCTCCAATTCAAACAAATCGTTTCCAAAAATTTTAACCACTAATGAACTTTTAACTCCAGCTACATATTCTTCCACGTTATCTTGAATAGGTTGACTAAATCCAAACACAATTCCAGGGTAAATTTGTAAAGAATCACGCATTTGGTTGATTAACTCTTCTTTTTTAATTTTTCGATTCCATTCATTTTCAGGCTTTAGCTGGATGTGAAATTCTGCATTAAAAAAACCTGTAGGATCCGCCCCATCATTTGGTCGCCCAACTTGATTTAGAACAAATTTCACTTCATCAAATTGGCGTATTTTATGCTTCATTTCTTCTGCCAACCTTGTGGACTCTTGTAGGTTAATGCTATTTGGCAAGGTTGCTCGAACATACAATGCTCCTTCATTCAATTTTGGAATAAATTCTGAACCATAGAACATAAACGTGGTAACACTCACAACGATTAACATTACGTACGTCATCAGCGTTGCCTTTTTAAATCGAGTACTCAGCAAAAACAATTGATACATTCGTTCTCTGAAGAAACGCGAAATTTTATTCTCTTTTTCTTGAATGTTTTTTGTCAGAATAATTTTACACATTGCAGGCACATAAGTAATACTTAAAATCAATGAACCAATTAGTGCGTAACCGAGAGTAAATGCAAGTGGTGAGAACATTTTCCCTTCTACTTTTTGGAAAGAAAAAATAGGAACCAATGCAACAATCAAAATAATTTGAGCAAAAACAATGTATGTTGCCACACTTCCCACGCTTTGTTTAATAAGTCCCAGCTTACTCATTCGATTGAATCGTGTCATGCCAACTTCATGCGCTTTCCGTTCTAAAGAAACAAAAACCGTTTCGACAATTACCAATGTTCCTTCCAGTAGCAAACCAAAATCAATCGCACCTAAGGATATGAGGTTGGCGGGCAAACCTTGAATGCGCAACATCGTTAATGCAAACAAAAACGACAGTGGAATGACAGTTGCAACGATGAGAGTACTGCGCCAATCAAATAAAAACACAAATACAATTAATGAGACAAAGAAAATACCTTCAACAATGTTTTTTGTAACGGTATGAACAGTCGCATTTACCAACTCTGTTCGATCAATAAAAGGTTCGATTTTTACATCTTTTGGTAAGATAGACTCATTTAATTCCTCAATTTTTTCTTTTAAGCGTGGAATAACATCTCCCGGGTTTTCACCTCTAAGCATTAATACAATTCCCTCCACCAAATCATCATCATTTTGAAAGCCAACTTTCCCTAAACGTGGTTTCGCACCAATTTCTACTGTTGCCACGTGTTTTACTAAAATTGGAGTATTTCCTTTTACCTTAATAAGGATGTTTCCAATATCTTCAATTCGATCTAATAACCCTACTCCACGAACAACATACGCCTGACTACCTTTCTCTATAACATCTCCTCCGACATTGATGTTGCTTTTAGAAACAGCTTCATACACATCCAGTGGAGATAAATCATAGTTGGCAAGCTCCGTTGGATTAATTTTAATTTCATATATTTTTTCCTCACCACCAAAACTTGTAACATCGGCAACACCAGGTACAGCAACCAACTCTCTCTTGATGGTCCAATCATTTATAGCAGTCAGCTCTTTGATTGGTCGGTCGCTTTTTATTACATAGCGAAAAATTTCACCTGTAGCCCCATAAGGTGGTTCAATTTCAGGCTCTGCACCTGATGGTAAATTTACACCTTGCATGCGATTAGCAGCATATTGTTGTGCATAAAAATCTGCAACATCATCTTCAAAAATAACCGTTACAACAGATAAACCGAATAAAGATATGGATCGAACTTCCGCTTTTTTAGGAATGGTATTCATTTCGCGCATAATAGGAAGTGTCACGAATTTTTCCACTTCTTCGGCACTTCTTCCTGGCCACTGCGTAATGATTCGAGCCCTAGTATTGGTTACATCTGGGAAGGCTTCAATTGGCGTATGAATGTAGCTAATCACACCCACCACAACCAATAAAGCTGTCAAGAAAAAAACGATGATTGAATTTTTCAAAGAGAAAGAAACAATCGATTGAATAAACTTTTTCATTGTTAAATCTAATTATCGGATTGCTTCAAAAACTAGTAAAGGATTTTTAGAAATCACCTTTTCGCCTTCTTTTAAACCACTTGATAAATATGTTTGAAACTGATTTTTTGCTTGAACAGACACTTTTCTTGCTTCTAAATTACAACTGTCTTTAAAAACAACAACATAGTGCAAGTTGTCTGAAAAAACAATTGCGTCTGTTGGCACTGAAATCGCCTTCTCTGTTGATTCTTTCAGCACGTGCAAATCCATCAACATACCTGGTTTTAGCAATTGATCTTTATTATTGAGTACAATTCGAGCTTTTAAAACCTTGGCATCTTCATCTAACACACTAGAAATGAGCGAAATTTCACCTTCAAACACTTTGTCATCATAAGAATTCGTCTTCATTTTTACTTTCATTCCAGGGTGGACATATTGAATATTTCCAGCAAAAATAGCTGCCATCACCCACACATCTTCCAAGTCTGCTACCGTGAATAAAACACCACTTTCAGAAGAGACACTCATTCCTGCTGATACATTTTTTGCAGTAATTACACCATCTCGAGGAGCTTTTATTTGAAAAACTCCTTTTTCATTGCTTGCTTGATAGAGCGACAAGTCACTGCCGACACGCGCTTCATTTGCCTTTAAAACAGCTAATTCACTCTGTGCTTTAATGTATTCTTTTTCAGCATACATTCCTTGTTCATACATTGATTTTGCTGCTGACAACTCTCTTTCTGCCAATCGAATTTGAGCTTTTATACTTGCTGATTCCGCTTGAAGCATACTTAATTCAGCACTGCGCATTTCTAATAAAACTTGCCCTTTTTTAACTTTATCTCCTAAAGAGAAAAAAGTAGTTGTCACCATACCACTCACCAAGCTAGTGAAATGAACTTCTTTATCAGGGTTTACCTCAACACTACCAATTAAATGGATAGATGCCGACACTTCTTCTAATTTTGCATCTGTTAATTCTATCTTTTTTTCAAAACTGGAATCAATGCAAAACGCGTCTGATTTTCCTTTCCCATTTTCTGGTGATTCTGTTGAGCATGCACTTACCAATAAGAAGATGGATGCAACAATGAAGTAATCTAATCTCATGATTATTTAATTTCTGTTCCTACTGTGTAATTCAATATCTCTTTTGCTTGCTGTGCTTTTTTCACTGCCTCAAGCGTGATTTTCTTTGTTGCCAAATAAGCTTCTAAGAAATCAATAAACTCCAACATTCCGATATTACGTTTTTCAAAGTTTTCTTGGTATTTTTCAATTAATTGATCCAAATCTGATTCATAACTAGTACCCCCCAAAAAACAAACCGTACAAAAAAGCAACTCTACTAAAAACCACACAAACCCCCATAAACACTAACACTCCAACCAAAACAACCCCTCCAACCAACTAAAAACAAA
>CAZOKJ010000046.1:0-16944 GCA_964580465.1 uncultured Fluviicola sp. | reverse complement strand
GCTGAAATGCTGGGTTCGCTTGACTCTAATGTGATTACTACAAATATTCACAGGGATTATGAGAGCAACGAAAACTTTTATGAAGAAATTATTCCTTGGGATGGGTATAATTGGGAAGATTGGCATACATATTCGATTCAATGGTCGCCAGACAGATTAATTTGGCGTATAGATGAAATTCCAATAAGGACTTTATATCATCATAATATTGTTGATCCAGGAAGAATTGTGTTAAATTTAGCAATATCACGTAAGGATAGTCTTTTAGGGACCTTAGCTCCACCTTATAAAATGCAGGTTGAGCATGTTAAAGTATATCAATTAAAATCAGACTGTAATAATGATTTAAATTTATGTAACACGATATTTGGCCTTTTTGAAATATTTTATGATAAGAAAGTGAAAAGAAAAATTATTGTTGGGGACAATGTTTGTTCAAATATCATTTATTCAGGACAAGACATTTATCTTAGAGCTTCTGATGAGATTATTATAAATGGCAATTTTGAAGTTCAAACGGGAGGACAATTATACTTATATGTGGATGAATGTCCAGATTAAACTAAATAGCATGAAACAGATAATTTTTATACTAAGTATCTTTCTTTTTACTTTTTTGCTTGCTTGCAAGAAAGTCGAGATAAATGAAGAATATTTAGGCACTTTTAATTTTGAAAAGCAAGAAGTGTTTTCCACTAATGTGGTTTACAAGGTAATTGAGTCTAATAAAAGTGTCATTATTCTTCAAGAAATTTTTAATTCAAATTCAGCATCTTCAAAAATTGGGAAAATTTATATCTTGAGAAGAAATAAGGACAAAATAATTGGTGAGATACATTTGTATTTAAGTCCTACTTTATCGGCGATAAATAGTACTGCAACCATTGTAGGGGATATTAAAGGCAAGGTAATAATAGGACGATTTACTGCTTCTTATCACAATAATTTTTCAAATACAGAGTATAATGGAACATTTGAAATAAAACCAAATTAGTTTAGATTATGAAAACAATCATTAAAATAGTGTTTGTAGGAATGTTAATACTTTCATGCAATAAAGATACAAATGACATAAGCATTGACGTGTACGATGGCTATTTTAGATACGATGACCCAGAGATTGGAGTACGTTATTCGTTGATATATATTTCAGCTTCTAATAAGGAATACATTGTGATGAATGGTGATGCTATTGATAGGGACAAGAAAAATGTGTCTGGTGAAATACGACAAATATTTTTCAACAAACTTCCCTCAAATACGAGAATAAAAATCGAAGGAAAAATAAAAAAGAAAAGCATCACAGGTACTTTTGTTCAACTAGCTGGGACAGATCAGAACCCTGTTGATAGAACAGGTGCGTTTGAAATAGTACAAAAATAACTCATTAGATAATTTTTTATTTTTAATATAATGTATTTATTAACAGATAGATAGATAGATAGATAGATAGATAATAAGATTTATCCTTTTCTTTGTATGAATAAAAAATTAGTTGTATCTTTGAAAAAAAAAGAATTATGAAAAACCTGTCTTTATTATTGTTGTTTATGATTAGTACAACATTAACTTTTTCTCAATTAAAAGTAGATCAAAATGGTAGAGTTGGAATTGGTACTTTAACTCCTCATCCAGATTTTAAACTTCATGTTGTAGGAAGAGGGCAAGTTAAAGGAGATTTTTACATCGGAGGAAATCTATTAGTGTCTAGTTATCCATCTAATCCTTTGTATGAATTTAATATAAAAGTAAATAATGGGTGGCCAGGTGTTGAGATGGGAAGTAATCATGATAAAATAGCGTTTTGGTCTTCAGAAACAAGTTATAATGATTTATATGCAGCCAATTTTTACAAGATGTCTGATAGAAAATTAAAGTCAGATTTAAAAGAGATTGATTTTGGATTAAGTCGATTGATGAAAATTCGTCCTCTTCAATACTCTATTGTTGACAATAAAATAAATGATAAAGGTGAAATCATTAATGGTTTTGTAAAACAGTTTGGTTTTATTTCTCAGGAGATTGAAGAGCTATTTCCTGAAGTGAAGTTAACGGATGATGCGTATGATATAAAATTGTTAGATTATGATCAAATTATTCCTATTGCCGTAGCAGCAATAAAAGAACAACAATTTATCATAGACTCATTAAAAAGCGATATAGAATTAATAAAAGAACAATTGGAATTATATTCAAAAAACAATTCTAATGAATCTCGTAATTACAATGGGTTACAAAACAATAACACCTTGCTTCAAAATAATCCTAATCCTTTTAGAGAAAAAACAGTTATTAGTTTTTCAATAGAAAAGCAAAATTTTAAAAATGCTTCAATTGTCATTTTTGATATGAACGGAACTTTAATAAAGAAAATTGACATATTCAGTGCAGATGAAAATGCTATTGTTATTAATGCAAATGAACTTAAAGCTGGTATGTATATTTATTCTTTAATTGTGAACCAACGTGAAATTGATTCTAAACGAATGATATTGTTAAATTAATTTACTATGAAAAGAATTCTTTTGATAATAGTACTAATGTGTTCCAATTATCTAAATGGGCAAGTTCCATTTTTAAATCCACATTTACAGCTAGTCTGGGAAGATAATTTTAATTCATTAGACACGTCTAAATGGTTTATACAGGATAATTTTGACCATTACGGGGAAAAACAAGTGTATATAAAAGACAATGTTTATGTTGACAGTGGCATACTGATATGTGAATTAAAAAATGAAACGTACTCTTGTCCTCAATGGGCAATTGAACCAAATTGGTATTGTGTAAACCAATTTAATAAAGAAAAACCATATAATTATACATCAGGCTGGATTGAGTCCAAACAAGCATATAATACACAATATGGGTACATTGAAGCTAAAATTAAATTTCCTTTTAATCCAGGATTACTACCTGCTTTCTGGACTTTTGTAGGAGAAGGGGTCTCAAATCCAACAAATGCGGGCGAAATTGATATTGCTGAAATGCTGGGACCACTTGGTTCTAATATGATTACTACGAATATTCACAGAGATTATGAAGGAAATGAAAGCTTTTACGAAGAAATTATACCATGGGATAGTTATAATTGGGAAGATTGGCATACGTATGCAATTGAATGGTCACCTAATAAATTAATTTGGTATGTAGATAAAGAACCAGTTCGTATATTACTAAATCATGAAATTTTTGATCCAACAAGACTAGTTTTTAATATAGCTGTTACACCAGATGATTTCTTTAATCCTACTTTTCCATATAAAATGTATGTTGATTATGTAAAAGTTTATGAATTAAAGGAGGATTGTTTAAAAAATCATGTTGTTTGTAATTTGCCTTTACATATTTATGACAACAAAATTAAACAATCTATTACTATAGGTAATGACATATGTTTAAATACTGTTCATTCAGGTCAAAAATATTTTTTTAAAGCCACAGAAGAAATAATAATTAATAACAATTTAGAAGTTCAACTTGGAGGTGTTTTAACATTAGACATACTTCCTTGTGATTAAAAAACGAATAACATGAAAAAATTACATTTAATACTAATTGTTTTACTCAGTTTATCATTGATGAATTGCAGTAAAGTTCAAATGAAACCAGGGAACTATCTTTTGACTTTTACTTATGACAATCCAAACATAGAAAGCATACAGAAATACACAGAGGTCATGAAGTCTCCTGATGATATATTGCTCCTTCGATTGGTAAGTTCTTTTGTTGAATTGAATATTATAGGAAATAAAGTTTCAGGAAAAATTCCAATAGAATCCCTAAATTCCCCTTATTTGGTTGGTGAAATAAAGAATAACACAATTACAGGTCGTTTTGCGTACATGGAAGCACATCATTCTCCGGGTGGAGGTAATTGGTTTGTGGAACGAGAAGGTTCATTTGAAATTAAATAGAGAAATGAAGACAATACTATTATTTTTGGGATTGAGTTTGCTATTTATTGGCTGTAACAAAGAAAGTAAACATTCAGGTATGATTGGAATCTATTCGGGTGTTTTTACGTACTCTTCATCTCTTGAAAAATACACACCTATCGTTATCACAGAAGCAACAAATAATTATCTTGTCATTAATGAAGGAGTGATTTATCTTGATGGCAAGAAAATAGATGGCAAAATAAAAGATCTTTATTTTGCCCCTGACAAAATCACAATCATTGGCGAATGGAAAAGGAAAGGTAAAAAGTATTCTTTTTCTGGCACGTTTTCTGAAATAACTTATTATTTAGGTATCCCTCAAACATCTCATGGTACGTTTGAAATAGTACCTAAATAATATTGCCGTTATAAAAGGATAGCATATATTAAAACTAATAACATGAAAAAAATACATTTAATACTAATTGTTCTACTCAGTTTATCATTGATGAATTGCAGTAAGGTTCAAATGAAACCAGGAAATTATCATTGGACGTTTACTTACGATAATCCCAATGAAGAAGGTCTTCAGAAGTTTATAGAAATAAAGAAATCAGATGATGACAAGGTGTTGATTCAATTGGGATTTTCTATAATTTCATTCACTAGAACAGGAAATAAGGTTTCTGGAAAAGTTTCAATAGAAAAACTTAACAATGCCTATTTAGTGGGAGAAATGAAAAATAATACAATTACAGGTCGTTTTACAAACTCAAAAGTTGTTCATTCTCCGGGTGGAGGTGATATACTTGTAGAAACCGAAGGAGCATTTGAAATTACACCATTTTAAACATAGAAACATGAAAGCAATAATACTATTTTTAGGGTTGAGTTTAACCTTGTTGAGTTGTAAAAAAGAAAATGTTCATCAAGAACTCATTGGAATGTATTCGGGACATTTTTTGTTTAATAACGCTCAACAACCGCACTCTTCGTTTATCGCTATCACTGAGGCAACGGATGATTATCTTATCATCAATGAAGGAGTGGTTTACCGTGATGGAAAAAGAGTGTATGGAAAAATAAAAGATCTTTATTTTGCTCCTGACCAAATCGAAATTGATGGAGAATGGAAAAAAGAGGGCAATGTGAATTCTTTTTCAGGAACATTTGTTCGAACACAGTACAACAATCTTGGAGTGCCTATTATACACAATGGCACATTTGAAATAGTTCCTAAGTAGTTTTTTTTTAAATTGGCTGGTTGACTCAAACTAAAACAATCTTTCTATTGTCCATCAATTGTCAATTGTTAATTGTCAATTACCTTCGGTGAGGGCTACGCCGTTCTCCATTCTCATTTAATCAGCAGTCTTCGCAGAGTCTCCGCATAACTCCAATAAGGTATCGTATTCTTCTTGGGTGAAATGGCGATAATGTCCAATTGGAACATCTAAATGGAGGTTCATAATGCGAATGCGTTTCAAACTTTTAACTTCATAACCAAGGTATTCGCACATGCGGCGAATTTGTCGGTTGAGTCCTTGGGTTAAGATGATACGGAATTTATAACGATCCAATTGCTCGACTACACATTCCCGAGTAACAGTGTCTAAAATAGGAACGCCACTTCTCATGCGCTCTAAAAATTCCTGAGTAATCGGCAAGTTAACACGTACAATGTACTCTTTTTCGTGGTTGTTTCTTGCACGCAAAATTTTGTTGACAATGTCACCGTCATTCGTCATGATAATCAATCCTTCACTTGCTTTGTCCAAGCGACCAACAGGAAAAATACGTTCTGGGAACTTCATAAAATCGATGATATTGTCTTTTTCACGTTTCGTATCGGTGGTACAGACAATGCCTCGTGGTTTGTTTAAAATCAGATATACATGAGGGGTTTGTTTGTCTTGCACCAACTTGCCATCCACGTGGATTTGATCTTCTTTCCCCACTTTTGTACCAACTTCAGGCACAACACCATTGATTTTCACACGACCTTCTTCGATGAGTTTGTCAGCTGCTCTTCTTGAGCAGTAACCAATCTCACTCAGGTATTTATTGATGCGTGTTTTTGTTTCCTCACTCATTGTTTTTCATTTTATGAATCGTACATGCGATGGCACGATGATCGCTGTATGGATGTTCTTGTATGGTAAAATTTTCAGCCTTTAATTCATTAGAATGAAAGATATAATCAATACGTCCTGCAGGTAATTTTCCAACATAAGTAGCACCTATTCCTTCGCCGGTTGTTAAGAAAGCATCTGTTAAAATAGAATTGAATTGATTGTAAACAAAAGAAACCGACGTGTCATTAAAGTCACCGCAAACAATCACTGGATAAGGTGAACTCTTGATGTGTTCTACAATTCGTTCAGCTTGATCTGCTCGTTTTGGATATGCTGTTCTTAATTTACTGATAATTCCTTTAATCATGCTCTTTTTAGAATTCTCTTCTTCTTCAATTTTGCTGATTCTAAATGATTGTAAGTGAGCATTGTAAACCCTAAAAGTATCTTGATTTTTTACAACATCTATATAAATACAGAAGTTATAGTTGGTTTCATCATCGGACGAATAAATTACTTCCCCCTTTGCAATAATAGGTAAGCGTGAGTACATAATTACTCCGAAATGTTGTCTTCCTACTTTTTTGTAGATGAATCGTTTGTGAAAATCTACTGCACCAAACTCTTGATAAAATAATTGCTCTGTTTGGAAAGGAGTTGGATTATCTTTGCTGTAAAACTCTTGAAAACACACCACGTCAGGTTGTTGAGACAATGCGTAGCTAAAAACACTATCACGAGTTGTGTATTTTTGTTCCTTATTTTCTTCGTAAAGATCAAAAATTTGAACATTGTTAGAAAAAACACGGATGCTTGTTTGAACTTTCTCTTGGTTGATTTCTTCTTTACCAAAAGCATAGAGATTCATAACATAAGGATATCCAATACCAATGAAAAATAGCAGCACTAACGCCCATTTATAGGAACGAAAGAAAAGCCAATAAATAACAATAAGCAAAGCAAAAACAACCAAAAGAGGATAGGCTAACCCAAAGAAAGGTAAAATCCACAAATGATTTGGGTGGACATGAGGTGTGAGATAAGCAATGCACAAAGCGATGATTGTGACAATTGACACAATACGCATTGCATTTGAAAAACGCACTATTTTTCTCAACCAACCACTCATATTATTTATTGCTTTGACTGAATAGCAATTCTTTTTCTTCTTTGGTTAATGATTCGTACCCAGACTTAGCGATCTTATCCAATATCTTATCGATTTTGGCTTGTCGTTCTTTTGCTTCTACATTGTATTCTTCATCTGTTTTTACACGTGTATTCGAAGCGTTAGACTTGGAGTAGGTAAATTTTCCTTTTGTAATCTTATCTCGTTTAAATAAGTTAACTAATTTGCCTCCTACTTGCATTGACCGAATGATGATGTTATTGGCTCCAAAAGGATTTTGAACAGAAAGATATCCTAAAAAAGCACCTCCGAGGTGAGCAAAATAAGCTGTTCCATCTTTGACCCCCATACCTGCATTGTACAAATTGATAAGAATAAAAATAAGCGCTAAATATATTAAACGCATATTGAACAGTCCCCAAATAGATACGGTTAACTTAGGTTGGTAGAATGCGGTTGCAACCAAGATTGCCAATACAGCTCCCGATGCTCCAATGACTGTAGGTGCATAAAAATTGGGAATGACTAAGTGCGCAATCACTTCAAAGAGTCCACCAAAAACGCCACCCATGATGTAGGTGTACAGCATGCGCTTGGCACTAAAGAATTGTTCAAAAATACGCCCCACACTAAATAAGAAAACCATATTGAATAATAGGTGCACAATGGAAAAATGCGTAAAAATACTTGTAAACAATCCCCATGGATGAGTAAGAAAAGCACTGATATCGGTTTGCAAAGAAAAAACAGCGTACACAAATGATAGCAAGCCAGCGCCAGTACTACCTTGTATCGTTTTTGCTACTACTTCAACGATTCCAATCAATATAAAAATAGCCACGTTGACAAAAATCAACTTGGTTGTCATGCCACCTGTTTTAAACGTGTTTTTTAACTCATCAATAAAACTATTGTTTGCCTGCATAGATGTGTTTAAGAATCAAAGTTATGAATAAAAGTTGATTAGTAGAAATTATGACGGTCAGTCTTTCTCCAATAAAGAACCATGGCAATTCCCACAATGGCACCTCCCAAGTGAGCAAGATGAGCTACGTTATCCGTTGGGATGGAAAACACTTTATAGACTGTATAAGCCAAATAACCGCCAATTAAATACTTGGCACGAATTGGAATTGGGGGAAATAATAACATTAATTGTGTGTTTGGGAATAAAACTGCAAAAGCTGCCAATAACCCAAAAACAGCACCAGAAGCACCTGCCATAGAACTGAATACCATCGCACTATACTCATTGAAAAGTTCTTGACTGTTTGCGCTAAGAATTGGAAGATTTTTGATGGTTCCACTGCCCATTAAGTACTCATTTACCTTATTGATGTCGTATCCATCTGCAACAAGAGCTTGTTGAACTTGATACACATTAATAGAGCCAATTGTGTTGTATAAAATCAGAGCACCAATTCCTGTAGCAAAGTAGAAAATGAAAAATCGTTTAGGTCCCCAAATTCGCTCTAAATGAGAACCAAAAGTCACCAATGCAAACATGTTAAAAAAGATGTGAAAAATATCAGATGTGCTATGCGTAAACATGTGAGAAACAATTTGATAAGGTTCAAATGTCGGCGTGTTGAAATAATGTGCACTTAGGTAGAAAGGTAATTTGTCATTTCCCATACTAATGCTAACCATCATGATGATGTAAACGAAAATGTTTAAAATCAAGATGTTTTTTGTTACGATTGGCGTGTTGTTCAACATAGATTAAAAAATTTGATAAATATCGTCGATTGAAATTGTTTTAATAATTGTTTTTCCCGATGGCGTGTGTGTGTGCTCGGGACATTGAAATAATGATTCTACTAAATCAATTACTTTTTCTTTGCTGTCTGTTAGCATTTTTGTTTTACCTGCATTTTTGGCAACATGTGAAATCAATAAGTGTGCAATATCACCTTTGTCAATGGAATGATAAGCGATGTTTTCCAATATAGAATCAATGCAATCATTGATGGCTTCTTCTTCTATTATTGCAGGAACAGCATTCAGTGTCAATGTGCCATTAATAATCTCACTAGCAAATCCTAAACGTTTTAGCATAGATTGGTGACTATTCCAGTTGTCTTCTTCTCCTTTAGAAACTTCTTTTTCATAAGGGAATAACATTGTCTGAGAAGCAATTGGGCGCACTATAAATTCACTCATCATGCTGTCAAAAACAATGCGTTCGTATGCTCGTTTTGAATGCACTACCATCAAACCATTTTTGGAAGGAAAAATAATAAATGGGCTTTTCAAAATATATTTATCCCAGTTGGTGGATGTTTCTTCTCCCATTGCTATTTCTTGCTGAATGGCTTCCTCTTGCTCTTCGACTTCTTCAATGTTATAAAAATTAGCCCAATCTTGCTGCGTGGAAGTAGATTGACCAAAGCCAAAATTGTTGAGCGACTTATTTTCCGAAGCGGTGCTGGAGCTTTTAGAAGTAGAAGCATTAAACGGATTGTAGTTTGGATTGACTCGAATCGTTGGTTCTACGATTGGTTGTGAATAACGTTCATAAGGTAAGTCAAAACTTTGTTCTTGCTCAAAATCAAGTGTTGGTGCAATGTTGTATTTCCCAAGTGCCAAACGAATGGAACTCACTAATATTGAGTAAATAAAGCGGTCTTCTTCAAATTTAATTTCCGTTTTTGTTGGATGTACGTTTACATCTATTTTAGCTGGGTCTATCTCAAAATACAAGAAATATCCAGGGTATGTTTTAGGTTGAATGAGTCCATCGAAGGCTTTAGAAACGGCACTATTGAAGTAAACGTCCTTAAAAAATCGATTATTAACGAAGAAGAATTGCTCTCCACGTGTTTTCTTAGCAAATTCAGGTTTAATGACAAAACCAGTGATTTTCACAATTGCTGTTTCTTCATTAATAGGTACCAATCGTTCATTTTGTCTGTCACCAATAACATCCACAATTCGTCTTCTCAGTACAGCACTTCTTAAATTGTAAATTTCTGTTCCGTTGTGTGTTAAAATGAAGTGAATGTCAGGGTGAGCTAATGCGATGCGTTCAAACTCATCTTTAATGTGGCGAAATTCAATATCGTTGGATTTCAAGAAATTGCGTCGAGCGGGCACGTTGAAAAACAAGTTTTTTACTTCAAAACTTGTGCCGACAGCACTAACGACTTCTTCCTTTTCGACTAATTTACTACCTTCGATTTGAATTTTGACTCCAGTATCATTTGTTGCTTGTCGTGTTTGCAAAGTTACATAAGCAATTGCAGCGATACTTGCCAAGGCTTCCCCTCTAAATCCTTTTGTAGTTAGTGCAAAAAGGTCATCAGCGGAGTGGATTTTGCTTGTTGCATGGCGAAGAAAACAATTTTCAGCATCTTCAGCGTTCATACCCTTTCCATCGTCGATGATTTGAATCAACGTTTTTCCAGCGTCTTTGATGTGTACTTGAATTTTAGAAGCGTTCGCATCGATGGCATTTTCTACCAATTCTTTGACTACAGATGCAGGTCGTTGAATAACCTCACCAGCAGCAATTTGGTTAGCGATGTGATCGGGTAAAACGGAAATAATACTATTCATTTTATTCTTCAGAAATCCATTTAGTTACATATTCCATTGGCTTTCTGTGAGCTTTTGGCCACTCACCTTCAGGGTATCCGATATAAAACAAAGCTAGGCATTTGTCTTTTGCTTTTAAACCAAGAAAATCATTCATTTTTTGATGGTAAATTAACTTTGGTGAAGCCCAAAACGCACCTAGTCCATAAGCTGTAGCTGTTAAATACATGTTTTGAATAGCACACGCCACAGCTTCTATTTCTTCTAATTCCTCAATTTTACCTTCTGGATCTCTGACCATAGATACAGCAATAACCACTGAAGAGCGCAAAGGACGAGCAACCATTTTAGCCAATTTCATAGGATTTTGTTTGTCTTCAGGAGTCAATTCTAAGTACGTTTTTCCCAAGAAATCACTTAATTTTTGCAAGCCACCTTCTGTAAAGACATGAAAACGCCAAGGTTGCGTGTTGCCATGAGTAGGAGCCCACAATGCGTTGTTGATTATCAAATCTATTTGTTCCTTGTGAATTTTTCTCGTGCTAAAATGTTCTGGAAAAATGGTTCGCCTATTGCGAATAAGGTCTGTTATTTCGGAAAGATTGTATTTCATTTTTATATCGCTTAAAATGGGTCTTTATTATCCTGCAAAAATAAGAATAAAATTTCTCAATTACAAATGCCGTTACAAAGGATTGTGTGAGTCGCATGTATTTGCTGATAAACAGGGTTGTTGTGAACAAAAAATGTTGTTTTTTTGTAGATGCCATTTGTTGAATGTGTTTTTAAATTTGACAACTTTTTAATGTTGATAAATTATTATTTAATTGATTGTTAAGTAGTTAAGTTGTTAATTTTGTAAACTTTTTGAAATTAAATTTTTTTATTGTTGTTTATTGTTTACATTTGTAGTGCGAAAGCTTGTGAGAAAAAAGCTAACTTTTTGTAAGCGAGTACTTACGGCCAATTTTCTGAAAAAAAGAATTAAAAAAAGAATAATTTAACACGTTTTTAAGATGAGCATTTTTGATAAAAGAACCAATTATAAACCTTTCGAGTATCCAGAGGTTTTGACATTTACTGATGCGATTAATAAATCGTTTTGGGTGCACAGTGAGATCGATTTCACGGCAGATATTCAAGATTTTAAAAGTAGCTTAACGCCTGTTGAAAGAGAAATTGTAAAGCGTTCGTTGTTAAGTATTGCTCAAGTAGAAGTGGGGGTTAAAACATTTTGGGGCGATTTGTACAAACATTTTCCAAAGCCTGAATTAAATGGTTTGGGTGCTACGTTTGCTGAGTGTGAATTTCGTCATTCTGAAGCTTATTCTCGTTTGCTAGAAGTATTGGGGTACAATGAAGAGTTTGCTAAATTGTTGGATATTCCTGTTTTTCAAAAGAAATTGGATTTGATTGATGAGAGCTTGTTTTCAAATAATGACATTGTTTCTAAATTATTGTTCTTTGCAATCGTAATTGAAAATGCTTCGTTGTTCTCTCAATTTGCAAACATTTTATCGTTTACTCGTTTCAAAGGTTATTTGAAAAATACTTCTAATATCATTGCGTGGACTTCAATCGATGAGCAAACACATGCTAATGCTGGTATTTATTTGTTGAATAAATTGGAGGAAGAAGGATTTATCAACCAAGAAATTAAAGACAACATGGCTAAAGATGTATTGAAATACATTGATTACGAAGCTGAGTTGTTAAATTGGATTTATGAAGAAGGGGAATTGTCTTTCTTTACAAAAGAAGATATGTTGAACTTTATGAAATACCGTGTTGACTTGTCTTTAGAAAAAATCGGGATTAAAAAATTATTCAACATTACAGAAGCGCAATACAAACCTATGATGTGGTTTGATGAGGATGTGTTTGCAAATGAATTGGATGATTTCTTTGCAAAACGTCCAACAGCTTATACAAAACACGATAAGAGCATCACTGCTGATGACTTATTCTAAATAATAAAATTAAAAACAACCTAAAAGAATTATAATTCAATGGAACAAGAATTAATTGAGGACACACCAGCTACTTCAACAATGGAAAGATTGTGGTGGAAAAACGAAGAGAGTGAGCAAATCTTAAATCGTGGCTATTTATTAAAGGGAGAAACGGTGGAAGGTGCAATTGAGCGTGTTGCTTCTGCTGCTGCTCGACGTTTGTACAAACCTGAGTTGAAAGAAGCGTTTATTGAAATGATTGAGCGCGGATGGATGAGTTTGAGTTCTCCTATTTGGGCCAATATGGGAACAGAGCGTGGTTTGCCAATTTCTTGTTTCAATGTGCATGTACCTGACAGTATCGAATCAATTACGCATAAATTAGGCGAGGTAATTATGCAAACAAAAACTGGTGGTGGTACTTCTGGTTATTTCGGTGAGTTGCGTGCTCGTGGTAGTGCTGTTACCGATAACGGAATGAGTAGTGGTGCTGTAAGCTTTATGCGCTTATTTGACACAGCAATGGATACTATTTCACAAGGTGGTGTTCGCCGTGGTGCTTTTGCTGCTTATTTGGATATCGACCACCCAGATTGTGAAGAGTTTTTACAAATTAAAGACATTGGTAGCCCAATTCAAAACTTATTCAATGCTGTTTGCGTGCCAGACTACTGGATGCAAGAAATGATCGATGGAGATGTTGAAAAACGTTCTTTATGGGCGAAAGTATTGGAAAGCCGTCAACAAAAAGGATTGCCTTACATCTTTTTCTCTGATAATGTGAATAGAAATAAACCTCAAGTTTATAAAGATCACAATTTATCCATTAATGCAAGTAACTTGTGTTCGGAAATCATGTTGCCATCAACAGCTGATGAATCATTTATTTGTTGTTTATCTTCCATGAATTTGGAATTGTATGATGAATGGAAAGATACGGAGGCAGTGAAATTAGCTATTTTCTTCTTGGATGCTGTATTGCAAGAATTTATTGAAAAAACGGAAGGGAATCACTATTTGAGTGCTGCTAACCGATTTGCTAAACGTCACCGTGCGCTAGGTTTGGGTGTATTAGGTTGGCACTCACTGTTGCAAAGACGCATGATTCCATTTGAAGGATTGGAAGCAAAACAGTTAACAACTGAGATTTTCTCTTATTTGCATGATAAAACAGAGAAAGCAACACAAGAATTGGCTTCAATTTATGGTGAACCTGAGTTGTTGAAAGGTTACGGAAGAAGAAACACTACGACAATGGCAATTGCTCCGACAACGTCTTCATCTGCAATTTTAGGACAAACTTCACCAGGTATTGAACCTTTCTCTTCTAATTATTTCAAAGCAGGTTTGGCGAAAGGTAACTTTATTCGTAAAAACAAGTATTTGAAAGCTTTGTTAGAGCAAAAAGGCATCGATAATGAGGATACTTGGAGAAGTATTATGATGAATCAAGGAAGTGTTTTGCATTTGGAAGAATTAACAAACGAAGAAAAAGCAGTTTTCAAAACGTTTAAAGAAATCAGCCAATTGGAAATTATTCAGCAAGCTTCTATTCGCCAAAAATACGTGGATCAAGCTCAAAGTTTAAACCTTAACATTCCATCAAGTGTGCCAATCAAAGAAGTGAATAAATTGATTATTGAAGCATGGAAATTAGGGGTTAAAACATTGTATTACCAACGCAGTCAAAGTGTTTCTAAAGAAATGGCAGTTAACGTGGTAAGCTGTGTAAGCTGTGAAGCTTAATGTAAAATATGAATAAAAAAGTGGAGGGTGTCCGAAAAGTCAGACACTCTCTTTTTTTTTTTTACGGTGTAATGATGGATTTGTTCAGTGATGAAAATAATTCTTTCCTTAATTTACTCCCCTATAATGGCGAAGTGAACTATTACGGTTGTGTGCTTTCTGCTGCTGATGCCAATTGGTATTTTAATCGTTTGTTGGCAACTGTTGAATGGAAAAATGATGAAGCGATTGTATTTGGAAAAAAAATAATTACCAAAAGAAAAGTAGCCTGGTACGGCGATGATAACTTTGAATACACTTATTCTAATGTTCGTAAATACGCGCTACCATGGACAGAAGAACTACTTTTGCTGAAGCAAAAAGTGGAACAATTGACAGGGGAGAGCTACAACTCTTGTTTATTAAATTTATACCATGATGGATCAGAAGGAATGGCTTGGCACAGTGATGGAGAGCAGGATTTAAAGAAAAATGGGGCAATTGCTTCTTTAAGTTTAGGGGCAACTCGTAAGTTTTCATTTAAGCACAAAAAAGACCATTGTAAAATAGATATTATTTTAGAATCAGGAAGTTTGTTGGTAATGACTGGTGATACTCAAAGTAACTGGTTGCATCGACTTCCACCAACCAAAAAAGTGAGTAAACCCCGAATAAATTTAACCTTTAGAACCATTGTGAATCATAATTAATTTTATCTTTGGATGATTATGGGAAAACAACAAAAAAAACAACAAACAGTACAAGCAAAAACAACTCCTTTTATTTGGTGGAGAGTGGGATTGATTTGGGGAGCATTCATGTATGTATTTAATGCTATTATTTACCCGCTATTTGCAGGATTAAAAATTACACTTGCAGGACTATTGCTTTCAATTGTCGTATGGGTTGTGGCTGGTTTGCTATTTGGATTGATACTTAAATTCTTTGTTGAAAGAAAGAAGAAAAAGTTACAAAAATAGAATGGAGTAAGCAGATTTCTTATCTATTTGTAGATTTATAGCTAAAGAATTGTTAATTTGAAGCTAAAAACAATTCTGTGCTTAATTTTTCCGTAATTTTGTACCATGAAAAGAGTTGTTGTCGGATTATCGGGAGGAGTTGATTCAAGTGTAACTGCACATTTATTGTTGCAGCAGGGTTACGAAGTAATTGGTATGTTCATGCGTAATTGGCATGACGAATCAGTTACTATTTCAGACGATTGTCCATGGATTGATGATTCCAACGATGCCTTATTAATTGCGCAACAACTAAATATTCCTTTTCAAGTCATTGACTTAAGTAAAGAATACAAAGAACGCATTGTGGATTACATGTTCGCTGAATATGAGGCAGGTAGAACACCCAATCCAGATGTATTATGCAATCGCGAAATCAAATTTGATGTTTTCTTAAAAGCAGCAATGAGTTTGGGAGCAGATTATGTAGCAACTGGACATTATTGTAGAAAAGTAGAGCATGAAGATGGTACCTTTGGACTGTTAGCAGGAAAAGACCCGAACAAAGATCAATCGTATTTTCTTTGTCAACTGACGCAAGAGCAACTTTCCAAGGCATTGTTTCCGATAGGCGAGTTGCAAAAATCAGAAGTGAGAGCTATTGCTAGCGAAATGGGATTGGTAACAGCGGAGAAAAAAGATTCACAAGGTTTATGTTTTGTTGGTAAAATCAGCTTACCGGTGTTTTTGCAACAACAATTACAGACAAAAACAGGACCGATTATCGAAATACCAGCTGACATGCCTCAATTCAAAGCATATCACAACTTAGAAAAGACAGAGGAAAATCTAGCTGCTTTGGTAAAACCATTTGTTTATCATGTTGAGGATGGTATCAAAGTTCACGAGCACATTGGAGCGCATTATTACACTATTGGTCAACGTAAAGGTTTGCACATTGGAGGAAGACCTAATCCTTCGTTTGTAATTGGAATTGATACTACTGAAAATGTTGTGTACACAGGCCAAGAAGAAACACATCCTGGTTTAAGCAGAAGTGCATTATTGATACGAAATGAAGATATCCATTTTATAAACCCAAACTATAAGTTGAAAGATGGAGATTCATTGACTTGCAAAGTTCGTATACGTTACCGTCAACCTCTTCAAGAAGCAACATTGTATAAAAAAGAAGAAGGACTTTATATTTTATTCAAGGATCTACAAAAAGGTATTACTCCAGGACAATTTGCCACATTTTATATCGAAGATGAACTAATTGGATCGGGGGTTATACAGCATTAAAGGCTAATACTTTCAAAAGAACACCTTCCAATTATGAGTGTTCGATAGAACGCAGATAACGCTGATTGAGCTGATTTCCGCTGATTTTACCCGTGTACATCCGCTTAATCCGTTCCATCCGTGTTCCATAGAACGCAGAAAACGCTGATTGGACTGATTTCCGCTGATTTTACCCGTGTACATCCGCTTAATCCGTGTCATCCGTGTTCCATTGAGCGTTGGTTGTGCTGATTTTATCCATGTCATCCGTGTTCCATAGAACGCAGATAACGCTGATTGAGCTGATTTCCGCTGATTTTACCCGTGTACATCCGCTTAATCCGTTCCATCCGTGTTCCATAGAACGCAGAAAACGCTGATTGGACTGATTTCCGCTGATTA
>CAZOKJ010000045.1:0-17815 GCA_964580465.1 uncultured Fluviicola sp. | reverse complement strand
TTTAAAAATCCCAAAAATCCTTTACCCTTTTTATGAAATTTCCCTCCCCAGTAAGCATATTCAGTAACAGCTGTACTTCCAATTGGAGTTGGGGAAATTATTTGTTTTACTACCAATAACGGATAGTTAAAATTACTAACTGGGTAATTAGGTGTACTTATTGGATTCGATTCTGTCTGCTCATAATTACTGATACTATTATTATCAATATTGGTATAATCAATTTCTAGCTCGTTATTATAACCATCTTTGAGATTTGTTAATTTATATAAATAAGGATTAATTTTTAAATCTAAATGTTCATATGTTGTCATAATTGTCCCTAATACTGCAATAGAATAATCTACAGGTAATATCAAAGAATAACTGGAGTTTCCTCTAAAATTACCTGCTATCAACCTTTCAGAAACAATTTTATGATCAATCGGGACATTTGGTGTTGATAATGTAAGCATTGTGTAATCACTGTCAAACTTTTCTCCACCAGCATAATAAATCGTAAGTGCTGTTCGATTTTCAATATTTGTTCCTACCTGTTGAGAATGATTGTTATAATGGTGTATAATATCTGTTTTTCCATCACCATTTAAGTCTGTGATTACCAGCCCCCCTGAATTGGCACTATATCCAGCATTTTTATATGTATAATCTTTTGGTTCGAATAAATCATTTGCCCTGGAGTAGTGAACTGTGAAAATATCTCCTGTTTGAGATGTTGTTAATATGTCTGTCTTTCCATCACCATTGAAGTCTCCTAAATGAAAGTCATCCATATTAGCTGGAAACACAGCTTCATACAATAATTCAGCACTAAAAAAAGCAGGGTTCCCTTTTTTAAAGGAGTAAATTTTTGTTATTCCATTATTGATAACTAATAAATCATGTTTCCCATCACCATCATAATCAATTACTTCTACACGATCCGCAGATGCTAAAAATAAAATTTCACTTTGACTAAAATTAGCAATTTGTTGATTACCAGTTCCAATTCCTGTAATGATACTATTTGAAGCTCCCCCTTTTACAATTCCTGCTTTAAATTGAGTTCCAGATTGATTTTGAGTCACATAAAGAATATCAGAAATTCCATCTCCGTTATAATCTCCAATAAATGAAAATCGATTAATATTTCGGATGTAATGATATGGAACAAGACTCTGAATTGTACTTGCTGATAAAGCAAAACTAACAGTTCCTTCATTAACTTGTGCTTTATGGAATTTAACACCCGAAATGTTGTGTATAGTATTATTGTTATAACTTTCCTGGTTAACTTCGTAATAAAAGATATCTGTTTTTCCGTCTCCGTCAAAATCAAATAAATTCATTCCGTATCCAGGTCTTCCATAGTAAAATTGACTTCCTCCATATCCAAAAACGACAGAATTAGAAGATATCATACTAGCTGTTCCAATTTGCTGAAAATCAAGACCTATATTATTGGTGTTACTTAAAATCTGATAACTCAGATTATTAGATATAACTACCCTATCATTTCCATTTTGTAAAGGAGTACTGCTTGATGAAGATACCTTTATAATATCTGTTTTTCCATCTCCATTAAAGTCTCCTGTTAAATAAGCTACGTTATCATCTGATTCAACTGTGGGTAGCACCTCATTAACAACTTCCCTTTCTCCTTGATTTTCAAGTGCATACTTAAATATCGTTGAATTCAATCGTTCATTCCCTGAACCATATTCTATTATTTCATTTAAGAAACTATAAAGTTGGCATCCATACTTAAATTCGTATTTTTTAAATTGTTGCCCTGATGTTAAAACAAGAATTTGATCAATAACGGACTTGTTTTCTATTTTTTTATAATTTAGAGAATAATGAAATGGATCTGCTCTTTCCTTATACTTAAATCGGATCACGTTATATGGAGAGACTCCTGCTGATGTATTTCCAGTATAATGAATCTCTTTTACCCGAAATTCTTCGTTAACATTTTCATAAATATAGCTTAAATAATTCCCATTTGGGTCTGTAACTTTATTAATCATCCAAAAAAGTACAGATGCGTCGTGGTTTAAGCGAGCATCCATGGTTCTTCCGTATTCAATTGTATAACCTTGTTTTGTCTTTACTTCAAACCATGCAGGTCCGTTTCCTTGGCTTCCGTGTGAAAATATTCTAGAGAAATCCTCTGCTTCTGTTGCATAAACAGCACCATTTGTCCCGTATTTACCCGAAACACCTAGCAATCTATTACCATCAATAGCAAATACATCTTCATTATCAAATCTTACTCCTCTTATATCCTCATCAAAATATAGATCTTTATTAGTTCTTGAAATTATGGACAACCCTTGTAAATTCCAGCCCATACCTAACAATCCATTTCCTGACTGACTGCTGTAACCTATTCCAAGTTGTGGAACCATTCCGTTCGTTCCCAAAGGTATTTGTATAGGAACAGAATATGTAAATGCTCCTGTCTCTGATACGTTTGGAGTCCCTGAAACAGATCCAACACTATAATTTGTATTTAATTCACGGTTTTGAAATGCAGATTCTGTAAATAAATCAGTATAATATGAAGGAACTATAACTCCTGCATCAATGTAAGCAATCATCTTATTGACTGATGATGCAGTAAAAGAATATCCAGGAAGAAATTCTATTTTTTGATTTGCTATATACGTTTTATTACCGCTATCACTACCATTTAAGATAATTTGATTTAATTGGGCATGCATATTTCCAGTACCAAGAAATAACACTATGCCAACCAGTACTTTATTCATTCTTTTTTTCATGAGAAAGGTTTTGGATAATGTTATTTATTCGTTTCCTGCTGCTCTAATAATTGTTTAAGTCGCTCGATTTCTTCCTGTTGCTGAATAGAATATAATGTCAGTTCTTCTATCTTTTCGACCAGTATATTTACCATCTGTCCTAAATCCACTCCTTCCTGAAGTACTTTTTCACGAGAAGGAACATTTGGAAGATGTCCATTTTCTTCAATGAACTCTTTTACCTCACTAAGAGGGCGTAATTTATATTCTTTCTCAAATACGTAATCAGGCCAGGTAAGCTCATCTACAACAATTTTTCTTGCAAAAACAGTTTGAGTATTTGCATTGATATGAAAAATATCACGTGTGGCATTTCTTAAACGGAGATTTCCATTTGCATCGATTGTAAAAACAGATATATTTTGATCTGTGTTTCTAAGATTCAGAAAATTTCCGTTATTGCTTCTATTTAATATCAGCTCTCCATTTGACATTAAATTGAAGGCTGTAAATTCTACCTGTGTCTGTGGATTGTATTGACCTAATTTCAACAAGCTGAAATTTGTTGTTCCTTGTCTGTAACCTGTTATCATAGCACCATTGCTTGCTTCTCTCCCAATTTGTAAGTTTCCGCTTGTAATTGTGCTACCTATTACATGTAATCTGGCTTGAGGGCTGTCTGTTCCAATTCCAACATTTCCATTACAGGGAGCAAGTCCTGTATAAAGTATACCAGGCTTATTTGACCAAACAGGACTATATCCTTCAAAACATTGAAACGGGAGGGGGCTATATATTGCATCAAGCAAAGCAGTTACACCTCCTTTTTTAACAGTTCCATCGTCTCCTTTTAAAAACAGAAATGAAATTTCCGTAGAATCATTTACAGCAACTGAATCGGCTTCAATTCCTTCCAGAATTAGCCCCTGACGCATGGTTGCCTTTCTTTCAAATTCAGACATCCCAGCGACCTGTAATGCTCCCACAATACCGACATCATCCTTGTTAATAGCAATACAAACGGAAGTAGTCGTTACACCTGGACAAATAGCCGAGGTAATAATCACCCCATAATTGCCACTTGTTTGTGGAACAAATGATTGCATTGTTGCACCAGTTACAGGAGTATTTTCATCACCGCACTGAACCCACTGATAGGTGGCGTTAGCTTGTAAAGCAACCAATGTGGTTCCATTCTGTGTATTATTGATGGTGTTATCAAGTGTTACCTGTTGTACTGTTATTGTTTTTGTCGATATCGCCTGAGCAGAACATCCATTCGTGGTTGTTAAAGTAAGAACAGCATTTCCTGTAAATTCTGCCGGAGGTGTCCATGTTGCATTCAAATCTGTTGTACTAGGTAGAAATGTTCCTCCAACGTTTGAACTCCAAACTCCAGTTGTAGCAGACCCCCCAATGTTTCCTCCCAAAGAACCAGTCGATTCTCCTTTACAAATAGACAGGTTATTTCCTGCATTCGCTGTTTGAGGGATACAACTTGTGTCCATTCCATAAAGAGTTAATGTATATTCTTTCAGAATGTTTGAATTACCAAAGGTTACATAGGTTGACAATAGAAATATTGACAAAATTACATTGGAACAGATACCTTTTTTCATAAAATGGGAATTTTAATGCTATTCGTGGCAAATTTAAGCTTATTTATTATTAATAACAATGAAAAAAATCAAAACTAATCTTTACATTTATCATTCTTCATCAACTTCAATTTAATGTCGTCAAAAATAGAACCAACGAGCAAGATTAATCCTGCAATTGCTAACACATACAATTGAATGAAAGAATAGAATATACCTCCTAAAAGTCCGCCAAGAAAGAAAAAACTAATAATCGTCATACGTAACTTTATAGAAGAATAAAGCTTGTCTGTTTGTTCTTTTTCTTTGTAAAAAAACAACTGTGAAAGCTCAATCCCTAAATCGGTAAATAAACCTGTTAAATGTGTTGTCCGCACCGTTGCATTGGAAATAGACGTCACCAATGAGTTTTGCAACCCCATTGCGAAAAGGAGTGAACAAGCCAACATATCGGGACTTTCTAAAATGAGCCATTCACCAAACACAGCAACTAAGAATAAAATAAGGCTTTCGATAAGTGCTGGAATGATATACACCAAACGATCATTCCGCTTTGATTCAATTTCTACAATTACATTAGAAATGAAAGAACCTAAAAAGAAAAAGAAAATATATAAAAAATAGATGAAACCTTGCCAAAACTCTAACTTAAAAACTTCATCAACAAAGAAAGCAAAATGTCCAGTAACATTCGTGGTTAACCGTTGAACAGCCAAAAAACCAGCAACATTTACAGCACCCGCAATAAAGGAGAGCAAAGAAGCTAATCTTAAATTGTGCTTCAATGTTCTTGTGTTACCTTTATGTCTAAACATACACTTTTCTATTAAAAAGCAAAGATAGAAAAACTTAAAAAATAAATAGAGATGAAGAAATGAAATGGTTTCATCAAGATGAATGCTTCTTATAGAAAGAACTTACTCATCAGATTTATTTGATAAGTCACAAAAAAACCGATGAAGAATCCTCCATCGGTTTTAGTTTTATTTAATTTGAGAACTGTTTAGGTTCATTTATTCGATTAATTTCTAAGAATCTTACCATTCTTAACCAAACTTTGTAAACGCTCTAATGTTTTACGTTCAGCACATAATTCTAAAAACGCTTTGCGTTCCAAATCCAATAAATACTGTTCAGAAACGACTGTGTTTTCAGATAAATCTCCTCCACACATTACGAAACCTAATTTTTCTGAAATAATTCTGTCATGCTCTGAAATATACTTACCAGATTCCATCGAATTAGCACCAACATAAACGATTCCTAAACCTTCTTGTCCAACAACCGTGATGTTTTTCTCACGTTTTGGTGCTACATATCCTTTGTTAGCCATTTCCAACGCTGCTGCTTTAGCACGTGACAATTGAAAATCACGACTTACAACAACCTCGTCAATACCTTCACGTAAATAGCCTAAATCAAAGGCTTCATAAGCCGATGTAGAAACTTTTGCTTGTCCGATGGTTAAGAAACGATCTCTTAAACGGTTCATTTTAATATCTCCATCTTTCAATTCATCCGATAAACGTTTAGCAAATTCTTTTGATCCACCTCCTCCAGGTATAAGACCAACTCCGAATTCTACTAATCCCATGTACAATTCAGCATGAGCAACTACTTTATCAGAGTGCATGGACAATTCACATCCACCTCCTAAAGCCATGTTGTGAGGAGCAACAATAACTGGCACATTAGAATATCTCACGCGCATCATGGTGTCTTGGAAAGCTTTAACCGCAAAATTCAGCTCATCAAAATCTTGTTCTGCTGCCATCATAAAAATCATACCTACATTGGCACCTGCTGAGAAATTTTGACCAGTATTAGAAATAACCAATCCTTTGTAATCTCTCTCAGCAATGTCTAATGCTTTATTGATTCCTTCAATGACACCG
This sequence comes from uncultured Fluviicola sp., assembly GCA_964580465.1. Lineage (GTDB taxonomy): Bacteria > Bacteroidota > Bacteroidia > Flavobacteriales_D > Crocinitomicaceae > Taishania. The sequence continues at coordinate 11,578 of CAZOKJ010000045.1, read as the reverse complement.
CCACCAATTGTATTCATTTTTGTGTGGAACTCTAAATTCAAGATTCCATCACCTAAGTCAACTAAAGTAACATCTGAATTACCCCATACTTTTTTCTCTTGACGAAGCGCATCTAATAAAATCAAGTTCTCAGTTCCTGGAATAACCTCATACGATTTAGAAGCAATGTTATAATACAAACGTTTTCCTCCTTCCGATTTATAGAATGAAGTAATGCCTGCTGCTTTCATGTCGTTCACCCATTGAGCAACTGTTTTATTTTCAGCGGCAATCATTTTCATTCCTTGATCTAAACCAACCAAATCCCATGTTTCGAAAGGACCTAATTCCCAACCGAAACCAGCTTTAATAGCATCGTCAATTTTATATAAATCATCTGCAATCTCAGGGATTCTATGTGTAGAATAGGCAAACAAACCTGCAAATAATTTTCTAAACATTTTACCCGCTTGATCTTGACCCATGAACAACATTTTTGTACGTTGATTTAAGTCCTCAATTGGTTTTACCATATCCAAAGTAGCAAACTTCACACGCTCTTGAGAACGGTACTCCAAAGTGTTTAAATCCAACACCAAGATTTCACTGCTGCCATCTTCTTTTTTCACCTTTTTGTAGAAACCTTGACCTGCTTTAGCACCAATCCAATTGTTTTCCATCATTTTTGAAATGAAAGGAGGCAATTCAAACAACGCTCGTTCTTCATCGTTTGGACAATTGTCTTTTAAACCATTGGCTACATGCACCAATGTATCTAAACCAACCACGTCACATGTTCTAAACGTAGCCGACTTTGGACGTCCCATAACAGGACCCGTTAATTTATCTACTTGTTCAACCGTCAATCCTAATTCATTAATAGTATGGAAAACACCCATAATAGAATAAACGCCAATACGGTTAGCAATAAACGCTGGTGTATCTTTACAAAGCACCGTTTTCTTACCTAAGAAGCGACTTCCATAATCCATTAAGAAATCAACTATTTCAGGCTTTGTTTCAGGAGTTGGAATAATCTCCAACAGTTGCAAATATCTTGGAGGATTAAAGAAGTGTGTTCCTAAAAAATGAGCTTTAAAATCATCACTTCTACCGTTTAACATCAAATGAATAGGAATACCAGAAGTATTAGACGATATAATTGTTCCAGGTTTGCGGAATTGCTCCACTTTTTCGAAAACAATTTGTTTAATGTCTAAACGCTCCACAACAACCTCAATAATCCAATCACACGAAGCGATGTCCTTCATATTGTCATCAAAGTTACCTGTTGTAATTCTACTTGCAAACGACTTGCGGTAAATAGGCGACGGATTGGAAGTCAATGCAGCTTGAAGCGATTGGTTCACAATTCTATTTCTTACAGCTTTGCTTTCTAAGGTTAACCCTTTTGCTTTTTCGTCATCTGTTGTATCATTTGGAACAATGTCCAACAATAGAACTTCGCATCCGATGTTAGCAAAATGGCACGCAATTCTTGACCCCATTACTCCAGAACCAAGCACTGCAACTTTTCTAATCATTCTATTCATAGCTCAATCTTATTTTTTCTTTAACTCTTTTTCTATTTCTGCATCAATTTTTTGAATCACTTCTAAAAATGTCTTGATTTTAGTTGGTGCAATTTTATCAAACACATTGGAATTAAATTCTTGTAAAAAATTGCGAACCTCCCTACGTTTAACAACACCTTCATCCGTAAGAAAAATCAACACCTTTCTCTTGTCGGTCCCTCCAGACTGACGGTGAATCAACCCTTTTTCTTCCATTGTTTTCAATGTTCGCGACAATGAAGTAGGTTCCATTCCCATACGAGGGCCTAATTGTGTGCTTGGTGTTCCTTCTTTATCAATATTCATCAAAATAAATCCTATTGACATCGTCATATCATGCTCAGATGACTTCTGATTATACATTCTAGACAAGCGAAACCATGTGTTTCGTATAGCAGTATCAACTAATATGGATTTGTTTTCTGACATTTTTATTTAATTGTTTTCGATAAAATTACAAAAAATATTTATGCAAGCATAATAAAATTAAAAAAATATCTTCAAATGACAAAAGAAAATAAAACCAAGGATGAATTAACGAATAGCACGTTGGTTGAATAAGATGTATCCAAAACTGATTTGGAAAGCAAAAGGTTGAATTTGCTTTGGGAAGTAATTAAAAGTTGCTCTTACAGGACCAACAGGTGAGTGATAGATAAAAGAACTCGAAGCAACATAAGATTCTCCTCTAAACGGCTTGCGATAACCAAAGGTTCCATCATCATTTAATACGATGGATCTGAAAGGTTGGTAAAAATACCCATCCAATCTAATATCAATGTATTTCCATGGAGTAAATACGATATTCAAACCTGCTCCTACATATTGAGGGCTTCTAAACTCAGGCATAAAATACGTTTTCATATCAGGTAAAGGAGCATAAGCTGTCATGGCTAAAACGGAAGCGGTATAATTTGAAAATAGTGATTGTGTATTGAAAACAGCAGTGCCATGTACCCCTAAATGAAACACCTTTAAACTCAATGGATAGGTTTGAAAATCAGCTGACAAACTTAACCACGAATGATTCTTTGACTCATCAAATGGGATAACAGCTGTAGATCCCGATCTTGAGCGCTCACTTCCATACACATAATTGATTTTAAAACTAGCGTAGTGTCCTGAGTTTGCAAATTGCTTTCTATTCAAGTTGTTTTGAACAAATTCCCAACTAGCTATTGTACCTTGAAATTGTGTTTGATCAGTAGTATCTATATTGCTAAAATTCTGATTTTGAAAATACTTGTCATCCAAAAAGAAATAGCGCGACTGAAATATACTTTTAGTAGAATTGCCAATTGGATGTTTAAATTCGATTCCTGTATAAACTTCATTTTGGACGAGGAAAGAAGGACGTTCGGGTGCAAAAAAGGTGGCAAAACTCTTAAAATAGTCAAATTTATTTAAAACAAAATATGCGGAGAAGTTAACTGGAAAAACGGATGGAACATCAACTGATACTTGCGTCTTAACGGATGAATAAAATTTGCCTAGATAACCATTAACATAAGCTTGAGCCGCAACCCTACCCAAGTAGTTGTAAGAAACTCCAACAAAACCTGTATTAACAGCTCTCGTAGAAAAATGTCCTCCAATCTCAAATTGAAAATCTTTTGCTTTGTTCATTTGCATCTCCATTCGGTAGGTGCTGTCTGGCAAAAGATCCAACAATGGAAAAGTAGATGCCAATTGTGGAGTAGCTGTCAATCTAAAATAGCGACGTTCAAATTTTTTACCTGCTAAAATCTCGCCGTTTCGCGAACGTATCATAGAACTTTTAGCAAAAAGCATCGGCTTTCCTTTAGCTGAAAAAGCATCAATTTTACTCACCCGTAATTCCTGAATGTGTTGGCGAAACATTTTTCTACGTTCCTCAACCTCTTGTTTTGATACGCGACGTTCAATATGCTTCAATATACTATCAATATAAGGCTGAGCTTGCACATATCCTTCATGAATGATGGATGCAGCATGTCTAAACTCAAAAGTAGTTTGATGAATTTTAGGTTCTATCAACACACCATCGTCACAAGGAATGTTATAATCAGAATGTGAAACAAGCATATTTGTCAGCTGACTTATCACGCTTTCTTTCTTAGGTGGAGGAGCATTATAGGCAACATTACTACCAATAATAAAATCGATATTAAAATCTTCGTAAGCTATATTTGCAGGAAAATTATTGTACAAACCACCATCAAACAATAATTTTTTATTAACTATAATTGGCTCAAAATAAAAAGGATACGTCATCGAAGCTCTTACAGCTTGGTTTAACTTTCCTTTACTAAAAACAACTGATTTTTTACTTGAAATATCAGAAGCAACGCATCGAAAAGGCACAAACAGTTGATTAAAATCGTTTTTTGCATATTCACCCGCTGGAGCAAGGTACTGCATCAAAGTATAATCAACATAAGTAGAAGATCGGTAATGCGTGGGAATGGAATTTAATATGGAGCTATCAATGCCTACACCAAACCTAAACATACTTGCATTGGGGTCATTTTCACGATAGGAAAAACGATGATAGGATTCCACTTGTCCAGTAGCCATTTTATAGAACGACTCTGACAAGGCTAATTTTTCAATTTCTTCCGGACTATAACCAGCAGCATAAAAAGACGCCACCAAAGCCCCCATTGATGTACCAGTCACATAATCGATAGGTATTCCCCTCTCTTCTAAAGCTTTTAAAATGCCAATATGTGCTAATCCTGTTGCTCCTCCTCCACTTAAAACAAGACCTATTCGCTCTTGAGCAAAAGACCTATTTGTTAGTAAAATAAAAACAAATACAAAAATATAGCGAAATATTGCTTTCAAATTCTTTACTTTGTAGTTAACTTAGTACAATCATAAACGTCAAATATCGTGAATAAGTATCAACAATCAACAAAAATAAAAAAATCTGACATATCTACCAACTTTAAAATCACATTAAAAACCCTTTTTGGTTTAGAGAATGTGCTGAAAGAGGAATTAGAGGAACTCGGATACTCTTCCATTGAAGTGCTCAATCGTGCTGTGCAAATAAATGGAACTTGGAAAGATGTTTATTTTTTAAATTTACACGTTCGCTGTTCTATTTCTATTTTGGTAGAAATTGCTTCTTTTAGAATTAATCACGAGAGTGATTTGTATAAACAAGCAAAAAAAATTGATTGGACGTCTTATTTTGATGTTGATAAAACGTTCGCTATCAAAGGAGCGGTTATTTCTAAGTTATTTAAGCACACTCAATTCCCATTTTTGGTAGTAAAAGACGCTATAGCCGATGTTTTTAGAGAGAAGAAAGGGAAAAGACCAGATGTTAACTTAAAACGTACACAAGTGATGTTTGATTTATACATCAACAACGATTGGGTGACGATTTCTTTGAACACTAGTGGTTCGCCTTTGTATCAACGTGGATATAGAGATGAAGTTGGTGAAGCTCCCTTAAACGAAGTGTTGGCTGCTGGAATGATTCGTTTGAGTAAATGGGATAAACAAAGTGCTTTTATTGATTCTTTTTGTGGTTCTGGAACCTTATTAATTGAAGCCGCTTTGTATGCTTCTGGAATTGCTCCTCAAATAGAACGCCAACACTATGCTTTTAAAAACTTCTCCAACTTTGATGAAAAATTGTGGGATAGCATCTACAATGAAGCATACGATAAAATGCGTTCCATTAAGACCTTACCCGCGCCGATTTTAGGGTTTGACATTAGCTCTGAAATGATGTTGAAAGCAAAACGCAACCTCAGAAGGTTCAATATCGGTCGATTTGTAGAGGTGAAAACTTCTTCTTTCGATGATGTCAAGAATTTAGGATTTGAAAAAGGTGTAATGATCACCAATCCACCGTATGGAGAGCGAATAGAAGCAAACACGATGGATTTGTATAGCAGAATTGGCGATTGGATGAAGGCTGAGTTAAAAGGTTTTGATTGCTGGATTATCACTTCTAGTGAAGACGGCTTAAAAGCAATTGGTTTACGTCCTGATGCGAGAATTAAGTTATACAATGGTAGTTTGGAATGTAGTTTCCGTAAATTTAGCATCTACGCCGGTTCAAAACGTGAAAAGTTTCAAATCAAAGAATGAAAAAAGTAGCAATTGTCATTACGTCAACTGGTTGGGGAGGTTTAGAGCTTAATGTTCTAAAACTTGCACAAGAATTGCAAAATCATTCAATCGATGTTCATTTTATTTGTCAAAAAGGAACTCGTTTTGAACAGCAACTGCCTTCCATGTTTACGAATACATTGCGTTTATCAAAGGTGAAAAAATATTTTGATTTTAAAAATGCAAAAGTAGTAGCGAATTATTTAAAAAATCAGGAAATAACATCTGTTTTCACAGCTTTTAGACCCGACTTAGATTTGCTACTTTGGGCAAAAAGAAAGCATTCTTTCAAACTCATTCACCAACAACAGATGCAAATAGGCCCTCCTAAAAAAGGATTTTTTCAAACCTTGCGATTTAAAGCTGTTGACCAATGGCTTACCCCACTGAATTGGCTCAAAGAAGAAGTTATTGCTAAGACAAAATTAGATCCTTCGAAAATTAAAATTGTACCTCTTGGAGTAAAAAAGGAATTGTTTTTACAAGAGCAAGTTGATCAATCAACTGCTCGTGCATTTTTTAATGTTCAAACCGATGCTTATTTAATAGGTGTATTGGGAAGAATAGATGAAAAAAAAGGACAATTATTCCTTGTAAAAGCAATTAAACAGCTAAGAAGTGAAGGTAAAAATGTTGCCTTGTTAATTGTTGGCGAACCTACTATTGACGATCCAAAAGGAAAATTATACCATACAGAGTTAGTTCAGTACATCAACGACAACAACTTAAAAGAGCATGTATTTTTTGCCCCTTTTACAAAAGAAGTGCGAACGTTTTATGCTGCTATTGATTTATTTGTGATGTCAAGTGAAGGTGAAACTTTCGGAATGGTAACTGTTGAAGCTATGTTTGCCAAAAAACCTGTTTTAGGCACCAATTCAAGTGGGACCCCTGAAGTGTTAGGCCATGGTACAAGAGGTGGACTGTATGAATTTAATAAGTTGGATTCATTTATCAATGCATTTAACGATTTGCGTTCAAAACTCGATCATCAAGAATTAAATCTTGAAGCCATTCAACAAGAAGCGATGAATTTATACAGCTTAGAAAAAGAAGTAAGAGGAGTTATGGATGTGTTGTAATCAATCATTCAATATCATTAAAAAAACAACAATTGGCAGAATGCCATTTACGTTATACATTACTGCTTCTGAAACGGCATACTTCCCTTTATAGAAGTGTTTACCATCAAACACATAAACGACGTCATTTGTTTCAAAAGAATCGCCCTTAAAGACGAAGTTCCCCTCAAATGAATATAAAATAGTGTCGGCGTCTTTAGCGTTGAATAAATGTTGTTTATCGTAGCGAAACAAAATATCTTTTTCATCAGTGGAATGTCCGTTGTATATAGCATGATTATGAAGTGTGATGATACAATCTTCTTCTTTAGAAGAAGGACCTTTAAATAAACGTTCCCCATCAAAACGAAAAGCAATATCAGCAGAACGATTCGAACGTTCCTTATAAATCATTGTGACCATAACCAAAAGAAAATACAAAGATACAAAATCTATAAATAAATAAAGGGAGCATATACTCCCTTTATTTATTACCTAACTTATGACTATCTAACCTTATTTAAAAGCATCTTTTATTTCTTGCTTTTGAAGAAATGAATATGTTAATAATCAAATCTTATTGTCTTTTTCTGACACAAAGATAGGTAGGATATACACACTGACAAAATACATTGACTACTTTTTAATAAGTGAGTAGAAAAATTTAATAAGTGAGTAAAAAGGGGAGATCAAAAACAAAAGCACCCCTAATTTGATATTCATCGAAAAAAAACAATATTCATCGAAGAAAACTCTTTTATTTAAGTTTTTTAAAAAAAAAAAAAAAAACTATTCTAAAAGAATGTTTTAATTGCAATGAAACAACTCAAAAACAACTATAATGATGATTTCTCGCTGCGACAAAGCAATACAAAACGACAAGTAAAGATTTCTCCCTACGCTCGAAAAGACAAATTCCGAACGGAAGTAAGGAAACTTCCATTTGACAACTTACCAGCCACCACAAACAGTACCATTGAGCGTAGCCAAAATGAAGTGAGGAAACTTACCTACTCGAGAGTTCGATTGTTATCTTAAGAATTATTATGATGCTTCGTCATTTATTAAAAATGATTTGTAACTTTGTAATCAAACCTCTGTTAATTTGACAATCAAATACATACGATTTGTTGGAAAGCTTATTGTATTAAGCTGTGTTTTTATGTGTGCTTACTTTTCCTTTGGACAAGTGCCCAATTATCTACCTTTTAATGTCACCACTTACAACTCTAGAACTGGATTAACCCAAAATCAGGTATTAAGCTTTGCTGAAGGAAAAGAAGGAATGTATGTCGCTACAATGAACAGCGTTGTGTTGTTTGATGGGCATACTTTTAAACCTTTAGAAGATGAAACAAGAGCTTTGGCACAATCACAACTCTTCTATCATAAAAAAACGAATTCCTTATATGGGTTCTCACTCAATAAAATGCACCAATTAATCACACCGAAATTCCAGACTATCGAGCCTTGTGAAGCTATCCATTATCAAGACAACAATTACACTACGGTAGACAGACAAGGAGTGATAAGTGAATATAGCTATTCCAGACAACTTATTCAACAATATAAAACCCCCATTACTGAAGTACTTGATTTGTGTAATGCTGACAATTATTTCTACATCGCTACTTTAAAGGGAGTGTATCGATTAGATAAATTCTCTGGTGAAACCTTACTCATTTACAACGGAATTATTAGAAACTTTGTAACAAATCCATTTTCTAACACTATTTATGCGCTTGGAAATACAATCTTAATAATAGAAAACGGCATAACGCATCTCTTACCAATTTCTAAGCATTCATCTACAATATATAGAGATGCTGCTTTTATTTCTGAAAATGAATTTGTAATTACAAGCAACATTGGATTATTTTATTTCAAAGAAGGAAAAACAACTCATTACACCATTGAAGATGGAATAAGTTCTAATTCATTGTATGGGGCCTATTATTATGAAAAAGAAAATTGTTTATTTATTGGGACAGAGAACAATGGTTTTATGATTCTAAATAAAAAGCGTGCTCACACTTACTTATCGAAAGACAATATAGGATCACAATCTTTCACTTCCATTATTATGGGAGAAGATTCTACTATTTATTCAGCAAGTGAGGAGAAAATTCATGCATTAAAAGGCACAAATCTATTTGTCATTTCCAACCTAAATAAACACATTCTTTCTATGAACATAATTGATAAGCAAGTTCATATTGGCACATGGGGAAGTGGGGCGTTTACATTAAATAACCATACAAATGCTGCTACTGTTTTGACAAATTCTGAAAATGCTACTTATTTTACCTATCAAAACCCAATTACCAAACATTTATGGTACGGCACATTAAAAGGTTTGTTTGTCAACGATGGCAGAGCTGGTTGGGATAAGCATCCTATTTTACATAAAAAAGCTGTTTCCATTTATCCATTAAGTGACAACAATTTTGTTATTGGAACAGATGACGGAGTTTATTGCCTCAATTCTCAAGGAAAATCAGTTTGGTCCTTGAAAAAATCAGATGGACTCTTAGCAAAAGAAGTAAGGGCTTTTTGGGAAGATAAATACAACAATCTTTGGATTGGAACGTATGGAGGCGGGTTATATGTATATCAAAATGGAATGCTGAAATCCATTAACAACATGCCCAATTGCCGCTTAAATCGAGATGTTTTCACATTAGCAAGACAGATTAATGGCATGATTTACATGAGCTCCAACAATGGACTTTGGGCCATTCATGAAGAAAGTTTGTGGAAATACTTAGATGGGCGGATTAATTATTTAATTCCATTTCATTATGGAGAAAATGATGGTATCTTAAATACAGAATTTAATGGAGGGTTTCAAAACAATCATCTTATCGTTAAAAACAAAATTTATTTCCCTTCCATTTATGGAATCATTGAGTTCAACTCCTTTCCTGTTCCTAAAAGAAGAAAATTAATCCCCCACTTAACCAGTGTCGTATTAAATGATTCAATAGAAGCTAAAAGCTCCATCATTGAAAGAAGCATCCACACCATTACACTTAATTTTGCTGTCACCAATTTTTTAAATGAAAATAACTTACACTACCAATACTTGATTTATAAAAATGGAATCGAAGGAAACTGGAGTGCTCCACAAAAAGAAAACAAAATCATTTTAAGGATGTTGGACGGTGGCGACTATATTGTAAAAATTCGTGCAATTGATGGGTTTAATGACCATCAACCTATTTCTATATCCTACGCATTTACAATTCCATTGCTGTTTTACCAAGTTCCTTTATTCATCATAACAACTTCTCTCGTTTTATTAGTTATCTTGTATCTTGGGATAATCAAACGTATTGAAAGTGTGCGCACTAAAGAAAAAACAAATTCAACCATACAAGAGTTAAAACTTCGTGCTATTGACGCCCGCCTCAACCCTCATTTTATGTTCAACACTTTGAACAGCGTTGTCTATTTTATCAACATCGAACAGTATGAGGATGCTGAACGACAATTGCAAGATTTTTCACTTTTACTACGTCAATACTTAGAAAAGAACGAAGGAAACTTTTTAGAAATTGAAGAAGAAATAGAAATGCTACGTCTTTACTTATCTATTCAACAGAAAAGGTACAACTTCTCCTTTGATTACACCATTTTGTGCCCTGACGAGCTATTAAAGAAAAAAATTCCTACAATGCTTCTACAGCCCTTTGTTGAAAATGCTATTATTCACGGAATAGCTCATAGTAATAAAAAAGGGAAACTAACCGTTCGTTTCAAAGAAGAAGGAAAAGACTTGGTTATTCTTATTGCTGACAATGGCATTGGTATGGAGCATTCTGCAATCATTAACCAAAGTAGGCATAAACACGTATCTAAAGGAAATCAGTTAATAAAAGAGAAAATCCAAGTGTTAAAAGATAAATACAAATTGATATTAACGTTAAATTCATCGTTTTTAAACGAAAATAAAAAGTTTGGCACGATTATTTCTATAAGAATTAGCAACTATGATAAAGTGTTTGATAATTGAGGATGAAATTACAGGGCAAACTATTTTAAAAAAGAAAATAGACAAATTTTTCCCGCAGTGTGAGCTATTAGGAATCATTGACAACAAAGATGAGGCCGAAGATTTTTTATGTCATAATCAAGTTGACTTGGTGTTTTTAGATATGCACCTCAAAGGCGGTTTGGGTATAGATATTTTTGAAAGGTGCAAACACAAAGGATTTGAAACCATTGTCATTACAGCATTCAAAGAATATGCCATTGATGCATTAAACAATGGAGCAACTTATTATTTGTTAAAACCTTTTCACGATGATGAATTTAAAAAAGGAATTGACTTAGCTATTAAAAGAATTACAAAAACAGTGGAGGATGACACTATTTTGATTGCAAATAACAATAGCCAAACAAGTGTTGCTATTAGTAAAATTTTATACTTACAATCAGAAGGAGCATATACACTAATAACAATAGAAGATCAATCGAAGATCCTATCATCTAGAAACCTTGGTTATTACGAACAACTATTGCCTAACTTTATACGAACGCATCATTCATACATCGTAAATCCTAAAAAAATTGTAGCATTAACTAGTGGTCGCTCTGGAGAAATAACCATGGAAAATGGGGATATTGTTCCGGTTTCTCAACGAAAAAAGGCGGAAGTTGCCAGCAAGTTGAATTTATAATCAAATAGCCTTTTCTGAGGAAAAATAATCCAAACACATCACGCAAAGATTGCTCGTTGAGAAGAAACAACGCAAAACGACTAAAAAGATTTCTCGCTATGGCGAAGCAATACAAACACGACTAGTAAGGATTTCTCGCTACGCTCGAAAAGACAAACTCCGGCAAGTAATG
>CAZOKJ010000044.1:0-19664 GCA_964580465.1 uncultured Fluviicola sp. | reverse complement strand
GGATATTTGTGGGGTTTGTGGGTGGTTTTGTGGGTGGTTTTGTGGGTGGTTTTGTCGTTGGTTTTGTAGGTGCAGGGCATGCCCTGTACCTACAAAACCAACGAAACCAGCAGAATCCACAGAACCATTATCATTCCAATCAACAGGTTTATTAATAATCAATATCCCATGAATGTGATTAGGCATTACGACGAAATCACCCAATTCAATGTGGTTGTGGTGTTTTGGTATTTCATTCCATAAAATGGATGCAATTAATCCGGTATGTGATAATATCATTTCACCATTTTTAATTTCTCCGAAATAATGTTCGCGATTTTGGGTGCAAATGGTGATAAAATACGCGCCGTTCCAACCGTAATCCCACCATTGGGCTCGGAAGGTTCCATTGCGGTATTTATTTTGAAATTTATCTGCCATTTGTAAGGTGATTACTATTAAAAATTTATGTTGTTCGTATAAATGAAAAAACCCCCCAAGTGTGCATCAAAGAGAGGCATGGGAGGTGTATTATCTTGAAATAAATTAATTCTATAGTAGTTAATACCTGACAATATTTGATTTTGTTTGGTAATACTCAGCGCAAAGGTACGATATTTTATGCTGCTTAACTGCATGCTAAATAATTTTCTTTATTAATCCATCTGTTTTCTGTTCCAAGGCGATAATATCTGCACGTATTTCCTCTAATGAACGCAAGGGTTTGTATTCATAAAAATACTTTGTGAAATTGATTTCATAACCGATATTGGTTTTGCTTTCGTCCACCCATGCGTCTGGCACGTGCGGAAGAACTTCACGCTCCATGTAGGTTTGTATATCTTCTTTTAAAGGAATGTTTTCAGTATCTCTCAGGCTTGCATCGGGTTTCGGTCCTTTTTTATCCTTGATAATTGCACCTTTTTCATTTCGTAGAGGTCGTTCTACTGTTACTTTTGCGTAACCAAAATCGGTATTGTCAAAAATTTTAGAATAGTTATTCTCTTCAAACGAGCCATATATTTTGGTAATTTCAGCAATGTGTTCATCAGAAAGTTCATTGCGTTTATCTCCCAAAGATTTACTCATCTTTTTGTAGAATTCAACTGCGTTAATTAGTTGCACTTTTCCTTTTCGATGTGCTGGTTTTTTATTGGTAATCATCCAAACATAGGTGCTAATGCCCGTATTATAAAACAATTGATTAGGCAATGCGATGATGGCTTCTAATAAATCGTTTTCAATAATCCATTGACGAATACTGCTTTCATTCTTCTTAGAACTTGGAGAACCTGAAAACAACGGCGAACCATTAAAAACGATTGCCAAGCGTGAACCCCCCATATCAACAGGTTTCATCTTGCTCATCAAGTGCATTAAAAATAAGAAAGAACCATCAGAAAGAGAAGGCAATCCAGCTCCAAATCTTCCTCCAAAACCTTTTGATTCATGTTCGTCTCGCACTACTTTTGCAAATTTTTCCCATTTCACTCCAAAAGGCGGATTGGTAATAAGGTAGTCGAATTTTTCGTTAGGTAATTGGTCTTCAGAAATACTGTTTCCCCGTTTGATATTGGATGGATTTTGACCTTTTATCAATAAATCCGATTTACAAATCGCATACGATTCTGGGTTTAATTCTTGACCAAATACTTCTAAACGCGCATCTGGATTGAGCTCATGCAAATATTCTTCAGCAACAGACAGCATACCACCAGTTCCAGCACAACTATCGTAAATCGTTTTTACAATTCCTTTTTTCGTCAACGCATCACGGTCATCCATAAATAATAGATTGACCATCAATTTAATTACCTCACGAGGCGTAAAATGCTCCCCAGCTGTTTCATTGGATAATTCGGCAAATTTTCGAATCAATTCTTCAAACATATAGCCCATATCCATCGAAGAAACCACTTTCGGATGTAAATCCACTTCTTGGAAACGCTTTAACACGATGAATAATAAGTTTTCATCATCCAACTTTGTTATTTGATTATCAAACTCAAATTGTTCGATGATTTCTCGTGCATCTTCTGAAAAACCATTGATATAATTTCTAAGATTGGATGCAAGGTTATTTGGGTCGGCAATTAATTTATCGAAATCAAATTGACTTTTGTTGTGAAAATTATAACCAGCTGCCTTGTTTAAAATAGGGTCTTGGTTTTGAATATTCATCGCCTTTACTTGTTCATACTTTTTGAGTACATCAACTTTGGTTTCTTCTAAAACACAATCCAATCTTCTCAATACTGTAAGTGGAAGAATGACTTTCCCGTAATCACTTTGTTTGTATTCTCCTCTTAATAAATCTGCAATAGACCAAATAAAATTTGCTGCTTCTTTGATGTTTTTCATAGTTGTTTTATATCACAAAATTGATTGTCTTTATTGTTAAATTAATAGCTTGATGTTGCAAGTCTTCTTCTATTGTCTGCTAATTTAAGAAAAAATTTCATTTAATGGTTAGGCTCAATCAAAACAAGTTATTATTTCATTCACTAAAACAAAAAAAGGATGCTACAAGCATCCTTCTTCTATAATCATTTCATTTATCTACTTCTTCTTTCCTTCGTTTTTGATATATGCTTCAATGGCTGCTGGCATGGAAGGAATTCCAGGTTGAGGTACATTGATATCAATGCGAAGGTTGTGTTCTTTGGCTGTTTTAGCAGTTGTTGGACCAAACACAGCGATTAGAGTATCATTTTGTTTAAAATCAGGGAAATTTTTAAACAAAGATTCGATGCCTGTCGGTGTAAAGAAAACCAACATATCGTAAAAAATATCTTTTAAGTCAGACAAATCTGAAGCCACCGTGCGGTACAAAACAGCTTTTGAATAACCAAACTTGTGTTTAGTCAATACCAAAGAAGCATTGTCATGTGCCAAATCTGTACACGGTAAAAGGAATTTTTCATTTTTATGCTTTTTCATCACTTCAGCCAAATCTTCCATGGTTTGTTTTCCAAAGAAAATTTTACGCTTGCGGTAAGTCACGTATTTTTGAAGGTAATAAGCGATTTGTTCAGAAATACAAAAATATTTCATCGTATCAGGAACATCAAAACGCACTTCTTTAGCCATTCTAAAAAAGTGATCTACAGCAACTTTTGAAGTTAACACAACAGCAGTGTGCTCCGAAATAGTTACTTTTTGAGTTCTAAATTCTTGTACATCAACACCATCCACTTGGACAAATGGGCGGAAATCGATTTTTAATTTGTACTTTTCAGCCAAATCAAAATACGGTGATTTATCTCCTTCTGGTTTTGGTTGAGAAACCAAGATAGTTTTTACAGCCAAAATAATTATAGTTTGTAGTTTAACAATTTATTTTTCCCCTACTACATAATGGTAAATAAGTACCATCGGTAGAATTTCGAGCGTGCAAAGATACAAAAATAAATAATACCAACGCACACCAGCACCTAAGGAAGTTATCAATAGTTTAATGAATCGGAATAGGTAAAAAGCGATTAATAAATAGATAAACAACTGACTCATAAGGTGATTAAACGATGGGTTGAGTACCCAAATCAACGCTAACATGAAAAACAACAGGCTAAATGAGAGCATATTGGTCCATGTTTGAGATAAATAAGTGTTGAAAAGTGATTTTTCACCGGTTAATGCTGAGGTAAACATAAACCCTAAAAACAGATGAATAAATACAAAAACGGCACTCAATAATCCAATCAGAATGAGGTGGTTGTGTTCAATATCCATGCCTAACAATTGTAATTTAGCATCATTATTATCTATTGCATAATGTAAAAACAAGCTGGTATCCACCCAAAAGCTCAACACAAAGACAATGCTTATTAAGGCAAATGCGGCAGTATTGAAGCGCGTTTCAAATCGTTGTAAACTGTCTGTTGTACCTAAGTTAAAAATAGCTGGAATCAATATGGCAAACAACCTATATTCTAATCTTTTGGCCAAGGCGAGTAGTAAAAATGCTATTAAAAGCAATCCTTCCAATACCCACATATCGGTCTTAACAGTTTCCTCTAAGAAAGACGGAACTTCGACTGTTGATTGACCAACAACAGAAAACAAAGGATAACTATTTAGGTATATTTCAAGCATATTTCACTGCGAAAGTAAGTGTTTCTCGTTAAAAATGTTTACAGACAACAAAAATATGTTATTTTTGCATATCATTAAATGAATTTTAAAATGAGAACGGATTTATACACACATCCAGATTATTATAACATGGATGATTTGCTTACAGATGAGCAAAAGTTAGTGAGAGATGCAGCGCGTGCATGGGTAAAGAAAGAAGTTTCACCCATCATTGATGAGCATTATGAAAAAGCTACTTTCCCAAAACATTTGTTAAAAGGATTGGGTGAAATTGGCGCGTTTGGTCCTTATATTCCAGAGGAATACGGAGGTCCAGGGTTAGATCAAATTTCGTATGGTTTAATCATGCAAGAGTTGGAAAGATGTGATTCAGGATTGCGTTCAACTGCTTCCGTTCAATCTTCATTGGTTATGTATCCTATTTGGAAATATGGTACTGAAGAACAAAAACAAAAATACTTGCCAAAATTAGCTACGGGTGAAATGATGGGATGTTTTGGTTTAACTGAGCCAGATCATGGATCAAACCCTGGTGGAATGATTACTAATTTTAAAGATGCTGGTGATCATGTTATTTTGAATGGTGCTAAAATGTGGATTTCTAACGCTCCATTTGCAGATATAGCTGTGGTGTGGGCTAAAAATGAAGAAGGACGCATTCATGGTATGATTGTTGAACGTGGAATGGAAGGTTTCTCTACTCCTGAAACACACGGAAAACTTTCTTTAAGAGCATCAGCAACTGGTGAGTTGGTTTTTGACAATGTAAAAGTTCCAAAAGAAAACATCTTACCTGGAAGAACTGGTTTAGGAGCTCCCTTGAGCTGCTTAGATTCTGCTCGTTTTGGTATCGCTTGGGGTGCTTTGGGTGCTGCAATGGATTGTTATGATCAAGCTTTGCGTTATTCTAAAGAACGTCAGCAATTTGGTGTTCCAATTGGTGCTTTCCAATTAACTCAAAAGAAATTGGCTGAAATGATTACTGAAATCACTAAAGGTCAGTTGTTGTTATTGCGTTTGGGCCAATTAAGAGATGCTGGTAGAGCAACTTCCGCTCAAATATCAATGGCTAAAAGAAACAGTGTTGAAGTAGCATTAAACATTGCTCGTGAAGCACGCCAAATCCACGGTGGTATGGGTATTACGAGTGAATACTCTATCATGCGCCACATGGCTAACTTAGAATCTGTTGTAACATATGAAGGCACACACGACATTCACTTGTTAATCACAGGTATGGATGTAACAGGTATTCCAGCGTTTACAAGAGAAATGCCAGAAATTAAATAAGAGGTCTTAGACCATTTTGTTATAATACATTTAAAGACGATGTCCAAAAAGTGACGAACTGCTGCGTTGTAATACCTTCGGTGCATACTTCGTAAGTCAAATATCAGCAAAAGTCATCCTGATGATACTATCAGGACTCCTTTTACTTCATTTTCAACGCCTTGCATTTCATTCATTTTTGAACATCTTAAAATTAAAAGAGAGTGTCTGACTTTTCGGACACCCTCTTTATAGTTAACTAAACAAATCATTATGCCGTCACAACAATTATCAATATACAATAGTCTTACAGGAAAGAAAGAAGTATTTACACCTATTCATGAGGGGAGAGTTGGAATGTATGTATGCGGACCAACGTTATATAGCGAACCTCACATGGGTAACATGCGTACTTTTATCAATTTTGACTTGGTGTATCGTTATTTGTTGAAATTAAAATACGACGTAAAATATGTGCGCAATATCACAGATGCCGGACATATCACCAACAGTGCTGGAGAAGCTGTGGATAGCATCGGAAAAGCTGCACGATTGGCACAAGTTCAATCATTGGAAATTGTGTACAAATTTAATCGTAAATTCATTGATTTACAACGTGTTTACAACCTATTGCCTCCGAGCATTGAACCAACTGCAACACAGCACATTCAAGAGCAAATAGAAATTATTGAAAAAATCATTGAAAATGGTTTTGCCTATGCAGTCAATGGTTCCGTTTATTTTGATGTTAAAGCCTATTCATTGAAATACAACTATGGCATTTTAAGCGGTAGGAAAGTAGAGGAATTGGAAGAAGCAACAAGGGAGTTAAATGCGCAAGACGAGAAACGTTTTTTTGCTGATTTTGCCTTGTGGAAAAAAGCAAATCCAGAAGATATGCAAATTTGGCGTTCTCCTTGGGGCGATGGTAACCCTGGTTGGCACATTGAATGTACTGCAATGAGTACCAAATATTTGGGTCAACAATTTGACATCCACGGAGGAGGAATGGATTTAAAATTCCCTCACCACGAAGATGAAATCGCTCAGAGTTGTGGTTCTTTTGGTTGCAATCCAGCCAATATATGGATGCACGCTAACATGTTGAATGTCAATGGTCAAAAAATGAGTAAATCTTTTGGTAATTACTTTTTACCGATGGAAATCATTGAAGGTACAACTGACTTGTTTGACAAAGCTTATAGTGCAAACGTTGTACGATTCTTTATGATGCAAGCGCATTACCGTTCTACGATAGATCTTTCAAAAGATGCGTTGACAGCAGCTGAAAAAGGTTTTCAACGATTAAAAGATGCCTTGGCACTATTACCTAAATTAAAAACAGCCGGTACATCATCAATCTCTGTGCAAGAGTTAGTGGATTCATTCTATGCAGCCATGAATGATGACTTTAATGCTCCAATTTTAGTAGCCAAATTATTTGATGCTGTTAGCTTTATCAATAAAGTTAACGATGGTTCGGCAACTATTTCTTCATCTGATTTAATGTTACTACAAGAAGAAATGGAAAGCTTTACGTATGATGTGCTAGGCATTCAAAGCGAAGACGACACTTCTAATGACCGTTTAAGTTCTGTTATGGATTTGGTGTTAGAATTGCGTTCAAAAGCACGTGAAAACAAAGATTGGACAACTTCTGACTTAATCAGAGATGCCTTACAAAACGCAGGTATTACGGTAAAAGATTCCAAAGAAGGCACTTCTTGGAGTTAATAAATTGAAAGTTGATAGCAATTAATTGTTGCTAGTTTTATCCTTATCTATTATTTTCCGCTTAAAAAGCCCATTCCGTCAAAACGAATGCTAATTTTTGGAACGATGTTTTCAACTGCTTTTGTGGATGAATAAGGACCATAGCGATAAAAGGCTGCTATACCTACTTTCATAAAGTTAATTTTTAACAATCCAACGGACAAACCAGCTTCGTAAAAACCGTTGTTCATTGTGTTGAACTGCATTAAATGTTGGGATTTATTTTTCATATCGCCAACAGCCATTCCATGGTGCAAGGTAAACTCAGGGGCTAACCATTTTTTCTTTGTTCTAATAATTGGAAATGAATAACGGGTAATGAATGACGCTTGTCTATCGTGATAAAATTCACCAGGATAAGCAGTCTCTAA
Organism: uncultured Fluviicola sp.; assembly: GCA_964580465.1. Taxonomy (GTDB): domain Bacteria; phylum Bacteroidota; class Bacteroidia; order Flavobacteriales_D; family Crocinitomicaceae; genus Taishania. Next base: position 12,177 of record CAZOKJ010000044.1, on the reverse strand, counting down.
AACATTATCCGTAACAATGTGCCAATCTTGTCGTGTACCAAATCCATATTGCTTGAATGTCAAAGGAACATCTCCAAACGTTTGTGAAGCTGCTAAAAATAAGTTCAATTTACCCCAACGCAAACTAGACAATTCTTCATTTACCCCAACGTACATTCTCCAATAATTTCCTGCAGTTTGAGGTGCAACTGACCACCCTTTCGCAATTTTCAATTGAATTTTAGGATAATTACTTGAAATAGGTACACGAAGATCGCCTAACAACATCATTTTTTGACGAATATTCCAAGTTGCTTCCACAGCTGTTTCTGCCACATCTAACTTAGTATAAGATGCACCATTCTTATCGATGAATTGGTAATCATGAGTGAATTGAATGCGTTGGTAATTCCCCAATAGGTGCAAGGTTAAATTTCCAATAGGTGCAACTGTGTAGCGCAATTCTGCAAGTCGTTGTTTATCCATAAACTTTTGGTAAAAGTCATTGATCAACGTCATGGAGCTTAAATCCCAAGAAGCCTTAGTAAACGTTGTTCCTCCACGATTCATCACATCGTCTTGGAAACGCGCCGTTAGACTCATGCCTAATCGTTTGTTCAAATGCACCGTTGTATAACCACCATACTTCCATTGTTTATCACGGAAACCATAAGCGAAATATCCACCAATGGTAAATTGTTTTGACACGCGTTCAGAAGTTTCAATTCCTAAGCCTAATCGATAACCTTCGTGGTAGTTGTAATCAATAATTCTGTCCAAAGGAAAGCTTAAATAGGAAACATTGATTTTTCCAGTAGTCAAGGCAAGAATTGCAGCCAATTTACGATCGAAATTATGTGCTTTACTTACGCTGTCAACTACCTCATACGTTCTTCTCTCTTGCTCACTTAATGACCCTTTTCGAATGTTTTCCCATTCGTTCTCTGATTTTTTTCCTGCATCGTGATCTGTTGATAAGGCGATATTATTAAACCCTCTTTTATCCATGTCTTCTGGATTTAAGCGGATGTTTTTAATATAAGTACTGCCTGTTCCAATCATAAAACCATTCTTGTCTTGGAATTTTAATTGAAAACTTTTTAATTCAATGTACGTTTTTAAATCAACAGGAAACCATTTTTTTCCATCGATTAATTTATATTCTTGTACAATTTTTATTTCTGTTCCATCTTTTTCGGTTACAGCAGGGGAAGCGATCACTCTTTCAATTGCAAAACCATTCGTATTGATAAAAAGCAATCCTTTCATTGTTTCAGAATTGGTGGCTACTTTTGGACGAAAAGAAATTAAGAAAGTAGTGTCTGTTCCAACAATGGTTGTATCTTCAATTAAATAATGGTACCGATTGGGAGCACCCAAAGCAATGGGATTAAAGTATTTTTCACCAAATAATTCAAATTGATTGTCGTAAAAGTGGAACGTTTGCATGCTTTGAGCAAAGCTAGCGAATAGGGGATTGTTAGTACCTGAAACTTTATAGGCTTTGATGTCTTCTCGGTCTTTTGCTGGCGGTATAAAACGACGCTCAGAAGCACTTTCCATCATGAAGAAATACTGTGACTCTAGGCGTTTAACAATTTTTGAAATAGAATCATTGCCGCTGTTATCCATTTTCTTCACTTCTTTTCTAAACGTTGTATCTACATCAAAAATAAATTTGTTGTAACTATCATAAGTAAACGCATCGTTTTCAAGAGGATGATTTTTCTTTCTATTAGCAATCACTTTGTTGATGATGCGCAATGCTGGATTCACCCCAGGTAGTACCACTATTTCATTCAAATTTTTGGCTAAAGGAGCAAAATAAACCGTTGTTAACCCTTCGTTTAAGGCAACTAATGTGTCTTTATATCCAACAAATGACAAACGAACCGTTGTGACCGATTGATCTAAATTAGCTTTTCCATCAATGTCGGTAAAAAAAGGTGTGCCTTGAGATGGAAAAACCTTTACAAAGGCCATCGGATCGTTTTCAATGGCATCTATGACTAATAATTGTTTTTGTGACCAACTAGTAAGCTGCAACAAAAAGAAAAAAAGAAGTGAAGCGTATTGTTTAAAATTCATCGAGATAGTTTAAAATAGCTAAGCGTAAGAGTATATATTTTCTAAAAGATGGTGTTCAAACAATTGAACACCATCTAAATTGAATAAATTAACCTTTCATTACTTCATCGATTACCTCATTGATAATCATGGCAGATTGGTGTAAAATTTCTTTTGTATGTACGCTTGAAATAAATCCAACCTCATAACCACTTGGCCCGATGTAAATGCCATTGTTTAATAACAACGCGTGCATTTTTTTGAATTTACTCATGTCCGGATTAATTTGATCGGCGCGAGAAATTGTTTTTTTACCATCAAAATTAAACCAGAAAACAGAACCGATCGTTACCAATTCAAAGTCATAGCCTTTTGATTTAGCATGATCATTTACTAAGCCGACAAAATACTTCGTGCGTTCTTCTTGGTCTTCATAAAAACCATCTTTTGAACATTCTGTAAGCATAGCGATACCAGCAGCCATGGCAACTGGGTTTCCAGATAAAGTTCCTGCTTGATAAACTGGTCCATCAGGTGAAACTTTCGACATGATTTCAGCACTTGCACCATAAGCACCTACCGGCAAACCACCACCAATGATTTTACCATAAGTAATAATATCAGGTTGAATGTTATAGTAACCCGCTGCTCCATTGAATCCAACTCTAAAACCTGAAATCACCTCATCAAAGAACAATAAAGCACCATTTTCTGTACAAACTTCTCTTAACAAACGTAAGAAATCACCACCTTGCAACAATAAACCATTGTTAGCAGGAATTGGCTCAATGATGACGCAAGCAATATCCTGTCCAAATTGTTGGAAGCAATCGCGCAAAGCTTCTTCATTGTTCAATGGTAAAACAATCGTTTCATTAACAAAAGCTTCTGGAACACCAGCACTTGAAGACTCGCCAAAAGTAACTAAACCACTTCCAGCTTTAACCAACATCGCATCCGTGTGGCCATGGTAGCAGCCTTCAAATTTCACAATCTTATTGCGACCAGTATAACCTCTAGCTAAACGCAAGGCAGACATAACAGCTTCAGTACCAGAACTTACAAAACGTATTTTTTCAATAAAAGGATTACGTGAAAGAATCAACTCAGCCAATTCATTTTCCAAGGCTGTAGGAGCACCAAAACTAGTTCCATTTTGCAAAGCTTCCACCACTTTTTGGTAAATTGAAGGGTGATTGTGACCTAATAACAACGGACCCCAACTAGCACAAAAATCGATAAATTCATTACCATCTTCATCCCAAATAGTGCATCCATCTCCTTTTTTTATAAATAATGGACTACCTTCAACAGATTTAAACGCCCTAACTGGTGAGTTAACTCCACCTGGAAAGTAAGTTTTTGCTTTGTTAAATAGTTGTTCAGATTTAGATCGAGAAATTGGATTTGTATTCATAGACACTTTTTTTTACAAATATACAGTTAATCTTGCAACACTTCACGTATTACTTCTAATGATTTTGAAACATTAAATCGAGGAATGTGCATGGAATAGTAACGCAACATTGCTTCGAGCAACTCTTTTTTCATTTGAATGGGTTTTGACGGAAAGAAAAACAAGTGGTGTAGTGAGCTTGCTAACGCTCCTTCAGCGCAAATTTCACCTACTCGAAAATCAGGATGGAATTCTCCTTCTTGATAATTAAAATACAATGGTTGCTCCTCTGGGTCACTGGGTTGGATACCGATGTAATGGGTAAAATCTGCTAAAAAACGCAAAGGAAAATCACCCAATTGTTGTGTTTGTTCCAATTGCAGGACTGTTTGTTCTAAAAAAGAAAATAGGTGAACTTCTTTTTCATTGGTTGTCAAACAATTGCGCACAACATCAGCTACAAAAAACGCAATGATGTTTTTAATTGGATTCGTTAAAATCCCTTGAAGTGAATGAATTGTATCTGTTTGGGTAAGTTTAGCAAGCTCAGAATCAGGTCGTTTATAGAGTGTTAACTCAACGATATTCAGTGGAAAAAGGTTGGATTTCTTCTTTTTAGCTCCTTGGTATAAAAAAGTTTGAATGCCATGCTCCAAGGTATAAAAAGTTGCTATTATACTGGATTCAGAATAAGAAATTCGATGCAAAAAAATGCCTTTGTCAACTTGTTTCATTGGTTATTTTAGTTAACAACAACTACCTTTCCTACAAATCTTCCTTTGTTGATGTTTGAAGCAGTCCAAATGAGATAGACACCAGAAGAAACTTTTTCTCCATTCACTTTTTTCCCATCCCACGTGGCAGTGCCGCCATTTGAGCGTGTTTGATACACAAGATTCCCTGCAACGTCCGTAATTTTTACATCAGAATCAAAACGAATGCCTTGAATTGTTATTACCCCATCAAAATCTGGTCGTGCTGGATTCGGAAAAACATGAACGTCACTATATGTTGCATCTTCATAGCTGGCATCACTTCTGTAAGACATCATTCCTTTATCTGTAATAACAAATACTTCTCCTGTTGTATGGTTAATTTCTAAGTCAATGATATTGTCTGAAATTAGCGGAGAATTACTCATGGTAAAGTGTTGAATAACTTCCAAGCCGTCAGGTGAGAGCAAAATAATTCCCGAGTTAGCTGTAGCAATCCATTTTCTGTTTCCTCCATCCACTTCAATATCAGTAATAACAGTACTACCAAGGATGTAATCTGTTTCTCCATTAATCGTAATTTTTGGACGGTAAAGGTTAAAACTTCCCGCTGCTCCATCAAACACATTTTCAGGATTGTACAAGATTCCAAAACCATTTTCAGTCCCAACCCACAAACGATTATCAAAATCCATTGCTATGGCTAAAACATTATTGGAAGGCAGTGCGCCTGCATATTCGCTTGTTGTTAGCAATGCTTTTTTGTCGTCCGCTGTGGAAACAGGGTCATCACCAGATTTATAGGCTACCAATCCGCTATTGGTTGCAATCCACAGTGTACCATTGTAGTCATAATACAATTTTTTGGTAGGCTTATTCAGTAACTGAGGCACCACCATTGTGGTCCATTGATTGTCTTTGTACAATTTTAAGGGATACTGAGCACCTGAGTTAAGCACCCATAAATTATTGTTTTTATCGTAACACAAATCTGAGATAAACACACTTCCATTGGCTTGCTTGGAAAATGGTGCATTGGCAACCCCAAAAGTATCTACCACTGTCATCGTTTTTTTATCAATGATGGACAGAGGAGTTTTAGATCTTCCTGCAATTGCTAGTTGATCCGGATTAGAAGGATTGAAAGTCAATACACTCATGTCCCACGTTCTATTAGCATTCCATTTTCCTAAACCAGGTTGAATTGAAGTCCATTTTTCATTCTCAAAAAACATGATTCCTGGTGGAATATACTCATCCAATCCACGTTCCATTCCAGGCACAACTGCTAACACTCCTTTGTGCCATCTTGCTCTAAAATAAGTGTCTCTTTCTGGACCTTTAAATGGTTGGCGTTCAAACGTTCCATCAAAATCGCGTCGTATAGCTCCAAATTTAGCATCAGCAAACCATAAACGCTCATCGAAATAGGTAAATCCACGAACATCTATCGCGTCATTGTCTTTGTAAAAGTGTAATTCAAAATCATTCGATACAATGGAAGTTGTAGGTTTAATAAAAATAAAATACTCTTTACCATTTACAGCAAATAGACCATCCACCACTTGAATGCTATTTATTTGCCCCCATACACCAAAATCTCTTGCTTGTTGCAAAGTTCCGTTAGCTATGACAAACAAAGAATCATGCGCATAATCACTAAAATTTTGTTGAATGTACAATTGACCATTCCATTCTTCAATGTCTTGGTAACGTAAATCAGGATTTGTTTGTACACGAACCCTGCTATCTATTTCCCATTGATTTACATCCGCCAAAGCTGGATTATTGATATGAGCCTTAAAGAGTTTAGTAGGGGACAATGCAAAAATAGAATCTCCCTTAAATGTTATTTCTACAATACTTTCAATTCCCGCAGTTGGGTAATAAGTATCTTTGATTTCTCTTCTTAACGGATCTATTTTTACTACGCCAAATCCTGTTGCAGCATAGATGAAATTTCCTTTTTGCTTAAACGAATTAATGCGTTTTGAACCAAGGATGTTTGCCAATTTTATACCCGGGATATTGTAGCTCTGCCCATTTACAATTTGATCGATGTTTCCATTTTCGTATCCAATGAACACACTTTTAGTTGCAGTATGAACACCTAACTTTGAAATATGCAAGTCGGAAAGGCCATTGATAACATCCCAAGATGTGTATTCTTTGTATTCTTTGTCATACTCTAAGATGCCCGCATCAAATGCAAAATAAATAACATTGTCAATGTGGACAACATCTCTTGCGTTTTTACTATCGGAATGAATACGCCATTCCCCCATGCCTATTTGCGCTTGCGCCATAGCAGGCAATAGGAACAACACAGGAATAAGTCGTAAAATAAGCTTCATCATACCAAGTAAAACGTAGAAACAGACTATTTATTTTAAGTATCTAAAATCTTGCCCGTTTTCGATAGTTAATAAGGTTTCGTACATTAATTTTATACAGTTTTCCACATCCTCTTTGCGAGCCGTTTCAACAGTTGTATGCATGTAACGCAAAGGCAAAGAAATCAACGCAGAAACAACTCCCTCAGAAGAATAAGCAAAAGCGTCGGTATCTGTACCAGTTGAACGAGAAACAACCGCACGTTGGAAAGGAATTTTATTTTCCTCTGCTGTTTGAATGATTTGTTTTAGCAAATTATTTTGCACTGCAGGACCATACGTCAACACAGGACCATCTCCAGATTTGTAATCTCCCTCCTCAATTTTATCAATCATTGGAGTATTGGTGTCATGGCAAACATCTGTTATAATCGCTATATTTGGTTTAATTTTGCGAGAAATCATCTCTGCACCTCTTAGGCCGATTTCTTCTTGAACGGAGTTAACGATGTACAAACCAAAAGGCAATTTCACTTTATTAGTTTGTAACATGCGAGCTACTTCTGCAATCATAAAACCACCAATACGGTTATCTAAAGCACGGCCAACAAAACGATTTTCATTCATTACCATGAATTCATCTTCAAACGTTACAACGCATCCAATATGAATACCCAAAGCCTCTACTTCTTCTTTTGAAGAACAAGCCACATCCAAGAAAATGTTCTTCATACTTGGAGTTTCTTCTTTTTGGTGGCGCGTATGGATAGCTGGCCAACCAAAAATACCTTTCACAATTCCTTTTTCTGTGTGAATGTTAACACGCTTTGACGGTGCAATCATGTGATCTGAACCACCATTTCTTTTTAAATAGATAAATCCTTCTTTTGTAATATAATGCACAAACCAAGAAATTTCATCAGCGTGTGCTTCAATAACAACCTTGTATTCTGCCTCTGGATTGATAACGCCAACAACTGTTCCATAATTATCTGTGAAATAAGTGTCAACGTAAGGTTTTATATAGTCTAACCATAATTTCTGTCCCTCAGATTCAAAGCCTGTTGGACTTGGATTGTTTAAGTAGTTTTCTAAAAATTTAAGCGCTTCTTTCTTAATTGAATACTTCATAGTTTATATAAGTTTTGCGAGTAAAGACAAAAGTAAAAGAAAAAGTAGGATACAGTGTATAAAAAGCCTAATATTTTAAGAAAAAATGACCTCAGTCAACAAATAAAAAAAAAACTCATTATTTTTACACCAAAAAACAACCATGAGAAGAATTACTTTCGCACTCGTTATTTTAAGTTTTGCAACAGCGTGTGATAGCACGAACGAAGTAAAAGATTTACGTGGAAAAGAAGTTCAGAGTACTATCGTTTCCAATGAAATGTCACAAAATGAACTAGATGCTAGCCTTGAAAAAATTCGTAAAGAAGAAGAAGAAAAGGAACGTGTTAAAAATGAGTCTAGAACTTCATTAGAATTTGATAAGTTGGTTCACAATTTCGGAGATGTAAAAGCAGAAGTTGAGAACAAAACATCATTCATAGTGAAAAACACAGGTAATAAGCCACTCATAATTGAAAATGTTGAAGCAAGCTGTGGTTGTACAACGCCGAAGAAACCAGAAAAACCAATTTTGCCAGGGAAATCTGATGAAATACATGTAACGTTTAAATCCAATCCTGGACAAATAGGTGACCAAACAAAAAGCATTACCGTTACAGCAAACACTGTAGAACGTATTCACCACCTTGAGATTAAGGCACACGTAGTTAAGTAGGGTAAAATTTAAATTACAAATTACAGATTGCAAATTTCAAATTAGCAATAACCCAAACTTAATACTTTCTACGTTCTATGAGTGTTGCACGAACCAAGATTTGTGTAACATATCCCATTTCATCCACAAAGCGTTGAAATTGGATTTCCATTTCTTGTCCCAAAGCTGCTTTTCCTTGTTTGCGAAGATAGCGCATCGTTGGAGAATCCTCTTGAATAACCAAAGATGAGGTGTAGCCGTCTTTGCTTACATTTTCACCAACCACGAGAAATTGATACGGTCCGTTTTCAATAAATCCTTGAAAAGTTAACGCATAGTGTCCTTTTTGTTTAAGAACTTCAAAAGCGTTGTCATCTGAAACTTCTGTGGCAGGAGCCTCACGATAAACTTGTTGATCAATTGTTTCTTCTAAATCAGAAACGCGTTCTTTTGATTCCGTAGCCTTCCCTTCTGGCGAATAGTAACTCATCAATTGTGAATAGTAAGCATTTTCACCTTCGCCTAAAATAGTTGATCTTCTAGAAGCAAACTTTTTGCCACCATCTTTGTAATAAAACTCCTTTATTGTTCTGATGCCAGTTTTACCATCTGTGCTAACTTCAACAACTTTAACAATCGCATTGGATTGGTCCAGATAGGCAACAGCTTCCATGTTAGAAGCGTCCTCTTTTGAGTAAATTAAACTTTCAACACGAGATAAAGAATCTGCTTTGGAGTCAATATCTAAAATCAAAGCGTCAAAAGAATGTTCTGCAGCCAAAGGAGCCAAATTTTCTGGCTGTTCTTCCACTTCAGACGAATTCACATCAGTTGAATTTTTGCATGCAGCAAATAACAATACTGCTAAAAAGAGAGATAAGTATTTCATCAGAATTATATTTAGTTCATTTTAATTACAATAGAATCGACTGCTTTGAAATGGCTTACAATTTGCTTAGGACCACCTCTAAAAAGCATTGGATAGTTGTTCTGGTATTCGTAAGGGGAGGGTTTACTTGGTTTTATAACGGGTAAAACCTTCCAATTATTGCACAACCATTGATTGCGTGTTGAATTTTTTAAAAATTGAATAAACGATTCAGCTGTTGAATAAATTGATGAGTGGCTAACAATTCCAATGCCTATGACATCGTAAAATGCTCCAAATTTTTGACTTTGGCTTGGGTAACGAAAGATTTGTTTTGTGAGTAGTGCATCTGATAGTTGCAACAATTTCCAATTCTTAGGTCGAATGGAATCAGCAATCATTGACGTATCTTTGACAACAGAAGATTGAGAAGCAAGCTTTTCCATAAAAGCCTGCGATTTTTTGGTGTTCTCCTTGCCAAATTGAAATAAAATAGAAGCTTGAAAAGCTTTGTAATTAATGGGGCGAACCGCATTTTCCCAACGATTGCCAAACGTCAATTCACTGTATTGCACATCTTTTGGTGAGTTTATACCCGCAATAACAAATGGATCAATCGCCAAGGCTTCCCAGTCCTTATTCGGTGCTATAAAACTAGCATTTTCCCAATAAACGCTTGACGGGAGTTCGTGAAACACTTTATTAGAAGATAGATGGTGCATGTCATAGCTCGATTGTAAAATCACCACGTCAAATGGTAAGTTGTAAGGCTGGCGTTTGTGCAGGTCTACAATTGAATCAGCCGACATTGGTACAATATGCACTTTAACTCCTTTGTAAGATTGGAATCCTTTAAACAAAATAGAATCTTTTTCTGTTAAAAAATCTGAGGCGACAGATAGTTGCGTTACTTTTTGAGTAGCAATAGGTTGGTGATTGCAACTCGTAACGACAAGTAACAACGCAACAACCAATAAAAACAGTCTATTTCTCATCAAAAAAGAAACAAAATTAGATTAAAATTAAGCAAATATCATAAAAAAAAGGTAAACTCGTGGCAAATTTTAAAGAATACGTGCATGTCGCCTGAAGTTTTTCACAAATGGTTGCCCTACAAAGGAAAAATGGAAAATCCTATTGTTTTGATTCATGGTTATTTAGAATCGCATACTATGTGGTATCAATTGCCTTTGAGCGATTTAGAACGTCCTATTTTATTAGTGGATGTTCCTGGATTTGGAAAAAGCAATCTTTTGGATGACAATCTCCCTTCCATTCGCTACTTCGCTGACAGCATTCTCAAGTTGATTCAACAATACGAATTAACCGAATACACCGTCATTGGTCACTCCATGGGTGGTTACATTGGCTTGGAAATGATGCAAAACAACCCTGCATTAAAACACCTGATTTTATTAAATTCCAACTTCTGGGCAGACAGTGAGCAAAAGAAAACTGATCGAACACGTGTGGCAGATATTCTTTTAAAAGTCAAAAACCGTTTTATTGCAGAAGCCATTCCTAATTTGTTTGCATTTCCTGAGCAACACCAAGCGCAAATCAACGCCTTGGTCAACGAAGCGCAACAAGGAATTGCAGAGTGGTATGCCTATGCTTCACTAGCCATGCGCGAACGCATAGACTATACAGAATTTGTTCATGTTAACAGTGATAAAATCAGTATTGTCCACGGAGAAAACGATGGACTTATTTCTATGGAATTATTAATAGAAAAAACTAAGAACACAGCTCCAATTTACCTCATCCCCCACGCTGGACACATGGCTGTTTTTGAAGAACCTGAGAAGGTGATGGAAGTTTTGAAGAGGTTGGTTTAGGAGATTATAACTCACCGTCGAATTCCAAATAAAAGGTGTTCATGAAGTCATTAAAACCTGGTTGATTATTTTTCAAATTATCGAATGCTTCAGCTTTTACGCTTTCGTTTTCATATAGAGAACTAAGCTTATTACCAGTAACTTTCTTTGTGTCATAAACGTCATAATCAAACAGAAATGATTGAGAAAGCTCATTTTCAGACATTATTGTGAGTTGTAGTTGATTATCTGTATGCCATACATCAGTTCTAGAATAACCTTCTTCAAAGAAAGTTGGTCCATGAAGAAAACACAAAGCGTCTGATTCTCTTTTAATGCCTTCATTTATTTCTATGTTATCAAATAATACGTATGAATCCATGTCTGTTTCATACAAAGGCTTAGGTAGTTGACTTGCAGCTACAATGCAGATATTCCTTATTCGAGCCATCTGTTTTAGTGAGCGCATAATTTTATTAAGTTCTTGCTGATGTTCATCACCAAACTTTGTGCCCATCTTTTCTAGATAATTTAAAAAAACAACCTCAACGTCATTATCATAGACTAATTTTACAACAGTGTCATCAAAGTCTACAAAAAAGAATCAGGATAAATATCATAAACAAAAAGTTTGCGTTTTTTAAATTCTCTTTCTATAGTTTCACTATGTTCTGAATAATTAGAACTATCGACTGATTCATTAAGTTTATCTGTTGTCAGACCTGTAAAAAAAGAAAAACAACGATGCATAATTTCCATTTTGGGTTGGTCAAATGAACAGTATAAAACGGGGGTTTTTAAAGAAACAGAAAGAGCTAAATTCAACATAAAATCTGTTCTACCCACGTATCGGTTAGAAATAATAGAGATAAGTTCCCCTCTTTTAAAACCTCCTCGCTTTGAGTCTAATTCTTCAAAACCTGTAGGGATAAACATCTCTTTCACAATACTACTGTCTAAATACCATCGACTTACCTCTGTTAGATTCATAGGCTTGTACCAATCTGGATCCTGATTTATTTCATTTTCACTAATTTCATATAGAAGTCTTTTTAACTGGTAGACAAGCTCTTTCCTATCTGCTCCACCTTGGACAGAATTCAAAATAGTATGTATGCGTGATGATATTTCTTTCATGCTATAAAGATAAGATTTATAGTAATATTCTAAAAGAATGGGAGTGGTTTTAGTTATTAACAACCATCAACCATCTAACCATCTAATAATTACACATAGAAA
>CAZOKJ010000043.1:0-19737 GCA_964580465.1 uncultured Fluviicola sp. | reverse complement strand
GAATAAAACTTAACTTATATCCTCAGAAAAGTTGCATTTATTACTTGAATTCAAGCGGAATAAAAGTAATAATGTTAAATCCAATAATAAATTTGATTATCTTCGTAAAGATAAACTAACAAAATGGATGAATTAGAACTTTATTTTAAAGAAGAAGCATGCCCTTGTTTTAAAGGTGACGTGGAAATTTCATTGCTCAAATGGTCTAATGGATTAGTGATTTATCCTAGAAATAAATATAAAGTTACTAATGAATTTGGATCATTAACGTGTGATGTATTTACAAATGAATTTTCAAAATCTAACAATTTTTTAACTAATAAAGACGTTCATTCATTTAAAATTAAACGTTATATTTCAACTGATTACAACCATTCTCTTAAAATCACTGGAAAATCGTTTTGGTGGAAACTATGGAATAGACAAAAGTTTTACATTGAAACATCTGACGCAACATTAAAATCATTTTTGTTGTCTAATGCTTCATTTAAAGAATTATTTGAATCCTATCATGATCCTGAATTTTTTCCTGAAATAAAAGGGAAGTTTAAAGATGGGAAATATCAATTAATAGTGAAGTTCTGCTTGGCTAGATTTAATAAGGAGTTGTTAAAAATAATTTGTGAAGCACTGGTTGATTTGGATAAAAAAATAAAAGATAGCTCTAAGTAGAACTATCTTTTATTAAAATTACAATTATATTTTTACTTTACAATATCGGCTATGGCTAGTCTAGCTACTGGGTGATAATTATTTTTATAATTCTTGAAGAATGATTTAGCAAGATTTTTATCGCTGTCATATTTACTTGTAGCCAAAGCTTCATAAATTGGTTCTAAGTATTTTAACCTACCAGTTTTACTGATGAACTTTTCCATGTCTTTTCGCACTAAAGTATACCCACTTTTTATTGCTAAATTGTACCATTCGCACATGATTTCGGAATTTCCACAATCTTTTAAGGATAAATACTCATCAATGGTTTTCATTGTTTTTGGTTCTGTGTATTGTGGCAATTGTCTGATAAATGACATCCATTCCTGTGTTATAAATTCTTCTCGTTTATATTTTTTTAGAATTTTAGGGTTTTTCACAACATTTTTTGCCAATTCACCTATTTTATCTAATCTTTTGGATTCTATTTTAATACAATTTTCTGGCAAACCTTGTTGATAAACCCATTCATCTGTGTTGAAATTGATATTGTTTGGTTTCAATAAATGTTTATCTAAAAAAGTTATAAAACTCTCAGTTGTAGCTGTTTTAAATGCATAGAAATTAAAATACTCGTTTAAAAACTTGTCAAATTTTGTTCTCCCTACAGTTTCTTCTAATGTTCTTAAAAAGTAAGCTCCTTTTATATAGGATATATCTGTTAAACCATCGTCAGGATTTCTGTTTGAAAGGTTGAGTTTAAGTTTAGTGTCATTTTTGTCAATTTTTTTCAATGTCTTTTCTAATTCTTGAAATTCTATAACGGCAAGAATGTTAGCAATATCTTTACCATATAGTTTTTCCATTATTCGATTTTCAAAATACACTGTAAAACCTTCATTTAACCAAAAATCTTCCCATGACTCATTTGTGACTAAATTTCCAGACCAAGAGTGAGCCAATTCATGGGCTATTACTGTAACTAATGATTTATCTCCTGTAATTAATGTTGGATTTGCAAATGTTAATCGTGGATTTTCCATTCCACCAAAGGGAAAGGAGTAAGGAAGAACAATTACGTCATATTGTCCCCATCGATACGATCCATATAAACTTTCAGCTGCACTAATCATTTGTGGTAAATCTTCTAATTCTTTTGCACTGGCTTCTATAAGCTCAGGTTCAGAATATACACCACAATTTTCGCCTAATTTTCTATATTCAATTTTTCCAACAGCCAATGCTATTAAGTATGCTGGAATTGCTTGCTTCATTTCAAAATGATACTCACCTTTATCATTATTACTTGTTGGATTTTCAGCACTCATTAATGCTAAAAAATTGGATGGAACTTTTACATCTGCTGAATAAGTGATTCTGTTCGAAGGGGTGTCTTGAATTGGAATCCAACTACGTGTTAAAATGGTTTGACCTTGTGAGTATAAAAAAGGATATTTTTTTCCTTCAGTTAATTCAGGTGTAAGCCAATCTAAAGCTTCTGTTTTGTCTGTTGTTTTATAGTATATATTAATGTATTCTGTTGTAGAATCAATTGGAATCATTAATGGAGCACCAAAAGTTAAATCGTTTTCTCCAATGACATAATCTGTTTCGATTTCAGTATCTTTACCAAGCGTTACTTTTTGAATGTCTAAGTATTTAATGTCAAAAATTGCTGTATCCGCATTGTTATTAATCACTTGATGGCGTGCAACGGCGTAAATAGTATTGTTTTCAAAATTTACGTCTAAATCTAAATGCAAATGTTTGGTTCTAACTTCATCAATTCGAGCGTATGAATGATGTCCTTTTTCCATTTTTAAAGTAGATGGATTAACAGAAACTTCATTTTCAGATTTTTTTTGTCCACAAGAAAACAATAGTGAGAGGGAGAAAATTACTGATAATTGTATCAATACGTTTGTGTTTTTCATTTTCTAGTTGATAATTAATTATTGATAAATGATTCCAACAGGGCAGTGGTCTGAGCCCATCACTTCATTTAAAATGAATGCTTCTTTTATGCGTGGCATCATTTTTTCTGAAACTAAGAAATAATCAATCCGCCAGCCAACATTTTTCTCTCTTGCTCCACCTCTATAACTCCACCAGGAGTATTTAACTGCTTCTGGATTTAACTTTCTAAAGGTGTCAATCATTCCGTTTGCTTGATAAGCATCCATACCATCAATTTCTTCTTGCATAAACCCAGCTGCTTTATTATAATTTGCTTTTGGTCGTGCTAAGTCGATTTCTCTATGAGCTACATTCAAGTCGCCACAAACAATAACAGGTTTATGTTGTTCTAATTTTTTTAAAAATTGAAGAAATGCAGCATCCCATGTTTGTCTGTAATCCAATCGTAATAGTTCACTGCCTGAATTTGGAACATAAACATTTACTAAGTAAAATTCATCCAACTCCAAGGTTGTCACTCTACCTTCCGTATCGTGTTCAGGAGCGCCAATGCCATATAAAACTTGAAGCGGTTTTACTTTTGTTAAAATTGCTGTTCCGGAATATCCTTTTCTATCTGCTTCATTTCCATATATTTCATATTCTTTCAGCTCAGCTAAAGCTTCTTTTGTTTGAGTAACAGTTGCTTTTGTTTCTTGCAAACAAATAAAGTCTGCTTTTAAAGCACGCATGTCTTCAATGAAGTTTTTTTGAGTAATTGCGCGAATTCCATTAACGTTGAAAGAAATAAGTTTCATTGTTTGTTTAATTATTTTGAGCGCGTTAAGTTAATAATAAACTTGCTTATATAACAATTTTATTCATAAAAAAACGTTATCTAATTTCGAATTAGATAGCGTTTTCTTGTTTAGTTGTATTTGAATTATTTCACCAATTCAAAACGTGCTAATGGAGCCATTCTTGCTTTGTTAAGCGATAATGTATTTCCATCAGTTGAGATGTTATCGGCAGTTCTTAAAATTTCTTTGAATTGATTTTCCAATTCTTCATTTTGGCAAGCCATTAATGTACTAGCTCCTTCACCAAGTTCCAATCTGAATTCGTGTTTAATTTTATAAGGAATTGATAAAACATTACATCCTGCTTTAGCCTCGATTCTATTATCTTCAGAATGAAAAATTACATAATGTGTATCAGCATTTCCATCAACTTTTTTACCGAAAATTTCGATTAATTTCCAACGCTTGTTTTCTACAGTTGCATTTCCATTTTTAGACAATACATAATGGTTTGCTAAGTCACCTTTAACTTCTTTTCCTTCTAAAGTCAAGTGTTTAATTTTATTTTCTTCAACCTTGTATAAGTCAGAACCTTCTTCTTTTTTGATTCCAGACAAACGAATGTTGTTGCCTTCCCATTTGAATGTTCCTTTTTTAACTTCAGGTTGCGAATCTTCACCTAAGTAAGTCGTCGTTAAAATGTATGTCTTATCACTATTTATTGTCAATTCTGTTTCAATTCCCTCACAATCCGCGCAAGGAAGAACTCCTGAATAAGTTCCATTCCAATCCAGTGAATTTTGTGCAGTGTGCTCATTGTCAACACCCACAGACTTAGCATTGTTGCAAGAAGTCAACGCTCCTAATACAACTGCAGTACCTAAAATTGCATTTTTAATCATTTTGCTTAATTTTTAATTTTAATGTAAATCTACAACAGGTGTTAATATTTATCAAATAAAAGGAGATGTTTAGCGAAAAATTAACATATAAGTTAATAGATTATTAATTTTAAGCTATTGGTGTATATTTTTTGGTTGTAACTACTTTACCCTTTTGATTTCAAGGGAAGTATATTGCTAAAATGATAGTTACACTAAACCTAATATTGGTGAATGATTTCTAATTCAAAGTCTTTTAAATCTTCTTTTGTTTTTTCCCAATTTTGAGTAAAACCTAAAGTAAAGCCACCGCCACCTGCACCACAGATTTTCAATAGATAATCTCCATTTTTTAATCCTTTAGCAACATTTTGATGAAGATTTTCAGGGAAAAAATCTTTCATTTCTTGAAATTGAAATTCGCTTAAATTATAGAGTGTTTTATAGAACTTCTCAACATCAGAATTTAAAAAATCTTCAATTGCTTGGTTGTTATTGTAAATAACGTGATTTTCAAACTTCTTCTTAAACGTTTCCTGTGAAAGTAAAGTGTTGAACTGTGACATCATTTTAGAAGTGTTTCTTGGCTGTTTTGAATCTATAAGAAACACGATATTGTTATTTTCAGCAGTTGCTTTAGGCAATGTTGTTGTGATAATTTCTTGCTGATTTTTTAATAAAATAGGTTCGTTTAAAATGATGCTTAAAGGATCTATACCAGAACTTACACCATGAAAATAAGACTCTAGTCGTCCAAGATCTCCTTTTAATTCGGTTATCTTATTATATGTTAAAGCTTTAATCTCATCTTTTAAGTTTTTGGTTTTCTTTAAATAACGTAATGCGATAGCTGCAACCAATGCTCCAGAACTTCCTAAACCATATCCTTGCGGAATGTTACTTTTGAAAAACAAACCTTTTTCTAATTCTTGTTCGAATTGTTTTACTTCAACAACAAAGTTTTCATCCACATTATTCGCTACAAAATTGCAAAACTTTTTAAGGTATTCATTTGATTGAACAGCTTGTTTATTGGAAGTAGCTGCATCTAAAAATTCAAAATGACCAGTGTATTTTTCACAAGGCATGACTAAGGCCATTCCTTTGTGAAGAACTGCATACTCGCCAAAAAGTAATATTTTAGAATTGAACTCGTTTGTCATAGTTGTTGAATTGTTCCACCAATTCCTGAGTGATCAAATAAAACGGATTTATAAGAAGATTTTACAGTGTTTGCTATAAATTCATTAATCTGTTTTTCAATAGACTCAGGGTAAAGCAAGTGGATGTTTGGTCCAGCATCCAACGTAAAACACACAGGAAGCCCAGTATCTTTTCTAAATTGAAAGATTTGTTCAATAATTGCTACTGTACCAGGTTTCATTAACATATAATATTCGTTGGATGTCATCATCATTGAATGCAAAGATAAGGCTTCTCTTTCAGTGATGGAAATAAATTGATTAAAATCTCCACTTTTTAATGTTGATAACATGTCTTTTACATGTTGCTTGGCTTGTAAAAAACGAGATTCAGCAAAGGGATGATTGTTCATTAAAGAATGACCAACACTGCTTGAAACCTTTTTGGGTTCGTCTTCTACAATCAAAATAGCATCTTTCATTTGTAAAAAATCGGGGTGTATATCCGTAACGGGTGTTGCATATTCGTTACTTGTTTGTGGCAATCCTTCAATTTCACCCCAAGTTGCATACGGTCCATAAAAAGAACGACAGGCACTACCACTACCTAAACGTGCTAAATTGCTGGCTGATTGTAAAAAATCTTCTCCTGATAAAGTGCTACTTGCTTTCAATAATGCAGCTGAAATAGCGGCAAAAGCACTCGCTGAAGAAGCGATTCCTGTTGAGTGAGGGAAAGTGTTTGATGAGTCAATGCGTAAAGCAAAATTAGCCAACAATTGTTCGTATTCTTTTTGTTGCTGTGCGTAGTTAAGAATGCGACTTTTAAAACTATCTTTGCTTTGTCCTTCAAAAAAGTAATCAAATTCTACTTGTTTGGTTGTTTTTTCACTGAGTGTTAACTCAACTTTTGTGTTAGCTTGGCTTAAAGTCATGCTTAACGATGGATTACATGGTAATTGATTGCCATATTTTCCCCAATATTTGACCAAAGCAATGTTGGATGGATAGTTTGCTATGATTTTTTTTGTCATCGCTTAATTATTTCGTCGTATGTATAATAAATGTACAGTCCTTTGTTTTCAAAGTAAGATTTCGCTTCATCAATATCACGACAGGTAGCCATGATAAAATCTCCTCCCCAAGCTCCTAATGATTTGATTGAGAATGGGTAATCGTCAAATAACTTATCTTTTACTTTAGATTGATGTAAAATAGAAGAAAGCAATGTTTCACTTTCATCCATTAACATTTCCCACTTCTCAATTGACAAACATGTCGTTGCTTGTTGAACAATGTAATTCATTTGTTCTAACTGTTTGGGAGTTACTTCCTTATTTTTGAATGAGTTTACTTCCGTAGCACTTTTTTGTTTTTGCCCGATGTAAACAAACAGTAAATTAGCACGAATTTGTGGTGCAATTGTGTGTTTAGAGATGAATCGTTTTTCAATAGAATACGTAAATGGTCCATCAGCAGTTGCTGCTGCAACATCAAATCCCGATCCTCCAAAGCTTTGAAGCAATAAATAATAAGGATCTAAGTAGGTCCATTGACTCATTAAAGAGATGAGTGTTGAGCTTGTGCCAAAACCAAATTGTCTTGAAAAATTAATGGTAAACTGTACGTGCAACCCGGTTAATTTTAAATAACGACGCTTGATGCGAATGAGTTGCAATAATTTTTGAATAGGAACAGCTTTATTTTCATCATTGGTTGAAAGAATGTTTAACTCACTATCAAACTCAATGCGCAACCAGATTTTCCCACCATCAAATGCTTCCCAAATTAGCTTGTTATCTGTAATGGGAGCAATGCGTAAGTCTTGTTTAAAAGACAACGGAATAGCAAAACAATTAGCACCTCGAAGAACCAAGTATTCTCCAAAAAGCAATAATTTACCAGAAGCACTGTACGCTAATTCATTCATTTTTGAAAAAAAATTATATGAATCCGTGCTTTTCAGCATAATTTCTTACCGCAGAAACTGAAACAACATTGTCTTTGAAATGTTCAACTATTTGATCTTTATATTGTTCAGGAACACTCAATTGTTTCAAAATATTAAGTAAGTGCATTTTCATGTGACCTTTCTGAATTCCTGTTGTAACCAATGATTTTACAGCTGAAAAGTTGTTAGCCAATCCTGCTGTAGCTGCAATACTCATCAATTCTGTTGCGGTAGGATTTCCTAATAAGTCTAAATTTAATTTTACTAAGGGATGCAAAGTTGTTAACCCGCCAACAACACCAAGAGCGAAAGGAATTTCTAAAATAAATTTGAAATGTGTTTCTGTTAATTCCACACGTGATAGGGAAGTATATGCGCCATTTACACTTGCATAAGCATGTCCGCAAGCTTCTACTGCACGGAAATCATTTCCTGTGGCTAAAATAACAGCGTCAACTCCATTGTATATTCCTTTATTGTGTGTTGTTGCTCTGTATGGATCAACTTCAGCAACGCGAATTCCCAAGCGGAATCTGCGTGCAAATTCTTTTCCATCCATGCCTGGTACAATGTTGTCTAATTGGTCGTAAGTTGTTTCAACATAACATTTTACACGACAATTTGGAGTTAAATTGGATAAGATACACATGATAATTTCTAATCCACCTTCTTTTAAATTGTCTTTTTCAGCGTACCAATTTTTGAATGTTTTAGCAAATTGCTCTAAACATGAATTAATAAAGTTTGCCCCCATGGAATCAATCGTTTCAAACGTGCAAAACAATTGCATTAATCCAGGTTCTTTATCTGATAAATCTTTTAATTCGATCGAAGTAATGCCACCACCTCTTTTTCTCATGTTTTCGGTAATGTCATTTGTATCAGCTATTAATCGGTTTTTGATTGTTTCAAAGTTGTTGATTAATAGTTGTTTGTCTTCATTCCAAATGAAATGAACTTGACCAATTTTTTCGGTTCCAATGATTTCAGTTTTAAAACCTCCACGAGTAAACCAGAATTTTGAACTATTTGCAGCAGCAGCCACAACAGAACTTTCTTCAATTACCATTGGCACCATGTATGAACGACCATTAATCAACACATTAGGGCATACACAATGAGGTAAGGGGAAGTTTGTAACAGTGTTTTCACTGAACTCTTCCAATAATTTTTGAGTTTCAGAATCAGGGTGTAAAAAACTTTGATAAGTTGCTAAAGCATCTTCACTATCTGAATGAAATGTTTTGATGATGGCTAACTTTTCACTCGGATTTTTTTTAGAAAAACCATGAATAATTTCTTGATTTTTTATCATTTTAATTTTTTTTAATAGTTAAAAATGTGCGGGCAAGTAGCAATCCTTCTAATTGATACTGCAAATATTCTTCTAATGATTCTTGTGAAACTTGTGCATGCTTCAATAATTCAGAAGCTTGACCATAAACAGCGTTCATTTTTGACATTTTTAGTAGATAATATCCATCTAAAAAATCTTTTATTCCACCGCTAATGATGATTGATTCACATTTGCGATTATTTCCTAATTCATCAACTAATTGATTACACATCTGTACCATTTCTTTGGCTGAATGTCCAACAAAAACAAAAGGAGTGTAAAATTGGCTTTTAGCTTTGTTTCGTGCCAATTCTAATTTTGAAAAATTTGTTCCTCCATTTGCAGCGAATTCAATAGCTATTAAAGGAAGTTGAAGTAATTGTTTTAAGCTTTCATAACCGAATCCTTGTCCAACTTCTTTTACAATAACTGGAGTAGAAGAAATAGCTAAGAATTGTTTAATGGTTTCAATAGGAGCATGTTGAATAATGTCACCTTCTGGCTGCATCCATTCTTGAAACGGATTTACGTGAATGAAAATACCATCAGCATTCAATTTTTTTACGATGCTATCTATTTCATTGATTGTGCCTTGGGCCAACATTTGTTCGATTTGTGCAATTCCAAAGTTTAAATAGTAAGGAATAGCATCTCCAATGATTGGCTTTAAGTTGAAATCGTTGGCTTTTTCAGGAGATTCTAATGCAATTCTAGAGGAACCAGCACCCATTCCCAAACCGAATTTAGCAGCAGCTTTAGCTAATCGTAGATTGATTTCATTGGTTTTTTGTGTTCCACCAGTCATGCTTGATATCCAAAGAGGAAAGCGCAATGTTTTTGTTCCAATTTTAACAGGCCATTCTTCTGTGGTATTGGGGTGAGCAGCCAGCATTGGTTCGTAGTAAAAACGTTCGTCGATAAAAGTATTAGCGGATGATAAAGCCAACTCTAAATGGCTATCTTTTCGAAGTTCTGTTTCTGTTGCTATATGAGAAGATTTGTTCGTTTGGTTGTCCATTTCTTACTATTATTTATTCCTTTCGTATTTAAACGAAAAAAATTGTTTTTTGTTGTGTTGCAAAAATAAGCTTTTAAACTGAATTTTTAGGCTTAAAAGACTAATTTATTTTAACATTTCCGCAATACCAACTTTGTAGGTGTTAATATGAGCATCCACTATGTCTTTAATCTGTGGTGAATAACCTCCTCCCATGCTGATTTGTATGGGAAGTTGATTGTTTTTGGCGAATTGAAATACTAATTGATCTCGCTGCTTGCATTCTTCTTTTGTGAGTTTTAATTTGCCTAATTTGTCGCTTTCTAAAACATCAACTCCTGCTTGGTAGAAGAGGAAATCAAAAGAATGTGAGGTTAATTTTTTCAACTCTTTTGATAATATTTCTAAGTAATCTTCACCATTTATTCCATCTTCTAAACCTATATCAATGGTTGATTGTTCTTTTTTGAAGGGGAAATTGTTTTGCCCATGCATGGAAAAGGTGGTGATTTTTTCATGGTTTTGAAAAATGTTAGCTGTGCCATTGCCCTGGTGAACATCTAAATCAAGAATCAAAATCTTTGATGCTAACTCGTTTTGGAGCAAATGATTTGCAGCTACAGCTTGATCGTTTAATAAACAAAAACCTTCGCCCCAACTATGTCCTGCGTGGTGTGTTCCTCCAGCAATGTTAAAACCTATTCCTCTTTTCAATGCGGCTTTCGATGCGTCGATTGTACCTTGAGCAATTCTAAGTTCTCGTTCTATTAATTGCTCACTTAAAGGTAGTCCTATTCGTCTAATTTCTTGTTTTTCAAGTTCTAAATTGTATAGTTTATTGACATAAGTAGGATCGTGAACGCTGATTAGCTCTTCTTTATTTGCAATGGAAGGAGTGAAAATGTCATCTGATTGAACAATGCCTTCGTGCAACAATTGTTCGTAAATTAGCTCGTATTTTTCCATTGGGAAACGATGCCCCTCAGGCAAAGGAAGTTTAAATATTGGATGCCAAGCGATGAAAGGAATTTCCACTTTTTGTTTTTTTACAAAATTAATAGATTCTGTTGTTAAAACAAATGATTTTTATTGTGAAGGTTCATTATTTTATCAGTATTTTTGCACTTTTTGAATTAAATAATCTGTCTGAATGCTTTCGCATAGTTATAAAACAATTTTAGCTGTCGCACTTCCAATGATGGGAGCTTCTTTTGTTCAATCTATTGTTTTGTTAACGGATTCTGCTTTTCTAAGTCGTTATTCAACAGATGATTTCGCAGCCGTTGGAAACGCTGGATTGATCTACATTACTATGCACATGTTTGTTGTGGGAATTAGTGATGGTTCTCAGATATTAATTTCTCGAAAAATTGGTGAAAATCGCTATGGATTAATTGGACAGATTTTACTTTCTTCATTTTTAACATTGGCTGTTATTGTGGGGGGCGTGGTCTTGTTTTCTCAAACTCTATTACCAGAAATTATTTTAAGTTATGTAAAACATGAGGACATTGCTTGGAAACAGATTGATTTTTTGTCCATTCGAAGTTTTGGATTGATGTTTACCATGATTTCTTTGCCTATTCAAGCATATTATTTTGCCTTTGGTAAATCGTGGGTTCCTTTAGTTGGTGCAATCATTACGGCCGTCGGAAATATCATTTTGGATTATGGATTGATTTTTGGGAACTTAGGAATGCCTGAAATGGGACTCAAAGGAGCTTCATTGGCTTCAACTTTAGCAGATGGATTAGACGCTGTATTTTTACTTGCTTTTTTGTTTTTATCAAAGGAACATGTGAAACATCAACTTTTTAAAGGTTTTAAATTAGCTAAAGACACCCTGTTGGATATCGTTAAAATTTCTTTCCCAATTGTTCTTCAAGGAACTGTTGCTTTGTCAACTTGGGCGATATTTTTCATTTTTATTGAGCAAATGGGTAAGTTTGAATTAACTGTTTCACAAAATATTCGTACTATTTACTTTTTAGCTTTCGTACCAGTGTGGGGATTTGCAGCTGCAACAAAAACCTATATTTCACAAGCGGTTGGTGCCAAAAAAACACGCTTGATTCCATTTTTACAACGTAGAATTCAGTTGTTATCTCTTTTGTTTATGCTTTTGTTGTTTCATGGAAGTTTTTTATATCCAGAGACTATTATTTCGTGGATTAATCCAGATGAAAGGTACTTAGCTAAAAGCGTCGATTTATTGCATTATGTTAGTTTATCTATGTTTATTTTTGCGTTTATAAGTGTTTATTTTCAAACGATTAATGGGCTAGGGAAGACACACATTACTTTTGCTATTGAAACGTTTAGTGTTCTAATTTATATAACTTCGGGGTATTTGTTCATTAAAGTGTTTAAATGGGATTTAGTTTACACTTGGACAGTGGAGTATGTCTATTTCTTGACAATTGGAGCTTTGTCATTAGGTTACTTGAAGTTGGTAGATTGGAAGAAGGATTTGTACAAAAATTAGTGAGAAGAAACAACTTTCAATCCAATAATTGAGGAAATAAGCGTGAAAATAAAGAACAAGCGCCAAAATGTTGCAGGTTCTTTAAAAACGAGAATTCCAACTAATACTGTACCAACAGCTCCAATGCCTGTCCAGACAGCATAGGCCGTTCCTAATGGTAAATTTTGTGTAGCTTTCATTAAAAGTCCCATGCTAAGGATAAGCGAAATTGTAAATCCAATGTACCAAATAATGGATTCATTTCCAAAGGATTCTTTTGCTTTACCTAAACAAAAAGTAAAACCAACTTCAAATAAACCTCCTAAGACTAAAAGCAACCAACTCATTAAGATAATACGATTTTATTTCTACCCAAAGAGACGTTCCCATTTGACTCTAATTGTTTCAACAAACGAGAAACAACAACGCGTGCTGTTCCCAATTCATTCGCCAATTGTTCATGGGTAATGTTAATGGTATTACTACCCGTCAACTCTTTCTTTTTATAGAGTAAATCAAGCAATCGTTCGTCAACTTTTTTAAATGCAATTGCGTTAACAATGTCTAGTAATTCTTCAAAACGCTTGTGGTATAAACGGAAGATGTAATCAACGAATTGAGGGTGTTCTTGAATTAAAAGTGATACTTTATCAATTGGTAAAAAAAGGATTTCTGCTTCTTCTTCTACTTCCGCTCTAACTTTACTTTTTTCTTCATGCAACCCACCAAGAAAAGACATGATACAACTTTCACCAGCTGTAATGTAATACAATAAAATTTCTCTTCCGTCTTCTTCTGTTTTAACTACTTTAATGCTTCCTTTAGTTACTAATGGAATTGCTTTAATGTATGCGTTTTCTCTTAAAATAACTTCACCTGAAGCATATTCTTTATGAATACTATATTGATTCAATTTTTCTCTTAAAGCAGGAGAAGATTTGAACTCTGAAATTTGATTTAATTCGTCCATTGATGTTCGTGAAATACGTTTTTTACAAATTTAAGAAAATACTTGATATGGCAACTATCTTATTTAATAAAGTCGATTATCGACAATCTTTGAAATAAATTTATAGCATTGATGGGGTAGGAATTCACGCCATTCAACATCGTCCAGCTGTCCACCCATTAAAAAGTAGTGGTCAATATTTACTGAGTGCATTTCCTTGCTCACATGGGAATGAAAATTAACCAATGCTACCCATCCGTCGTAAATTTCATCTATCCATTCTTCATAATAACAATCATCAGAAGAGTGGAAGTTTAGAACGTTTTCCCCAATTAAAATATACTTTTTGATGCCTTCTTCTATCAAACAATCTATGATTTCTCTTTTAAGGGTCATAATATCGTTTTCAATGGCGTCGTTCCATTCACCAATAAGCTCGATTATAGCATATTCTTCTTCATAATCAACAAAGATGATTTTGATAAATAAGGTTTCAGAACCTATGGAATCCCATTGAGGATGAATCACATAGTTGTAAACTTTGTTTGCAAATTCAAATTCACTGTATGTTCTTCCATAAAAAGGAGATTGTGGATCTTCATCGGCTATGTAATACCCTCGCCACCCAAAATGCGGTTCTACAAAATGCATGTGTTAGTTGTTGTTAAGATTGAGAATCCATTGTGTTACAAAGTCTAAAAATTCAGGAGCTAAAGTTTCTTCAATTAAAGCATATTCTGATGGAGAACCTGTTTTTGCATGTTGAAACAAATGGTTTAAATCTAAAAAGGTATGAACAGTTGCTTTTGGATTGTTTTTAAGCGCATCTTCCATTGGTTTTACATTAGCTCGCGTAGAAACTTGTAAGTCCTTCTCACCAAATAAAGCTAACGTAGGAATCATTAATTGCTTTAAATATAGAGCAGGATCAATTGAAACAAAGGAAACAATCCATTTTTTTGAATAAGCAAAAGCTGTTTGTTTGGCAAATGTTTTAGGAGAAAGTGATTTTGGAATGGTATAATGAATTTCTTTTGCTACTTTTTCAATGTGGTTTGCTAAATCAGTTTGTAAATTAGGGTTGTTTTTTTCTTTTAAAAGAAAATCAATTATTTTTTCTGATAGTTGGATGTTTTCTGTAACTTCTTTTTCATCCGTTTTATTGGCTCTCATGATGAGCTCTTGTTGGTCAATTAAAATTTTATCTCCAGAAATACTTGTACCAGCCATTAACACAACGAATTGTACTTGTGGGTTTTTAGAAGCAATAATTGGAGCAATGATTCCTCCTTCGCTATGACCAATAATTCCAATGTACGCCTTGTCTATCTTCTTTTGTTTTGCCAAAAAGTTGAAAACAGCATTAGCATCATCGGCAAAATCCATTGTGGTTGCATCATCAAAATTACCCGTAGATTTAGCGTAACCTCTGTCATCATATCTTAAAACAGCAATGCCGTTTCGTGTGAGGTGATCTGCTAATATCCAAAAGGGTTTGTGTCCCATTAATTCCTCGTTTCTATCTTGAGCGCCGCTTCCAGACACTAAAATAACAGCAGGAAAAGGTCCTTTTCCTTGAGGAATAGTTAATGTGCCGCTCAATATTACTTCTGGATTGGTTGTTTTAATTTTTACTTCTTTGCTACTATATGGAAATGGACCTGTGGGTATTTGTGGGCGCTTAGGTGCTTCAACAACTCCATCGAATCGCTCCATATTCAAGTCTAATTCCATTCCTGCTTGATAAAATTTACCTATTAACTGGTGGTTTATTAACTTTCCAGCGTAACGTGCCCCAAGAAGAGGGAAATCAACATGAATAGAGTCGCTTTCAATGACTGTTTTATGCGCAGAATTGCCAAATGATTGTTGATCTGGGCTGTCTAACTTGGTTAAAATAATATGGTCTTTCTCAGAAATGTGCATCGCG
This sequence comes from uncultured Fluviicola sp., assembly GCA_964580465.1. Classification (GTDB taxonomy): domain Bacteria; phylum Bacteroidota; class Bacteroidia; order Flavobacteriales_D; family Crocinitomicaceae; genus Taishania. Next base: position 4,737 of record CAZOKJ010000043.1, on the reverse strand, counting down.
ATTCGAAGAGAAATCCCTGAAATATTAATCGATCCTAACCAACTGCCAATAAATTGTTCTTTTTGACCAAAAGATAGAAACGCATTGCTAATCAGTAATGTAAAAAGAAGTGCTTTAAGTTTGTTCATTGCTAAAAAGTTAATCGTTTTGTTAACGTATCAAATTTACGTATTTTTGTGATAATTTCAGCGATTAATGTATAAAATCTTAACTTTTAACATTCCATGGAAAATATCAAACATAATTTATCAGTCATTCAACAAAAAATAGTTGCTTGTTGTGAAAAAAATAATCGACCAGTTGAAAGTGTAAAATTATTATTAGCAACAAAAACGGTGACTCCTGAAAATATTAGCATTGCCATTCAAGCGGGATTTCCTTTAATTGCTGAAAATAAAGTGCAAGAACTTAAAGATAAGTTTGAAGCTCTGAAACCTTTTCAACCTATCAATCATTTCATTGGACATTTACAGACGAATAAAATTAAAGATGTATTAAAATGCAATGTGTCGTGTATTGAATCTGTTGATCGTTTGGATTTAGCTGAAAAATTGCAACAACGATTGGTTTTTGAAGACAAACACATGGATATTTTTGTCCAAGTAAATACTTCTGACGAAGAAAGTAAATTTGGTGTTCATCCAAATCAAGCTATTGAACTCATTAAAGTTATTTCAGAGTTGGACCGTTTGCATATTAAAGGGTTGATGACTATTGGATTGTTTAGCAATGATGAAGTAAAAGTAAGAGCGTGTTATCGTTTGCTTAAATCTTTGTTTGAGGAAGTGAAATCATTGAGCATTCCAAGAGTTGAAATGAATGAATTATCAATGGGAATGAGTAACGATTTTGAAATTGCAATTGAAGAAGGTGCAACAATTGTAAGAGTTGGAACAGCTGTTTTTGGTCAACGAATTTATCCAGATAGTTATTATTGGAATGAAAATAAAACCGAATGAAAAATTACATTAAATTAATTGTTACTTTTTTAGTATTGACTTTTTCCATTGCGTATGTTTTAGAGCACATCGAATGGAAAGGTACTCAAAGTGAGTCGAAAGAAGTATCTAAAGACCAATACAAAGTTATAGGTGTGAAAGACGGAGATACTTTTGTTATTTTAAAAGATGGAAAAGAACAAACGGTTCGTTTTAAACACATTGATTGCCCTGAGAAAGCGCAAGATTATGGGAAAGTAGCGAAACAATTTACTTCGGATGCTTGTTTTAATAAGTTCATTCAATTGAAAGGGAAGGAGGAATATGACAAATACAACCGTCTTTTAGCGGAAATTATTTTAGAAGATGGTCGAAATCTAAACCAGGAATTAGTTAAAAATGGTTTAGCATGGCGTTATAAACATTCCAATGAACCTATTTATTTTCAATTAGAAGAAGAAGCCAGAAAAGCTAAACTAAATATATGGAGCGTTCCAAATCCAACACCACCATGGGATTGGAGAAAAGGGAAAAATAAACAATAAAATCCTTCCACCTAATTTGAAACAAATCTTGATGGAAGGAAAATAATTATGCGTTAATGGTTGTTTTTATTTCTTCTAAAATACGTTTCACACGATTTTCATCGACTGCTAAAAATGTTTCAGAGAAAGAAGATTCTTCATCAACAATTGTTTTTACCGTTCCTGAAAAGTGAATCGCATCTGGTTTGATTTCTTTAATAATTTTTGCTGCATTTCCTGCGTTTACACCGCCGCCAGGCATGATTTGAATTTTATCGCCAACGTATTCTTTCATTTCTTTTAATACAGCAATTCCATTGTTAATATTACTGGCTAAACCTGATGATAACAAACGCGTCACACCATTGCTAATTAAAATATCCAAGCGTTTTTGCCAATCGACAACACAATCATCAAACGCTCTATGAAAGGTTAACTCTATGCCATCAGCTGCATCAACAAAGTGCTTTAATGCTTCTTCATCAATGGTTCTATAATTGTTTAAAGCTCCAACAACTACACCTTTAGCACCCATTCTTTTGATGTTTTTAATATCAGAAACCATAATTTTGATTTCATCTTCCGAATAGTAAAAACCACCTGGTCGAGGTCGAACTAAAACATGGGTTTCAATTCCTGTATTTAAAGCGTATTCAATTCTCCCTGCAGATGGTGTAATTCCTCCTTGCATTAAGTTCTCGCACAATTCAATACGGTCGAATTTTAATTCGTTGGCTAGTTTAATTGCTTTTACTGAAGCAGCACACAATTCAATTTTCATACTACTTGTGTTGATTATTATTAAAAATAAGTTCGTCGATAAATGTATATGGTTGATAACCTGCACCAAATTGTCCTTCTGGAATAATTTTCATTGGTACAATTTTAATTTTTAATTGTTTATATGATTTTGATAATGGAATGTTTGTTAACTCATCTTCACATATTACGTGATTAATCGTTTTCCATTTCTTACCATTAGAAGAACCTGAAACAATGATTTCTTCAGGTAGATAAATCCATGAACTATTGGCAGATAATAGGCTTACGATTAATTCATTGCTTTTCATTTTTGGATCTGGCTCTACTAAAATCTCCACATCTCCAGTATTGAATCCTAACCATTCATGTCCTTTCCAAGGTCTTTGCCCTCTAACACCATCTACTAATGCAAAAGCCCCATTGTGTGCATAATTTTTATTAGGTTCAGTCAATAAAGTAACTTTAGCTCCTAATCCTTGATGCAAGGAAATGTCAACGGATGACTCTGAGTGGAATACAGGCTCTGTTCCATAAACCCTCGCTGTGGATAATGGTCGGTTGTTTTCACGATCAAAGGACAAATGATTGCCAGTTATTTCTTTTACGGAAGTACTACCTTTAACAAGGTACTCAACTTTTGAAAACGTACTGTTTTCTGGAGATAAAGTAACATTGATACCCGTACTTGTTTTTACTGTTTTAAATTTTGGTCGTAAAAAAGACAATGAGTAATTCACATCTTTGGCTTTTAATATCGCTAATTGTTTGTTAAGCAAAATGTTTTTGAATGATTCATAATCAGGTTTATTTGCTCCCCAAAGGTTTTGAATCAACGCCAAAGCTCTTGGGTAAACCATGTATTCTAAATGTTTGTAATTTAAAATGTATTCCGTCCACAAGTTTGCTTGAGCTCCTAATATGTATATTTGATTTTCAGGAGCTAATCCATTTGGAATAGGGTTGAAATCATATACTTTTTCCAAAGGAGTGTAACCTCCAAATGCAATCGGTTCTTCTCGACTATCCCCTTGATAATGGTCGAAATAACAATGACTACCTGGTGACATGACAACTTCATGCTGTTGACCTGCTGCTTCTAATCCTCCTTGTTCTCCTCTCCAGCTCATTACTGCTGCATTTGGACTCAATCCTCCTTCTAAAATTTCGTCCCAACCAATTAATTTCCGTCCTCTTTTAGTTAAAAACTGATCCATTTGTTGAATAAACCAACTTTGTAGCTCATGTTCGTCTTTTAAATTGTGCTTGCGAATGTTTTCTTGACATTTTGGACAAGCTTTCCAGCGTGTTTTAGGAGCCTCGTCACCGCCAATATGTATGATTTTAGACGGAAACAAAGCGATTACCTCTTCTAAAACGTCTTGCAAAAACTGTATTGTCTCGTCTTTAGAGCAAAAAATATCATCAAATACACCCCATAAGCCAGTAACATTGTTGTACTTACCTGTGCAAGACAATTGTGGATAAGCAGCTAAAGCAGCGCGTGAATGTCCTGGCAATTCTATTTCAGGAACGATGTTAACGCCACGTACTTGGGCATATTGAACTACATTTTTTATTTGCTCTTGCGTGTAGTAACCTCCATATCGCTCTGTATTCCATGTTCTTGGTATAGTTGAATAATGGTCGTTAAGGGTAGAATCGCGATATCCTCCAATTTCAGTCAATAATGGATATTTCTTTATTTCAATGCGCCAACCTTGGTCGTCTGTTAAGTGCCAATGGAAATTGTTGAATTTATAAAAAGCCATTAAGTCAATGTACTTTTTCACTTCATCGATAGAGAAAAAATGACGACAAACATCTAAGTGCAAACCTCTCCATTTGAATTTTGCTTCGTCTTCTAACTTAAATGGAATTAACTCAAATCCTGTACTAGTTGGTTGAATTAATTGTAAAATTGAACTTATGGCATATATTTTACTTGCTTCGGTAGTGTAGAGGATATACACAATGTCTCCATCAAATTGCATTTGATAAGCATCTAATTTAGAAGGATCAGCTGCTTTTTTTACAAAATGAAAGGGAAGGGTAGAAGGTGCACTTAAATCAGTGGTAACTTGAATACCTAATTGTTTTCCCCACAAGTCAAGTAATTCAAGTTCATGCGTTGTATGTTGAGTTGGATTAACCAATATCTTCTGAAATGTTTCTGCTTTTCGCTTAGAAGAAAAATAGGTCTTTGGCGTTGGAATAATCTCAGATTGTCCCCACAATGATGTAGAGATAAATAAAGCGAGGAGAGTAAAAACAAATCTATTCGTCATGTATAATTCTAGTTGAAACAAAAATAAGAAAAATTAAATAAGTGAACAAAAAAATGTCTTTTAACCATTTCTAATGCCTAAAAATGTGATTGAATATTTGGGACGTTATTCGCATAAAATTGCCATTTCGAATCACCGAATTGTCAAGGTGGAAAACGGTCAGGTTATTTTCAAATGGAAGGATTACAAGCATGGAAATGTAACGAAATTGATGACTTTAACAGTCAA
>CAZOKJ010000042.1:0-19916 GCA_964580465.1 uncultured Fluviicola sp. | reverse complement strand
TCGATAGTCACTCGTTCTTTAAAACGTGAAAAGCCTTCACGAAACCCCGGTACAAGCTCCTTGGCTTGCTCAATAATTGCAAGATTGTTTTTTGACATAATACTTTTTTTAAAAATTATGTCATTATGTACGGAGAATTAGTATATTTGGCAATGGTTGGCTAGCGAAGCTTTTGTTCAACAAGCAGTTTTGCGTCAGGCGGATCGAACGTTTCCGTTCGACATTTTTTTTGTAAATTTGCACTTTTTACTCGCACGGAATTTTCGGTTGAAAATCCCGCCCGAATGCAAAGCTGCCAAAACGTTCGTCACTTTTTGGACATTGTCTTTTTTTCTACAAATGAAGTACTTAGTTGTCATATTTTTTTGTTGGTCTTTATCCTCTTGGGGACAAAGTAGTGTGGCTTTATCGGTGAACGCAACAAAAATTGATTTTTTTCAAGGAGTGCATTATGATCATCAAATAACTTCATTTGTAACCTTGCAAACAGGATTTGAATATGGAATTGTCCGTTCGTTGTTTCAGTCTCGATTTTTTCCTAAAGTTTCTCTGGGGGTAACTTATTTTCCTTTACAAGTAAAACATTTTCGATTGGGACCCTTTGTTCAATATGCTTATTCGGCTTATAAATTTGCTTCAATAAAAAACGCAAAGGTCAACTACAATGAATTGAATATCGGGGCTCGATGGACCTATGGTAAAAAATGGCAAATAGGACAAACCTTGTTATTAGGCGGGCTATGGGAACAAAATTTTTCAACCCTTTCTAATCGCTGGACAACAAGTGGAACTTTGGGGTATGTTGTACAAGTAGAATGTAGGTATGCGTTTTAATTGGATTATTTGGTGGCTATTATTAGCAATGACTGCTTGTTCAAAAAAACAAGCCTATGTTACCGAAATCATCGGTCACGCAGGTAATGGACTGACAATAAAAAAATCGATACATCCAGCGGATACTAAAGAGGGAATTGAACTTGCATTGGGACTTCCTGGCGTAGCTGGTGTTGAAATTGATGTTCAACTAGCTAAAGATGGGACCTTGTGGTTGATGCATGATGACGATCTGTCGATTGAAACGGATGGAAAAGGTTGCGTTTCTGAAAAAATGAGTTCTGAACTAAGAAAAATTAAGTTCAAAACTGTAAATAGAGAAAAATTAACATGCATAACGGATTTGGATTGGGGTCAGCTGTCAACTAAAACGGTTTACTTAGATATTCGCCATTACAACGCTTGCACTCAACAGGTTTACGATCCGCAATTGATGATTCAGGCTTTAAATGTTGCGTTTTCATCTATTAATACGTCAACTATTTGTTTGGTTTTAAATTATAAACCTTGGTTGTCTTTGTTTCACAATGAAGGATGGAGGGTTTATAGTGAGGTTCATTCAGAAGATGAATTTTCCAGCTCAATAAATGATACCTTTGTTGAGGGGCTTGTAATGCGCAATTCGTTTGCGACAAAAGAACAGGTTTCGATTGCTCAGATAGCAAATAAAAAAGTAATTTTGTATGATATGCGAGCGCCTAAACCTATCAGAAGAGCATTGGAAAAATTACCAGATGCTATTATGGTGGATGATATTAAGGCAGCGTTGATTGAAAAAGAGAAGTAATTATGGCAAAGAAAAAAAAGGAACGTATCAATGTGGTTTATTCAACTAATCCAGATTTTGGATATGAATATGACGAGGATGAAGAAGTAGAAACATTAGAACCTAATAAACAATTGTTATATGTTTCTATTGACAAAAAGTCGAGAGCTGGTAAAGAGGTTACTTTAATAGAAGGATTTGTTGGAAACGAAGATGATTTAAAAGAATTAGGAAAATTGCTTAAATCAAAATGTGGAGTAGGAGGAAGTGCCAAAGATGGAGAGATTCTTATTCAAGGAAATTTTCGAGACAAAATCATTACTATTTTAGAATCAGAAGGATATAAAACCAAAAGAAAAGGCGGCTAAATCAAATTTTTTTTCATTTTTTTTTTGTTTGAATTCAACTTTTTACTTAACTTAAGGGTAAAATAACCTATTAAAATACCTTTTATGTTAGTAAAAACCTATAGTAGTTCCGTCATCGGAATTGACGCTACTACGATTACAATTGAAGTAAACCAAGGACAAGGAATTAACTTTTTCTTGGTTGGATTACCAGATTCTTCTGTTAAAGAAAGTCACTTACGTATTAAAGCCGCTTTTTCCAACAATGATTTTAAGTTTCCGCAACGAGAAATTACTATTAATATGGCTCCAGCTGACATTCGAAAGGAAGGGGCCGTATTTGATTTGCCGATAGCAGTTGGGATTTTAGCTGTTTCTGAACAAATTGTTTCAGACAACTTAGAAGAATTTCAAATGATGGGTGAATTATCATTAGATGGTAATTTACAAGCTGTTAAAGGAATCCTCCCAATGGTGTTACAAGCTAAAAAAGAAGGATTCAAATCGATTATTTTACCAGAAGAAAATGCCTTGGAAGCAGCTGTAGTTGATGGATTAAACATCTATGGTATGAAAAACATCAAAGAAGTTGTAGATTTTTTTAATGGAGACTTAAAAAAAGAGCCCGTTAAAGTGAATATTGAAGCTACTTTTGATAGTTTATTAGATGAGTTTGAAGTTGATTTTAAAGATGTAAAAGGTCAACAAAAAATTAAAAGAGCTTTTGAAATAGCAGCTTCTGGCGGACATAATGTTGTGTTGATTGGACCTCCCGGAGCAGGGAAATCAATGTTAGCAAAACGACTATCGACTATTCTACCTCCAATGAGTTTAGAGGAAGCGTTGGAAACTACGAAAATTCACAGTGTGGCTGGAAAGATTAAATCGAAAGGACTTATCACACAACGGCCTTTTAGAAAACCTCACCATAGTATATCAGACGCAGCCTTGGTTGGTGGAGGAACCTATCCACAACCTGGCGAGTTTTCTTTGGCTCACAATGGCGTTTTATTTTTAGATGAGCTGCCAGAGTTTAAGCGTTCAGCCTTGGAAGTTATGCGTCAACCCTTAGAAGATCGTGTTGTAACCATTTCTCGCGCTAAATATACCATTGATTTTCCTGCTGGTGTAATGCTTGTTGGTGCAATGAATCCTTGCCCATGTGGTTATTTTAATCATCCTGAAAAGGAATGTACGTGTGGCTCTGCTACAGTTCGAAACTATTTGAATAAAATTTCAGGGCCTTTACTTGATCGAATTGATTTACATATTGAAGTTACGCCTGTTTCATTCGATGAGTTGGCTGCAATGCAAGAGGGAGAAGGGAGTCATACTATTCGAGAACGTGTGGTAAAAGCTCGTTTATTTCAACAAGCACGTTTTGAACAATTGAAAGGAATCTATTGCAACGCACAAATGGAAAGCAAACAAATTAAAGATTTTTGCTCCTTGGGAGATGATAGCAGGGCGCTATTAAAAAACGCAATGGATAAAATGGGGCTTTCAGCGCGAGCGTATGATCGGATTTTAAAAGTAGCTCGAACAATAGCAGACTTAGAACAATCAGACAACATTCAAACGCATCACATTGCAGAAGCTATTCAATATCGTAATTTGGATAAAATGAATTGGGGTAATTAATGGTTTAAAATTCATTTATTTTTCAGAACTTTGTAAAAAAATAAAAGATGCTTGTTGAGATAGATGATAAATTGGTTTCTACGCGTTTGTTCGAAGAAAAATTTGTTTGCGATTTGAATGCTTGCAAAGGAGCTTGCTGTGTAGAAGGAGATGCTGGTGCACCTTTAACTTTCGAAGAAGTAGATATTATGGAAGAAGATTTAGAAAACTACCTTCCATATATGCGACCAGAAGGAATAGAAGCAGTTAACAAAACTGGCGTTTTTTATTTGGATGATGATGGTGAACCTGTCACGACTTTAGTTAACGGAGGTGAATGTGCTTTTGTATATTTTGATGAAAAAGGAATTACAAAATGTGCGATTGAAAAAGCTTACTTAGAAGGAATAACGTCGTTTAAAAAGCCTATTTCGTGTCATTTATATCCTATTCGTGTGAAGCAATTCCATGACTTTCAAGCGTTGAATTATAGCGAATGGTCTATTTGTGATCCAGCATGCAAGTTGGGTGAGGAGTTGAATGTCCCTGTTTATCGTTTCCTAAAAGAACCAATTATTCGTGCTTGGGGTGTGCCTTTTTATGAAGAATTGGAAAAAGTTAGTGAAGAACTAAAAAATACAGATAGAGAAGATTAACGTTTAGAACGGAAAAAATGGAGCAATAATTGTTTGCTTTCTTCTTCCATTACTCCCTTTTCTATTTTTGTTTTTGGATGATAAATTCCTTCAAAACGACTAGCTCCTCTTTTTTCATCGCTTGCGGCGTAAACGATACGATCTATTTGTGACCAATACAATGCACCTGCGCACATGACACAAGGTTCTAACGTTACGTATAAAGTGCATCCGTTCAAGTATTTTCCCCCAATGAACTCTGATGCTGCCGTGATGGCTTGCATTTCTGCATGTGCTGTGGTGTCATGCAAGCACTCGGTAAGATTATGAGTGCGAGCTATGACTTGATTGTTGGTAACTATAACAGCACCAACTGGCACTTCATCTTTTTCATAAGCTTTTTGAGCTTCTTGAAAAGCCTGCTTCATAAAATATTCATCGTTAAAAGGAGAAAGCATGTTTCGTTTTTTTTTTTTAGTGCCAAATTAGTATTAATTCTTTAAAAGACAAAATATGGCACTTCAATTGCTGTCGTTTTAAATTAATTGTAATTTTGTTGAGATGAATCAAGGTGTTAAACATATTTTTATTTCTATTACAACAATTTTGTTGCTTGTTGTTTTGTGGGGAATTTTTACAATTATTAATTTTAAAGATGACATGCAAAAACCAACTGAATTGGCTTATAGCGTACCCAAAAATGCTTTGTTGCATGTGCAATTACATCCTCAAGAGGTTGGTATGGAGTTATTAAAGGCAATTGTTTTTGATGATTCGAATGACGCATTGGTGAAACAATTAAAAGATAAATTCAAATCTTCTGATGAACAAAAAGAGGTTGGAATTAATTGGTTACAAGATGTACACTATTTTAAAGTTCAACTTAAAAATGGTCATGTGCAAGGAATAATAGCAACCATTTTAAATACCATTAAATGGGATAGTAATATCACTACTTTTTTAGGAAATGTGAGTGTTGCAAAGCGACAAGGTAACAGTGGAATTGTGGTTCAGTCGTCTGAATTGTCAAAGGAAGATTTATATGCATTTATCCAACAACTACAAACTCCAATGGTGAGCCACTCAGATAAACATTCTTTGGTTCAATTCAGTGCCAATACAAAAAACATTAATTATACAGGTTTTGTTGATCAAGTAGGAGAAAAAATACTGAGTAAAGGTGTTGCTCAAATCCCTTCTGCAATAGAGAATTATGAAATGGAATTTTTTTTGCAACCAACTGATTTTCATTTTTCTACTTCATTGATTTCAACTGAACTTTCTCGTGAACTAGAAAATTTGATAGGCACGTCATTACCATTAACTGGTATTAGTATGAATTATCGGGGGGTATCCATTGATGTTTCAAAAGGACAACAATTGATTCTTCCAGATGCAGATATTTTAATGCAGTTTAAAGAATCCAATCAATTGGACCAATTTTTGAAATTACTTCCATTTGAATACACAAGAAAAGGACAAAGTCAACTAGAAATTTTTGGTGTTAGTTATTATTGCTACCAAATTTCACCGCAAATGATTTACTTTGGTAAGTCAAAAGAGGTAGCCTTAAGAACTCCTCCTACAGCTACTCGTTTACAGATTTTAGGCGAGCCAAGCCATTTGTTTGAAATCCAAGGTAGTCCTTTGGTAAAAGCTGTATTGAAAATGAATACTATTGTATCGATTGGTAGTGATTTGTCTCAACAATTGGCATTTATCAAGGCTGATGTAAAGGAATTGAGCAACCAAAAGATGGATGTGGATTTACAATTTCAATTTAAAGAAAATAAATTAGCTTTGTTGCAGTTAATGAGCGTTTTAGGTAACCGATTTTAATGAAGTGTTTAAAAATTAACACATCTTTTTATCTTTCATTTTTGTTCGTTAAAGAATCTTTTATACTTTTGTTTATAATTATTCTAAATAAGAAGTAAAATGAAAACGAAGTTGGATACTGTTCAGCCTGTCTTTTCGAATGATTACAGTTGCGGTAACGATTGTTCTTGTTCAAAAAAGAAAGAATGTTGCAAGAAGTATAAGAAGAAAGGGGTTCATTGCAAGAAATGTCCTAAGTTATAATCGGATTTTTAGAGTAACTTTTAGCCAACTAGTGTTGTTTGTTGATTGAAATTAAGTAGAAATACTTGTATTTAGATAGTTGGTTGCTAAAAATTAAGAGGGTGTTCGAAAAATCGGACACCCTCTTTTTATTCTTTTTATGTTCAAAAAAGTGACTGAAATGCAAGGTGTGCACTTTGTCACTTTTTGAGCATTGCTTGTTTTTTATAAATCGAACTTAATTCCTTGTGCTAATGGTAAGCTATCAGAGTAATTAAGTGTATTTGTTTGACGTCTCATATATACTTTCCAAGCATCAGAACCTGATTCACGACCGCCACCAGTTTCTTTTTCACCACCAAAGGCACCACCAATTTCAGCACCAGATGTACCGATGTTTACGTTAGCGATTCCACAATCAGAACCAGCATGTGATAAGAACGCTTCAGATTCTTTCAAGTTGTTAGTCATGATTGCAGAAGAAAGACCTTGAGGCACGTCATTTTGTAATTCAATCGCATTCTCAATTCCACCTTTGTACTTCATGATGTATAAGATTGGAGCGAATGTTTCGTGTTGTACAATTTTATAATGGTTTTCGGCCTCAACGATTGCTGGGCGAACATACAAACCAGTTTCATAACCGTCACCAGACAATACTTCACCACCAGTGATAACATTTCCACCTTCTGCTTTAGCTTGATCCAATGCATTTAAGAAAGCATCTACAGCTAACTTATCGATAAGTGGCCCAACGTGATTATTTTGATCCAATGGATTTCCAATTTTCAACTGACCATAAGCTTTTACCAAAGCCTCTTTAACTTTATCGTAAATTTCTTCGTGAATAATCAAACGACGAGTAGAAGTACAACGTTGTCCACACGTACCAACAGCGCCAAACACAGCTCCTGGAACTACCATTTTTAAGTCAGCACTTGGAGTGATGATGATGGCATTGTTTCCACCTAACTCAAGCAATGATTTTCCTAAACGAGCACCAACAGCAGCACCAACAGATTTACCCATACGAGTAGAACCTGTAGCAGAAACTAACGGTACACGTGTATCTTCAGCCATTAATTTTCCGATAGTTGCATCACCGACGATAACGTTAGAAACACCTTCTGGAACATTGTTTGCATCAAAAACTTCTTTTGTAATTTGTTGGCAAGCAAGTGCTGATAAAGGAGCTTTTTCAGATGGTTTCCAAATAGTTGTATCACCACAAACCCAAGCTAAGGCAGTGTTCCAGCTCCAAACAGCAACAGGGAAGTTGAATGCCGAGATAATACCAACTACTCCAAGTGGGTGGTATTGTTCATACATACGGTGTCCAGGTCTTTCTGAGTGCATTGTTAATCCATATAATTGGCGTGAAAGTCCAACTGCGAAATCACAGATGTCAATCATTTCTTGAACTTCTCCAAGACCTTCTTGCAATGATTTCCCCATTTCATAAGAAACCAATGTACCAAGATCTTGTTTGTACTCGCGTAATTTTTCACCCAATTGGCGCACCACTTCACCTCTTTTTGGTGCAGGCCACATTCTCCACTCTTTGAATGCTTCTTGAGCTTTTAATACAACGGCTTCATAATCAACCTCTGTCGCAGCATTAATAGCAGCGATTTCTGAACCATCAACAGGAGAGTAAGAAACGATTTTTTCACCCCTTGTGTTGAACCATTTTCCACCAGTTGAAGCTCCATTGTTTACTTCTTCGATACCAAATTTTTCAAGAATTTGGCCAATTGCAGTATTGTTAAGTACTTCTGACATTTCTATATAATTTAATTATTTATTTTCTATATGCAAAGTTACGATTTATTATTGCATTTTTTGTCATTTTTGTTACAAATATTCTTTTGAAAGACATGCACGTTTGATTTTTAACAGGTCTTTTTTTCTATGAATTAAAATGTAGTCATTTTTTTAGCTTAAATGCTACATTTTTCGTACTTTTGAGGGTCTTAAAAATCAAATAGAAATGGCTGAATTTTTTTATCAAGAACCGTATCCAATTTTAAAAGATACGACAACATATCGAAAAATTTCTTCCGATTATGTTACTGTGCATGAATATGGTGGTCGAAAAGTTTTACACATCGACCCTAAAGGGATTGAGATAATGGCAAAAGAAGCAATGACGGATGTTTCATTCAAATTGCGTACTGCTCATTTACAAAGTTTAGCGAACATTTTGGAAGATCCAGAAGCGACTGATAATGATCGTTTTGTTGCTTACAACTTGTTGCAAAACGCTGCCGTAGCTGTTGAAGGAAACTTGCCTTCTTGCCAAGATACTGGTACTGCAATTGTTGTGGCCAAAAAAGGAGAAGATGTTTACACTGGTTCAGACGATGCAAAACATTTGTCAAAAGGAATTTTTGATACCTATCAAGAAAAGAACTTGCGTTATTCTCAAATTGTGCCATTGACTATGTTTGAAGAAAAAAACTCAGGAAGCAATTTACCTGCTCAAATTGATATTTACAGTTCAAAAGGTGCTGCTTATGAGTTTTTATTTTTAGCTAAAGGTGGTGGTTCTGCTAACAAAACGTTTTTGTATCAACAAACGAAATCGTTGTTGAATGACGCTTCTTTAGAGAAGTTTATTCGTGAAAAAATTAAAGATTTGGGTACTTCTGCTTGTCCTCCTTATCACTTGGCTTTTGTAATTGGTGGTACTTCAGCTGAAGCAAATTTGGCTGCGGTTAAAAAAGCTTCAGCTGGTTATTATGATCATTTGCCAACAGAAGGAAACATGGGTGGCCAGGCATTTAGAGATTTAGAATGGGAAAAACGCGTTCAACAAATTTGCCAAGAATCATTAATTGGAGCACAATTTGGGGGTAAATACTTTACGCATGATGTTCGTGTTGTTCGTTTACCTCGCCACGCAGCGTCTTGTCCTGTTGGTTTAGGTGTTTCTTGTTCTGCAGATAGAAACATCAAAGCGAAAATTACAGAAGAAGGTATTTTCGTAGAACAATTAGAAGAAAATCCAGGTCGTTTCTTGCCTGCTACACCTCCTCATTTGGAGGAACCAGTTGTAATAGACTTGGATCGCCCTATGAATGAAGTGTTGGCTGAGTTGACTAAGTATCCAATTAAGACTCGTTTAAAATTGAATGGAACGTTGATAGTGGCTCGTGATATTGCGCATGCAAAAATCAAAGAAATGTTGGATAATGGTCAACCAATGCCTGAGTATTTTAAAAACCACCCAATATATTACGCTGGTCCAGCTAAAACGCCAGAAGGTATGCCATCAGGATCTTTCGGTCCTACAACGGCTGGTAGAATGGACTCTTATGTTGATTTATTCCAACAACATGGAGGAAGCATGATTATGCTAGCAAAAGGTAATCGTTCGAAAGATGTAACCAACGCATGTGCTAAATATGGTGGTTTCTATTTAGGTTCTATTGGAGGTCCAGCGGCAATTCTAGCAAAAGAAAATATTGAAGCTGTAGAGGTTGTGGACTTTGAAGAGTTAGGAATGGAAGCAGTAAGAAAGATTCGTATTAAGAATTTCCCTGCATTCATTATTACGGACGATAAAGGAAATGATTTCTTTGAACAATTATAAATCTATAATATAGACACAAAAAAACCAACTCGCGAGAGTTGGTTTTTTTATTGTTATTAAAAATTATTTAGATAATGTACAAGATCTAGAATAATTGTAAACATAGTTTGCAGCACTTGGATCGTTCGGATATGTTTGTTTGTTATCCAAAGAGTGACACTCATTCTCAGCTTGAGCCTTAGTCAATCCTTTTAATGTAGTTACATCTTTAGATGAACTTGAATATCCTTCAGTGTCGCTAGATGAATAAGTACAAGTACAAGTATAATCTTTTGTACACGCTGTTAAAGCTACAACAGCTAATGATGCTACGAATAATTTTTTCATGGTCTTAATTATTTAGTGATTTCACAATCTGTTGTTATTGTTTGATTAATTGTTTGGTTACCAGAAGTGTAAGTTTTTTCATATACACTTGAATAACAATCATCCTCTGTAATTACAGTAGATTTTTTAACTCCTTTAATTCTTGCTTCATTTTTAGTAACATCTGTTGTAGTTGTTGCTGTAGAAGAACCTTGAGTAGTTTTAACTTTTACTTCTGTTTCTGTACACGTGCAAGTGTAGTCTTTTTTACAAGATGCAAGGACAAACAATCCTGCAACTAGTGGCAAAATAAGTTTTTTCATAGACATTATTTTATTAGTTTATATCACAAAGTTAAGTCTTTTTTATTAATTATCATAAAATTCCTTAAAAAATATTTCTTATTGATTTGTACAGTCAGAGTTTTAAATTATAAAACAAATGTGCATTTACTTTTATATCTCATTCTTTTTGACGATTTTTGCACTTTAATATAGATTAAAGGATGGGTACACCAGTAAAGCCTTATGGCAGTGACGATAAGAGTAAGAAACAAGAAGTAGCTGAGATGTTTAATAACATTTCAAAAAAATATGATTTTTTAAACCATTTTTTATCAGTTGGTATTGATCGAATGTGGCGTAAAAAGGCTGTTGCTCAATTAAAATCAATTCAACCAAAACGTCTATTGGACTTGGCTACTGGTACAGGAGATTTTGCTTTGGCTTTATTGAAATTAAATCCTACTGAAATTGTTGGAATGGATATTTCCGAAGGAATGCTGGAAGTTGGCCGTGAGAAAATGAAGAAAAGAGGGGTTGATCATATTATTTCTATGCGATTGGGTGATTCTGAAAACTTACCTTTTGAGGATGATTATTTTGATGGTTTAACAGTTGGTTTTGGTGTGCGCAACTATGAAAATTTAGAAAGAGGTCTTTCTGAAATGTTGCGTGTCATTCGCCCTGGTGGAAAGGTTGTTATTTTGGAGTTTTCAAAACCTAAAAAATTCCCTGTTAAACAATATTACACGTTTCATTCTAAATACATTATTCCTTTTTTTGGTAAAATGGTTTCTAAAGATAGTAGCGCTTATACTTATTTACCTGATTCCATTCAAGCTTTCCCTGAAGGTAAAGATTTTGAAAATATATTAACGAAACTAGGTTATAAAAATGTGAAAGGTAAACTTGTTTCTGGTGGTATTGCTACCATTTACTCAGGAGAAAAATAATTGTAAAAGATTTTATACAAACAAAAAAAGGTTGCATTTGCAACCGTTTTTTGTTAATATAAGAAGTTGTTGTAAGGATAACGCTCTTGAAAAATGCGCTTAACTTCCTCGTAAACAAGATTTTTTAACTCATCAATGTTTGTTTTTTCATGGGCAGAAATAAATACGCACATGTTGCGATTAACTTTTGCCATCCACATTTTCTTCAATTCCTCTAGTGTGTAATTTTGTGGTGTACGTTCCACTAAATCATTTTCGTCAACAGGGACATGAACGAATTGATCAATTTTATTGAAAACAACAATAGTTGGTTTTTCTTTTTTGTCAATTTCATTTAATGTTTCATTCACTACTCTAAAATGATCTTCAAAATTAGGATGCGCAATGTCTAAAACGTGTATTAATAAATCAGCCTCACGAACTTCATCTAAGGTTGATTTGAAAGATTCTACTAACTGATGAGGTAGTTTTCGAATGAAACCAACGGTGTCTGTCAATAAAAATGGCAGGTTGTCGATAACTACTTTTCGAACTGTCGTGTCGAGGGTAGCAAAAAGTTTGTTTTCAGCAAATACCTCCGATTTTGACAACAAATTCATTAGCGTACTTTTACCGACATTGGTGTAACCAACTAAAGCAACGCGTACTAATTGCCCTCTGTTGCCACGCTGAATAGACATTTGCTTGTCAATTTCACCCAAACGTGTTTTTAAAAGTGCAATTTTTTGTTGAATGATTCGTCTGTCCGTTTCAATCTGAGTTTCCCCTGGTCCACGCATACCGATTCCCCCTTTTTGGCGTTCCAAGTGTGTCCACATACGGGTTAATCGAGGTAATAGGTACTGCAACTGTGCTAGTTCCACTTGTGTTTTCGCATGAGAAGTACGTGCTCTAGAAGCAAAGATATCCAAAATAAGGTTGTTTCTATCTAAGATCTTTACCTCAAGCGTTCGCTCAATATTACGCAATTGTGAAGGACTTAACTCATCATCGAAAATGCATAAGTCGATTTGATTTTCTTTAACGTAGTCTCGAATTTCTTCTAATTTACCAGTCCCAACAAATGTTTTGGAATTAGGCATTGGTGATTTTTGCAAAAAACGTGCTTGCGTAATTGCTCCAGCTGTTTCAGCTAAAAATTCTAACTCATCTAAGTATTCATGTGCAGTTTCTTCGTCAATTGCTGATGTAATAACACCAACTAACACACATTTTTCTTCAACCGCATCTACTAGAACGTGACCTCCACTCATTACAATTAATTAACGTTTTAACAATAAAACATATTGAACAACAGCATCAATTTCAGCATCGTCTTTCAGTATGCCTTTAAAGCGAGGCATGCCACCAATAGTGCCTGTTTCAATTGTTTTTTTTATGTCTAAAAATTGTAGCGTAGTTTGTGTTAAATCTTTAGAACCTGATTTTCCTAATTTGCCATCTAAACCGTGACAAGTTGCGCAATGTGTGCTGTACAACGCTGCACCGTCAGGAGCATTAACACTCGTTCCTGAGTCAGTAGAAGTCGAAGAAGTTTCGACACTACTACCATCACAACTTGCAACTAAAAAAAGCGTTGCAATGAATAAACTTACGTTTCTTAGAACCATGACCCCCCTAATGCAGCTCTAAATGGCCAAGGAATACCAGCCAAAATTAATACTAATGCAATCGTATAAAAAGTAGCGATTTTTTTGTACTTAGCAGCACCTTCCGCCTTTTTAGATTTTGAATATCCCATTGTCAACAATACAAATGCGATTGTCATAATCAATACGTGCTCCATTCCGAAGAATCTGCTCATGCTATCTTTCATCCAGCTTCCCTCAAAGTTTACTTTGTTGCTCATGAAATATAATACCCACCCAATAAGGTACTGGACATGAAAAGAAACCATTGCAAACAAGTGCAATTTTTTAGAACCATCTGTATATTCTGATGATTTTGAATTAGAAAAAGCATTGAATACTGCCAAAATAATTAAAATTAAAGCTATCCAACGTAATCCTGAGTGTGTGTGTAATAAAGCGCTCATAAATGATAATTTTTTTTTCAAAATTAATGAAATTATTGATGATGTAACCTAAATCGGATAAAATTCTTACTTTATCTGTTGAATTTGGAGCTATATTGTTATATTTGTAAGAAGTTGTTTACCTATAAAAATTGAATTATGCTTAAAAATTTACGCCTACTTGCTATAGCAGAGGGAATTTCTTACTTAGCTTTTGCGTTAACTATGCCGTTAAAATACATGTATGACATTGTGATGCCGAATAAAATTGTAGGAAATATTCACGGTTTATTATTCATTGCATTTTGTGCTTATGTCTTAATAGCCGCAAGAAAATTCAAATGGAATACAACTAAAACAGGTGTTCTTCTTCTTTCTTCTTTAATCCCATTTGGAACTTTTTGGGCGGAAAGAAAATACCTAAGAGCGTAAGTAATTGATTTGTTAATTGGAACAAATATGAAGTATTTATTAACATTCGGTTTGGCTTTATTCCTTTTTTCAGCATGTAAAAAAGGGCAAGCAGATTTTATTGTTTCAGGAACAATTATGGATGAGTCTTCTCAGCAACCACTTGCCCAAGCTATGATTACTGTTGCGAAAATTTCGGTTGAAAACGGAGCTGAAGAACCTGTTACTACTGTTATGACGGATGGTCAAGGAAGGTATTCATTCACGGTGAAGCGTGATCGATTTTTAGCTTTGCAATTGAATGTTACTAAAAGTGCTTATTTTTCAATCGATAAGAAAATTGACTTTTCTCAATTGACAACCAAAGAAGAAAACACAGTTGATTTGTCAACTTTTGGAAAATCTTGGGTTAAAATACATTTGAAACACACAGAAAGTGCTGATACGAAACTGAATTTGATTCGAACAGAAGGGAAATCTGATTGTGCTGAATGTTGTCCATCTGGCACGCAGCAATTTGTTGGAATCATTGACACCACTTTTTATTGCATTAACAATGCCAACCGTCCTTACAAAGTGACTTATTATAAAGTGGGGGCTTCTACAACAGATGAAAAAAGCGTAACAACAATTTTCAACGATACTGTTACAATGAATATTGTGTATTGAGGTGGCGTTTTAATTCCTTACGTCCACACTTTTGCTCCCTCTGAACAATTTCTGCAAATGTCGATTTGATCTCTGTTAGTTAAAATAGCGGAGCGGAAACTGTTATAGAATTTTGAATTCCATATTGTTGCAAAATCTGTATTTTCCAAATCTCCCAATTGATGTTTTGCATCTTTATCGAAACAGCATGGCACTACTTTGGTGTCCCAAGTGAATACACAACTTGACCACATTCTCCAGCAATAATTTCCCGTTTTGTATTTTAATGCATAGGTGCCGTCTGGTAGTTTTTTATAGCGAGCATATTTTTCATTAGACGGCATGAGTGGATTACCATTTTTATAGTCATAAAGTTGAGCTGTTTTCAATCTAACTTCGTTGACGCATAATTTCTTTCCGAGTGCAATGACCTCTCCAATTTCATGTTCATTTTGTTTGACAACTAAAAATTGGAAAATAAGGTGAGGAGTAGGGGAGTTCAACCGTTTTTTTGCGGCGATTAAATGGTTTGTTCCGTCAATTACCTTTTGTAGTGTCCCGTGAACACGGTAATTTTCATAAGTTGACTGCGTCATTCCATCAATAGAAATGATTAGCCGATCTAATCCAGAAAGAACAATTTCTTCGGCTTTCTTTTCGGTAATAAAATGTGCATTGGTCGAAGTAGCGGTATATATTTTATGTTTTTTAGCTTCTTTGATTAATTCTAAAAACTGTGGATGTAAGAAAGGTTCACCTTGAAAGTAATAGTTGATATAAAATACTGTTTTAGACAGTTGATTTAAAATCTTTTTATGTGCATCCAATTGCAATCTTCCAGTTGGCCGTGTGAATTGTTTTAAACCGCTTGGACATTCTGGACAACCTAAATTACACGCAGTTGTTGGTTCTATACTTAAAGAAAAAGGCAATCCTTTATGGTGATTTTTTTTGGTTAGTTTAGATACGCTATACGAATATCCTAAAACCATTAAATTTACCAATCTTTTCAGGGTAAGGTGTTTGAGGATGTTTAAATTATCGCGTAGTTGAATCATGCAACTAAATTACGCAATTTTTTTTTGTACGACACACTTTATTTCCTTTTTTATTTAGGACACTTTACTCAATGAGAAGGTCATTTTATTCATTTATTGTCAATTTATTTGTTTTTTTAGCAACTTTTTTTTACATTCAACGTACTATATAACAAGGAAGTAAAAGCAAAATTCAATCACTATGAGACAACTCAAAATTACGAAGCAGGTTACGAATCGTGAGACTGCTTCACTCGACAAGTATTTGCAGGAAATAGGTCGAGAAGATATGATTACTGCTGAAGAAGAAATTGAATTAGCACGTAGAATTCGACAAGGCGACAAGCGAGCTTTGGACAGGTTGACAAAGGCTAATTTAAGATTCGTTATTTCTGTTTCAAAGCAATATCAAAATCAAGGCTTGGATTTACCTGACTTAATCAATGAAGGAAACATGGGTTTGATTAAAGCTGCGGAACGCTTTGACGAAACACGTGGATTTAAGTTTATTTCGTACGCTGTTTGGTGGATTCGTCAATCCATTTTGCAAGCATTGGCTGAGCAAGCGCGCATTGTTCGATTGCCTTTGAACAAAATTGGGACGATTAATCGCATTAACCGTGCTTTTTCCGAATTGGAACAAAAGTATGAACGTCCTCCAACTGCAGAAGAATTAGCGGAGTATTTTGATTGTACAGTTCAAGAGGTTCGTCAATCTTTATCAAATTCTGGAAGACATGTTTCAATGGATGCTCAATTGGTAGAAGGTGATGATTCATCGTCTAATATGTATGATGTTTTGGAAAATGATAGCTTACCTAGTCCAGATGATTCACTAAAATTGGAGTCTTTACGTATGGATATTGAGCGTTCATTAGCAACTTTGACCGGAAGAGAAGGAGATGTTGTGCGTTTGTTTTACGGATTAAATGGCAAAAATGCGCTTTCATTAGATGAAATTGGTGAATGCTTTGATTTAACAAGGGAGCGTGTTCGTCAAATTAAAGAAAAAGCTATTAGACGTTTGCGCCACACATCGCGAAGTAAATCATTACGCACGTATTTAGGATAGCATCATTTTAAGCAGGATCAACATCTATCACTAATCTCACTGATTTAAAGGCTACATTACTGTAAAAGGCATCGACAAGTTCATGTAGTTTTTCTTTCACCTTTAGGTCGGAAGCATCGCGTTCAATTTTTAATTTTACTTGCTTTAAAAATTGATTTTGTATTCTTTTAACGGATGGAAATTCAGGCCCCAACACGCGCTCTTTGAACACTGTGCGTAAAGAATCTGCAAATGCTTGTGCAGCATGGTTAACAAGTGCTTCATCTTTGTGCTTGATTACAAAGTTGATGATTTTATAATAAGGTGGATAGAAGAAATTTTTTCTTTCTATAATTTCTGCATCATAAAATCCGACATAATCGTGCTGGTTTACTTTTTGAATCACCCAATGGTCAATGTCACTTGTTTGGATAATAACGGTTCCGCGTTCACTATCACGTCCCGCGCGCCCCGAAACTTGTGTCATCAATTGAAAACTTCGTTCAAAAGCTCTAAAATCAGAACGATTGAGCATCATATCGGCATCTAAAATTCCCACTAAGGCTACATTTTTAAAATCGAGTCCTTTGGAAACCATTTGGGTGCCGATTAATATGTCTATTTTTCCTTCGCCGAAATCGTTTAATATGGTTTCGTAAGCAGTTTTGCTGCGTGTAGTATCTAAATCTAATCGTTGAATGTTTGTGTTTGGCAATAAAATAGATAAATCATCTTCTATTTTTTCTGTACCAAATCCTATCATTTTGATGCGGGTGCTACCACAACTTTTACAGGTCCCAACAGGAGGTTGATGAAATCCGCAATAGTGGCATTTCAATGAATTCGTGTGCTTATGATAGGTTAAAGAAACATCACAATTGGGACATTTGGGTGTCCATCTGCAAATTTCACACATCCACATAGGAGTGTAGCCTCTTCTATTTTGAAAAAGAATGACTTGCTTCTCATTTTTTAACGTTTCTCTAATGGCATCCAATAAAAATAGCGAAAAATCGGACTGTACGCTTTTGGATTTTCTTGCCTTACGCATATCAGCACATAAAATTTCGGGAAGCTGTACACCTGAGTAGCGAGTGGTTAACTCAACCAAACCGTACTTTCCATTTTTTGCATTGTAGTATGTTTCCATGGCTGGAGTTGCTGAGCCTAACAAGACTTTAGCATTGTGTAACTTTGCTAGCACTAATGAAGCGTCTCTTGCATTGTAACGAGGGGAAGGGTCGTATTGCTTGAAACTACTTTCATGCTCTTCGTCCACTATGATTAAACCCAAATTTTTAAAAGGAAGAAATACAGAAGATCTTGCACCGACAATTAACCGGTATTTTGTCGGATGATCAGCCAATACGCTATTCCATATCTCAACTCGTTCGTTTTGATTGAATTTAGAGTGATAGACACCGATTGATTCACCAAAATAAACGGATAAACGTTGAATGAGTTGTGTTGTTAATGCTATTTCTGGTAAAAGAAACAATACTTGTTTGCCAGCATTTAATTGTTCCTTAATTAAACGCATGTAAACTTCTGTTTTACCAGACCCTGTAATACCAAAAAGCAATGTTACAAAGTGTTGTTCAAAAGAGTCAACAATTTGATTGTAGGCTATTTCCTGAGCTGGAGAAAGTGTTTTTATTTCTTTATCTTCATCGCTGATTGATTTCAATCTACTAACTTCGAGTTTTTCGATTGCAATGTATCCATTTCGTTCAAGGGTGGCAAGGGTAGAGGGAGATATTTGTTCCTCTAACAACATCTTTTTTGGAAGATACTCTTGTTGTTCTTGACGCTTTAAAAATAAAATTTTAAGTAATGCGTTTAGTTGCGATTCTTTGCTTTTGTTTTTTTCCAAACTTGCAATTACATCACTTAAATCTTCATCTGAAAAAATAGGGTTGATGCAAACGAAACTTTCTTTTTTCGGAGTGAATTTTTGGTTCAACTCTTCTTGGGTGATAACGATCTTTTTGTCGATTAATTGTTTAATAATCGGATGTACATTTTTTACAGAAAGTATTTCCGATAATTCCTTTAAATTTAGGCTTTCTTTGGCTTCAATACTATCTACAATGAGTGTTTCTTTTTCTGAGAGTTCCACACCACGTTCAAAATCGGGGTGGAGTACAATTATTGTCTCGCTTGCTAATTTAAAATTGGCTGGTAAAGCAGCATTCAGCACATCGCCAATTGGTGCCATGTAATAATTAGCAATCCATTTCCAAAAAGTATATTGTTTTCCCGTAATGATGGGAATTTCATCCAAGATATATTCGATATATTTAACTGCATAACCTTCCGGTACGTTTTCATGCACTTTAGTTACAACAGCTGTATAATATTTAGCTTTTCCAAAAGGAACAACCACTCTGACACCTTCGCGGATATCATCGTTCATCTCAAAAGGTACACGATACGTAAACTCTTGGTGAACGGGTACAGGTAAAATTACATTGACAAAATACGTCTTTCTTTCATCCATTGTTATTAATGGCAATACCAAGTTTCTTGAACAGGAGCATTGTCGTTAGGGTGTGTTGAACAGAAACCTAAAGGACCAGTTAATGGGCCAATGCACAATTCTTTTCTTGATTTTTTGTCCAAAGCTTGTTCAAATAAATACGTTCCTGACGAAACTTTATATTTCGTTACTGAAAGTCTTGAACCAAAAATACCAATAACAGAATGCCCTTTTGTAATGGTCAAATTGGTGTATGTTGGTTTGTTTTGAGACAATGATGAAGCAGGTTTATTGACTTCAATGTAATTAGTCAATTCTCTTGAAGCTCCCGTAATTGTGATGTTAAATCCTAAGTGATTTCTGCGCTCAACCATTGTTGAAACAGGGATTTTTTCTTTCAACGTTTGATAAAATGTTTCTCCAACAAACGAGAAAGAATGACTTGAGTTTGAACCAGGTGTTACTTGCGCTTCACCTAAGTTGAATAAGATTGAATGATCAGTTGAATCGATTAATCCAGGAGTAAATTCACGGTAATCAAAACGAACTTTAGCATTTAGTTTATAGGCAGTACCAACATTGGTAACGTTGATGTTTTCTGTTGCATAAACACCAAGGTTTGCCCCTGTGCCTGTTAAACGAATAGTACCATTATTGTTTGCCCAAGCACCCAATGTAATTCCTGATACAATAGTTGTTTTACCAGTTACTAAAATACGACCATTATCAATGTTAACAGTTAATTTATAAACGCCATCATCTTTTAAAGGTTGATTTTCTGACGTGTAGAAAACATATACTTTTTGTTGAGGTCCATAAAATACACCTTCACTTTTGTTTTGAATAATGGTATCGTGTAATATCCATGTTCTACCAGT
>CAZOKJ010000041.1:0-21067 GCA_964580465.1 uncultured Fluviicola sp. | reverse complement strand
CAGAATCTTTAATTATAGAATTACAAAATTTCTACGAAAGATTCATGAATAATTATTCACAACCAAACAAGGGAAAGATAAAGGAGAAGAGATAATTAATTATCACTTTGACTTGATACGCTCATTATCGTACGATTTGTTTGGAACAAAAGAAGAAAAGATTGTCTTAGCCCAAGGTGAATTATTATCTACCTACCTATTTCATAATTACCTTACTGAAATTGGAGTTGAATCAACCTTGTTACCCGCACTTGATTTTATGAAAATAGATGAAAATCAAGAACCTGATAGTTCCTTTATCGAACAACATTTAAACGAGTTACTAAATCAATATCCTAGCAATCAATTATTCATTACACAAGGCTATATTTGTCGCAACTTCATGGGAGATGTTGACAACCTACGAAGAGGAGGTTCTGATTACTCTGCATCCCTAATTGGCGCGGCAATAAAAGCCTAAGAAATTCAAATTTGGACAGACATAGATGGCATGCACAACAATGATCCACGTATTGTTGCTAACACCTCACCTATTGCGCATATCAGTTTTAAAGAAGCGGCAGAATTGGCTTATTTCGGAGCCAATATATTACATCCTAAAAGTGATTTTCCAGCTCAAAAACATCCTATACCTGTTAGAATCAAAAGCACCATGAATTCAGCTTCAGAAGGGACATTAATCAGTGAAAACGGGAAGCAAAAAAATGCGATTCGACCCATTGCTGCCAAAGACAATATCACCGCCATTCACATTCTCTCCACGCGCATGTTGATGGCTTATGGATTTTTACTACGAATATTTGAAGTATTTGAGCATTACAAAACACCATTAGACATGTTTACGACTTCCGAAGTTGCAGTATCTGTGACCATAGACGATACAACTCACTTAGAAGAAATCATGAAGGAACTATCTATTTTTGGGAATGTTTACAAAGATGATCATCAAACAATTGTTTGCGTAGTTGGTGATTTTAATTCTAATTCATATGGATATGCAGCTAAAGTTTTAGATGCTGTAAAACACTTGCCATTGCGCATGATTTCTTATGGAGGTTCAGATTACAACGTATCATTCTTATTAGATTCTGAACACAAAGTGGAAGCTTTACGATCACTACACAATCG
Organism: uncultured Fluviicola sp.; assembly: GCA_964580465.1. GTDB lineage: Bacteria > Bacteroidota > Bacteroidia > Flavobacteriales_D > Crocinitomicaceae > Taishania. The sequence goes on along the minus strand of CAZOKJ010000041.1, from coordinate 19,939 downwards.
TCTTTTTTAAACTATTTCTTTAAACATGAATACTGCACTATTAGAACAGCTCAAAAATATCCCAACACCGTATTATTATTACGATATTAATCTATTAAAAAAAACATTAGATGTAGCATCAAAAGCATCTGAAAAACATCGTTTTCACGTTCATTATGCCATCAAAGCCAATCACAATCCAATCCTTTTAGAAATCATACAATCGTATGGTTTTGGTGCAGATTGTGTGTCTGGAAACGAAATTTCAGCTGCCATTAATGCTGGTTTTTCACCTAACAAAATAACATTTGCTGGAGTAGGAAAAACAGATGCAGAAATAGAATTAGCACTAGAAAATGATATTTTTACTTTTATTGTAGAATTCCCATAGAAGAGTTAGAAGTTATTGAAGAAATAGCCACCAAACTCTCTAAAAAAGCACCTATTTCGCTTCGAATCAATCCAAACATTGATGCCAAAACACATAAATACATCACAACAGGATTAGAAGAAAACAAATTCGGCATTCCATACACTGACATTCAAAAAGCCATTGACATTCTTTCAAAAAGTAATTATTTGACCTTAATCGGTTTACATTTCCATGTAGGTTCTCAGATTTTAGATTTGAATGTGTTTAAAAAACTTATTCCTCAAAATAAATGAGTGGAAAGAATGGTTTGAAGAAAGAGGAATTTCTATCAAAGTAATCAATGTTGGCGGTGGTCTTGGCGTAAACTATCATCATCTAGACGAGCAACCTATTGCATCGTTAGAAGAATACTTTTCTATTTTTGATCAATTCTTAGAGCGACCCCCACAGCAAGAAGTTCATTTTGAATTAGGAAGATCACTAATTGCACCTTGTGGGAATCTGATATCAAAAGTACTCTTTGTAAAAAAAGGAAGCATAACCAATTTTTTAGTGATAGATGCAGGAATGACAGACCTAATGCGTCCAGCACTCTATCAGGCCTACCATAAAATAGAATTATTAGAAAGCAAAACGGATGAAGCGCAACCGTATGACATCGTTGGACCTATCTGTGAAAGTTCTGACACATTTGGAACAGCTTTTTACTTAGCGTCGCCTAAACGAGGAGATTTATTAATCATTCGCACAGCTGGAGCTTATGGAGAAGTAATGGCTTCATCATACAATTTGAGGAATCCAATTCAATCCTACTTTAGTCATCAACTAAATTTTAATAAGATTTAACAATTCATTTAATTGAAAAAATTGAAATTCACTTGTTGATATTGATTTAAAAAGTTATTTTTGAGCCTTATTAAAATAAAAATAAACCTATGAAAAAACATTTGTTGGTTGTTGCTGGATTATTATTGTTGACACAAACATCCATATTTGCACAACAAGATCCTGTTTTAATGGAAATTAACGGCAAAAAAATTACTAAATCTGAATTTTTACAAGTCTATTTAAAAAACAACAACAATCCAAAGTACGATCAAGCTACATTGGATGAGTACATGGAATTATACAAAAAATTCCAATTAAAAGTGACCGAAGCTGAGGCATTAGGTTATGACACGATTCCAAAATTAAAACGAGAATTAGAAGGTTATCAAAAGCAGTTAGCTCAACCTTACTTGACAGATACAGAGATGAATCAGCACTTGGTAAAACAAGCGTATGACCGCATGAAAAAAGAAGTCCGTGCATCTCATATTTTAGTTAAAGTTGAAGCAAATGCAACACCTGAAGATACGCTTAAGGCTTATAAAAAAGCATTATCCATTCGCGAAAAAATTTTAAAAGGAGAAGATTTTGCTAAATTAGCTCAAGGTCCCAATGGATCAGATGATCCTTCAGCAAAATCAAACGGTGGAGATTTAGGTTTCTTTACTGCCTTCCAAATGGTTTATCCTTTTGAAGAAGCTGCATATTCATTAAAAGTTGGTGAAGTTTCAATGCCTGTTAAAACACGATTTGGTTACCACATCTTAAAAGTAACAGACATTCGTGATGCTCGTGGAGCGATGAAAGCAGCTCATTTAATGATTGCTGCAAATGCAGAAACTGACCCTGCTGACGTTATTGAACGTGCAAAAGCAAAGGCAAATGAAATTTACGATCGTTTAAAAGCAGGTGAAAGTTTTGATAATCTCGTGAAAGCTTATTCAGACGATCCTTCTTCTGCTTCTAATGGTGGAATGTTGCCAGTATTTGGTACTGGAGCAACAACACGTATGATTCCTGAATTTGAAGAAGCTGCGTTCTCATTGGCTAAAGATGGAGATTTTAGTAGACCAGTACAATCTAATTATGGGTTTCACATCATTAAACGTGTAGAATTAACGCCTCTTAAATCATTTGAAGAACTTAAAAAAGAATTAGAAGGAAAAGTAAACCGTGATGAAAGAGCTGGAAAAACTCAAAACAGTTACGTTGAAAAACTTAAAAAAGAGTACAACTTCCAAGATTTATCAGCTAATACAATTAAATGGTTTGACAAAAACATCGATTCTAGTATCTTAATAAGTGAGTTTGATAAATCTAAAAAAGGAACACAAGATGTATTGTTTGTATTAAATGGGAAGAATTATACCATTGCTGATTACATCACTTATTTGAACAACAATCCACGCTTATTAAGAGGTGTAGCTTTAAAAGAAATTGCCACTAAAAACTTCAAAGAGTGGACTAACACTGAAGTTATTGATTTGGAAAAATCACGCTTAGAAGTTAAATACCCAGAATACAAAGCGTTAATGAACGAATATCACGATGGTATTTTGCTATATGAAATCATGAGCGACAAAGTGTGGAACAAAGCAATGAAGGACACTACAGGGTTAAAAGCATTTTATGAAGCAAATAAGCAAAACTACATGTGGGGAGATCGCTTAGATGCTACTATTTATGAGTCAACTTCGGCTAACATTGCTAAAAAAGCATACAAATTAGCAGGTAAGAAAATCACTTCAGATAGTATTGCTAAAATTTTAAATGTTAATTCTGAACTAAACGCACGCGTTAGAAATGGAAAATTTGAAATTTCTAAAACTCCTTATTTACAAAACATTACTTTAAAGAAAGGAAAAAACAAACCTTACATAGTTGATGGTAAAAATTATGTTGTGGTTGTTAACGAGTTTATCCCTTCTAAAAATAAAGAAATCAATGAAGCAAAAGGAATTATTACTTCTGATTATCAAAACTATTTAGAAAAAGAATGGATAGATGAATTGACTAAAAAGTATCCGGTTGTTATCCATAAAGATGTTTTATATTCTTTAGGAAAATAAACGATAAAAACTTTATTAACAAAAGCTGCTCAATTAAAAGGCAGCTTTTTTTACACTTTCTAAAAAAAATGTTGTATTTTTGTTATTCAAATTAAAAAGATTTTTTCATGAACAACTCACTTTTCAAAGTTTTGTTGCTAACTACGTTCACTTTTTCAGCTTACATAGCTTCAGCTTGCGCAGTTGACGTAGTTATCAACCAAGGCAATACAATCACAGTTTGTGAGAATGCAGCAACTAACGCTATATCTGCAAGTGCTGGTTATGTTTCATACACTTGGACAGGTCCTGTTACAGGTACTGGTGCTTCGGTTACTCCAACTGCAAGTGGAGTTGTACAAGTTTCAGCAACGGATAACAATGGCTGTGTATCAACTGCCAGTATAACAGTAACATTTGTACCAAATTTAAACGCAAGCATTACTTCAAGCGAGGGATTGAATGTTTGTCCTACGGCTAACACCACCACTTTATCATTGCCAACAACATACACATCATATCTTTGGAACAATGGAACAACCAATCCAACTTTAAGCGTTTCACAATCTGGTTCGTATTCTGTTATTGTGAAAGATGCAAACGGATGTTCTGATACGGCAACGCTAAGCATCAGCTTTATAGAATTTAAAGCAGAAATGATTGGTGGATCTACAGTTTGTCATGGTTCTAATGTTATTTTAAAAGCTTCTGGAGGAGATGTTTATGCATGGTCAACCAATGAATTTACACCTCAAATTACAGTCGCACCGCTTGTTAGCACTAACTATTCTGTAACCATTTACAAAGGAGCATGTCATGAGACTTTTACAATCCCTGTTAATGTAGCAGCTTTGCCTCCACATAAGATGAACGACACTGTTTATGTTTTCCCTGGAGAACCAGCATTCGTTGCAGGACCAGCAGGATTTGACGTGTACAAATGGTTTCCTGATGATAATTTAACTTCTAATGCATCATCAAGTACATCTTTTATTGGGTCTAGCTCTGAAGATATCACTTTGGTAGCAACCAACAACAAAGTTGGATGTTCCATTACGCACACAACTCATTTTAGAATTTTAGACTTAACCATTCCTGAAGGTTTTTCACCAAACGGAGATGGCATCAATGACTTTTTTGAAATCCCTGAAATATACAACTTTAAAAACGTTAGCTTAAAAGTGTGGAACAGATGGGGTGACATTGTTTTCCAATCTGACTTTTATAGAAACGATTGGGATGGATCGTGTAAAGGTCCTTTATGTGCAGGTTCTGGTATTGTAAATGATGGTACATATTATTACATATTAACAGTTGAAGGCTTTAAATACGAAAAATTCCTAACCATTAAGAAATAAACCATGAAACGTATATTACTAAGCATAAGTTGTGTATTAAGCTTGACAGTATTCAGTCAAACCAACACACGTTTTTCTCAATTTAACGTTGCAAAAGGACTTATCAATCCAGGTGCTACAGGTGTAGAAGCCAGAATTTCAGCCGAAATGTTGTATCGTTCTCAATGGTCGGGACAAAAAGGCGCTCCTTCCACATTTGGGTTCAATGGTGCGTATGAAATCAATTCTTCTCATGCTGTTGGACTTTCTGTTATTAACGACCAAGTAGGAATTGCAAAATCAACTGAAATTAGAGCCGGCTACGCATATCGAATTTATATTAATGATGAACAATTCGTTGGCTTAGGAGCTAATTTAGGTGTTCAAAATGTTGTTAATGATTATGCTAGTGTATTTTTAGTGAACCAAAACGACCCTGCGTTTAGTCAATCGTACAATCAATGGCGATTCAATGCTGGATTTGGTATCTATTACAATGGCCCATACATGTATTTTGGATATGCTATTCCTTCATTGATGAATAATATCCATACAGGACCAGAAAATGGGTTTAAACCAAAAATGTGGCACCATTACCTTTCAGCTGGTTTTTACATTGGAAACTCTGATGGCTCATACATTTTCAACCCTATTATACAAGCAAAATTCGTTCCAAACGCGCCTTTTCAAGCTGATTTAATTTTAAGAAATATATTCCGTGGAAAAATGGCTTTTTCAGTAGGTTACCGTTCTGAAAATGCTATTACTGCTGGTTTCGATATAATGATTGCCAACAATGCTAGAATCGGGTATAATTTCAACTACAATTTGAGTCGATTTTCTAATTTTAGAGCAACTTCACATGAAGTTTACCTAGGAATGGGCTTGCCTTTTTATTATGAAACCAATCGTTTTGCAAGACGTAAATTCTTGAATAATAAATCAAACTACTCTAGTGAATACAAAATTCGAGCTAAAAAATTAAACAAACGTAAGAACTTTTTTGATTAACAATGATTGACGTAAAATTATTAAACGAAATTTGTACAACCCCAGGAGCTTCTGGATTTGAACAACGCATCAGACAACGTATTCTTGAAGAAATTAAGCCCTATGCAGATGAAATTGACATCGACAATATGGGAAATGTTTATGCCATCAAACGCGGTAAAGAAAATAAGCGTGTCATGATTGGTGCACACATGGATGAAATCGGTTTTATTGTTACACACATTGATGATAAAGGATTTATTCGTTTTCACACCTTAGGTGGATTTGACCCAAAAACATTGACAGCACAACGTGTCATTATTCATGGTAAAAAGGATATTATCGGTGTGATGTCTTCTAAGCCTATTCATGTAATGTCTCCAGATGAAAGAAATAAAGTAGCTCAACTTGGTGATTATTTTATTGACACTGGTCTAACTGCTGAGGAGGTAAAAGAATTGGTTCAAATTGGTGATAGCATCACTCGTGAACGTGAATTCATCGAAATGGGAAATTGTGTCAATGGAAAATCATTGGACAATCGTTTAGCAGTTTATATTTCTATAGAGTTATTAAAGCAGTTAAAGGGCATTGAAATTCCATACGATTTGTACGTTGTATTTACGGTTCAAGAAGAAGTGGGAATTAGAGGAGCAAACGTTGCTGCATTAAAAATAAAACCAGATTTCGGATTTGGTCTTGACACTACCATCGCTTTTGATCTTCCGGGAGCTGCTCCTCATGAGATGATCACCAAATTAGGTGAAGGAACTGCTATTAAAATCATGGATTCTTCTACAATTTGTGACTACAGAATGGTTGATTTCATGAAAAAAACAGCTGATAAACACCAAATAAAATGGCAACCTGAATTACTAACAGCTGGTGGCACAGACACTGCTGGGATTCAACGAATGACGGAAGGAGGTTCTATTGCAGGTGCAGTTTCTATTCCTACTCGTCACTTGCATCAAGTAATTGAGATGGCACACAAAGAAGATATTGCTGGAGCAATTTCTTTATTAAAAGCTTGCGTACAAGATATCAATACCTACGATTGGAAAATTAATTACTAGTATTTTTATTCTTTTATACAAAAAAAACAGGGTATCCGAAAAGTCAGACACCCTGTTTTTATTTCAATTTGATTGAATTTACATCAACATACCACCACAAACATTGATTGTTTGCCCAGTTATATATGTAGACATGTCAGAACCTAAGAAAACAACTAAATTAGCAACATCTTCAGGTTTACCTCCACGTTTTAATGGAATAGAAGCTCTCCACTCCTCTACTACTTTTGGATCCAAAACTTCTGTCATTTCAGTTTCAATAAATCCAGGAGCAATGGCATTGCAACGAATGTTTCTAGAACCTAATTCTTGAGCTATAGATTTAGAAAAACCAATTAAACCAGCCTTAGAAGCAGCATAATTAGATTGACCAGCATTGCCACTTACACCAACAACAGAAGACATATTGATAATAGAGCCAGACTTCGCTTTTAACATTGGACGTTGAACTGCTTTTGTTAAATTAAATGCAGATTTTAAGTTTGTATTAATCACTTCATCCCATTGTTCTTCAGTCATTCTCATCAACAAAGTATCACGAGTAATACCTGCGTTATTAACCAACACGTCGATTGTTCCAAATTCAGCAACAACATCATCAACCAATTTTTGAGCTTCATCAAATTTAGCAGCATCTGATTTAAAACCCTTCACTACTCCACCATTTGCTGACAATTCAGCCTCTAAAGCACGTGCTTTTTCTTCAGATGATAAATAAGTGAATGCTACTTTAGCTCCTTGCTTTACACATTCTTCAGCAATTGATTTACCGATACCACGAGAAGCACCTGTAATCAAAACAACTTTGTCTTGTAATAATTTCATATTATTTATTTTCTTAGTCAAATATACATTAATAATCTAATTTACTAGTATTCTTCTGCAAAATTATTCCGTTGCAAAATGAAAATTGTTGCTATTTTGTTCTATTTCATTCAAAGTAGCCAACACTTCTTCCAATTGAAAACTCGTTACTAATTTCATGCGATAATCTTTAAAATGAGCAATACCTTTAAAATAATTCGTGTAATGGCGCTTCATTTCAATTACTCCCAACGCTTCACCTTTCCATTTAATGCTCATTTCCAAATGTCTTCTTGCTGCTTCCACACGATCTGAAATGGTTGGTTTAGGCAAATGTCCTCCTGTTTTAATATAATGTTTGATTTCGTTAAAAATCCAAGGATATCCAATACTAGCACGTCCTATCATCACTCCATCAACGCCATATAAGTTTTTGTACTCAACAGCTTTTTCAGGAGAATCAATATCTCCGTTTCCAAAAACTGGAATGTGCATACGTTGATTGTTTTTTACCTCTCCGATAAGCGTCCAATCAGCTTGACCTTTGTACATTTGCTTGCGGGTTCTACCGTGAATGCTAATAGCTTCAATTCCTACATCTTGCAAACGCTCAGCAACTTCAACAATGTGCTTAGAATCATCATCCCAACCTAAACGGGTTTTAACTGTTACAGGTAAATTAGTTTGTTTCACAATGGCTTCAGTCATTTTCACCATCTTAGGAATATCTTGCAATATCCCCGCTCCAGCACCTTTACAAGCTACTTTTTTAACCGGACAACCATAATTAATATCAATAATATCTGGATTTACCTTCTCAATAATTTCAGCACTTTGGCGCATGGATTCGATATCCGAACCAAAAATTTGAATCCCTATTGGGCGTTCATATTCAAAAATATCTAATTTTTGTAAACTTTTAGCTGCGTCACGAATCAAACCTTCCGATGAGATAAACTCCGTGTACATCAAATCTACACCATTTTCTTTACATAAAGCTCTAAAAGGAGGATCACTCACATCTTCCATAGGTGCGAGTAACAAAGGGAAATCTCCCAATTCTATATCACGAATTTTTACCATATACCTTGCAAAGATAAGTAACTATTCACAAATAATTTGTTCTTGAAACTATTTTATCAAAAAATAGCAAACGAAAAAAGGAAGCTACTTTCGCAAACTTCCTTTAACAAACAACAACAAACAAAAACTCATTTAACCTATCAGATAGACTATTTGAGAGCTACTTTTTGTCCTTTTTTCAACACCTCAGTCGGTGCAGACAAATGATTTTTCTTTACTAAACTTTTTACTTTTACACCTTCTTGTTGAGCCAACTCTATTACAGTCATGTCTTTAGAAAGTGTAATAAATTCTTCTTTCCCTTTAGAACGTTTCGGATGGATATTAACAATATCCCCTTCTTTCAAGGATTTGTTCCCGTATTTAACGTCGTTATAACTTTCAATTTGCATAAGGGTCATTCCCATTTCTTCAGCAATTTTATAATAAGTATCACCTTTTTTAGCGATAACATACTTTACTCTATTAGCATGTAAGAATGTTTCACGCGTGTTGCCAAATGTAACTTCAACCTCTGCTTTTTGTTTTTTAGATTGTGCGGAATTGTGTTTTGTTTTTGTAGTTTGAACCGCTACATCTTGTTTATCTTGATTTTTGTGATTCTTTTTAGCCAATAATCCAGCTGACTTACCTGGAGAATTCAACACCAAAGCATCAAATTCATGCAAGTTTAAACGCTCAATTAAATCAATTAACAAGGTTGGATATTTCGGGTTCGTAGCATATCCTGCTGCTTTTAATCCATTTGCCCATCCTTTGTAATCAGAAATATCTAATGTAAATAAAGAACTATAACGATTTTTAGAAGTTAAAAATTCGCTATGGTCTGCATAAGATTGTGCTGCATTGTCATATTTTCTAAAACATTCGTTTTTTGCATCATCATCTTTATATACCTTCTCACCTTTCCAATCGTGACATTTGATACCAAAGTGATTGTTTGCATTTATAGCTAAATCTGAATTCCCACTTCCAGACTCTAAAATCCCTTGAGCCAATGTAATACTTGCAGGAATTTTATGATTCATCATATTTTCCATCGCAGTCGCAGACCACATGGCGATGTATTCGTCATTTGTAATACGCTTACTGTTCTCCGCAAATACTTGAAAAGTAAGCAATAATCCTAAAATTGAAACTACTTTTTTCATTGTGCATTTTGTTGTTATTAACAATCTATACGACAGTTATCAACAAAGGTTACATAAATTGTTGAAAACTTTTAAATATAACAGGTTTTTAGATCCAAAACCATAATGAATACAAGAAAAAATCACTAATTTAGCAGAACAATAAGTAAGGCGCTCAATGAATTTTATTTCACCCTTTAAAATACACATCGATTCTATAAAAATCAGTTTTTCTCTTTTAGCAAAGAAAAACTTTTTGGTATTTTTAGTACCTGCAAGTTTACTGACATTGTTTTATTTAATGCTTACATTTATTCCTTCTTTATTTTTAGGTGATTGGACAACTATTGACTCCGATTCCAATTGGTTTGTTCGATCATTTTCTTCTATAACGAATATCTTGAGTGCTTTATTTCAACAGCTGTATATTTTTATAGTGCTCGCCATTTTTTCCCCTTTCAATACAATTCTTTCTGAAAAAGTAGAAGCATATTTGACCAATAAAGTATTCAAATTTGATCTTATCTCCACAATAAATGATTTTTTTAGAATGATATACATTGTAGTCTCTGCCCTACTTTTACAATCAATTACACTCCTCTCATGGTGGTTATTCTCAAGTATTCTAAACATTAGTGATACACCTATTTATCAACTCATTAGTTATTTAATTAGTGCTTTCTTTCTAGGTTTTTCTTTTTACGATTATACCTTAGAACGACAACGATTTTCTGTTAAAAAGAGTTATCATTTTGCATTTTCTAACATTTTGTTAATTACATTAAGTGGTATTATTTTCAAATTATTGTATAATTTTCCTTACTTTTGGGCTGTTTCTTATATAGGTATCATTTTTGCTCCAGTTTTCACAACGATAATGACGACAATTTGCTACTTGAAACAGGAAAACAAACTTGAAAAAAACAATTAGAAAACAGTATAATTAGCATGAGTAAATTATTTGAAGAGTTTTCAAAACCAAGTTATGCAGATTGGGTCAATCAACTGCAAAAAGATTTAAAAGGTCAGCCTGAATCATTGATTCAACGTGTGGATGAAATTGAAGAACTTTCATTCAATTCTTACCAACATCAAGATTCAAACAATACACAAGTTCAGGAAACCACCAATCTTGCGTCTGTTCGACAAATCAACAAAGATTCTAATGCATGGTTAAATTTAAGCACCATCATCGTAAACAATAGCGTTGATGCTAATAAAGAAGCTTTAAACCGATTGAATTTAGGAGCTACAGCTTTGCGTTTTGAATTAAATTCTGATTTTTCTGATTGGAAAACGTTGACTAAAGGAGTTGAATTACCTTATATTCACACTACATTTAAAATTCATTCTCTTCAACAATATCTTAGTGCGAACGAAGCTTTTTCTCCTGAAGAATTAAATCACATTTCTTTTGAATTAGAATACTTCCAACTAAAGGATGAGCAATGGAGCCAATTAGCAAGCTCTTTAAAAACAAAACCTAGTTCAATCCTTTTAGCAAATGGCTATGCATTACAACAAAGAGGTGCAACATCTTGGCAAGAAATTGGGTACTGTTTAGCTAGTGCGCACGAAGCTTTCATTCAATTAGTAAACAATGGCTTGAGTACCGAAGAAGCTGCAACATGTATTCATTTCAATGCTGGTTTAGGAGCAAATTATTTTTATGAAATTGCTAAACTAAGAGTATTAAAAGCATTGTGGACACGTATTTTAGAATCTTATTCAATTAAAGATACTAAAGGAATAAAAATAACAGCAATTACAGGATTCACAAACAAATCATTGAAAGATCCATACACTAATTTGCTACGTCAAACGACAGAAGCAATGAGTGCAACGTTTGCTGGTGTAAATGCCATTTGTGTACAAGCTTACGATACTTTTTCGAAAAAAGGAGCTACCAAATTATCCACTAGAATGGCGGTTAACATTCCTCTTATTTTGCAAGAAGAAAGTTATTTAGACAAAGTGATTGATCCACTTGGAGGAAGTTACGTTGTAGAATATTTAACGAATGAGCTTGCTGAAAAATCATGGAATTTCTTTAAGACATTGGAACAAAAAGGCGGTGTTTCTTCAGCAGACGCAATTACTTACATTCAACAAGAAGTGACAGCTAAAGCAACTTTAAGAATCCAACGAATAGCTGATAAAACAGATACCTTAATTGGAATTAACATCTTCCCTAATCCAACAGTAGAAGACAACGAATGGATTAAAATGGAAGACTATTTAGGGTTGAAACAATTAATTTTAGAACAGTCAATCTAGTTAACATGGAAAGAATAAATTTTGACAAAATCGACTGGAGAAAAAGTCAACTTACTGACAAAGTTGAACCAGCAGCAACTGTCTTTACAACTGCTGAAAAAATCGATCTAAAGAATTACTATAAGTCAGAAGATATTAGCAACTTAGAACAAATAGGTTATGTTTCAGGAATCGCACCCTATTTAAGAGGTCCTTATTCTTCCATGTATGCAATTCGACCATGGACGATTAGACAATATGCAGGGTTTTCTACAGCGGAAGAATCGAATGCTTTTTATCGAAGAAATTTAGCTGCTGGGCAAAAAGGTCTTTCAGTTGCTTTCGATTTAGCTACTCATAGAGGATATGACTCTGACCACCCTCGTGTTTTTGGAGATGTCGGTAAAGCCGGTGTAGCCATTGACTCTGTTTTGGATGCTAAAATATTGTTTGATCAAATACCACTTGACGAAATGTCGGTATCAATGACAATGAACGGTGCCGTTATTCCAATTATGGCATTTTACATTGTAGCAGCGGAAGAGCAAGGCGTGCGTCAAGATCAATTATCTGGAACAATTCAAAACGATATTTTGAAGGAATTCATGGTGAGAAACACATACATTTATCCACCAGACCCTTCTATGCGAATAATTGCAGACATTTTTGAATATACGTCAAAAAACATGCCTCGATTCAATTCCATTTCCATATCAGGTTATCACATGCAAGAAGCTGGAGCAACAGCAGCTATTGAATTAGCTTACACCCTTGCAGATGGATTGGAATACCTACGAGCAGGAATTAAAGCAGGAATTAACATTGACGATTTTGCACCAAGATTGAGCTTTTTCTGGGCCATTGGTATGAATCACAATATGGAAATTGCTAAAATGCGCGCTGGACGTATGTTATGGGCTAAATTGGTTAAACAATTTAATCCTAAAAGTGACAAATCACTTCCATTGCGTACGCATTGTCAAACATCTGGATGGAGTTTAACTGAACAAGATCCATTTAACAATGTTGCCAGAACATGTATTGAAGCAATGGCTGCTGCTTTAGGTGGAACACAATCCCTACATACCAACGCATTAGATGAAGCAATCGCTTTACCAACCGATTTCTCTGCACGAATAGCTAGAAACACTCAGATTTACATTCAAAAAGAAACAGGAATTACCGATTTTATTGATCCAACTGGTGGTAGCTATTACATTGAGAAATTAACCGATGAACTCATTCAAGAAGCGTGGACATTGATTCAAGAAGTTGAAGAACTTGGAGGAATGGCTAGGGCCATTGAAACGGGACTTCCAAAGATGCGTATTGAAGAAGCAGCAGCACGTAAACAAGCTAGAATTGATTCCGGTAAAGACATTATTGTTGGCGTAAATCGTTATGAAATAACTGACAATGAACCGTTAGACATTTTAGAAGTTGATAACACAGCTGTAAGGAACTCTCAAATTGAACGTTTAACAAATATGCGCAAGGAGCGTAATAATGAAAAAGTTCAAGAGGCTTTAAAGAACTTAACAGAAGCTGCAAAATCGGGTAAAGGAAACCTTTTAGAATTAGCAATAATTTGTGCTAGAGAACGTGCTTCTTTAGGTGAAATTTCAGACGCAATGGAAGATGCTTTTGGTCGTTTTAAAGCTACCATTCGCTCAATTAGTGGAATTTATTCAGCTGAAGCTATGAATGACAAAGATTTTGAATTAGCTAAACAAATGGTTGAGCAATTCATGAAATTAGAAGGTAGAAGACCTCGTATTATGATTGCCAAAATGGGACAAGATGGTCACGACCGTGGTGCAAAAGTAGTCGCTACGGCTTATGCAGACATCGGTTTTGATGTTGACATAGGTCCATTGTTTCAAACGCCAGAAGAAGCAGCTAAGCAAGCTGTTGAAAATGACGTACATATTTTAGGCGTTTCCTCATTAGCAGCAGGTCACAAAACACTTGTGCCACAAGTTATCGAGGAATTGAAAAAATTAGGCAGAGAAGACATAATGGTTGTAGCAGGTGGCGTTATTCCACAAGGAGATTACGATTTCTTAGAAAAGGCTGGAGTTTTTGGAATTTATGGTCCTGGAACAAAGATTTCCAAAGCTGCACAAGATTTACTTCGCTTGCTAATAGAGAGTGTTTCAGAATAAAAAAATAGAAATTAATAGTTTAATTACTTTTTTTTTGTATTTTGGCACGGTTATTGAATAACTTAAAATAAGATAATAAAAAATATGAACATGAAACACATACTTGGAATTTTTGCATTGACAATGACTTTAACAGTTTTTGGTCAAAAAGAATACGATGATTTACGCATTCTTTATGCAGATGGTAAATATGAAAAATTAGTTAAAGTTGCCGATGGTTATACCAACAATGATAAAACTAAAAAAGATGCACTACCTTATTTTTGGTTGGCACGTGGTTTGTATAAAATTCATCAAAAAGGAAGTGCTGACCCAGTTTACAAAAGTGCTTATAAAGACGCTATTAACGCTGTAAGTAAAGGGATAAAATTTGACAAATCAGGTTCTGTATTATCTCAAAGTGAATACGTTGAGTTTTTAGATGAAATTCAAGGATCTATTGTAGAACAAATTACAAATGAAATTACTGCAAACAATTACCGTAAAGCATTTGGATGGGTAAATTCTTACAAAAAGATTTCAGCTAATCCAATTGGACAGATGTTCTTAGATGGTGTTTGTAAATTTAGAACTGACGACAAATCTTCTGCTTTTACATTGTGGAAACAAGTAGATACACAATTAAAATCAATAAACTCTATTGACGCATGGTCAAAAGGAGATATCGACATGTTAAGATTGGGAGCTATTCAAACTGCTGAATGCTATGTTTCAAGTAAGAAAGTAGAAGATGCAAAAGCAATTTTAAACAAGGTTTCTAAATGGTTTGCTGAAGACGAAACATTCCAAGAAGCTTATAAAGCAATTGCAAAATAAAAACAATATTCTACATAAAAAAGCTATCGTAAAGATAGCTTTTTTTATGCCTATCGGTTTAAGATTTCTACTTCGTAGTATCAGAACCAACCTTTGTTGAAAACTCTAAATGAATAGAATTTCCATCTACATCTTTTAAATTAACCACTCCGCTAACAAGTTCCCTTGTGTTCTCTTTTATTAAAATTGTCCCTTCTGATTCTATAGGAAAACCAAATAAGTTTTTTTCATCAGTGTTAGAAAGAATAGAAATATCGCAACGAATTTCACCCGGCAAAGCATCCACTCCATTTGCAAATTTATATTCACCTGGTTTTATTAATTCAATAGGAGATGACATTGGCACTTCTTTTCCCTCAAAAGCAACTTTTAGTACATATTTTCTAGACTCAGTCGGTTTAGCTACTTGTTTTTCACCAAATATTAATGCATAATTTGAAAAATTTAGGACTAAGTATTCAATATGATTTACATTATTATCAATTTCACCTCTAATTGCGACAGCGTTTGTTACTTTAAAATTGGCAGCGTATTGAAAATCAGAATGGTTTATTTCCAATTGAACAGTTGAATTGCTTGAGTCAAAATTTTGAATCGAATCGTCTTTTTTTGAGCTACAGCCTAACGCTGAAATAGCTAATGAGAAAGACAATAATACATAAGAAATTTTTTGAGTTGTTTTTTTCATTGAATGTCGTTTTAAGAATTAATTTCAACAAATGTAGCGATAAATAAATTCATTCTAAATTTAGTTGAAAAATTAGGTTAACAAAAAAAAAGAAATTATCATTATTTTATTCATTAAATTGTTAATAAGTCTATTGATAAGTAGCTTTTCAAAGTTGTTTTAGAGCCATTTATTTACTATATTTGCACATTATAAAAATAACTATCAAGTCAAAAGATAACACAATGAGTGAAGACTTAAATAAACAAGATTATTCTGCTGATAATATTCAGATTTTAGAAGGTTTAGAAGCTGTTCGTAAGCGCCCAGCGATGTACATTGGAGATGTTGGAGTAAAAGGATTGCACCATTTGGTGTATGAAGTTGTTGACAACTCTATTGACGAAGCTTTGGCGGGTTACTGTGATACTATTGACATTTCTATAAACGAGGATAATTCCATCACGGTTAAGGACAATGGTCGTGGTATCCCAACTGCAATGCATAGCAAAGAGAAAAAATCTGCTTTGGAGGTTGTAATGACTGTTTTGCATGCTGGGGGTAAATTTGACAAAGACACTTACAAAGTATCTGGAGGTTTACACGGTGTTGGTGTATCATGTGTGAACGCTTTATCTATTTTATTACGTGTTGAAGTACATAGAGAAGGTAAAATTTTCGAACAAGAATACTCAACTGGTAAACCACTATATGATGTTCGTGTTATTGGTGAAACAAATATCACAGGGACAATCGTTACGTTTAAGCCCGACAATAGTATTTTTGAAGATACCGTTTATAACTATGATATTTTAGCAGCAAGAATGCGTGAACTAGCTTTCTTAAATAAAGGTATCACCATCACATTAACTGACAAAAGAGAGAAAGATGATAATGGAAACTTTATTTCAACAAAATTCTACTCTGAAGGTGGTTTAAAAGAATTTGCTAAGTATTTAGATAGAAACCGTGAAGCGCTCATTCAAGAAGTAATTTATTTTGAAGGCGAAAAAGATGGCATTCCTGTTGAAGTTGCTTTAACATACAACACATCCTACACGGAAAACATTCAAGCATATGTAAACAACATCAACACGCACGAAGGAGGTACACATTTATCAGGTTTTAGAAGAGGTTTAACTAACACCTTAAAGAAATATGCTACCGATTCTGGCATGTTGGCGAAAGAAAAAGTAGAAATTGAAGGGGATGACTTTAGAGAAGGTTTGACTGCTGTTGTTTCTGTAAAAGTAGCAGAACCTCAATTTGAAGGTCAAACTAAAACAAAACTAGGTAACAGAGAAGTTACAGCACCAGTTAGTCAAGCTGTTTCTGAAATGTTAGCTAACTATTTGGAAGAAAATCCAAACGAAGCTAAACAAATTGTTTACAAAGTAATTTTAGCTGCCAAAGCACGTACTGCTGCAAGAAAAGCACGTGAAATGGTACAACGTAAAAATGTCATGTCTGGTTCTGGACTTCCAGGTAAACTTGCAGACTGTGCATCGAAAGACCCTGTTATTTCTGAGTTGTTCGTTGTCGAGGGAGACTCAGCGGGTGGAACTGCTAAGCAAGGAAGAGACAGACATTTTCAAGCTATTATGCCGTTAAGAGGTAAAATATTGAACGTTGAAAAAGCAATGCAATATAAGATTTTTGAAAACGAAGAGATTAAAAACATCTATACAGCATTAGGAGTTAAAATTGGAACAGAAGAAGATTCCAAAGCATTGGATCTTTCTAAATTACGTTACCACAAGTTCATAATCATGTGTGACGCCGACGTAGATGGTAGTCACATTGAAACATTGATTTTAACATTCATGTTCCGCTACATGAAAGAATTGATTGAGTTAGGTTATGTTTACATTGCTACACCTCCACTCTATCAAGTTAAGAAGGGAACAAAGGCACAATATGCGTGGAATGATGATCAACGTGATTTATTAATCCAACAAATGAAAGGCGCAGGTTCTGACTCCTCTGTTTCTGTACAGCGCTACAAAGGTTTGGGAGAGATGAATGCTGAACAATTGTGGGAAACAACTATGAATCCTGAAGGAAGAACACTTCGTCAAGTGACAATTGAAAACGCTGCTGAAGCAGACCAAATTTTCTCAATGTTGATGGGTGATGACGTTCCGCCAAGAAGAGAATTCATTGAAAAAAATGCCAAATACGCTAAAATTGACGCGTGATACATATCGAAAACGCTCGCTTCAACAGTGAGCGTTTTTTTTACTTAAATAGTGTAAAATTCTATACTATGAAAAAAATTGCTATCCTTACTTCTGGAGGTGACGCACCAGGAATGAATGCAGTCATTAGATCGATTGTGAAATCAGCTCTACATTATAATATTGAAAGCGTTGGTATTATTAATGGTTTTCAAGGATTAATAGAAGGAAAAAGCTGTGAGTTAAACTATTCAACAGTTAATAATATCATTCAAAGGGGAGGAACAATTTTAGGCTCTGCTCGTAGTGAGGAGTTTAAGACGAAAGAAGGACAGCAAAAAGCCATCCAATTTTTAAAGTCTTTAGCTGTTGATGGATTAATTGTTTTAGGTGGTGATGGAAGTTTCACAGGAGCAAAAGTATTAGGAGATCAATTTAATTTGCCAATCATTGGTGTTCCATGTACAATTGATAATGATATCTACGGAACAGATCATACCATCGGGTTCGATACTGCACTGAATACCGTTATTGATGCGGTTGATAAAATCAGAGATACCGCAAGCAGTCACAAACGCATTTTCTTTGTAGAAGTAATGGGTAGAGACTCTGGTTTTATTGCTTTACAATCTGCCATTGCTTGTGGTGCTGAAGCAGCCTTGATACCAGAAGAAATCACAGATTTAGCAGAGTTAGTAGCAGATATAAAAGCTTTTAACAAAGGCGAAAGAAGTTCCATTTTTATTGTTGCTGAAGGTGATGATGCTGGAAATGCAGTGCAAATTTTAGAAAAAGTAAAGCCTTTTCTACCTGAATACGACTTAAGATATACCGTTTTAGGTCACACTCAAAGAGGTGGTGCGCCTTCATCCTATGATAGAATTTGTGCAACTAGAATGGGGGTCAAAGCAGTAGAACTTTTACTTGAAGGACAAAGCAATAAAATGGTAGGCATCAATGGTGATGAAATCATAAGCACAACAATAGAAGAAGCAATTAAAAAGAAGCCTATTCCCAATTTAGATTTGTTGACATTACTCGATAAAGTAAGAACAAAAAAGTAAAAATATGCAATATCACATCCCTACTTTAGAAAGTATTCCATTTGTAGTTACAGATTTTCTAGAGAAATTCAAAGACAAACGTATTTTTGCTTTTTATGCTGAAATGGGCTCAGGAAAAACTACTTTTATATTGCATTTATTACGCAGTATGGGAATTGAGAATCCTGAAGGTTCTCCCACCTACTCTATTGTCAATACATATGAAAGTCCTTACTTCGGTAAAATTTTTCATTTTGATTTATACCGTTTAAATGATTTAGAGGAAGCTTATGACGTTGGAATCGAAGAAATTTTATACGATGATAAGTGTATTTCCTTTATCGAATGGCCGGAAGTAATAGAATCACTCTTGCCAGAAGATGTAGTCAGAGTTAAAATTTTACTAAATTCTGAAAACGAACGTTATTTAGAAATAGAATAGAGTTGCTATACATTGATAACAACTCTATTCCTAAAACATGTAAAGTCTACCCTTATTCTCTAATTTTTGTCACTTTAAATTCAGTTCTTCTATTTAACTGATGCGCTTCTTCTGAACAAGGGACTCCATTTGAACATTTATTTAATAACATTGTTTCACCATAACCTTCCATTTTAAACGATCAGGAGAAATACCTTTAGCTATCAAATACTAAACAGCTGAATAAGCTCTTCGGTCAGATAAGACTTCATTGTATTTATCAGCTCCACGTGAGTCAGTGTGAGACCCCATTTCAATATCAATTTGAGGGTTATCTTCTAAGATTCTAACTAAACAATCTAATTCTTTAGCAGATTCAGGTCGAATATCCCATTTATCGAAATCATAGTAGATATTTTTCAAGACGATTGGTTTATCTATAACAATTTTTTCTACTTCAAAGTCAGCGAAAAAAACTTGTGAATATTTTAATCCTTTCGTAACGATTTCGTCCGTTCTAGAGAAACCCCTATCCATTGTACATAAAAGACGATACTTAGATTCCGGTTCTAATTTAATTTTAAACTTTCCATCTTTGTCACTAACAGCTGAAAATAACTTTCCTGTTTCGATATTTGTAATTTTTACAGTTACATTTTCCACTGGTTCTGTTTCATATTTTTTATGAACAAATCCAGCACTTAATTTATAATAATTCTACCTAATATTTATAATTTCCATCTAAA
>CAZOKJ010000040.1:0-21533 GCA_964580465.1 uncultured Fluviicola sp. | reverse complement strand
TTCCGTTGTGAAAACATTTAGCGCCTCGACTACTTTCGGGGCTTTTTTATGCCTTATTATCAAAAACTAATTTCCTCTTCGTTGACTTCTCTCCATAATCTCATTACGGTATTGTTCTCACTTAAAAATGTTAAATGATGACTGGTTTTTAATGCAGTGTAGGGCCTTATTTTGTCTAAATCGCTTTCTCGTTTGATTTCTTTTAGAACATAAACTGCTATTTCAATTTGCTCCCATGTGTTGGCTTCTGGCTCAATGTGTGAAATCTCAGCATGAAATTCTAAGAGTTCTGTGTCCATTAAAATACTCATGGTTTTGTTGCTCATACGTGGTAAATATCCTATTTTATGACCATTGAAATAAATGGCAATCGCTCGCTTGTCGTGCTTGTTTTGAGGCTCACGAACTAATTCCACTAAACCACTTTTGTTCATTTCTTCAATCAATGATGGTCCTTCATAGTACTGAAAACCACTGATGTATAGTTGTTTAATATACACCTTTTTGTACTCTGAAAACGCTTCGATAGGCAAGGTTGCAACACCCAATAGTCCTATCATGCCCTTTATAAACGATGATCTTTCCATGTTGTATCAATTAATTTATTCAAAATTAATTAAGCTACCACGTAAGTTTTTTACGTTGTAAAAACACCCACTCTACATTCTAACTTCTAACATCTAACTTCTAATGTCTAACTTCTAACTTCTCCATTTTAATTATCTTTGCCTTGAATTCTATCGTAAATAAATGAAAATTCAGTCGCTGTATTTTATTGTTTTTTCTCTTTTGCTGAGTGCTTGTGCTACCATAAAGCCCGATGCACCTGCCGTTTTAACCCAAGAAGCCATGAGAGCAACACATTTAACTGATAATCGAATCGTTGTGCCAATTGAAATTGATATGACGAAATTTATCAAAGAGGCCGACCGTAAAATTCCTGCTGTTATCAAAGGTGGTGACCAACCTTGCTCTGGGGTGCGCTATGAATATGAGTTTTTTAAGGATCAATTCAATGTGCATGCCAATCAACAAACGTTGACAACTACTTTATTAGGGTCTTACTGGATCAAAATGAACTATTGTGCAGCGTGTTCTAAATTATTTGGAAAAGAAGACAAATGTATCTCACCTGTTATTCCTTTTTCTTGTGGTGTAAATGAGGAGCGTCCTTCAGTAAATATCCAATTGACAACGCAAGTAGGAGTGAATAAGCAATATGGAGTGAGTTCGGTGACAAAAATTCAGGCAATAGAACCAATTAATCCGTGCAAGGTAACGCTGTTTAAATTTGATGCAACAAAAGCGGTAATGAAGCGCGTTACAGCAGTTGTGGAAGAAGAAGCAGCCAACATGGATAAAGAATTAGAAAGTATTTCTTTCAAAAAAGAAGCAGAATTGTTTTGGAAGCAGTTAAACACGAGTTATTCTATCCCGAATTTGGGTTATTTGCATGTTGAACCACGTTCGGTAGCTATCGTAAAACCAACGTTTTTGAATAATAAATTGTACACTTCTTTGGTGCTAAATTGCTCCACTTTATTGAATCAACAAGCTGAACATGGAAGCAAGAAGGAATTGCCTGAATTAAAGGTTATTTCTGCTGTGGAAAAGGATACTTTTTCGGTCGTTACTGATATTGAACTGAGCTATGATTCTCTTTCTTATGTGTTGACGCAGCAATTGAAAGATCAAGTTGTTAACTTAAAAGGAAATCAATTTGTTTTTAAGAATTTTGAAGTAAAAGGTTTGCTTAACAATAAAATTTCTTTGGCTGTGCACTTTGAAGGTTCTAAAAAAGGAGTGTTGTATTTAAAAGGAGTTCCAACTTTTGATAATGCTACCAAAACGTTTCGATTAGATGAGTTGGATTATGAATTAGAAACAAAAAGTGCGATTTTAAAGTTAGCCGACTGGTTGTATTCTAAGCGAATAACGGAAGAATTACAAAAAGCAAGCACGATTTCTTTTCAACAAGAGGTAACCGATTTAATTCAAACCGTACACAAAAACATCAATCGAAAAATTGGAGAATATCAGTTGCGTGGAACGATTGTTCAAGCAAGTGTTAATCAAATTCAAACGAGTTTAGAACACTTGTATCTTCAAACAAAGGTTGATGCTCAATTAAAAGTTACGGATTAACTGAAAAAAACACTGTATTTTTGAACCAAACAATACACAAGAAAAATACTGATTTGCATGAATAAAGGATACCAATGGATAAAGGAAAATAGCGCGCTATTGCTGATATTACTTACTGCGGTGGTGCTTCGCTTTTGGAATTTCTCAGCAGTTCCTTTTACGCATGATGAGTTTAGTGCCTTGTTTCGCACACGATTTGATAATTTTGGTGACCTAATTTACTATGGAGTGCGCGTTGATGGTCATCCCGCAGCCATTCAAGTGTTGATGTATTATTGGATTCAGTGGTTCGGAGAATCGACAGTTGCTGTAAAACTTCCCTTTACTCTAATGGGTGTTTTGTCTGTTTATCTTGTGTACGCAATTGGCAAAAAAGTAGTTAACAAATCTGTTGGTTTAATTTCAGCAGCTACTATTACTGCGTTGCAATTTACAGTAATGTATAGCCAAATCGCACGTCCTTACATTAGTGGTTTTTTCTTCTCTTTGTTGCTAGTGTTAGCGTTGGCGAAAATGGTGAAAGAAGATAAATGTTACTTTTGGAGAAACAGCGTTTTCTTCGTTTTATCCATGAGTTTGTGTACTTACAACCATTATTTTTCATTTTTGTTTGCGTTAATAGTTGGAATAACTGCTTTTTTTCTGTTTCCTAAAAAAGTGTATTGGAAATTACTGTTAATGGCGGTTGCTGTATTTGTTTTATACATACCGTTTTTACCAACCTTTTTCTACCAGCTAAATGTAGGAGGAATTGGAGGATCAGATGGTTGGTTGGGGGCACCTGAACCAGATTTTATTGTTCGTTTCATTGCTTATATTTTTAATTTTTCGTGGGAATTAGTTGTTTTATTAGTAGGGGTCATCGGTTGGACACTTGTTACAAAAAACTATGAAAAACCTTCGTGGAAATGGTATCTTTTACTCTTCTCTTGGTTTTTCTTACCCTTTTTAATTGGCTATATTTATTCTGTAAAAGTAAATCCTGTTATTCAGTATTCTACGCTAATTTTTAGCTTTGTTTACCTCGTTTACTTTCTTTTTATTCATATGAAGGAGTTGTCAGCTAAGGCAAATTTGATCATTGTGGCTGCGATTTTGATTGTTGGGAGTTATAGTTTAGTTGTCAAACGTCAATATTACCATTATTTTTATCAATCGCCTTATTACTCACTGATAGAGGATATGTACGCCTTTAAAAAGCAACACAAAGACGCATTTACTTTGTCGCAATCTCACATTCCTATTACCAATTATTACTGTAAACAAGCGAACTTAGATAGCAATTTCGTTTGGGTAGATTCGTTTGAAAATTTAGTCAAACTACAAGATTACGTCAAGCAAGCTGCTTTGCTTCAAGATGAATTCTTTTTAGGTAGTTTGCACAACCTTCATCCAGTCATCGTACCTATTATTCAGGTTTATTTTCCAACCATTCAGCACCAAAAGGATTATTGGGGAGCAACCAGTTTTGCATTTAGAAAAGGAAAAGATACACGTCAAGAAATTAGTACCTTGAACTTAGCGCAACCAACTAAAAATTCCAATTGGCAATTAGATGCTTCCAAGGTGAAATTAGTAGATAAAAATCCTGTTTATCAATTAGAAGAAGGTGAAGAATGGGGACTTTCCTATTCTCAAAATTTAGCAAAAATGAAACATCTTAAAAATGATTTTTTAGATGTTAAAATAGTCTTAGACACGTTGAATGTAACGGAAAATTTATCCTTAGTTGTTTCTTTATCATCGGGAGATTCTACCTTCTTTTGGCGTGAAGAAGTACTTTCATCGTTTGTAGATGTCAATTCGCTCATTTCACAAGATCCATTTATTCTGGCTTCTGTAAAGTTATCTGATATGTCATCGAATAAACGCGATGTTCAGTTTAAAACTTATCTTTGGAATAAGGATAAAAAAGCCGTTCGAATTAAACAGTTTGAGATCAAATTGCGCAGTGGAAATCCTGTGATTTATGGCATCGTTGAACCTTTTTAGAAAGAAACGTAATGAGAGTAATAGCTTGCTATTTTTCAAAAAAAATGTAATTTAGCATCAAAATAATAACATGTCATTCAAAAAAATAAAGCCAGAAGTCGTAAATGCTCTTAAATTCATCGAAATTGAAGGGCTTAAAGATGAGGTAAAGCCATTTTTTTCTACCATAAAATCTGGGCGACATACGATGATTGTTTCTCCAGAAAATACAGGAAAAACAACGACAGCTATTGTTACGATTTTCAATAAAGTAAACACAGAGTTTGAAGGTTCTCCACGAGTTATTTACTTGACAAATTCAGTGGAAAATGCAGAAGATGTGTATAAAAAAGTAGCATTGGTATGTCGCAAATTAGACATTACTGCCGACTTAGTTCACGATAAAGGAAACATTGTTCAACAGCGCAACGATATTTTTGATGGAACAGAAATCATTGTAGCCAATCCAAAACGTGCTTTTGATTTGTATTTGCAAAATGGATTGAATTTTAACTTGTTAGAATTGTTTATCGTCGATGATTTTGACAAGTGTATCGCGGATAAAAAGCAAGCTGAACTAAAGCGCATGATTGAAAGTTTGCCAGCGAAAGCACAAGTTGTATTGTTTTTGTCCAAATTAGACGCTAAATCTAGTTCATTTATTGACAATTTAGAGATTGATTTCACAATTATTAATCAAGAATAACAGTTAGGTATTATTTCTTTACTATCTTTACACCTATGTTAAAAAACGATTTAATTCTTAGAGCAGCAAAAGGAGAAGCGATTGAGCGCTATCCTGTGTGGTTAATGCGTCAAGCGGGACGAATTTTACCTGAATACCGAGCAGTTAGAAATGCTTTGTCAGGTTTTAAAGAATTGGTTGAAACACCAGAGTTAGCGGCAGAAGTTACGATTCAACCTGTTGACATTTTAGAAGTTGACGCTGCTATTATTTTCTCAGACATTTTAGTTGTCCCTGAAGCAATGGGGTGCGAATATCAAATGATTGAGCAAAAAGGACCTTGGTTTGAACAAACAGTTAAAACAGAAAGTGATTTGATTCGTTTGGCTGAAACCGACTTTGATGTAAACGATCGTTTGGGATATGTAATGGAAGCTATCCGAATAACAAATAGAGAATTAAACGGTAGAGTTCCTTTGATTGGTTTTGCTGGTGCACCGTGGACTATTTTCTGTTACATGACTGAGGGACATGGCTCAAAAACATTCTCAGTAGCTCGCAAGATTTTATATACCAATCCTACTTTGGCACATAATTTGTTACAACGTATTACAACGGTAACGATTCAGTACTTGAAAGCACAAGTTGCAGCTGGTGCACACATGGTTCAAGTTTTTGACTCATGGGCTGGAATTTTGGGGCACGCTCAATACTCTGAATTTAGTTTGCCATATTTGAAACAAATTGCAGATGCAATTTCTGAAGTTCCTTTAACATTGTTCTCAAAAGGAGCAATTGAATCGGTGAATGATGTAGCTGATTTGAACTGCAACACAATAGGTTTAGATTGGAACATGAATCCATCAACTATTCGTGCTCATGTAGGTGAAACAAGAACTTTACAAGGAAATTTAGATCCTTGTGCACTCTATGCATCTCATGCAGATGTTGAAAAATTAACGAAAAATATGTTGGATTCTTTCACAAGTAAAAGGCATATTGTAAATTTGGGGCATGGGGTGTATCCAGATGTTGATCCTGAAAAGGTGAAAACATTTATTAAAACTGTAAAAAACTATGAACTTCAATATAAGTAACATGAAAACAACGATAGCAATCGCAATCTTTGGTTTGTCTGCATCTTTTGTAAATGCACAAACGAATGAAAATTTAGTTCCAAATGGAAGCTTTGAATCCATTGGTAAAGATCCAAAAAAATTAGGTAGCATTGAAAGTGCGAATGGTTGGTACTCGCCAACTGGTGTGCGTGCTGACCTATTCTTCCCGAATAAAAAAGTACAAGATATTGGTGTTCCAGCAAACATCTATGGTAATGAAAATGCGAAAGATGGTTCCAATTACGCTGGGATTGTTGCTTATTCACACAACAATAAGATGCCTCGTTCTTACGTATCAACGAAGCTTCAAGCGCCTTTGAAAAAAGGGAAAAAATACTGTGTACAGTTTCATGTTTCTTTAGCTGAAGCGTCAACCTATTCTGCCAATCAAATTGGTGCTTATTTCTCAGGAAAAGCGTTGGCTTCTGCTGCTAAAGAAAGCATCATTGAAAAAGCAAGTGTATTAAGTGACGAAAATCCGGTATTCAACGCACCGTTTGGATGGGATAGAGTTTGTAATACTTATATCGCTGATGGTGGTGAAAAATTCATTACAATTGGTAACTTTAGTGCAAATGATGCAACTAAAAGTGTAAAGGTAAAAAAGGATAACAAAAACAAAACTCCTTTAATTCCAGCTGCTTATTATTATGTAGATAACATTTCTGTTGTGCTAATCGACGATGAAAATCCTTGCGATTGTTCAAGTGCTGACCCAACAGCTAATTATTCTAAAACAGTTTACCAAAAAGCAGTGAACTTGAATGATAAATTGTCTGCTGACAAACAAATCGAAAGTTTACAAGTGTACTTTGGCTTCGGAAAAACAGATTTTACAAAAGGTGGTGAAGAAGTGTTAGACATCATTGTGAAAATCATGAAAGAAAATCCTGGTTTTAAATTACAAGTAAACGGTTTCTCTGACGCTGAAGAAGATGCTTTAGCAGAAGATCAAAATTTCTTCCAAAACATGGATGGAAAACGTGTGAACGCTGTGTTTGAATACTTGAAAGCTAAAGGAATTGGTGAACATCGCTTAATTGCTCAGCCTCAAGGTAGCAGTGAAAAAAGCTCTGAAATCGTAGATGGTGATGAAGATGATATGATTCAAGCGAAAAATAGACGCGTAGAATTCAAAGTAAGACAATAAGCTAAAACAAATAAAACTTAACTATGCAAAAGAGGGTGTCAAGTAATTTCTTGACACCCTTTTTTTGCGTTTTTTAGCATGTGTTTTCATTCCATATATTGGTATATCGGCATATCGGTATATGCCGATAAGGTGATTTTAACCTCTAAAATGCATAATAAATAAACAGCAATAACAGATAAATGATATCTTTACAAAAAAATGGAATGATGATAAAGCCTTTTCTATTACTTATCGTTTGCAGTATTGTCAGCTTTTCGTTTGCACAATCAAAAGAAGCTTATGTTATTTTTAATGCTAAAGGCAAAAAAGTAGCTTATCAGCAAATGGTAAAACAAGCTAAAAAAACAGATATTGTTTTCTTTGGTGAATATCATAATAATCCCATAGCGCATTGGTTGCAATTGGAGTTGTCAACCGATTTGATGCTAAAGCAAAAATTGACTTTTGGTTTTGAAATGTTTGAAGCCGATCAACAATCAATTTTGGATGATTTTGTGAAAGGGAAGATGTCACAAAAAGAATTCGAAAAAAACATGCGCTTGTGGACTAATTTTAAAACCGATTATTTGCCTTTGTTGACACTGGCTAACGAGCAACAATTTAAGGTTGTAGCAAGTAATGTTCCAAGAAGAATCGCCAGTTTGTTATTCAAAAATGGACGTGAAGTTTTAGATACATTAAGCCAAGAAGAGTTGCAATGGATGTGCGAAAAAGATTTTGTGGTAGATACTACTTTGTCACAATATCAAGCCATGTTTTCTATGACAACAGATCATCAAAGAGGATTGAACTTTATCTATGCCCAAGCAATTAAAGATGCAACAATGGCTAAGTTTATTGACCAATTATGGGTTCCATCTACGCAGTTTATTCATTTTAATGGTGCTTTTCACACCGATTTCGACCAAGGAATTTGTTGGTACTTAAAACGTTTGCGTCCGCATCTCAATTATGTAACAATTTCAACCGTGGAACAAACACAATTAAAGCATTTGGACAAAGAACACCTTGGTCGAGCACAATTTATTATTTGTACTCCTGAGAACATGACCAAAACACATTAAAGATGCAATTTTCATCCGTTCAACAGCAAACAATCTTTCTTTCTTACCTTAATTGGGGGAGAGGGCATTTATCGCGTTGCATTGATGTGTGCCGAAAGTTGTTAGCGCAACAAAACACACTTTATGTTGCTTGCACGGCTGATGATTTCGCTATTATTCGAGAATATGTTGATGTGCAGCACATTCCATTTGAAGAATACCCTTTCCATTTTTCTGGAGAAGGAGATTTTGCAAAAGATTTATGGAAAAGTCGCAAGGAAATTAGTGAATTTATACAAATTGAGCAGAAAATGGTGGACGAATTGGTGCGTCAATTAAACATTACGCTTGTACTTTCAGACCATCGTTATGGTTTTAGAAGTCAATTTGTAACTTCTATTTTTATGACTCATCAGCTTCAATTAGCGTTAAAATGGTGGCAACGACCAGCTCAATGGGTACATAATCGTTGGATGAAAAATTTTACTTTTCTTTGGGTGATGGATGATCAAGAAAACTCCTTGGCAGGAAAATTAAGTGCCATTAAACAACGAAAAAATGCTTTTTACATAGGACATTTTAGTCGTTTTGAAGAAAGAAATGATAACAAACAATGGCATGTTGGCGTTACAAATGGACCGTTTCCATACAATCAGCAATTGCTACGACAATTGGAGCAAGATAAAGAGTTAGATGTGATTTTAACCCACTTGGAAAGTGAAGATAAACGCGTTGTTCGAGCAACAAGTTGGAGAGAAACCGATGCATACTTTTACCAAGCGGTAACTGTTAGTGCTTATTGTGGCTATTCTACTTTAATGGATTTGAAACGCTTGAAATGTAGGGGGAAATTGATTCCAACAAAAGGGCAGTCGGAACAAGAATACTTATTCCAACTGCATCAAACATTTGATTTTACAAAGTAATGTTTTCGTCCACCGCTTTGAATGTTAACTTTTCAGAGCGACCTTTTTTGAATATTTTATTGCTCACTACTTCACCTTTTCTCAAAGCTTTACGCTCTTCTTCTGGTAATGCAGCAATTGTTTTGCACTCATCTGAGCAACATTGATTCATTTTCTCTTGACATTCATCACATTGAATAAACAATAAGTGACAAGCCTCGTTTGCGCAGTTAACATGCACATCAGCAGGTTTTCCACATTGGTGACAATTCGCAATGATGTCATCAGAGATTCGTTCGCCACGACGCTCGTCAAAAACAAAGTTTTTACCAATGAATTTGTTAGGAATACCAGCTTCTTTACAATCGTTGGAATACTTAATAATTCCACCTTCCAATTGATGTACATTTTTAAAACCTCGGTGCTTGAACCATGCAGAAGCTTTTTCACAACGGATCCCACCAGTACAGTACATTACCAAGTTTTTATCCTCGTTTCCTTTTAAGAATTTGTCTTCAATATAAGGTAACGATTCTCTAAACGTATCAACATCAGGCGTAATGGCTCCTTTAAAATGACCAACTTCAGATTCATAGTGATTTCTAAAGTCTATTAAAATAGTATTAGGATCATCGGTCAGCGCATTGAATTCTTCTGCTGTTAAATGTTTTCCTTTGTTGGTTACATCAAAAGTCTCATCATTTAAGCCATCAGCAAGAATTTTTTCTCTGATTTTAATTTTTAATTTTAAGAAAGGAAATTCTACTTCACCATTATCTACAGCAACGTTTAAACGAATGCCATTTAAGAAAGGAATTTGATATAATTCTTCTCTAAAACGATCAACGTATTGTTCTGGTACAGAAATTTGCGCGTTGATTCCTTCTTTGGCAACATAAACCCTTCCCAAGACGTCTATTTTTTGCCAAGAGCTATAAAGCTCATCACGAAAAGCACGAGGATCAGCAATTTTAGCGTATTGATAAAAAGAAATGGTCACCCAATTGTAATTCTTTTCACGCCATTTTTGCTCTAATTCCTCTTTGCTTAAAGTATTCCACAGTTGCATACTATGTCAAATTTTAAGTTTAAATGTGGTGCAAAGATACAGCTTTTTAATCGAATCTGTTTATTCCATTTTGATTTACCAATTTTTTCTTTTACTTTTGGTTAAATCAATCAAATATGAATGTTGACATCATTTCAATAGGTGATGAGTTGCTCATCGGTCAAACAATTAACACAAATGCTGCTTGGATGGGCAAGGAATTATCCTTTCGTGGCGCTGCTATTCGACAAGTTATAACGATTAAAGATAGCGATAATGCTATTTATCAAGCGATTGATGATGCAATGAAACATGCAGACGTTGTTTTAGTTACTGGTGGTTTAGGTCCAACTAAAGATGATATCACAAAACAAGTGATTTGCACTTATTTTAAGGATGAGATTATGATTCATGAACCTACTTTGAAAAGAGTTCAATCTTTTTTTGAAAAGGCAAATCAACCAATGCTTGATGTTAACATCCAACAAGCAGCAGTGCCCAAATCATGTGAAGTGTTAACGAATCGCCATGGAACAGCCCCAGGTATGTTGTTGAAAATGGATGGGAAATGGTTGATTAGTTTGCCAGGTGTGCCTTATGAAATGAAGGGCATTATGTTGGAAGAGGTGTTTCCACGTTTGGAAAGTCATTTTCAATTGACTAATTATTATTTTCAAACGGTCGCTATACAAGGAGTGGGAGAGTCTTACATTGCGGATACTATGCAAGAGTGGGAAATGAACATTCGCCAAGAAGGGTTGGAGCTAGCTTATCTGCCTTCACCAGGATTGGTGCGTTTGAGAATTAGTTCCCCAAATGGTGAAAAAGATAAAACGAAGATAGAAACATATTTTAAGGAATTAAAGCAAGTTTATCCCCAAAATGTTTTTGGAAACAACGATGAAAGTTTGGTGGAGGTAGTGCATGAGTTATTTATTCGTCACAAGCTTAGCCTTTCAACTGCTGAAAGTTGCACTGGTGGCGCGATTGCAGCTAGCGTTGTGAGTTTGTCGGGTTCATCTGCTTACTTCAAAGGCGGTTTTGTTACGTATTCAAATGAGATGAAACATACTGTTTTAGGGGTTGATAATGAGCTATTTGATACAGTTGGCGCAGTGAGTGAGCAGGTTGTAAAACAAATGGCACAGGGAGGAAGAGCTAAGTCCAGCGTTGATTATTGTGTGGCTGTGTCAGGTATAGCAGGACCAGACGGAGGGACAGAAGATAAACCTGTAGGTACAGTTTGGATTGCTGTTGCAGGACCTCATTCAACGGAAGCAAAGAAGTTTTTATTTTCAGATAACCGAGAACGAATTATTCAACGCACTGTGTTGGCCGCTTTGAATATGGTTCGAGTAACACTTATGAGAGATGAAAAAGTGGTTATTTTTTAGCATGTTGGTGATGAATACTGTTGCTTTCGGGCAGCTGTTTGTAGTCAATAAATCCAATTTTGACTATCAGTTTGCGTTTGTTTATTTTCAAGACGGAGCAACTTATTCAGGATTGATTTCACAAGGGTGGATTCCTGTGAAAGCGGGAGAAAAAGTAAAGGTTTTACCAGAAAACCCTACGGGAAAGTACCTCTATTTTTATGCTGTTTCCCCAGAAAAAGAGATTAGTGGTGATGCTCCTATGATAGTATCGAAAGATACTTCAAAGCGCTTTCGAATTAAAAATCCAGATAGTGAGAGTTCCATGACAGATGAAATGGAATGGAAAAATTTTATAAAAGTGAAAAGGGGCATGTCACGTTTATACAAAACCAAAGAAACGGTTGAATTATTTTAAATAAACAGACAAATATCAAAACAATCTTTATTTTTGCAAAAAACATAACTAATGACTGATTTTTTTCAACATTTACTACATGAATTCGAACTACCACTCAAGAATCCAGTTCTTATTTTTTCTGTTATTTTATTAATCATCTTATTGTCACCTATTTTATTAAGAAAACTTAATATACCAGGAATTATAGGTTTAATTATTGCTGGTGTAGCAATTGGTCCACATGGTTTGAATATTTTAGCTAACACGGATGCGATAAAACTCTTTTCAACCATTGGTTTGCTCTACATCATGTTTATTGCTGGGTTGGAATTGGATATGAATGAATTTAAAACCAATAGAAACAAGAGTTTGGTTTTTGGTTTTTTCACATTTATTATTCCTATTTCCATTGGCTTTCCGGTGTGCTATTATTTTTTAGATTACGGTTTTAATACCAGTTTATTGACTGCCAGCATGTTTGCAACACATACATTAGTGGCATATCCTATTGTGAGTAAATTTGGTGTGACAAAAAACCAAGCTGTTGCGGTGACTGTCGGAGGAACTATTTTAACAGATACTGCTGTGTTGATTATTTTAGCAGTCATCATTGGTAGCAGTGAAGGAACGCTCAATTCAGAGTTTTGGATTCGCCTAGGTATTTCGTTGACTATTTTCTCTGCTATTATGTTCTTTTTGATTCCAAGAATAGCAAAATGGTTTTTTCAAAAGTTAGAAAGTGAAAAACATTCGCATTATATTTTTGTATTGGCAGTTGTATTTTTTGCTGCTTTCTTAGCAGAAGTTGCAGGCGTTGAACCTATTATTGGTGCATTCGTTGCAGGATTGGCTTTGAATAAGTTAATTCCGAACTCATCAGCTTTAATGAATCGAATTGAATTCATTGGCAATTCTCTTTTTATTCCTTTCTTTTTGATTAGCGTAGGGATGATTGTCAATATGAAAGTTATTTTTAATGGAACCACAGCATTGATTGTTGCTGGTACGTTATCTGTTGTAGCTTTGTTTGGAAAATGGTTTGCAGCGTTAATTACTCAATTAATTTTTAACTATACAGGAGCTCAACGCCAATTGATTTTTGGATTGAGTAGTGCGCATGCGGCTGCAACGTTGGCGGTAATTCTTGTCGGATACGAAGCAGGAATCATAGATGAAAATATCTTGAATGGTACTATTATATTGATTTTAATTACCTGCGTTGTTGCATCATTTGCTACTGAACAAGCTGCTAAAAAGATTCTAGTTGAATCAAATGAAGAAGCAGTTGACCTTTCCACAGCTTCGATGTATCAAAACGAGCATATTTTACTACCGATTAAAACATTCGTGAACAAAGGCAAAGTACTCGATCTCGTTACCTTGTTAAAAGATAAAAAGTCGGTCAATCCCATTTCAGTTTTGTCCATTGTGTCTAACGACGAAGAAGCGGAAAGAAACATTATAAAGGCTCATTCAAATTTCGAAGATTTGTTAAAGCAAGCCTCTGCTTCAGATACTAAAGTTGATATTATTACTACCATTGATCACAATGCAATCAGTGGAATTGGTCGTATTTCACGAGAAATCATGGCTGATATTATCGTTCTTGAATGGCCTCAAAAGGAAGGGTTTGTTGAAAAGTTAATGGGTTCAAAAATAGAAACCTTATTAAACACAACAGATAAAACGATTTTTATAACGCAATTGTTGGTTCCGTTGTCCAATCACAAAAGAATAGTTGTCGTTGCTCCACCTTTATCCGAGCATGAAAGCGGTTTTTGTTTATGGTTTTCAAAAATTGCACTTCTAGCGCAAGAATTGAGCGTTCCAGTTTTTGTTTATGGAAATGAGGCTACACAGACAGCCTTGACAAATGTGGTTAGCAAAAACAAAATGAACATCTCTTTAAAACAACATCTTTTCACTGATTGGGATGAGTTTTTGATTTTATCAAAAGAAATACATGAAACTGACTTTTTAGTGTTTGTTTCAGCTCGCAAGGCTACATCTTCCTATATGGGAGCGTTAGAGCATGTTCCAGCCAAATTAGAAAAATATTTTTCAATTAATAATAAATTAATTATTTATCCACACCAATATAGAGAAACTATTAGCGGCGACCAATACACCGACTTTACAGGAGAAACTCTTCATAAAGGTATTGAAGCAGTTCAAAAACTTAGTAAGGGAATCGGGTCTATTTTTAAATCTACAGACCAAGATTAATGGTTTTATTAATTGCATTAAAAAAGACTTTTTTATCTTTTTTTTATCTCAAACAACACTTTATGACTAAAATCATATTGAATGTCATAAAAATGTCATATCTTCGCACTAGGTTAAATTAAAACATGAGAGTTATGAACAAGAAGTTAATTTTTATCTTAGCATTGTCAGTTCCGTTTATCTTTGCATCTTGTGGTGGTGGAGATAATGCTGAAAAACCAGCAGCGGCTCAAACAACAACATCTGACGATGATGATGAAGACACAGATTATGACCCACACAGAGGGGAAGGAAAATTTGATGAAACAAACGTTACTTTAGGTGCTTTGGATGCTGCAATGGCTGGTAAAGGTAAGTCTGTTTCTGAAACAAAATGTTTTTCTTGTCACAAGCTGACTAACGAGCAGTTAGTAGGACCAGGATGGAAAGGAGTAACAGAGAGAAGAACTCCACATTGGATTATGAACTTTATTACAAACCCAGATCCAATGATTGACAAAGACCCTGAAGTTCAAGCACAATTGGAGATATGTTTAGTTCGTATGCCGAACCAAAACTTAGCTGACCAAGAAGCTAGAGAGATTTTAGAGTTTATGCGTCAAAATGATGGTGTAAAATAATAAATAAATCATACATTGAAAAGGAGGATGTTGCATCCTCCTTTTTTAACTATTATCAAATTAAATAAAATGAAACCCGACGTAATGAGCCGTGAAGACATTGACAAAATTGTTGATGTTTTCTATAAAAAGGTTGATAAAGACGAACTATTAGGTCCTTTTTTCCGTGATGTAATTCCTGTTAATTGGGAAAGTCACGTGCCTTTTATGTGTAGTTTTTGGGAAAATGTTTTATTTTATACAGGTGATTATGAGGGGGACCCTTTGCAAACTCACCGCGTGATTAGTAAAAAACAAAAAATCTCCTCTCGCCATTTTAAACATTGGTTGAAACTGTTCAATGAAACGGTCGATGAACTTTATGAAGGTGAAAACAGTGAAAAAATGAAGGTGCATGCAGTTGCTATTGCAAGTGTTATGCAAAAGAAACAGTAATAACTTGATTCAATCAAAAAAGTGTGGTTAAATGCTCCACATTTCTTTGAATCTTGTTGCTTGTCGGCGTGAAATTTCAATCTTTTCACCTGATTTTAATTCTACCAACAAACCGCCATTAAACCAATTCTCAATTGATTGGATCCATTTGATGTTAATGATAAATTTACGATTAGCTCTGAAAAATACTTGTTTGTCAAGTCGCTCTTCAACGCTACCTAAAGAACGTAAAATCATTGGGTGATTTTGATCAAAATGAACTTTAACGTAGTTACCTTCTGATTCAAATAATCGCACTTTTGACAACTCAATAAACCACATTCTTTCACCGTCTTTTATTAAAATTGAATCATCATTACCCAATTCTTTCAACTCCAAAGGTTCAACTTCTTCTTCGTTGTCTTCCAAGTTTTCGCCGAATTTTTTGAGAACTTTGAATACCCCTTCTTCTAATCGCTGGGGTTCTATTGGTTTTAAAATATAGTCCAAAGCTTGCACTTCAAATGCCTTAACAGCAAATTCATCATAAGCCGTCACAAAAATGGTCATGGGTATGATTTCAAGTTGTTTGAGTAACTCAAATCCTGTCATTCCAGGCATGTTGACGTCTAAAAACAATAAATCTGGCTGATGCTCTTCTATTAAGCCAATCGCTTCTATTCCGTTTTTGGCCTCAGCAATAACTTCGATAAAAGTATGCTGTTTGAGTAAGGATTTCAACTCTTCTCGAGCCAAACGTTCGTCATCGACAATGATGGTTTTAATTGTTCTCATGATCAAATTGTATTTGAGCCACAACGTTTTCATTCTCTTGTATCAATGAAAAATGTGCTTTGTTGTTGTACTGTATAGCAAGTCTTCGCTCTGTATTGCTAATTCCTATTCCTGTTTCTGAGTTGCCACCAATAGTTCCTGTATTCGTTATTCTAATCATCACGTTGGCAGGTGTTTTTTTTGTTTCAATGATTATTTTTCCTCCTTCAAGTTGTTGAGAAATTCCGTGTTTAATAGCATTCTCAACTAACGTTTGTATTAAAAAAGGAGGGATTAAAAAACTATTTATTGAAGGGTCTAACTTCCATTCAGTTGTTAAACGTTCTTCAAATCGGATTCGTTCTAATTCCAAGTAA
Source organism: uncultured Fluviicola sp. (assembly GCA_964580465.1). GTDB lineage: Bacteria > Bacteroidota > Bacteroidia > Flavobacteriales_D > Crocinitomicaceae > Taishania. The sequence goes on along the minus strand of CAZOKJ010000040.1, from coordinate 5,281 downwards.
TTACTAACTATTTCGAGTTCTTCCTCTAAAGTGATGAGGTTGTGTTTGCCAGAAATTAGGGATTTTCTAAGCAATGAAGAAAGTGTTGTGATTGCTGTTTTTGCTTGTGTTGGATTGATATCGGTTAACGCACGAATGGAATTGAGCGAATTAAATAAAAAATGAGGGTTTAATTGTGAACGTAAGTTTTTGAGTTCGATTTCATTTTTTGAAGCTTCTAACACTAAATTGTCAAGTTCTTTTTGCCGCAATTTCTGAAAAAAATGAAAAGTAAAATAAATACCATTCCACGAAATAATTAAGAGTGACCAAGCTAAAATACTTACAATTGTTCGCCCCAATTCTAATACATTGCTGTTTTCTTTGTTGACAATAGCGTCATAGAACATGGAGCTAAAATGAATAGATATAGAAATGACTAAGGAAATTGCAACGATTTTTGGAACAAGTTCCACTAATTTGTCATTTAACCACCCCTTTTTAATCATAAACAAACGCATTAGGTGAGTCAAACCAATGGAAATAAATGTCATAAAAAAGAGTTGCCCAATCAGCTTTGAATTTAAGTCTTCAGGGCGATTGATATAAGCAGCAAGATAGATTAAGGTGTAATATCCCGTCCATCCTAAAAATTGTGCTAACCAATATATCTTTTTATTTGTGTGCATAGAACAAAAATACAAGCTTTTTTTCTTTTGTTAGACGAAAATGTGATCAATGTTGCGAAAAAGCAAATGAATGGTAAAATGACGATTTAATTCGAGTTTGATTTATACGGGAGTACCCATTTCAACGCTTGTTCTTTATGTGCTCTGAAAATAGTCGAATGCGTTTGTTTTTTATCTTCAAAATAGAAAAATTGATCTTTTTTTGGTAAAGTTTTTGCTTGTTGTTGATTGAATTTTCGTGTGTTTTTGTAAATGTCTTTTGCATTGGAAGCACTTATCCATAGCTGTTGATTTCTTTCAGGTGTGTTGTTAATGAGAGCAAAGGCGTTTTTTGCTAAATAGCCATTATTCCACCACAGAGAAGGATCGAAAGCAAGGTAGAAATTGAATAAACCTGGTTGCAGTAAAAATGTTTCCACTACGAAAAGACCCGCCAAAGATTCACCCATGATTCCTTTGTTATTACTTAGTCTATAGTTTTGTTTTACAGCTGGAATGAGCTCTTTTTCAATAAATAATCGAAAATCAGCTGATTTACCGACGATAGGAGCAATTTTTTTATCTTTTTTTACTGATGTTTCACCTGTTAAATCACGTCTGCGCTGCGTGTTTTCAATTCCCACTAAAACAATAGCTTCTATTTCTTTTTTAGCGATTAATTCAGAAAATGTGTTGGCAATATGAGCAAAATCTTCGTCCACACCTCCATCCAATAAATACACCACAGGAAGCTCTGAACGTTTGGCGTACCAGAAACTATCCGGCATCCAAATGTTAATTACACGTTCTTCATTTAAAATTTTTGATTTCACAGTAAAACTTTCATGTCGAGGCAGAGGGTCGTTTGTTTGAGCAAATGACGGAGCAAAAGAACCTAATAGAATAATGAAATAAAAGAGAATGCACATAATTGTTCATTAAAAAACGATGTTGACGAATAGCCAAAAATAAGAAAAATATCATTTAGTTTTTCTAGTCATCATAAAAAGTTGTATCTTTATTTTTTGAATCATTTTCTAACAGTTAATGGTGCGAAAAAGAGATTATCAACAGATGTTGAAAGATTAAAACAATAAATCAAGGTTTTGATTAATAAAATCCTTATTTTTGCACCGTGATAATTTATTATGGAAAGTACAACACAACAATTAGCAACAGTTGAGCAAGCAATTGATTTAGGATTGCGTGCAGATGAATTTGAGATGGTTAAGGAGATTCTTGGCCGTACACCGAACTTTACAGAAACAGCAGTTTATGGCGTAATGTGGTCAGAACACTGTTCGTATAAAAACTCCATTTTATGGTTAAAAAAACTACCTAAAGATGGTCCGCACATGTTGGTAAAAGCAGGTGAAGAAAACGCTGGATTAGTAGATATCGGTGGAGGTTTAGGCTGTGCTTTCAAGATTGAATCACACAACCACCCTTCTGCTTTGGAGCCGTATCAAGGTGCAGCAACAGGAGTTGGAGGAATTAACCGCGACATCTTTACTATGGGTGCTCGTCCAATTGCACAGTTAAATTCATTGCGTTTTGGTAACGTTGATTTAGACCGTACAAAATGGTTGGTAAATGGTGTAGTGAAAGGAATTGGTGATTATGGAAACGCTTTTGGTATTCCTACTGTAGGTGGAGAAGTGTTTTTTGATGATTCATACAACACAAACCCTTTGGTAAATGCTTTTTCAGCAGGGATTGTAGATACAAAGAAAATTATTTCTGCAAAAGCAAAAGGACCTGGTAACCCTGTGTTTATTGTAGGTTCTGCTACTGGTAAAGATGGTATCGCTGGTGCTGCCTTTGCATCTAAAGATATTACAGAAGAATCTGCAAACGATTTGCCATCTGTACAAGTTGGGGACCCATTCATGGAAAAATTGTTGTTAGAAGCAACAATGGAATTGGCTAACACAGATGCTATTGTTGGTATGCAAGACATGGGAGCAGCTGGTATCACTTGTTCTTCTTGTGAAATGAGTGCTGCTGGTAATGTTGGTATGGACATTCATTTGGACAAAGTGCCAACTCGTCAAGAAAATATGTTGCCTTATGAAATTCTTTTGTCTGAGTCACAAGAACGTATGTTGATTGTGGTTCACAAAGGAAAAGAACAAATTGTAAAAGATATTTTTGATAAGTGGGATTTGCACGCTGAACAAATTGGTGTGGTAACAGACTCTGATCGTGTTCGTTATTTTATGAACGGAGAAATTGTTGGTGATGTACCTGCTGAATCATTGGTATTAGGTGGTGGTGCTCCTCAATATGAGAGAGAATACAAAGAACCTGCTTACTATCAAGAATTTAAAAAATTCAACATTGATCAAGTCGCTGAACCAGAAAACTTGAAAGAAGTGGCTGATTTCTTATTGCAACATCCAAATATTGCTTCTAAACGTTGGGTTTACGAACAATACGATTCAATGGTTGGTGCCGGAACAATGACAACTAACCGTCCTTCAGACGCAGGTGTTGTTAACATCAAAGGAACAGACAAAGCATTAGCAATGGTGGTTGACTGTAATTCACGCTATGTAAATGCTGATCCAGAAGTTGGTACTTCAATTGCTGTTTCCGAAGCAGCTCGTAATATTGTTTGTGCAGGTGGTGTACCAAGTGCTGTAACAAACTGTTTGAACTTTGGTAACCCATACAACCCAGAATCATACTGGCAATTTGTTGGTGCAATTAAAGGGATGACTGCTGCATGTTTGAAGTTCCAAACTCCAGTAACAGGTGGTAACGTGTCTTTCTACAACCAAACAGTTGTGAATGGTGTTGAAACGCCAGTTTTTCCAACTCCAACTATCGGTATGATTGGAATTGTTGAAGATAAAAACAAAGTGATGACTTTAGATTTCAAACAAAAAGGAGATTTAATTTTCTTATTGGGAGAATCTGTTAACGACATCGCTTCTTCTGAATATTTATATTCTTACCATGGCGTAAAAGCTTCTCCAGCTCCACATTTTGATTTGGAAAAAGAGTTTGCTTTACAAGCAATGGTAAAAGACTTGATTCAAAAAGACTTAATCAACGCAGCACACGACGTTTCTGACGGTGGTTTATACACTTCGTTAGTAGAAATGTCTATGCCAAATGGTTTAGGGTTTGACATTGAAGCAGATGGAGAAATTCGTTTAGACGCATTCTTGTTTGGTGAGGCTCAAAGCCGCGTAGTTGTTACTGTACCAGAAGATGCAGAAGAACAATTCATCGAATACATTTCAACAGTGGATGTTCCAGCAACTTTGTTGGGGCACGTGACTAAAGGAAAATTAGTTGTTGACGGTGAACATTTCGGTTTCGTTCACGAAGCAAAAGAATTGTTCGACAACGCGTTGGAAAAAAGATTGAAATAAACGTCAAAATAACGTTAGTTATATTAATTGAACGGTGTAGATTTTTCTGCACCGTTTTTTTATATTTTGAAATTGGAAAACGTTGATTAAAGACCATACAATCGTATAAGTTTATTAGAATATCAATTTATAAATCGAACTGAGGTTAGTAGATATGTACCACTTTCGCCGAAGATTTTGGAGATGATAGAAGATTATTACCGTGCTTACCGCCCAAAAGTTTGGTTGTTTGAAGGACAAGAACCTGGGACACAGTATAGCGGAAGAAGTTTGCAATTAATTCTAAAAAGTGCTTTAAAAAAGGGAAACATTAAAAAACCTGTGACTTTACACTGGTTAAGACACAGTTATGCAACCCATTTAGTTGAAAATGGAACGGACATTAATTTAATTAAAGAGCTCTTAGGGCATAATAGTCTCAATACTACTCAAATATATACACACGTTTCTCAAAAAATTATTGAAAAAATTAGAAGTCCTTTTGATGATTTGTAATTTTTTTATTATTATTGTACAATGAATAGGCGAAACATTTTATCTCTTTAGAACGAAAATATTGGTTAAAGGGAAGTTTTGACTGAAGATATAAAAGAGTTAGCGGGCATTGTATATGAGACGACAAACAAATAAAATATTGCTTTGGGCAGGACTGATAACTTTACTTATTGGTATCGGACTGAACATTTTAATGTTTGTATCACAAGCCTGGCCGACTTATTTGTTTTTCATTTTATGCGGTATAGGTCTGACACAAATCTTAATTGCAATAGGATTTAAAAACATAAAGACTGGATGGCAGATATTTTGGGGACTTTTACCATTTCTTGTGCTTTACGGACTTTTTGAAAAAGACAGTGCTTCCTATGACATTTTTCTAATTCCTGACAACTACAAAGGACAAGTAGTTATTGAATACGGAGTGCTAGACGGAGCAGAAAAAGAATTTGACGGAAAATGGAGAATTTACAGAATTCCAGAAAACGGACACTTAAAGACAAAATTTACAGTCAAAGGCAATTCTATAAGACTCTCAGGTTCCAAATACTTCTATGTGGACAAAGTCGGAAATAGAAAAGAAATAAAACACTATTGCGAACACTGCAAAGACAAAGACACAACAAGTATTCAAGTAATTTATGGTTCATTAGGTACCAGTAACGACAAAACATTTCAGGACTTCATTATTGATATTCCAAATAGTGAATACAAAAACAAAGACTATTCAATACAAAAAACATTTGACCGACTTGA
>CAZOKJ010000039.1:0-23971 GCA_964580465.1 uncultured Fluviicola sp. | reverse complement strand
AAAAAAGCAAAAAAAGGAGGTAAGGCATGAGTTATTTAGATAAATTATTACAAGGCGTTGAGGTGGAATGTAGAACACTTGGAGAAATTGCTATAAAAATTTCTTCAGGTGGTACACCAAATACTGGCACTTCGTCATATTATAATGGCAATATCCCCTGGCTACGAACTCAAGAAGTTGGTTATGGAGATATTTGGGACACTGGAATTAAAATTACTGAGGAAGGACTACAAAACTCAAGTGCCAAAATGATTCCTGTAAACTGTGTGATTGTAGCAATGTATGGTGCAACTGTCGGAAAAGTTGGAATTAATAAAATTCCTTTAGCCACAAATCAAGCTTGTGCTAATATTCAACTTAATGAAGAAGTCGCTAATTATCGCTACGTTTACCATTTTTTGTTAAGTCGATATGAATATATTAAATCACTTGGAGCAGGTTCTCAAACAAACATAAATGCACAGATTGTAAAAAACCTCCAAATCCCCATCCCGCCCCTTTCCGTACAAAAAGAAATTGTTCGTGTTTTAGATAAATTTACAGAGCTTACAGCAGAGCTTACAGCAGAGCTTACAGCTCGTAAAAAGCAGTATAGCTATTATCGGGAGCAGTTGTTGAGTTTTGAAAATGGAAAAGTGGAATGGAAAACTTTGGGAGAGGTGGCTATTCTTCAAAGAGGAAGACGTTTGGTAAAAAGTCAACTTGAAGAATCCGGTAAATATGCTGTTTATCAAAATGCAATGACTCCACTAGGATATTATCACGAAAGTAATGTAAAAGCATACACAACCTTTGTAATATGTGCAGGTGCGGCAGGAGAAATTGGTTTTAGTGATTATGATTTTTGGGCAGCAGATGATGTTACTTATATCATAACGCCTTATAATCTTAATAACAGATTTGTTTATTATTTCTTACAAACCCAAGAACATAAAATTATGTCCCAAGTTCGTAGGGCTAGTATACCAAGATTATCAAAAAGTGTTTTGGAAAAAATTAATATCCCCATTCCATCATTAGAAGAACAAGAACGTATTGTTACTATCCTCGATACATTCGACATACTCACCACCTCAATTAGCGAAGGCTTACCAAAAGAGATTGAGTTAAGGAAGAAGCAGTATGAATATTATAGGGAGCAATTGTTAATGTTTAATGGTAAATGATTAATGATTAAAATTTTAAAATATTAACAATTGTGAAAGAGAATATTGTTAAGAGTAAAAGTTTTGGGTTTGCGGTGCGGATAGTGAAGCTGTATCAGTATTTGTGCGAGCAGAAAAAAGAATTTGTTTTATCAAAGCAGTTATTACGCTCTGGCACAAGTGTAGGAGCAATGATAAGAGAAGCTGAACATGCTGAAACAAAAAATGATTTCAAACATAAAATGGCAATTGCTCAAAAGGAAATCAACGAAACTATTTATTGGCTTGAGCTTCTGAAAGAAACCAACTATTTAAGTGTTGAACAATTTGAAAGTATCAATGCTGATGCTGTGGAGATTATAAAATTGATAACGGTAATTATCAAAACCACCAAAACCAACATTAACCATTAACCATTAACCATTCATCATTAACCATTATGTATAAAACCATAGCAGAATCAAACAACTTCATCGTGTTGGATAAATTCACCAAATATTCTGAGGTGAATGAAGCACCTGCTGCTTATCAAACAGAAGGAGCACTGGAGAAGGAATTTATTCAAGACCTAGTCAATCAAGGGTATGAAAATCCGAAGAACCTGAACACAATGGAAGCGATGTTGGCGAATGTGAGAGTGCAACTGCAATCGCTGAACAATATGGAATTTTCGGATGGCGAATGGTCTCGTTTTGTAGAAGAATATTTGGACAAGCCAAGCGATAACCTTGTTGAGAAAACAAGAAAGATACACGACAACTATATTTACGATTTCGTTTTTGATGATGGACATATTCAAAACATCTACTTGGTTGACAAAAAGAATGTCACCCGAAATAAAGTACAGGTAATTTCACAATTTGAACAGAAAGGCTCTCATGCCAATCGCTATGATGTAACCATTTTAGTAAATGGTTTGCCATTGGTTCAGGTTGAATTGAAAAAACGTGGTGTTGCTATCCGTGAAGCGTTTAACCAAGTTCACAGATATTCAAAAGAAAGCTTGAACAGTAATAACTCCCTCTTTAGATACGTACAGGTTTTTGTTATATCCAACGGTACTGATACCCGTTACTTTGCTAACACTATAAAGCGTGATAAGAATAGCTTTGATTTTACCATGAATTGGGCAAAGGCTGACAATACGCTGATTAAAGACCTGAAAGATTTTACGACAACATTTTTTGAAAAAAGAGTATTGTTAAATGTGTTATTCACCTATTCGGTTTTTGATACAAGCGATACACTTTTAATTATGCGACCGTATCAAATTGCAGCTACCGAAAGAATGTTGTGGAAAATTGAAAGTTCCTTTCAAGCTAAAAATTGGTCGAAACCCGAAAGTGGTGGCTACATTTGGCACACAACGGGTTCGGGCAAAACCCTTACAAGTTTCAAAGCTGCACGTTTGGCCACTCAATTAGAATTTATTGACAAGGTGTTTTTTGTAGTTGACCGTAAAGACCTGGATTATCAAACTATGAAGGAATATCAGCGATTCTCTCCCGATAGTGTGAATGGTTCAGAAAGTACAGCGGGATTGAAAAGAAATATTGAAAAGGATGACAACAAAATAATTGTAACTACAATACAAAAACTAAACAACCTCATGAAAACTGAGGGTGATTTAGCAATTTATCAAAAGCAAGTTGTTTTCATTTTTGACGAATGTCACCGTTCTCAATTTGGCGAAGCACAAAAGAATTTAAAGAAAAAGTTCAAAAAATACTATCAATTCGGTTTTACAGGAACGCCTATCTTTCCGCAAAATGCCTTAGGTGCTGAAACTACTGCAAGTGTTTTCGGTCGAGAACTGCATTCTTATGTAATTACGGATGCTATTCGTGACGAAAAAGTTTTAAAATTCAAAGTTGACTATAATGATGTTCGGCCACAGTTTAAGAAAATAGAAACCGAACAAGACGAGAAAAAACTGAGTGCAGCAGAAAACAAAACAGCTTTACTCCACCCTGCTCGTATCAAAGAAATTTCTCAATATATCTTACAGAATTTCAGGATAAAAACACATCGAAACCAAGGAAGCAACAAAGGATTTAATGCCATGTTTGCCGTAAGTAGTGTAGATGCTGCAAAATTGTATTATGAAGAATTAAACAAGTTGCAAAAAGAGAGCGACAAACCTTTAAAAATTGCGACAATCTTCTCCTTTGCAGCAAACGAAGAACAGAGTGCAATAGGTGAAATAGTGGACGAGACTTTTGAGCCTTCTGCAATGGATGTTACAGCCAAAGAGTTTTTAACCAAAGCAATCCATGACTATAACGCCATGTTCAGAACCAGTTATAGTGTTGACAGCAATGAGTTTCAGAATTATTACCGCGACCTTGCAAAACGTGTAAAGAACAAAGAAATTGATTTAATCATTGTTGTTGGTATGTTCCTAACGGGTTTTGACGCTCCAACTCTAAACACATTGTTTGTTGACAAGAATTTGCGTTATCACGGTTTAATTCAAGCATTTTCAAGAACTAATCGTATTTACGATGCAACAAAAACCTTTGGAAACATTGTAACATTCCGTGACTTAGAAAAAGCAACCATTGACGCCATTACGCTTTTCGGAGACAGTAATACCAAAAATGTAGTTCTTGAAAAGAGCTACAAAGAATATTTAGAAGGCTTCACAGACATTGTTACAGGAGAAGCCCGCAGAGGTTATGTTGAAGTAGTGAAAGAGTTGAATGAGAAATTTCCTAACCCTGACGAAATAGTAAAAGAGAAAGACAAAAAGGAATTTGCAAAACTATTCGGAGAATATTTGAGAGTAGAAAACATACTCCAGAATTACGATGAATATAACCACCTTAAAGCATTTCAGGCATTAGATAAGAATGACCCGGAAGCAGTAGAAGAATTCAAAAAAGCTCATTTTATAACAGATGAAGACATTGCAGCAATGCAAAACATTGAGTTGCTCAATGAGCGTACTGTACAAGATTACCGCTCTACCTATAATGACATACGTGACTGGTTAAGACGTGAAAAAAGCAGCAATGAAACAGCAGAATCGACCATAGATTGGGATGATGTAGTGTTTGAGGTGGACTTGCTAAAATCACAAGAGATAAACCTTGACTATATTCTTGAACTAATCTTTGAACATAATAAGAAGACAAAGGACAAAGACACTTTAATTACTGAAATACGCAGGGTGATTCGTGCAAGTGTTGGCAATAGAGCAAAAGAAAGTTTGGTTGTAGATTTCATTAATGAGACTGACCTTGACACACTTCAAGACAAGGCGAATGTTATAGATTCATTTTTCCAATTTGCTCAAGCCAAACAGAAAGCAGAAGCATTGGAATTAATCACAGAAGAAAATCTAAATATTGAAGAAGCGAGGCGTTACATAATGACTTCATTAAAGCGAGAATATGCTAGTGAAAACGGAACAGAACTCAACGCAATTTTGCCGAAAATGAGCCCATTAAATCCGCAGTATTTGACAAAGAAGCAAAACGTTTTTCAAAAGCTAGTTGCGTTTATTGAGAAGTTTAAAGGTGTTGGAGGACAATTATAAACAATAACAAAGGAAGAATAATGAATAGCCAGCCCAACAGTCACACAATTACTCACGGTTGGTTTATTTTAAAGGTGTTCGTGAACCGTAAGCGGTTTGCCAAGCAGCACAAGCCATCGCTCAAACCTAAGCTTGCCAAAGAGTGTGTCTGTTCCAACGCTCGATAAAACCGACCAAAAACCAACGGACGAAAAAGAACACCGAACCGGTAACAGCGTGTATGTGGCAATAGCGGGTGAAGTGGTTAATTGAACATTCTACTTCGCATCAACTTTTGTGCTGGGTTGACAGTTTTGTGCTCCGAATTGAAAATCAGCGAAGCTAAATCCACCACTGTGTCAAGCTGCCAAAACCCTAGCTGTAATTCTAGAAAAAATCAAACAACTACTTCCTTTCGATACTTGAAAAAACCAAATTATTTAAAAAACCAACTATTTCAGTTTCATTTCCTTTTTTTGTAAAATCAGTAAGTGAGGATAGGTTATGCATAAAGAAATTTTGAAAATGTGCTACCTCTATAATTGTAGAAGCTAATGATTTAGGATATTTATAATCAGGATTACACTCTAAAATAATACTTCCTATCAATGAACATAAATCTTTATAGGGTTGAAAAAGATTCAATTTATTGTTCGCTGAAACTTGCTTTGTTAAATATGCCTTAGAGCCTTCCGCAACAATAACGGGATGAAGTAAGCTTTCATCTATATAACTTGTTTGTTTGTCATCTTCAATTGGGTTAGATAATAAAGTTATAATTTTTTGTAACTTAACCTTAGGGTCTTCTATATTATTAGTTTGAAAACTAATCTGAAAACCAACCCATCCAAAATACCAAGCAGTAATATATATTAACAATTTTTGCTTATTTTCAAAATATCTATAGATTCCCGCTTCCGTTGAATTAATTTCTGTAGCAAGTTTTTTAAAGTTAAACTCCTCAAATCCCAATTTATAAATTAACTCTACACTATGTTTCAAAATCCTTCTACCTAGTTCAGTTTCTTCAGGGTTCCGAAGATATAAATCTTTGTTCATTTTTATTTTGAATTGATACATCATTTTTTTTGAAATTCCTTTTTGCAAAGCTACAAAAAAGTTTTACATTTTTTTATGATAGTATTACTATCATTTAAAAAATTATCATTATCTTTGTTGGCTTAAATAAATTAAAAAATAATGGAGGTTCTTTTGGAATTCTTTCAACACCTAACAAATCCTGATTGGATAATGAGTAATGGCGGATTATATTTAGTCTTGCTAATTTTGTTTATTGAGACTGGAATAATAATTGGTTTTTTCCTACCGGGAGACCCACTTTTATTTATCTCCGGAATGGTGATTGCTTCTGCCAATGAAACACCTTATCCTTTTGATAATCAAATTTTCAACCTACTATTTTGGATGGCTTTGTTTGCAGGGTCAACAATTCTTGGAAACTTCTTTGGATATTGGTTTGGCAATAAATTCAAACATATCGTAAACAGAAAAGAAGACACTTGGTTTTTGAAACGAAAACACGTTCAAACTGCGCACAACTTTTATGAGAAGCGAGGCGGATTTGCTATTGCTATTGCACGATTTTTACCCATCGTTAGAACTTTTGCACCTATTATAGCTGGTACAATAGGAATGAACTATAAAAAATTTGCAATCTGCAATGTTGTCGGAGCGATCGTTTGGGTGGGGGTTATTGTTTCTCTGGGATATATCTTAGGTAACAATCCTTGGGTTATAAGAAATTTAGAATATGTAATAATCAGTCTGGTGTTATTTGTAACCGCACCTGTAATCATTAAATTGTTTTTGAATAAAAAAGAGGATATAAAGCCTTAAATAAAATTTGTAACATAAAAAATGGAGTATGTGAAAATCCAATTAAAGAGTAGCAAAATTTTAAGTATAAAAAGATGAAAAAGATTAATCCTATTTAAAAGTCTGTTAATTGCTTTTGCGTTAACAACATCTGTATCTGTACTTGCACAAGACAAGGTAGTGCCTTTCGCAGAAGTGCCAGTTGAAATCCAACAATAGGTAGGTGAACATTTCCAAACATTGAAGTAGTAAAAACTAAAATAGACTATGAAGGATTGACAAAAGAATATGATGTTCATCTGAATGGAAATATCAAGTTGAGCTTTGACGCTAAAAATAATATCGAAAGTATTGAAAGCAAATCGAAGCTTCCTGAAAGTGTAATTCCATCAAAAATTGGTGATTATATTAAGGCGAATTATCCTAATAACTACATCATTGAATGGGAATTAGATAAAACCCATCAAGAAATTAAATTAGATAACGAATTGAACTTGAATTCTCACTCAAAGGAAAATTTATAAGAATTAACAATTAAAATAAATAAAATGAAAGCAAACATAATAACTTCAATAATAGCACTTAGCGTTATATTTTTTTCGCTAGTAAGTTGCGATAAAGAAACAATTTTATCCTCTTCTCAAATTCCAACCGAGATTTCGGATTATGTTTCAACGCATTTTCCAAATAAAAAAATACTTCAAGTAGTTAAGGATGTTGATATGACAACTAAAACTTATGATGTGATTTTGGAAGAAAATATAAATTTAGAGTTTAATAGGAAAAAGGAAATTATTAGTATTGAAGCACTCTCCAAACTTCCAGAGAGTGTTATTCATCCAAAAATCAGCCAATATGTTGATGTTAACTTCCCTGATAACTTTATTACGGAATGGCAGTTAGAGAAAAAACACCAGGAAATAAATTTAAATAATGGTTTAGACTTGGTATTTACAATGGATGGTGATTTTATAAAAATTGATAATTAAATTAAATAAGTCAAGATTATGAAATGTCCAAATTGTAATGTAAGCCTTACAATGGCTGACCGTAACGGAATTGAAATTGATTATTGCCCAGATTGTCGCGGAATATGGCTTGACCGTGGCGAACTCGATAAAATAATCGAGCGTTCTATTCAACAAACGTCAACTCCTCAAAGAAACAATGATCGCGATAAGGAACGATATTATTCTGATAAAGATCATTATTATAAAAAGAAAAAGAGTTTTTTAGGTGATTTATTTGATTTTTAACCAATTTTAAAGTATAATTAATGATAGTTTGGGTAATATTTATTGCAGTAGTAGTTTTTGCTTTAATTTTAGATTTGGGTGTTTTTAACCGCAATCCTCACGAAATTAAAACAAAAGAAGCAGCCATTTGGACAAGTGTTTGGATAACCCTTGCAACATTGTTTTCAGGAATAATTTATTTGGCTTTTGCAAATAATTGGATAGCAAATCCTACAAATTTAACACCTACAAATGCTGTATTAAAATACATAACAGGGTATTTGATTGAACTTTCCTTGAGTGTTGATAATATTTTTATCATAGCGCTTATCTTTTCTTCTTTTGCCATACCTAAAAAGTATCAACACGAAGTACTTTTTTACGGAGTCTTGGGGGCAATCGTTTTTAGAGCCTTGATGATTGTTTTTGGAGTAGCACTCATTACAAAATTCAGTTGGATGATTTATGTTTTTGGCGTATTTCTAATCTTAACAGCTCTTAAAATGTTGTTCAGTCACAGCAAACAAAAAGACCCTCACGAATTTAAAATTTATAAGTGGATTGCTAAAGTTTACCCTGTTGCCACAACAGTTGAAAGCGATAAGTTCTTTATTGTAAAAGATGGCGTCAAATATGTTACTCCATTATTTGTAACACTCATAATAATAGAATTGACAGATGTCTTTTTTGCGATAGATAGTATTCCTGCAATTTTAGCAATTACTGCTGACCCATTCATCGTTTTCAGTTCCAATATTCTTGCAATAATGGGCTTAAGATCTATGTTCTTTTTAGTTGTGGGTATGTTAAAGAAATTCAAGTACATCAACTATAGCTTGGTTGTAATTTTGCTATTTGTTGGTATAAAGATGATAATCTCTCATCAAATAGAAATCTCCGAATGGTTATCCTTGGGAGTAATTGTAGTATCCTTAGCTGGAGGAATACTAGCTTCTAAACTATTAGGAAAAGCAGAAATAAAATAGAACTACAGCCAACATGTAAGACTTAAACGACGTTTAGCCCTAGCGGAACGTCGGCTTAACTCCGTGTTGAACGAAGCGTAGCGGTTATTTTTTCGCTATGTGTTTTCAATAAAATTTGTTGCTTTTTGCAAAGGAAATTTCGATTAGTCTTTCAGTGGTTTTGGTCTAAAACAAATGAATTTCAACCGTTTTTTAAGTGTTTTTGTTGTTTTTCAGTGTAAAATCACTCCTAAAAACGCTTTTTTTGCTCTAATTTCTTCATTTTTGAGCATAAGAATGCTGTTCCGCTAATTGCGAAAAATGTAATATCAAACGGAGATCTCATGACTTGTGGAAAACACACTGTAAATGGTTACAATCAACTATTGGTTGTAAAAACTGATAATATAGGAAATGTAATTTGGGAAAAAGAGTTCGGAGAAAACAACCTATCAGAAGAAGGTAATTCAATTAAACAAAACAGTGATGGTACATTCACAATTACAGGTGCTAGCTTTGATATTTCATCGGGTCAGACAAATGGCATTCTTTTAAAAACAGATCAAAACGGCCATCAACTTTGGTTTAAGAAATTTGGCAATCTATCAAGTAGCAGAGGAGTTAATCTAATAAAAGACAATAATAACGACAACCTAATTACAGGCCAATACAATGATTTGATTTTTATAACTAGAACAGATAACAATGGAACTTTTAAATAAATGAACAGGAATACAAATAAACAACATCTGCCTTAACGCACGAAGTAAAATTATTAGCTTTCACACTGTACATTTCGCTCGCCTATAAAAGTTTTTTCACCATTTTAAACCATTTAAAAGGAGGATATTTAAAAGGTAAATCAATCCACGTTGGTGTATAAAAAATACTTTTTGAATGGCTGAACGCTTTAAAACTATATTCTCCATGATAACTTCCCATTCCGCTCGCTCCTACTCCACCAAATGGCAAATAGGGATTGGCAATGTGCATAATCGTATCATTGTGAGAAAAGGATCCTGAACTCGTGTTTTTTTGAACTTTTTGTGCGTTTTTTATCCCAAAATAATAAAGAGCCAAGGGCTTTTCTTCTTGTTGAATTGTTGCAATCACCTCATCAATGGAAGTAAATGTCAAAATAGGCATAATAGGACCAAACAGCTCGTTTTGCATCAATTGACTTTCCAATGTAGGATTTTCAACAACAATAGGTTGCAAAACTTGCTCATCTACCGTATAATCTTTGATATTCAACTCATCCAAGTAAGTCGTTAATCGCTTCAATGACGATTCAGTGATTATTTTTCCGTAAAATAAATGACTTTCTTGCTTTTTATCCCAAAACGCTTGTAGCTGTTCTTTAAATAAAGTTATAAATTCACGTTTAACCGATGAATGAACATAAATGTAATCTGGTGCAATACATGTTTGTCCTGCATTCATCAACTTTCCCCAAGCAATTCGCTTAGCTGACAAAGCTAAATTAGCATCTTTATCTACAATACATGGACTCTTTCCTCCCAATTCTAAAACTACAGGCGTCAAATGCTGTGCTGCAGCTTGCATAACTATTTTTCCAACACGTGTGCTCCCCGTAAAAAATAAAATATCAAAACGATGGCTTAACAGGGCATTCGCTGTTTCTACGCCACCTGTTACCATGGCAATATATTCTTCAGGAAACAATGTGCGGACCATCTCTGCCATTAATTTTTCCGTGTTGGATGCCTCAGGCGAAGGTTTTATTACAGCACAACAACCAGCTGATATGACTCCAATTAAAGGACTAAACACTAATTGGAATGGATAATTCCACGGAGAAATAATCAATGCAACTCCCAGCGGCTCATATTGAATGTGACTTTTTGAAGGTTGCAAAAACAAAGGAGTTTTAACCTTTTTTAATTTCATCCATTTTTTTAAGTGTTTGAGGTGAAAATCTATTTCACTAATAACAATGCCGATTTCAGTTAAATAGGCTTCCTCTTTGCTTTTGTTCAAGTCCAACAACAATGCTTTTTGAATCTGCTCTTCTTGTTGAAGAATAGCCTCTTTTAGCTTTTTTAATTGCTCAATTCTAAAAGAATATTCCTTTGTTTTGTTGGAAGCAAAAAATCGGCGTTGTTTTTCAATTATTGTTGGAATGGATTCCATATTTCCTTCATTAAGCTATTGTGTAAAATTATAGACTATAAATCGATAAAACAAATTTTGTACAAAAGAAATAAGGAATAAACTGCGATATTTATCGTATCTTTACCTTCAAAAATTAATTAAACATGAGAGCAATTATTGAAGCCGCGTGGGATAACAGAGAATTATTAAAAGAAAACGAAACCATTCAAGCAATCAATCAGGTAATTGAAGACATTGACAAAGGGCGTTTGCGCGTTGCAGAACCATTAGCTGACGGTTCTTGGCAAGTAAATGAATGGGTTAAAAAAGCTGTTGTGATGTATTTCCCTATTCGCCAAATGGAAACAATTGAAGTTGGTCCTTTCGAATTTCACGATAAAATGGCCTTAAAACGCAATTATGCTGAATTAGGTGTTCGTGTTGTTCCTCATGCAATTGCACGCTATGGTGCCTTTGTTGCTTCTGGTGTTATTATGATGCCTTCTTATGTCAACATTGGTGCTTATGTTGATGCTGGAACAATGGTGGACACGTGGGCAACTGTTGGTTCTTGTGCTCAAATTGGCAAAAATGTTCACTTAAGTGGAGGCGTTGGTATTGGTGGTGTGTTGGAACCTCTTCAAGCTGCTCCAGTTATCATTGAGGACAATGCTTTCATAGGTTCAAGATGCATCGTTGTGGAAGGCGTAAGAGTTGGAAAAGAAGCTGTTTTAGGAGCAAATGTGGTGTTGACACAATCTACAAAAATCATTGACGTAACAGGAGATGAACCAGTAGAAATGAAGGGTTATGTTCCTGAAAGAAGTGTTGTTATTCCTGGCTCGTACACAAAAAAATTCCCTGCTGGTGAATACCAAGTTCCTTGTGCTTTAATTATTGGTAAACGCAAGGCTTCAACGGATTTAAAAACGTCTTTGAATGATGCTTTAAGAGAGCACAATGTCGCTGTATAAATAATTTTAGTGAATAGATAAGTGGAGGTTGCTCGAAAGTGCAACCTCTTCTTGTGTATCTTTTGTTCTATCTTAGAATAATTCTGACATAATTACATAGTGTACACCTATATTTACAATGGTTTCCCATGAAATTCTTTTGTCAGCAGTTTGTATTCATCGTGGTAAGAATTATCTTCATTTCGAATGGTTAATTCTTCGTAAATTGGCACGTCTATGCGGGCTAAAGTGAAAGCAAATATCATTCGAACGGGCTTGTTTTCTTTGCTGTAAATTATTTTTTGCAATTTTAATTGGTAACCTAAAGAAAGTGCGTAATCCAACCATTTCTGACTCGTTTCATAAGGCAAAATAAGCCAAAAATCACCATCAGGAGTAAGTATTTTTTTAACTTTTTGAAACAATTCTTCCAACGAAAAATTTTGTGCGTGTTTCGCTCTATTTACACGTGTGTCAGCAGACAATAATCCATCCTCATAATACGGAGGATTGCAAACAACGCAGTCGAAATGAATCAGGGGATTGAACGCAAATACATCTTGTTCTATACAATGCAAATCTTGATTCCATGGTGAGTGCATAAAATTGGCTCGACAATCTTTAAGAGCAGCAGCATCAATATCGATTGCCATTACGCTTGCTAAAGGGTTTAATTGTTTAGCCATTAAAGCCAACACGCCAGAAGAAGTTCCTACATCCAAGATATGAAAGTAGCAATTAGGAAACAGAGAAGCTCCTAGCAGCATAGCATCTGTACCTACTTTTAACGTACAGTTTTCTTGTTGAATAGCAAAGTATTTAAACTGGAATTTTTGCAAGTTAATTAACCTAAATAAAGTTCAACCAATCCTGGAGGTGCTGTCACCTTTAAAACCTTATTTTTTCGATCTACTTCTTGTACAACGTTATTTTGGAGCGGAATTAAAATTTCCACACCATCTTTATCCACTTGCAACAACGGATTGGCAGCTAAATCAATCACTTGTACAACCTTACCTATGTCGCCATGAACAGCATCTATCACTGTAAAATCGACAATTTCATGGTCATAAAAATGAGTACCTTTTAACTCAGGCAAGATAGAAGCAGGCAAGTAAACATTTTTTCTCAGTAATAGTCGAGCATCCGCCTCAGTATCTATTCCCTCTAATTTAACAGCAGCAAATCCTTTGTTTTTCAATTTCAATTGATGAATAAAAAAAGGAGTTAATTGTCCGTTAATTTCAACGAAAATAGCGTCTAAGGATGCGTAATCTTCTGGATTGGTAACATCCAAAAAAAGCGAAACTTCACCTTTAAATCCGTGAAGTTTCGCTACATATCCTAAATGAAAGCAATCTGCCTTATTCATTTAAAATGATTTTTTAATTATTCAGCTGAAGTTTCTTCTTCAGAAGTGTTATCAGTTTCTTCAGTTGCAACTTCTTCTTCAGTTGCAGCTTCAGTTTCTTCAACTACTGGTTCTGGTGTATTTTTAGCTTCAATAGCTTTTGCTTTTGCTTCATTAGCTACTGCTTCTGCTTTCAATGCTTCTGCTTTTTTGTCAGCTTTTGCTTTAGCTAATCCATCCGCTTTACCTGTAATTTTAGCTTCTTTTTCTTCCAACCACTTGTTGAATTTTTCTTCAACTTGAACTTCTGTTAAAGCACCTTTAGCAATTCCTTTAATTAAGTGGTTTTTGTACAAAACTCCTTTGTAAGAAAGAATAGCTCTTGCAGTGTCTGTTAACTCAGCACCAACTTGTACCCAATACAATGTACGATCAAAATTGATGTTAATTGTTGCAGGGTTTGTGTTAGGATTGTAAGTTCCTAATTTTTCGATGAATTTACCATCTCTTTTTGCTCTGCTGTCAGCAGCTACAATGTGGAAGAAAGCATTTCCTTTCTTACCATGTCTTTGCAATCTAATACGTGTTGCCATCTTGTTTTTATTGTTTGGAGTTCGAAACTCCGGTTAATAATAAATTATTTAAGGGTGCAAAGATACAACTATTTTTTAGTATTTCGTTATTTTTCAAAACATTTTTAATTCTCACTACAAAAAAAGGGTTCGTTGCCTATAAACAACCAACCCTTTTTAAATAAATCGTTTTTCTTTAGAAGCTAAACTTCACTCCTAAAGAAAATCCAAATTGGCTAAAATTAGCTTTTGTTGGCAAGTCGTTTTTCGCCTTGTTAGGATCATAATTTGGATTATACCCTTGATTATTCGATGTGTTATCAATTTTATCTACGTATTCAATTTCCAACTCATTGGAATAAGTATTCAACTGATCTTTCACTTCTACTCCATTAATTTTATACGAATCAATTGTACGTGATTTTGGTTTAATCGTCAAACTTGTGTGGTAAACCTCAAAATTCAAAGAGATTAGTTTGGTAAATTGATAACCGATACCCAATGCACCTCTAAATCCTAAAGAAATATTCCCTTTTGTTGTCGTTTCAACATCAATTTTCTCTACAGCTCCACTGTTGTATTGAGAAGCTTGCACAATTCCTTTAGTAGAACCATAAACAGGTAGTACCAAACCTGCTTTTGCATAACCATACAACTTTTCACCTCCTGTATTTATCACCACACTTGGAATAATACGCAATTGATTGGAATGAGCATGGGTATTCTTATACAAACCATCCAACGATGATTCCATTTTCTGAACCAATGTATTTGCTCCAATAAAATAATTAATTCCTAATTCAACTCCAATATTCTTAGAAATCATGTACCCTGGCGTTACAGTCATATTTAACCCTCCACCAACTGTTCCATATAATTGTTTTTCGTATGACGTATTCTCTCCAGAGAATGAAAAATCTTTGTATTCTTCTTTTCCTAAATTCGTTGTTGATGTACCAAAGCCATAACCAAAGTCTAATGAAGTGTAAAAACCTTGCGCTTTAGCAGATAACGTAAAAGCAAACAATGCTGCTGTAAGAATTATTTTTTTCATAGTTTCATTATTTATATGTTAGTGTAAAAGTAAAAAAATAATTGTTACAATCACTAAATTGAAAGGTTATTTTTCAATTTTACTCCTTACCTTTGCACATGCAACATTCATTCGATCAACAAACATTACACGATTTGGAGTTTCCAACCATTATTCAGTGGTTAGAAAAATACGCTATTGGTCCAACAGCTGCAACTAAAATCAGCTTATTGCAACCTAGTAATGACTTTTCTTCAGTAGAAAAAGAACTGTTAATTACAAACGAACTCGTAGAAATTTTTAAATCGGGAGAATTGTTTCCTAGTCTTCAATTTGAAGAACTTACTGCTGAATTGAAATTGTTGCCCATTAAAAATGCTGTTTTAACACAAGAAGGTTTCTATCGATTGAGCAAAGCTTCTGACCTTTGTAATCAACTGGTTTATTTCTATAACAAACGTGAAAAAGATTTCCCTCTATTGTCTGAATTATTTTCAGAAATCGAATACACAACAGAAATCATCGAAAAAATTGAAGCTGTTTTTGATAAAACCTGGAAAGTAAAAGATTCTGCTTCGGAATTATTGACAGAAATACGTGCAGAAATTAAACGTTTGCGCATTCAAATCAATCGCAATTTTGATAAAGAAATGAAAAAACTCATGCGAGAAAACGCATTGGGTGATACCAAAGAAACATTTTACAACGATAGGCGTGTACTCACAGTCTTGGCTTCTCACAAGCGATCTGTTTCGGGAAATGTCGTTGGATCTAGTAAAACGGGTAGTTTGGTTTACATTGAACCTCAAATAAACATTGAATTAAACAATGAATTAGAACTCCAAATTGACGAAGAACGCAAAGAAATTTACCGCATTTTAAAAGTTTTAACAGCTGAATTACAAGTTTTTTTCCCCTTAATTACAGCTTATCAACTAGCGCTGACTCAGTTAGATTTCATTCACGCAAAAGCGAAACTAGCACTTGAATTAAATGCCGTATTGCCTGGTATTGTTCGTCAAATGAACGTTGAACTAATTGATGCTTTTCATCCTGTTTTATGGAAAAACAACCAATTAATTGGTAAAAAAACATTACCTCAACGTATTCATCTTACGCAAAAAGCGCGTATGCTGGTTATTTCTGGACCAAATGCAGGGGGAAAAAGTATAACACTCAAAACAATTGGACTTTTACAAATTATGCTTCAAGCGGGATTATTAATTCCTGTTCATCCAAATAGTAAAATTTGTTTCTTTCAACAAGTTCTTTCAGATATTGGCGACAATCAATCCATCGAAAACGAACTCAGTACCTATTCTTACCGTTTAAAAAGGATGAAGTATTTCTTGAAACATACAAACAAACGCACCTTGTTATTATTGGATGAATTTGGTACTGGTTCAGATCCTGATCTTGGCGGTGCACTAGCAGAAGTTTTCTTTGAAGAATTGTATAAAACCAATTGTTTTGCCGTCATTACAACACATTATTCCAATATCAAGCTCAAAGCAGATCAGTTGCCCCAAGCAATCAATGGTTGTATGTTGTTTGACACTGAAACATTAGAACCTTTATACAAATTTAACCCTGGTCAACCAGGTAGTTCGTTCACCTTCGAAGTAGCACAAATCAATGGCATTTCCACCAAAATAATTGAAGAAGCTAAGTTAAGATTGGATGAACGTAAAGTAAAAATGGACCGATTGTTAAGCGATTTACAAAAAGAAAAAAATTACTTCGAAAAGCTCAATCAAGAACATAGAAATGCCCAAGAAGCAGCAGATGAAGCTCGTACTTATTTCTTGGAACGCAAAGCGCAATTGGAGAAAAAATTAGCTACTCAAAATGAATTGATCGACAAAAACAATAAGTGGTTGATTTTGGGTAAAAAAATGCAAAACTATATCGATAGATACGTCACTGGTTCTCGTAAAAAAGATGCCAATACGCCTTTGTTTGAAGAGATAAAGAAATTCTTAGCTGTAGAAAAAGGTAAAATTGAGGACGTTAAACGAAAAGAAAAACTCAAAACTGCTGTTGCAAAAACAGTTAAAAAAGCCAAGCAAGCTCCACCGCAAAAAGACGAGTATCAACAAGATAAAATCGTTGTTGGTTCAACAGTAAAATTGATTTCCACTAGACAATCGGGAACAGTTGAAGAAATCAATGGCAATATGATTCACGTGGTGTTTGGATTCTTAAAAATGAAAGTTGAACGAGAAAAATTAATGTGGATTAAATAAACTGAAATTCCACTCGTCGGTTTTTTTGACGTCCCTCTGAAGTTGAATTCGTATCTACAGGTTTTTTTTCTCCTTTAAAATCAAACTCCAAACGATCAGCAGTCAATCCTTTGGCTACGAAATAATCAACAATGGCCTTTGCTCTCCGTTGTGACAACCCATCGTTGTATTGGTCTGAACCGTCTGAATCGGTATGTCCTGTTACTTTTACACGCAAGTCTGAATGTCCTTCAATCACATGAATCATTCTATTTAAAAAATCGTGAAATTCAGGCCGAATGTCTGATTTATCATAATCAAAATAAATCGGTTGAAACACAAAATTCTTTCGTTCTTTTTCGCGAATTTCAGGAGCATTGAGTCCTTTTTTTAAGTCATTCGTTAATACATTCAACCAATGTTGCGATTCTTCATTGACAATATCTTCTGGAAAGGAAACTTTATCTCGATACAATATTACAAGGCCAATAAAATTGCGACATTCCGAACTAGTATAAGTCCCAGTGATATACCCTGTCTCTTGGTTATAAGTCAATTGCATTTGTAAACGACACCAATTTGTTCGAGAACCGCTAGCCTTTTTATACACCACTGTTTCAGTCAAATCAAACGAATTCACTCCTTTTTTTGTCCCTTTGGCTTGTTTCAATGCAAAATCTTCTGAATCCAGCACTTCATTTCTAATTTTCACCGAAAAATTCGCTTCTAAAGAAGGCATTGAAAGATACATAATCTTTCCCTTATCAGGGCTAGAACCTTGTGGGTAAAAACTTCCCTTCCACGTACCAGCTAAAGACTGAGTGTAGGACGCAAAACTTCCCAAAAAGAGAAATACAATATACAAGATGTGTTTCATACCTTATTACTTATTCGTAATACAGCAAAAAAGGTTCCAAAAAAGCTATTTTTTCTATTTTTTACCTTCTTTAGTTAGCCATTTTTGGTATTCAGAAGCATTGCGGACATGCACTACATCCGAATGAGTAAAATTATGTTCACCTGAATAATCTGGCTTGGCACACATAAAAAGAAAGTTGTTAGAATCTGGACTTAACACAGAGTCAATCACTTTTGCTGGCACAATCGCAATGGGTCCAGGAGGCAACCCATTGATTTTATAAGTATTATACTCACAATCAATATCCCTGTGTTTTGCTCTAAGGCGTTGCACATTGTTTAACTCACTACCCCAACAAAATTTAAACGTAGGATCCGATTGCAATTTCATATTTTGTTTCAGCCTGTTCAAATACAAACGAGCAATGATAGGCCATTCCTCACTCACCTTCCCTTGTTCGCTGTAAACAATACTAGCCAAGGTTGCAGCTTGAGAAGGAAACTCCAAGCCTATTGCTTTCAATTTAGACTTGCGCTCGTCTGTCCAAAAAGATTTGAACTGTTCCGCCATAAAAGATACAAACTCCTCCGCATTCGTATCGTAATACATTTCATATTCATCAGGTAAGAACAAAGCAGGTATTTGTGCTTTTGTAAATCCATATTTTTGCAAAGTTGTTGGGCTATTTACATATTCAACTATCGAGGTACTATCTGCTTGAATACATTTAGCGATATTCATTCCAATATCTTCTATTGTTTTGCAACGATTAAAAATAATTTTCACTTTTTCCTCGTTCTTTCCATGCCCATTTTCAGCACGAGTAAAGCCATTGATTAAGCTTTTAATTTTAGTCCCCGACAAAATAGTGTATTTGCCGGCATCAAAATCGCCATCTTGGATGTTCATTTTTTTAGCCTCACGAACAAACGATTTAGGAGATTCTAAAATTCCTTTTTCAATTAAAAATTGAGCCATTTCTTCTACCGATAAATCTTCGGTTATCAGCAATTTCACCTCCGTTTGATTGATTGTCTTTTGTCCGCCACGCAATAAAAACATAATTTCACTACGCTTTAAGTACAAAAGCATGGCGCCGACAATTAAAAAAGCGATAATACCAATTTTCTTTCCCATATAATCAAAATCACGCAACCGTTTAATCAATGATTGCAACACTTCAAGTTTATTTTCATTTTTGAATGTTACAAATCAGTAGATTTGAGCAAGTTTCATAGCAAACAATTACATTGTTTTTATTTGTTTTTAGTTTAGGTTTAGGACGTTCGAATGTCGCACGTCCTTTTTTTATATTCTAAAACAAGTCTTACTGCCCAACAAGTCCAACATTAAATTGTCATGAAAGATAAGTTTGAAGAAACGGTTAATTCTTCAGAATTGACTGTTAAAATTGGAATTTGGCGATCATTTTCGATTAATTCTTGAACAAAAGAGTTCATTGTTGGCATCATAGTGTCCACAAAGAATGAAGACGCAATTAAATCCGCATTGATTTTGTCGGTATAATCTAATAAATCTTTGATGTAATTTTTAGTACTTCCTAAGTTTGCGATTTCGTACTTCACAGCATGGTGATCAAAAAACTTGCGAATAATCGTTTGATTTGAATACGTTTTTCCTTTCAACCATTCGTCTTTATCGTGTGCTCCTACTAAGTGAATAGTCGCATCAAATTGTTTAGCAATGTAACCAGCAAAATTAGCAATTTGAATACTTTCTTTTTCGAAATTAAACGGCATTACAATGGTATTAATATCTTCCAATTCACTTCCTTTTTGTTGAATGACAAAAGGAACAGAAGTACTGTTTACCAATTTTAACGCATGACTACCGAACAATTTCTGCATACCTTTAGCACCTTTTGTCCCCATTACAATAAGGCTCGCACCGATAATTTCTGCCGTTTTAGCAATATCTTCATAGATGTTACCAATTAACACTTTTGTTTCAATCATTTCTTGCGCATCAGCAGGTAATTTTTCTACTATCGTTTTAAAAGTAGCTCTTGCTTCTTCACGTTCATTTTTTTTGCTCACAACATTTAGAGCTAAAATAGAACCATTGTTGTATTTTGCTAAACCAATAGCAGTATGAAGCGCTTCAATTGAAACTGCTGAGAAATCCATTGGAACTAAGTAAACTGGTCGTTTCATTGTATTTTAATTTTTTATAAAGTTACTACTTATTTTTAATATAAATTCATTTTTTAAGTCGTTTTTAACAGATTTACTTTACTCGTATCTACTAAAAAACGTTTATTCAAAAATTTTCTACCTAATAATATAGGATATTTCATGCCACTTCTATCTGTCAACGAAAAAGGCGTATGAATCTGTTGTCCACCAATTTCAATTACTCCATCAATAACAAATCGTTCTTGCACCACCCCGTTTGAACTTTTAATTCGCTTCATTTTAAACGTAGAAAAAGTAACAATTGGACCATCTTCCACAAATTGCACATGCAACACATTGTCTTTTAACACACTAGACACAACATCAATACTAGAAGTGTAAGCACCTGTATCGATTTTCATTATTTTATTATACAATTGAAAAGAAGGCAAATCAGCAATTTCCTTCCGACCTATTATTAATTTATCCTTCATAGAAATAAAAAAAAATCAATTTTGGACGTTAAATATAATAAAAGTTGTAATTTTGCAGCATCAAATGGTAATATTTTAGCTTTTTAAAAAAAAAGTTTTACTATTTGTATGTTATTTAAGAAAATTGTTGTAATATTGCACCCCGTTTCGACGGACAGAACAAAGAAAGAAATTTAAAGACATGAGCAATAATCTAATTATCAGAGAGATTCAAAACGAATTGGTAGAGCGCAAAGAACTTCCTACTTTCGCAGCAGGAGATACTATCATCGTTTCTTACAAAATTAAGGAAGGAAACAAAGAGCGTACTCAGTTGTTTCAAGGTGTTGTAATCCAAAGAAGAGGTCAAGGAACTACTGAGACTTTTACAGTACGTAAAATGTCTGGAAACGTAGGTGTTGAACGTATCTTCCCTATTTCTTCACCTTTCTTAGAAGACGTTCAAGTTGTGAAAAGAGGTGCTGTTCGTCGTGCTCGTATTTTCTACTTCCGTGAAAGAACTGGAAAATCTGCAAGAATCAAAGAAAAGCGTTCATTCGTAAAATAATATGTTCTTTAAAGAGAATTATAAAGGAATGTCATTTGGCATTCCTTTTTTTGTTTACACCAATCGAATTGCTTAATTTTGTAGCGAACAATCAATGATATGAAAGTAGATATTTTAGCATTCGCAGCCCATCCAGATGATATAGAGATTTCCTGCGCAGGAACATTAATCAAACACATTCAAAGTGGCAAAACAGTAGGAATTATAGATCTTACTCAAGGAGAATTAGGCACCAGAGGCACCATTCAAACGCGCTACGCTGAAGCTGAAGAAGCTTCTAAAATCATGGGCATTCAGTACCGAACAAACCTAAAAATGGAAGACGGTTTCTTTGAAATCACTAATGAGAATAAATTAAAGATTATTGAACAAATACGCCTTTGTCAACCAGAAATTGTTTTAGCCAACTCTATTTCAGACAGACACCCTGACCATGGTAGGGCATCAAAATTAGTTTCAGAAGCATGCTTTTATGCTGGTTTAACCAAAATTGAGACACATTACAATGGCGAAAAGCAACAAGCTCACCGACCAAAAGCCGTTTATCATTACATACAAGACCAACATTTAGACCCCGATTTTGTTGTGGATATCACTGAACAAATTGACTTAAAAATGCAGGCATTGTTGGCTTATAAAACACAATTTTTCAACCCCAATTCTTCGGAACCAAACACCCCAATTTCTGGTAAAGAATTTGTCGATTTTTTAAAAGGTAAAATGGCAACTTTTGGTCGCCCAATTGGAGCTGAATACGCAGAAGGGTTCACAGTGGAACGATATATTGGAGTAGATGATTTATTTTCTTTAAAATAATTTTCTAAAAAAATGTTATTTGAAAAATCACGTTTGGATTTTTCTTATTTTTGTAGTCAGATATTTCTTTTAAATTAAAGTAGCAAAAAACAATGAGCGATGCTATCCAACACGAGTGCGGAATTGCACTTTTAAGGCTTAAAAAGCCTCTTCAGTATTATTTTGATAAATACGGAACTGCATTTTACGGTTTAAATAAAATGCACCTTTTAATGGAAAAACAAATCAACCGTGGACAAGATGGCGCTGGTTTGGCAAACATTAAATTAGACATGGAACCTGGTGAACGATACATTTCAAGACACCGCTCCGTTGATAGCAAACCGATTAATGATATTTTTAAACACATTAACAAACGTTTTAATGAAATAGGAAAAGAAAACCCCGCGTTGTTAAAAGATGTTGACTACTTAAAACAAAACGCTGGTTTTACGGGTGAATTATTCTTAGGACACCTTCGCTACGGAACTTCAGGAAGAAATAACATTGAAAGTTGTCATCCATTTTTACGTCAAAACAACTGGATTACTAGAAATTTAGTTGTTGCCGGCAACTTTAATCTAACAAACGTTGACGAATTATTCGAAGTTTTACGTTCAATAGGACAGCATCCAAAGGAAAAATCAGACACAGTAACAGTACTAGAAAAAATCGGACATTTCTTAGATGAAGAAAATAACGATTTATACTATGATTTAAAAGCTAAAGGTTACGGAAATCCTGATATAACAGAAAAAATCATCGAAAAATTAAACATTGAACGCATCTTAAAACGTGCTTCTGCTGATTGGGATGGTGGTTACGTAATGGCGGGATTATTTGGTCACGGCGACGCTTTTGTTTTAAGAGACCCATCTGGAATTCGCCCTGCGTTTTGGTATGAAGATGATGAAATTTGTATCGTAGCGTCTGAACGCCCTGTTATACAAACTTCATTTAAACTAAAAAAGGAACAAATAAAAGAACTAACGCCAGGAAGCGCATTGATTATTCGCAAAAATGGACAGGTTACTGAAGTTCAAATCAACGAACAAAAAGAAATTAAACAATGTTCATTTGAACGTGTTTATTTCTCAAGAGGAAACGATGCTGGTGTGTATCAAGAGCGTATCAACCTTGGTAAATTTATCGTGAAACAAGTACTTCCTACAGTAAATTATGATTTAGACAAATCTGTTTTTACATTTATTCCTAATACGGCTGAAATTTCATTCTATGGAATGATGAAAGGATTGGAAGACTACCTCAACGATGAAAAACTAAAACAAATTTTGGCGCTTGGTCCTAATCCTTCAAAAGAAGACTTAGAAAAAATCATCTATCAACGTGCACGTTTGGAAAAAATTGCATTCAAGGATGCTAAATTTAGAACGTTCATCACGCAAGAAGATTCAAGAGATGATATCGTTGCGCATTCTTACGATATAACATACGGAACAGTTGAAAGAGGAGTTGACAATTTGGTTGTGATCGATGATAGTATCGTTCGAGGAACAACCTTAAAACAATCCATCTTGCGAATTTTGAACCGTTTGGAACCAAAGAAAATTGTTGTCGTATCGGCTGCTCCTCAAGTAAGATTCCCTGACTGTTATGGTATTGACATGACAAAAATGAATGAATTCATCGCTTTCAATGCAGCAGTTGAATTGTTAAAAGAGTCTGGAAGAGAACAATTAATTGAAGATATTTACAGAAAATGTAAAGATCAACAAGGTTATCCGAAAGAACAAATCAAAAACTATGTAAAGGAAATTTATGCTCCTTTCACGGACGAAGAAATTGCCAAAAAGATTTCTCAAATGTTGAAACCAGAAGACATTGATACAGAAGTAGAAATCGTCTTCCAAACAGTAGAAAATCTTCACAAAGCTTGTCCAAATCACTTAGGAGACTGGTATTTTACTGGTGATTACCCTACTCCAGGTGGTAATAAAGTGGTCAATAACTCCTTTATCAATTGGAAAGAAGGTAAAAATGTGAGAGCTTACTAATTATATGTGAGGTCGATGTCCAAAAAGTGACGAACTGCTGCGTTGTAATACCTTCGGTGCATACTTCGTAAGTCAAATATCAGCAAAAGTCACCCTGATGATACTATCAGGACTCCTTTTACTTCATTTTCAACGCCTTGCATTTCATTCATTTTTGAACATCTTAAAATAAAAAG
>CAZOKJ010000038.1:0-24466 GCA_964580465.1 uncultured Fluviicola sp. | reverse complement strand
TTTTAGTTATTAACAACCATCAACCATCTAACCATCTAATAATTACACATAGAAAACCTACTCCACTCTTAACTTAATCTTACTATGTTTCGGACGCTTGTCCAATCTGTTTGATTTAGAATAACTTATCTCTTTTAGACTAATGGTATGTCCTTTGAACTGGGTGCTGTTAGGTGCATCTATGGCTAAAATGCCAAGTAAACGTTCTTCGGAATCGTCTATTCGGATTTTAACAATGACTTGTCCCTGCCAATAACAATTTGCTCCTTCGGGACAAATGGAATCATCAACTCGTTCGATGTATTCAATTTTGTGTTTGGTGCCGTCGATTGAAATAAATGCGGATTTCTTAAAACCTAGACTGAATTCGACTGTAGGAGTTAAAACAGGTTTGGTGCAGGCAACTACTAACAATAAAATGCTTGCTAATAGACTTAAATGGATGGTTGTTTTCATAAATTGGCATAGAATTAGATGCTAATGTATGAAAAAAATCGATAAAACAAAAGATTAAATGGAATCTCTCGTCTTTTCCATCATGCTTGCTAAAAAGTCGCGAGCACGGAAAAGTTGCGCTTTTACTGTGCCAAGAGGTAAATTAAGCTCTTCGGCAATTTCCTCGTAGCTTAATTCTTCAAAATAGCGTTTTTCAACCAATTCACGGTAGCGTGGCTTTAATTTAGAGACCAATAAACGCAAATGTTTTACTTTTTGTTCGTGAACAATGCTCTGCTCTGGATCCATTTCATCGGCCTTGGCATCGTAATAAATAACTTCTCCCTCTTCCGTTGTGTAACCAGTATCCATGGAGGTGACGTGAATGCGTTTCTTGCGAATAAAATCTACACAATTGTTGGAAGCAATTTTAAACAACCATGTGCTAAAAGAGTAACTTGGAGAGTATTGATCGAGGCGGCTAAATGCTTTTCCAAATGCTTCAATGGTTAAATCTTCGGCATCGTCCGTGCTTTTTACCATCTTTTGCATCATAAAATAAACAGTGTCACGATAGCGAGCCATTAATTCAGCATAGGCAGCCTGATTACCTTCCAAAGCAGAAGTAATCAACGCATAATCTTTTTTACCTTTTTCTGTTAAATGCTCTAAGTCTACCATTTATTTGTTGCTTTCATTTCGCCGGTGTAATACAATATCGGGCTACCAATGGCATAAAATAAATCATACAATGGGAAGAGGTAAACAAACTTTTTTTCTTGTAAACGCAAGAAGCATTTGCCTTGTATCCACCATTTTAGAATTAAAATTACACCAAAAATAATGAGTGTTAACCAACGAAAATCTTCATTCAACAACAAAGTAACAAAAGAAATAAACATCAAAAGCAAGCTAAGTGGATAGATTCCTAACAATGCTTTTTTAATAACTTGATAACGAGGCGATGTTGTATAGTGTCGCGACTTCTGACGGTACCAATCAGACCATGTGTCTTTAGCTGGTGAAAACACATGGCTTTCTGGATGAATGATAATGGTGTAATTACGCTTTTTAGCAGCTTCTTGAATAAATAAATCGTCATCTCCCGATGCAATAGAATAATGTGATTTAAAACCATTTGCTTGTTGGAAAACTTCTTTGGTGTAAGCTAAATTTCTTCCAACACCCATGTATGGGAGTCCCGATAAGGCAAAAGAAAGATAGTTAATCGCAATCCAAGCAGTGTCATAACGAACAACGCGATTCAAAAATCCATTCTCAAACTGATAAGGTCCATAACCTAATACGATTTTCTTTTGATTTGAAAAGGTTGATCCAATCTCGCGCAACCAATTGTTAGAAGCAGGCTTGCAGTCCGCATCTGTCATTACTAAATGTTCATATTTTGCTGCCTTAATTCCAATGTTAAGCGACAATTTTTTCCCTGGACGTAAGTGTTTACTCCTTTCTACAACCGTAAATCGCAAGTTTTTATATTGTTGTTGGTAAGCATCTAAGATGTATTTTGAATCATCAACCGACTGATTAACAATCACAATAACCTCAAATTCAGGATAATTTTGTGTTAATATATAAGGTAAATTTTCGTATATGTTATCAGCTTCATTTCGTGCTGCAATAATAACAGACAAGGGTGGCAACTCCGTTGAATCATTTTGTTTCTTTTCTTTAAAAAAAGCCAAACGAATGTAAATCACAAAAAGATAGAGCAATTGCACTAAAACGAAGATGCAAAAGAAATAAAACAACAAAGACCAAGGTCCCAAATCAAACGCTGGAAATATATTCATCAGTTAAAACTTTAGTGCAAAGATGCCAAGCTTAATGAAATAGCTGTATCTTTACAGCCAATATTTTTCAACAATGTTATGCACTTTGAGTTAAATCATACCGATAGTAAGACAAAAGCAAGGGCGGGAAAACTGCACACAGACCACGGAATCATTGAAACTCCGATATTTATGCCTGTGGGTACAGCTGGAACTGTTAAAGGAGTTCACCAACATGAATTGCGAGACGATATTCAAGCTCAAATTATCTTAGGGAATACTTATCACTTGTATTTACGACCAGGATTGGATGTAATTGAAGGTGCAGGTGGATTGCATAAATTTAATGGTTGGGAAAAACCAATTTTAACGGATAGTGGAGGTTTTCAAGTGTATTCACTTTCTGGTGCTCGAAAAATAACAGAGGAAGGAGTAAAGTTTCAATCACATATTAATGGTAGCTATCACTTGTTTACACCAGAGGGTGTAATGGATATTCAACGTACTATTGGAGCTGATATCATCATGGCATTTGATGAATGTACACCTTATCCATGTGATTACAACTACGCAAAAAAATCTATGCACATGACACATAGATGGCTACAACGTTGTTTTACTCGTTTCAATGAAACAGAACCTAAATACGGTTACAACCAAGCTCTTTTTCCCATTGTGCAAGGAAGTACTTACAAAGATTTGCGCATGGAATCTGCTGAAACCATTGCTTCGTATGATGCGGTTGGAAATGCAATCGGCGGTTTATCGGTTGGTGAACCTGACGAAGAATTATATGGCATGACCGATTTAGTGTGCTCCATTTTACCAAAAGATAAGCCTCGCTATTTAATGGGAGTGGGTACACCTCAAAATTTATTGGAATGCATTGCCATGGGTATCGATATGTTTGACTGTGTTATGCCAACTCGTAACGCTCGACATGGTTTGCTTTTCACAGCAGAGGGTACGATGAACATGAAAAATGAAAAATGGGCCAACGATTACACGCCTTTAGATGAAAATGGAACATCCTACGTTGACAAAGTATATACCAAAGCTTATGTTCGCCATTTAATTAAATCCAATGAATTATTAGGTGCTCAAATTGCTTCTATCCATAATTTGGCATTTTATTTGTGGTTGGTAAAAGAAGCGAGAAAACACATTTTAGATGGAACATTCTCAACATGGAAAGATCAAATGATACCAAAACTAAGTAGAAGATTGTAATGTTTAAAACACTCGACAGATACATTATCGGTAAATTCCTCTCAACATTTTTCTTTATGTTGGGAATCATCATGTTGCTCTCTATGGTATTTGACCTTTCAGAGCGATTGAGTGAGTTTTTAATGAATAATGCACCTGCTTCGGAAATTGCCTTTACTTATTATGGCAACTTTATCATAAAGTACGGTAACTCATTTTCCTTTATGATTGTTTTCATTTCCGTCATTTGGTTCACAGCTAAAATGGCACAAGAATCTGAAATCATTCCTATATTAAACAGTGGGAAACCTTTTTATCGTTTTATTCAACCCTACATGGTTGGCGCTACATTTTTAGTAATTATTAGCCTTATTATCAACCATTGGGTACTGCCTGTTTCCAACAAGTCAAGTTTAAAATTTGAAGATAAATACTACCGAAACGCTTTAAATGTTTCCAATTATTTTGCTGACTTCCCTGGTAATCACACGGTTCAGTTTAGTTCTTTTTCTTCAGAGGACCAAACAGCACAACAATTTATTGTTGAACGTTTCAATAAAGACAACACCTTAGCATATATTTTAGTTGCGAGAACGGCTAAAAATAAAGAAGGAACAGACAAATGGCATTTTACAGATTACTTCGAACGCTATGTAGGTTTTCCCAAGGACAGTATCATAGAAGGGAAATCAAAGGACACAACCTTTGGCTTTAGAATGTCAGAAATGGCCACGCGAAACAATGTTGCTTCGGCGATGAAAACAGGTGATTTACGAAAATTCATCGAGCGAGAACGAGCAAAAGGTTCTAGTAAAATACCTCTGTACGAGTTGGAACTTTACCAACGCACCGCCAATCCATTTGCTACGTATGTACTAACCATCATTGGTATTGCTGTTTCGAGTGAAAAAAAACGCGGAGGCATCGGTGTCAACATCGCCATTGGTTTATTCGTTGCCCTTATTTATATTTTTGCAATGAAAATCATGGCTGTAGCTGCAGAAAATGTCGGTTTTCCTACAATGATAGCTGCATGGGTTCCCAATGTATTGTTCGGATTTATTGCTATTGTGATGTATCGAAAAGCGCAGAAATAATCACCTACATTCTGGTAAGACTTCGTTCTCTTCTTCGTCCTCACCAAAATAATGATCCATTACTTCTAAAATAGAAGCATAGGTGTTTTTGCGTATCTTGTCCAATTTGCGACGTTTCACCCATTTGACTTTTGTAATACCTTCTTCAAGTTGCGGAGTTAACTCTTCATCTCCATCATAATCTAACGCATACCAATACGTTTTTTTTAAAGTTAATCGATTTTTCTTAAAAGAATCACGATAGGTATGGTAAGTTACACAAATCAAATGATTGATTGTTGGGTTGGTGATGCCACATTCCTCTTCAATTTCCCTAACTGCACCCAATTCAGGATTTTCAGTAGATTCTAATTTCCCTTTAGGAATATCCCATTTTCCTGAACGTTTTATAAATAAATAACGTTTTCCTTTTTTTACAATCCCACCAGCAGCAATGAGCAACTTATGGTCACTAAAAAAACGTTTAAATTCAGCTTCTACGTCTTTTGTTAGTATAATGATTGGCGACTTTGGAGCACTTTTTGCGAACAAAGGAAACACGTCTTTTTCCAGTGACTCTACGTTTTCGGCGAATAAAATTGTACTGTCCAGCAAAAAAGTATTTTTTTCACAAATAATAACTGGTCTATTTTCAATAAAAACTTTGTACATTTGCACCATGATTATAAATAATGACAAGGCTGTAAAGGTAGCAGAATTTTTGCTACAAATCAAAGCGGTTAAATTACAACCGAATAATCCGTTCACTTGGGCTTCTGGATGGAAGTCTCCTATTTACTGTGACAATCGCGTAACACTTTCTTATCCAAACATCCGCACGTTTATTCGTCAATCGTATAGCGAAGTTATTTTGGAAAAGTTTGGTAAGCCAGATGTAATTGCTGGTGTAGCAACAGGTGGTATTGCGCAAGGAGCGTTAGTAGCTGAAGAATTAGGTTTACCTTTTATTTATGTTCGTAGTTCTGCTAAAGGGCATGGAATGGGGAATCAAATTGAAGGTCACTTTGAAGAAGGACAAAAAGTAGTGGTTATTGAAGATTTAATTTCTACTGGTGGAAGTAGTTTAAAAGCTGTTGAAGCATTAAGAGAAGCAAAATTAGACGTTCGTGGATTAGTTGCTATTTTCTCTTACGGGTTCGAAATTGCCGATAACAACTTCAAAGAAGCAAAGTGTCCGTTTGTAGTATTATCTAATTACGATACGTTAATTGAAAAAGCTGTAAACGACAATTATATAACAAAAGAAGATGTAGAACCTTTGAAGGAATGGCGTGTCAATCCTTCGCAATGGAAACAATAGTATGATTATTGAAAGCAACAAAGTAGATATCCAAGCTCCTGCAGCAACTATCTACAATTTTTTAAAAGATTCCAACAACATGATTCACCTGTTGCCTAAGGACAATGTGTCTGATTTTAAAGCAACTGAATCGGAGTGTTCTTTTAAAGTTCAAGGTGGAGTGACCATTACATTGGTTCAAAATGGGGGAGAAGAACCCAACAAATTATTTTTAAAATCAGGAGAAAAATCACCTTTCCCATTCAATTTAACCATTCACATTAACGACAATGGCGATGTGTCAAATGGAAACATCGTTTTTGATGGAGAAGTGAATATGTTCTTGAAAATGATGGTAGAAAAACCATTGACTAACTTGTTTAACTACATGTCTCATAAATTGCAAGAACACTTTGCATAAATGGGTTATGTTCCAAACATATTTTTAACGGTGGACGCCTTAATTTTTAGAGAAAATAAGGAAGCAAAAGAAATTTTACTCATCCAACGTTTAAAAGAACCTTTCAAAAACCACTGGGCCTTGCCTGGTGGTTTTGTTGATAAAGGGGAAGACTTAGAGCATGCTGCGATTAGAGAACTACAAGAAGAAACAAGCATTGTACTCCCTACTTTGAAACAATTTAAAGCTTACGGAAAACCAGACAGAGATCCACGAGGACATACCGTGTCAATTGTGTTTACAGGGACAGTTGACCTAAGTGTTGAAGCAAAAGCTCAAGATGATGCAAAAGCCATTCAATGGTTTCCTATTGATCAATTACCAAAGTTAGCCTTTGACCACACTGAAATAATCTCAGATTTCTTAAAAGAAGTGTAGATTTTACCTTTTTAATAAGTAATTAATTATTTAAAAATCAAACTGTTATATTTT
Organism: uncultured Fluviicola sp.; assembly: GCA_964580465.1. Classification (GTDB taxonomy): domain Bacteria; phylum Bacteroidota; class Bacteroidia; order Flavobacteriales_D; family Crocinitomicaceae; genus Taishania. The sequence continues at coordinate 17,764 of CAZOKJ010000038.1, read as the reverse complement.
AATTAATAAAAATTGATTCTGCTATTTTCACAACGTGTCAAAATATTCTCTAACATTGCAAAAAATTTGATGATTTTTTATGAAAAAATTGTTTAGCAATAAATGGTTTAGAATACCTTATTTAATTGTCCTTTACAGCTTTGCAGCTTATGGACTTTTCTTATCTGCTACCTATGTTGCAATGAAATTTCAGTGGACCAAAGACACTGGAATGGTAGATGAAAACAACCGTTACTTTCAATCCATGCACGATAAATACAATCAAGGATTTAAGATTGATAGCATTTCGATGCAAAAAAATCGTCATGAAGTATTAAATCGTATTTTATTATTAAACGACTATTATCCTGTAAATGCTGAATACATTGCAAGTTCATTTGAAGAGACTAAAGATGTTAGATTGGCTATGCAAATGCTAGACGCTGTTGACTTAAAATTACTGCACAACAGTGAATATCAAAAACGTAAAAAAGAATTGCGCGACAAACTAAAAAAATCAAATGAAGTAAGTGGCCTAAGTGCTTTCACATGGATGAATGTACAAGAATGGAAGTATTTTAAAGAAGCTGTTGCAAAAGATAAAAAATGGATCGATTCAGCAGGGATGGTTGCTGGTGTAGAACCTCGCATGATTGTAGCATGTTTAGTAGGCGAGCAAGTACGTTTGTTTAATTCTCGTCGTGAACGTTTTAAAGACTACATTGCGCCATTGAAAACACTTGCACTAGAAACAAATCTTTCTTATGGTGTTACTGGTATTAAAGAAAATACTGCCATGCGAATTGAACACTATTTAAGAGACGTGAATTCTCCGTTCTATTTAGGTCCAGACCATGAACATTTATTGGATTATGATTCATTAAAAAATTATACCAACAATTTGAATGACACAATGTCCGTTCGTCTGCAGCGATTGGTACAATTTAACAACCATTACTATTCGTATTTGTACGCTGGTCTATTTATCAAGCAAATTAAGACGCAATGGGAAAAAGCTGGTCACCCAATTGATCGTCGTCCGGAAATTTTGGCTTCTTTGTTTAACTTAGGATATAGCAAATCAAAACCAAATCCTACTCCTCAAGTTGGTGGTTCTGTTTTCAAAGTTAACGACGAACAATATACTTTTGGTGCTGTTGCTTTTGAGTTTTATTACTCAGGAGAAATGTCGGATTTATTTCCTTATCACGAAGAGAAATTTACTAAGCCTGGCTTGATAAAGCGTCCACAACAAGCTTCGCTTTAGCTTTCCCGATTACTGAAGTGACTTCTTCCAATGAGGCTTCTTTTAATCGCTTTACCGATTTAAAATGTTTCATTAAGTCTTGTTGTGTTTTTTCTCCTATTCCTTTAATTTGAAGCAATTCTGATTGTATTGCATTCTTGCTGCGCATATTGCGGTGGCGTGTTATACCAAAACGGTGCGCTTCATCTCTTAAGTGTTGGATGACCTTCAAACTTTCAGAGCGTTTGTCTAAATACAAAGGCAATGAATCTCCTGGAAAGAAAATTTCTTCTAATTTTTCTGCAATACCAATAATGGCAACTTTACCACGTAAACCCAACTGCTCCAATGATTTTAACGCAGAAGACAATTGCCCTTTCCCGCCATCAATTACTATGAGTTGCGGCATCGGCTCATCGTTTTCCAATACGCGGGTATAACGTCGCAAAATCACCTCTTCCATCGTCGCAAAATCATTTGGACCTTCAACCGTTCTAACGTTAAAAATACGGTAATCTTTTTTACTTGGCTTCGCATTTTTAAATACCACACAAGCTGAAACAGCATTGGTTCCGTGAAAATTGGAGTTATCAAAACACTCTATATGACGAGGCCATTCTTTTAAACGAAAATCTTTTTTCATCTGCTCCAAAATGCGCTCTGTTGCCCTTTCTGGATTTTTGATACTTTCTTGTTTCCGTTTTTCTAAACGATAAAATTGAGCATTGCGTTTGGATAATTCAACCAAACTTTTTTTATCTCCTATTTGAGGAACAAATTGACGTACTTCATTAAGTGCAGACTCAAATTCATGTTCAACCAATAATTCCTTAGATTGACTATGAAACTGTGCCCTCATACTCAACAAAACATGGTCTAAAATTTCATTATCGGTTTCATCCAAAGCCACTTTAACTTCAGTTGTCAATCCGTGAACAATAGCACCGTTGATAATGCTCAAATAATTTACAAAACGACTATTTTCATCCGCTACCATGGTCAACACTTCCACTAGATTAATTTTAGGAGAAACAATGGTCGATTTTGCTTGGAAATTTAGAAGAACTTCCAATTTTTCTTTAATTGATTGTGCTTCTTCAAAAGCATAGGCTTCTGAAAATTCTAGCATTTTTTTCTTTAAAAATTGAATCACCGAAGCACTATTTCCTTTTAAAATACTTTCAATAAATTCAATTTGTTGCAAATAATCAGATTCAGTCTGACGACCAACGCACGGAGCCAAACAATTGCCAATATGATACTCTAAGCAAACCTTATAGCGGTTTTGTTTTATTTTATTTGCACTCAAATCCAAGGTACATGTTCGCAATTTATACAATTCACGAAACAAATCGAGCAATGTGTTCACTACTTTTACACTTGGATAAGGCCCATAGTAAGTAGAGCCATCTTTAATCACGTTTCTAGTAGAAAAAACACGCGGAAACGGTTCTTTTTTAATGCAAATCCATGGATACGTTTTATCGTCCTTTAACTGAATATTGTATTTTGGACGGTATTCTTTAATGAGGTTATTTTCCAGTAGTAACGCGTCCAGTTCAGTGTCAACAACGATGTATTTTAAATCAACAATCGATTTAACGAGCAGACGTGTTTTTTGGTTATCATGGTTTTTAGTAAAGTAAGAACTGACCCTTTTTTTTAGGTTTTTAGCTTTCCCAACGTAGATAATGATTCCTTTAGCATTAAAATATTGATACACTCCCGGTTTTTCGGGTAGTAATTTTATTTTATCTAACAGTTGTTGAGGATAATTCAAGTGAAAAGTAAATTAAAAGTCGTGCAGCAAAAAGGATTACCGCACGACTCCTTGAGTTTATTGATTCATTAAATTTTCGATTTCTTCTGCTTCAATAGGAATGTTTCTCATCAAATTGAAAGGAGCACCTGATTCTTGCACCACCAAGTTATCTTCCAAGCGAATACCTAAACCTTCTTGAGGAATGTAAATACCAGGTTCGCAAGTAAATACCATTCCCGCTTTAATTGGCTCGTTCCACAGACCAACATCGTGTGTGTCTAACCCAATAAAGTGAGAAGTTCCATGCATGAAATATTTCTTATAGGCAGGCCAGTTAGGATCTTGGTTTTTGATATCCGTTTGATCGATTAATCCTAATTGCACTAATTGATCTTGCATAATTAAACCAACTTCTTTGTGGTAATCTGCCATCATTGTGCCAGGCACCAACAATTTTTCAGCTTCTTTCTTTACATGTAAAACAGCGTCGTACACCTTACGTTGACGATCAGTAAAACGACCATTTACAGGAACAGAGCGAGATAAATCAGAAGCATAATTAGCATATTCAGCTGCAACATCCAATAAAATTACATCTCCATCCTTACATTGTTGGTTATTTTGAATATAGTGCAATACATTTGCATTTGGTCCAGAAGCAACAATTGGAGTATAAGCAAACCCTTTAGAACGGTTGCGTACAAACTCATGTAACAATTCTGCTTCGATTTCATATTCCCAAACACCAGGCTGAATGAATGACAATAAGCGTCTAAATCCTTTCTCTGTAATGTCACAAGCTGTTTGCATTAAATCCAACTCGATAGCATGCTTGATAGAGCGAATACGATGCATGATTGGAGCGCTTTTACGCACTTGGTGAGCAGGATACTTTTGTAATAATGCTTTTGTAAAACGATCCTCACGCGTTTCCACTTCCGTATTCGCACGTAAGTGTTCATTCGTATTGATGTAAATTTTATCTGCTTCTGCTAACATCGTGTTTAAGACATTGTCCATTTGTGAAAGCCAATAAACCGTTTTAATGCCAGCAACTTCAAATGCAGCATCTTTAGTTAATTTTTCCCCTTCCCAAACAGCGATGAGGTCATTCGTTTCACGTAAAAACAACACTTCTCTATGTGCTTCATTTTTACAATCAGGGAATAAAACTAACACACTTTCCTCTTGATCTACACCCGACAAGTGAAAAATATCTCTGTGTTGTTGAAAAGGCATTGTACTATCAGCACTGATAGGAAAAATGTCATTCGAATTAAAAATTGCCAAACTTCCAGGTTCCATTTGAGCTGTAAAACGTTGGCGATTGTGAATAAATAACTCTTTGTTAATGCGATGATACTTCATAAAACTATGAATTAAATTAATAATCTGCTTGAAGAAAATTCACTACGTAACAAACTTACGTTGTGAGTATAGAACTTTGTCATGTAAATCAAAAACAAAGGATTATGAATACTTCATCAACAACGTTACGAATTGAATCAATTTTCTTCAATAACATGGATACGAAAGTACACATAAAAGGTGAAATTATCAAGAATCATTTATCGTATAATAGTGAAATGTTTATTTCATTTAGCGAACTAAATAGTTTATTGAATGTTTTACAGCAACAAAATCCAACTATTGACATTAACGAATTGGTGGTTGAAGATGAATTAAACAGTGGATTTTCTCAAACAGAATTAAAAGTTGGAATGTTAGAAAACACAGTTGTTTTGTTTTCAAAAGTCCAATTTTCGGAAGATAGAAAAATGATTTGTGCTTAATTTTTTTTTAAATTTTGGAAACCATATTCGTTTTTTTTCGTATCTTTAAAAAATAATTGCGCAATTTATTACGCAACTTTTATGGATAACGAAAAAATTATTACGATGAAATACTTAGCTAAAACGATGATGGCAATTGCATTTGGTGCAGCAATTGTGTCTTGCAACAAAAGAGAAATCATTCCAGCTCCAGAACCAAGAGTTGAATTAAAAAATCATTTTATTGGAAAGATTGGAGCAACAGTTATTGAGTTAACTCAAAATGTAAACGGTTATGATGGTACTTCTGGTGTTGACTTAATTATTAACGCAACAACCTTAGACAGTGCAATTTATCACTCAACATTTTCTTCTTCTCAATCATTGAGAGCAATTAGTGTTGGGCATGGAAGTTTGGTGTTTGATGCCGCTTCTTCTGAACACCCAAGCAAAGCACAATTCGAAAGTTTTTATAAATCAGGGTTAAATCAATCTCCTGCGTTTTCAACAAGCGGATTGCATGGATTTACTGTTACTTATACAGACGGTGCAGGAAAACAATGGCGTTCAAATGCAACACATGCATACGGACAAGAAAGTGCTGAATATGTAAAAATGGACGTTGAATCTGATAAAACAGGTGACTACGCTAAGTTTAAAGTGAAGTTCAATACGTATGTGTACAACACTTATTTCGACGAGCAAGATCAGACAAACAAAACAGACTCGTTGTTAATGACGGATGCTGTTTATACTGGTTGGTACAAACGTTAAGAAATAATTGAAAGGGTGTCTTAAAAAAGATGCCCTTTTTCATTTTTACTATAAAAGCCTTTAACAACCATTTATTTCGAAAAAAATCAGCTTTACACCACCTATTGGTCAATTCCCCTTAATAATTCTTCCGATTGAATGTAAATTAACATGAATCAAACCCTAAAAATAGCAATTGTAGGTGATTATAATTTTACCTACTATTCGCATCAAGCAACCAACTTGTCGCTTGATCATACTGCGCTGTTCTTAGATGTAGATATCAACTACTATTGGATTAGAATGAGTGAAATTGCCACCATGAAAAAGGAAAAGTTGGCTCAATATGACGGCTTTTGGATTGCTCCAGGAGAAATTTCAAATCATTTTTACTTAAATGGTTTGCTTAATCTTTTGTCAAATAAAACAACGCCTGTGCTAATCACAGGAGAAGGATTTAAAACCTTTGTTGAGTCGTTTTTTAACAATGATAGCACGAAAGTAAAAGCAATATCTGAAAATTTAGTCAAAGGAGAAGTATTTGAGAAAATTCAAATCATTCCCCATTCTAATGATTTTATTAAACTGTTTGAATACCACCTTGGTCATGAGTTAACATCTTCAAGATTTAGTATATATCCGCAAGTTTTAACTGAATTAATCGAAAAACACATCGATATAGAGGCGTTTAACCAATATGAAGACCCTGAAATTATTAGTCTAAAAAATCATCCTTTTTACCTGGCTTGTGGTTATACTCCACAAGTTACATCAACAAGAGAAATGCCACATCCTCTCATTTACACCTTCATAAAGGCATGCATGGCAGTAAGCCAAAAAGGGACTGAAAAGTTAGCTATGTAGCTTAGCATTCATTAAAAATGAATACATTTTCACAATGTTTTTTCTAAAAAACACCTTACCTCGACCGAATACATTATATTTGTATTCTAAAAAATTGAATAAATGAGTTTATTGACAGTTGGTAGCGTTGCTTTTGACGCAATTGAGACTCCGTTCGGGAAAACAGACAAAATTATAGGTGGTGCAGGAACATACATTGCATTATCAGCTTCATTTTTTGAAAAAAATCAAAAGATTGTTTCTGTAGTAGGGGAAGATTTCCCACAAGAAATGATTGATCTTATCGCATCGAAGGGTGTAGATGTAGAAGGATTGCAAATTAAAAAGGGTGAAAAAACATTTTTCTGGTCGGGACGTTACCACAATGATATGAACTCACGCGACACTTTGATCACTGAATTAAACGTGTTGGGAGATTTTGATCCTATCATTCCTGAAAGCTACCAAAACAGTGATTATCTATTGCTTGGCAATTTAAGTCCTCAAGTTCAACGACAAGTAATTGAACGATTGAATGTTAGGCCAAAATTAATCGCTATGGATACCATGAATTTTTGGATGGATATTGCCATGGATGATTTAAAAGAAACACTTAAATTAGTGGATGTATTAATCATTAATGACGAAGAAGCTAGACAATTATCAAAAGAATATTCATTGGTAAAAGCGTCTAAAGTCATTCGTGCGATGGGACCCAAATACCTAATCATCAAAAAAGGAGAACATGGCGCTTTATTATTCCATGGTGACAATGTGTTTTTCGCTCCAGCTTTACCTTTGGAAGATGTTTTTGATCCAACAGGGGCAGGAGATACTTTTGCAGGCGGATTCATGGGATACATTTCATCAACAGATGATTATTCATTTGAAAACATGAAGAGGGCCATTATTGTTGGTTCTGCTTTAGCATCTTATTGCGTTGAAAAGTTTGGTACTGAAAAATTAATTTCAATTACGAAACAAGATATTGACAATAGAATAGAGAAATTTGTACAATTGGCAAATTTCGAAATGTTGCAAACAATTTAATAGTAAAAAAATTAAAAACATTTTTATGGAAAATACTGCATTTTTAGAAGAGTTGAGAGCATTGGCTTCACAAGAAGATATTGTAGCAGCTGGTCGAGAAATGAACGAACTTGCTCAGCGATTTGAAGACTATGTGATGGAGGAGGAAAGAAAACTCCAAATTGCACAATTAGAAGCGGAAGAAAAAGGTGAAGAAGCGCCTGAAAACGTGGAATTGTTCAATTTGAAAAAAACGTTCAACGAAGAACATAAAGCATTTCGTAATAAACGCAAGTCGGTCATTGACGCTATTAATGCAGAAGAAGCAACAAATCTAACAAAGAAAAAAAGTTTGATTAATAAGCTTCGTGAAACCATTCAAAATGAAGAACACATTGGTGCTGCATTTGCAGCATTAAAAACCATTCAAGAAGAGTGGAAATCAATTGGCGACATACCAAGAGATAAACGCCAAGATGTTCAAAATGAATACTCTAAATTAGTAGAAGATTTTTTCTATAATATCAATATCTACAAGCAACTTCAAGAGCATGATTTAAAAAGAAATGCTCAAATGAAACAAGCTGTTATTGCGCAATTGAAAGCTTTGGAAAACGAAAGTTCTGTTAAAGAAATCGAACACCAAATCAAAAAATTGCAGCACGATTGGGAAGATATTGGACCTGTAACCAACGAAGAATGGGAGGTAATGAAAGACGAATACTGGAAAGCAGTTCACAACTGCTACAGTAAAATCAATCACCATTACGAAGAGCAACGTTCTGTTTTGGCGAAAAACCTGGAAGCTAAACAACAATTATTAGCAAACTTAACTGAAACAGTTAGCCAATCGCTTAATTCAAATACCACAAAGTTATGGGAAGATGCTACAGCTGCCATTTTAAAATTTCAGGAAGATTGGAAAAAAATTGGTTTTGGACCACGCAAAGAAAATGAAGAAATTTGGACTGCTTTTAGAGCACAATGCGACAAATTCTTTGCTGCGAAAAAAGAATTTTATGGTTCCATACAAAATAGATACGATAAAATTGCGGAGAAAAAGAAAACATTGATTGCCAAAGCTGAAGAGTTAAAAGATTCTACTGATTGGAAAAAAACGGCTCAACAATTGGTCAATCTTCAAAAGCAATGGAAAGAAATTGGAAGCGCTGGTCAACGACATGAACAACGCTTGTGGAAACAGTTCCGAGCAGCTTGCGACGTGTTTTTTGATAATAGACAAAAGAACTTTGAAGCTGCAGAAGCTGAATTTGAAACAAATTTAACAGCTAAAAAAGAGTTAATTGCTAAAATTGAAGCGTACGAAATAACACAAGATAAAAAACAAACGTTAAACGATTTAAAAACGTTTGCGGAAGAATTCAATGCAATTGGAAAAGTTCCAATGAAAGAAAAAGATGTTGTTTACAATGCCTACAAAAAAGCATTAGACAAACACTATGCAGCATTGAAATTAGAGGGGTCAGAAAAAGAAGAAGCATTATTTCAAGCAAAAATCGATACGATTGCAGCCAATCAAGATGCTGGACGCTTATTTTCAAGAGAAAAAGCAGATATGCTTAAGAAAATTGACATGTTGCAACACGAAATCATTCAATTGGAGAACAATTTAGGATTCTTTGCTAATTCAAAAGGAGCTGATGCTTTGAAAAAAGAAGTAGAAAAGAAAATCAACAGAGCAAAAGAAGAAATTGTTTCTTTACGCCAACGCATTAAAATGATTCCAAATGAATAAATATTTCAATGTCCTGGTGATGTTGGTGTTTTTTCCAACAATGTTTTTAGCTTTTGCAGTAGGATTTGACACTCCATTATCATTTTTACACACGACAGGAAGCAACATACCATACAAACACGAGGCGTTTATTGCATTAGGTATTGTTATGTTACTCATCAATTTAAGAAGAAGTATTCGCAGATGGGTAGCTTTAAACATGGTCAACTCTTTGGATAAATTCAAATGGAACACAATTGTCAGTAAAGAACGTATCAAACGAGTATATACCTACAATTTTTTAGAAGCTTTTGTTTGGATAGTATTAGCCTATGCTTTGTACCGATTAACCCCATTGACTCTCATGCCTGCAATAGGGTTGCTATTTGGATCAATTGATGCTATCATTTTTGCGATTTTAGGTGCTTCATTAAAGAAATTTCGAGTAGGAATTACCTCCAAAGCTTTGTTAGCTGGTGATAGAGACGTAACTGTCATTTATTTTATGGGGTTGAGAAAAGTAGAATATCAACAGAAAACAGTGTTTTTTACTTTTAAAGACAAAGATTTACAATTTAGGTTGCCCATTGATATGATACCAGAAGAAAAAAGAAGTGAGTTTTTTACGGTATTAAGAGAAAATGTGGATGAGAAAAAAGTATATTTTTCCAATAATATACCTTTTTAAATAAAAGAATACGTACTAAAATTTCATTATAAGCTCCAACTATGTCGAATATTCAATGTAGTTGGAGTTTTTTAATTAGTAAGGTACAACTGAATAGAATTAAACTATTTCAAAATACACTCATAACTTTGTACAGGAGAAGGTTGAATGCTTGAATTATGTTCTCCGATAGCATTGCAAGCACTTTGTGCATTTGGAATTGAATTTTCTTTTACGTTGTCTTTAGATATTAAGCTAGCACCATTCGAAAAGTAAACAGTACATTCACAAGCATAATCTTTTTTGCAAGAAGTTGTTAATAAAGTTAGAGAAGCACCAATAAATAACAATAGATATTTTTTCATAAGACGATTATTTAAAAACCAAATGTACAAAGAAAAATTACATCAATCTAAATTAAATCATTTTTAACAGCTATGTTAACATTTTGTTAAATACTATGCAAGCATAAGAAAAGTAATTACCTTTGTAATGTGATTGAAAGCAATCATAGCGAACGAATTTAAAAAATATTTTAGTAGCATAACAAAGCAATAGTAGTAAGAGTTAGTTTTCATAAGTAGTAGTAGTTAGGTAAGTAAAAAGGAGGGAATACCCTCCTTTTTTCATTTAATTTTTCAAAAAATCTTGTTTTTAAAATTTAGTTCATTAACTTTGTCTTAAGTGATACTTTCATGAACGAAAAAATTCAACATATCATCCAAGATATTCGCTCGAAAAAAGAGGCGTTGATGGCTACTTTGAGCCAAGCCGAGAATCGTGTAGAAAATCTAGAGGGTGAAGTTAGACAATTGAAACAAGTGTATGATGCACAAGTGGCAACAAATGATCAATTGTTAAGTAAAATACAACTTTTGGAACAAGAAAAAAATCAACTTCAAAAGGATGTTGCTGAATTAAATTCGCAATTGGAAGCATCAAAAAATCAAGCTGTCAATATGCAAGTTGAACAACCTTTGGAAGAACTTCATATTGATGAATTGGTAAGGGAAATTGAATACTGCATTGGTCAGTTAAAAAATAACGCATGAGTAAGTTGTCAATAAAAGTAGTTGTAGCAGGGCGTTCGTATCCATTAACGATTCACGAAAGTGAACAAGAAAAGGTGCAACGTGCTGCAGATGAAATTAATAGAGCGATTAAAGCACTACAAGATAACTATGCGGTAAAAGATATGCAAGATTTACTAGCAATGACTGCTCTACAATTAGCAACAAAAACTGGAACTAAAGTTGAAAAAGTTGAAGTGCCAGCGGATTATAGCGCTATTGAAGAAGCTTTGCAGCAATTGTCTAGTGAATTTGACAACCAATAAAAGTATTCAACATAGTATTTCCCCACTTTATTGATTGCAATGCAATGAATAGGTGGGTTTTTTGTTTAATTTAATAATATAAACGTAAAAAATGTTATTAGCAATCGGATTATTAGTAGGTATTATTGGAGGGGGAGCTTTGGTTTTCGTTTTGATGAATACTGCCTTAAAAAACAAACGCGAGGCTCTTTTAAAAGAGGCTGAAATTGAAGGTGAAGCAATTAAAAAAGATAAAATTCTTCAGGCAAAAGAGCGTTTTTTGCAGTTAAAAGAAGAGCACGAAGAAGCAATCAAGCAACGTGAGCGCAAATTACAATCTATCGAAGACAAAGCGCGCAATCAAGAAAAGCAACTTTCTCAAAAAATTGAAGAAGTAAACCGTAAAGAAAAAGCGGCTGAGAAAGAAATGAAAGAATTGGAGATGAAAAATGAAGCATTGGATCTTCGTCAACAAGAATTGGATAAAATTCACCAAAAACAAGTGGCTGAATTGTCTAAAATCTCTGGTTTGAGTGTGGAAGAAGCAAAAAATGGCTTAATCGAAACCTTGAAAGACGAAGCTCGTACGCAAGCAATGGCGCATATTAAAGAAATTCAAGAAGAAGCAAAATTGAACGCTAACAGAGAAGCGAAAAAAATTGTTATTCAAACCATTCAACGTGTTGCTACTGAACAAGCTGTAGAAAACGCTGTGTCAGTATTCAATATCGATTCAGACGAAGTTAAAGGGCGTATTATCGGACGTGAAGGTCGAAACATTCGTGCATTAGAAGCTGCCACTGGAGTGGAAATCATCGTAGATGACACACCGGAAGCAATCATCTTATCATGTTTTGATCCTGTTCGTCGTGAAATTGCTCGTTTAGCATTGCATCAATTGGTTTCAGATGGACGTATCCACCCTGCTCGTATCGAGGAAGTAGTGGCTAAGACACGTAAACAATTGGAAGAAGAAATTGCTGAAACTGGTAGAAGAACTTGTATTGACTTAGGAATTCATGGTTTACACCCAGAGTTAACTCGTATGGTTGGTCGCATGAAGTATCGTTCATCTTATGGTCAAAACCTATTGCAACACTCACGTGAAGTGGCGAATTTATGTGCAATCATGGCAGCTGAACTTGGCTTGAATGTTAAAGTAGCTAAACGCGCTGGTTTATTACACGATATCGGTAAAGTTCCAGACGAAGAGCCAGAATTGCCACATGCTATTTTAGGGATGAAATTAGCAGAAAAATACGGTGAAAAACCAGATGTATTGAACGCTATTGGAGCACACCATGATGAAATTGAAATGACAACATTGATTGCTCCTATCGTACAAGTGTGTGATGCAATTTCTGGTGCTCGTCCGGGTGCTCGTCGTGAAATTATTGAATCTTATATTAAACGTATCAAAGAGTTGGAAAACTTAGCATTGTCATACGATGGCGTTTCAAGTGCGTATGCTATTCAAGCTGGTCGCGAGTTGCGTGTATTAGTAGAGAGTGAAAAAGTTTCTGACCAAATGGTTGACGAATTATCGTTCAATATTTCTCATAAAATTCAAACGGAAATGACTTATCCTGGACAAGTGAAGGTGACAGTTATCCGTGAAAAACGTTCTGTAAATTACGCAAAATAATGACACATCACCCACTGACAGGTAAAAAAGTATTGGTAACGGGCGGAGCTGGATTTATCGGATCCAACTTGGTAAAAGCATTGTTATCTTTGAATGTTCAGGTGGTTGTTTTGGATAATTTTGAAACAGGAAAAAAACAAAATATAGAGGGTTTCTTTGGAAATCCTCTTTTTCAATTTATAGAAGGTGATATTCGAAATGTAGAGGATTGCTTGAAAGCGGTGCAAGGTGTTGATACAATTTCTCACCAAGCAGCACTCGGTTCGGTACCTCGTTCAATCGAATTTCCACTTGCTACTCATGCAGCTAATGCAACTGGATTTTTAAATATCTTACAAGCTGCTCACCAATCGGGTGTTCAACGATTTGTTTATGCAAGTTCTAGTTCTGTTTATGGAGATTCTACGGTTAGTCCCAAAACAATTGGATCAGAAGGAAATTTGTTGAGTCCGTATGCAATCACGAAACATTTGAATGAAGAGTATGCAAAGGTGTATCACCGCTTACATGGCATGGAAACAATTGGGTTGCGTTACTTCAATGTCTTTGGTCCTAATCAAGATCCGAATGGAGTGTATGCAGCTGCAATCCCTAAATTTATTGATAAATTAATCAAAGGTGAAACGGTCATTATCAATGGTGATGGTGAACAGACACGCGACTTTACGTATGTTGATAATGCAGTAAATGCAAATATACTAGCGCTTTCAACTACAAACTCAGCAGCTTTTGGTCGACCTTTCAATGTGGCTTGTGGACATTATTTTTCATTGAATGAAGTCGTTGCAAGTTTAAAAAGCAATCTTTCTGCAATGAATAAGTTGCATGAAAATGCAGCAATTGTAAATGGTCCAGATCGTCAGGGTGACATTCGTAATTCCTTAGCAGATATTTCTGAAACCATAACAATATTAGGGTATTCCGAACAAATTCAGTTTGATGAAGGGGTGCAACGTCTGTTGGCTGTGTTCAACTAATTTTGATTCGTTTTAGCTTGAAAAATCACATGGAAAGGCCTTTTACAAAACAACAAGCAATTACAATTTTATTTCTACTGTGGTGGATTACCTTACCAATTGGCTCGTTTTTATTAGCAATTGACCTAGGTCCTATCGTGATTTATCCCAATTTAATTCTTTCTGTAATCATTGGTGCATTTGGGTTGCCTACTTTTATTAGATGGAGCAAATGGCTATTAGGAATTGGTGTGTTTTTACTTCTTTGGCTTTTTTTAGCAGGTTTCCAATTAATAAGTTTGCCAAAAACTTCATTGGCATTATTTGATTTTCGTTCTGTGCTTTTTCAGCTTGTAACGTATTTTGTCATTGGTACCAGTTATTTCATTCTTGGAAGTAAGCAATTCTTCCACCTATGTGTCCAAGGTATTCGTTTCTTTCTCATTGTTTTGCTTGTATCGGGTGTTTTTGAATCGTTTACAGGCATTCACCCTATCAGCACATTTACTGATGTCTTGGCAACCTTGAGTGTGAGTGATATTCACTACGCACCTTTGTTCTTTTATGGGAATCCAAATGATTTTGTAGCACACTATCTTTTCTTCTTAGTGTTGTTACTATTGTTGGATAAAGACTGGTCACGTCAACCTTTTTTGATGCTCCTTTTCTTTGTAATTGCTTATCATTTTTCAGAATTAGCAGATTCCAGTTTTGGGAAAATTGCAAGCTGTGTACTCATCGTTTTTTATCTTGTTCAACAAGAGGTGTCTAGCAACTGGAAGTTGGCAAGTAAAATTTTTGCAGGAGCAAGTGCCATCGTTATTGCACTATTCTTGATGAACCCTTTGTATATTGGTCCAAAATATAAGGATGGAGCAAATTATCGATTAAATGGCGTGTTGAATATAACGAAAGATTCGACTGGCTATCATGTTTCTGAAGTTGCAAAGCTGTATTCAAAGGATGAACAGAAAGCCATCATTCATACCTTGGATTCATTGGAGCAAACCAATCCAAATCGCTCTTCAAATCTTCGCCAATCACTCACATTAAATGGGATCGAATTTATCAAAGAGAATCCTATATTTGGTATTGGTCCAGGGCAATTTTACCAACGCCACATCGACAAAAAAGTACCTAACTATACCCACACGGTTAGCAATCCTCATAATTTTATTCTAGAAATCATTGCTGGTTATGGATTGATTGGTTGGGCTTATTTGATTGTTGTTGGAACTTTGTTTTTACAACTTTTTAGACAAGCGAAAATTGGTTTTATGAATCGTTTGAAGATTGTTGTAAGTGTTCTTGTATTAGCTGTTATTTGGTTAATGCCTTCTGGTTTTATCTACCTTGAAATACACCGATTATTGTTACCCCTATTGCTATTAATAGTCCTTAATAAAGAAGAACGAGCAGTTTAGAATGGCAAAAGAAAAATCATATCGCTCCTATTTTTTAGCAATACTCAGTGGGAATGCTGTAAGTCAACTCATTCCTTTTCTTATCGTCCCTTTTATCACGCGTATTTTCACCAAAGATGAAATTGCAACAAGTGCTAATTGGATTTCAATTGTGACTTTAATAGGCATCGTTGCAACTGGAAGATTAGAAGTTGCTATTCCTTTACCTAAAAGTCAAAAAGAAGCACGTTTTGTCTTTTCTTCAGGACTTATTTTCACGATTGCGATCACCTTACTAAGTTGCATTCTACTTTTCTTTACGGATGAAATAGCTGCACAATACAAAGATCCATTCCTTGGGGAAATTTTATGGCTAATCCCTGTTGGTGTTTTAAGTATTGGGTTGTTAGGAATTACGACTAATTGGTCACTTAGAAATCGAAGATACCAACAAGTTTCTATTGGAAAAATAGTACAATCCATTATTAACAACCTCGGTGCAGTTGCTTTAGGATATTATGCATTCGGAGTGTTTGGATTGGTCTTTGCATGGGTTGTATCTCAGTTTTTCAACATCTTTCTGCTTCTAGGGAAAGGTGATAATCGCGCGAAATTATTCGTTTCGAAAATGGATGTTTCTTTCTTTCGAAAGATTGTCAAAAAATACAAGGACTTTCCATTGATTAATAGTTTACATGCGTTTACGGATATTTTTGCAACACAGTTTTTGTTGTTTTATATGATAACTGTCTATTTTTCAAAAGAAGAATTGGCCTTGTTTTATCTGATGTTTCGCTATGTAAAAGCACCTATTGGGTTAATTTCTACTTCTGTTGGACAACTGTTCTATGTAGAAGCAGGAAAGGCAGTTTCGAATCAACAATCAGGCTTACCTGTGGCACTTCAAACTATGAAAACCGTTAGTGTTTTTGCCATCCCCTTTGCAGTAATTGTACTGTTGTTTGGCCCCACGCTCTTTGAGATTTATTTAGGTTCAACATGGCGAGATGCTGGTGTGTATGCCCAATACATGACCCCTATGTTTGTGGTTTTCTTTTTTGTTTCTCCTTTGTCAGGCACTCCGCTCATTTTTAACCAACAAAAAACAGCGTTTTTGTTTAGTGTGATTGGCTACTCATTCACACTTGGAAGCATTGTATTGGGACACTATTTGAATTGGAAGTTTACAACAACGTTAGGACTTTACTCAGTTTTGTTTTCAATGTATTACCTTGTTTTAATCGGTTGGTATCTGCAACTATTAAGGAGGTACAACGGATGATTCTTTTGCAAATCTGATTAAAAAAATTACCTTTGTGCAAACCCTTCAGTGAATGATAAGGAAACTCATACAAAATGATTTTATAAAATCAGTGTCTGTTTTAATGACGGGTACTATTTTATCACAAATCATAAATTACTTATTCACGCCAATTCTTTCTCGTATTTACACCGTCGAGCAAATGGCGGATTTGAATTTATTCTTTCGTGTTTCAGGGTTTATCATTGGTTTTGCTACACTTAGATATGAGATGTCTTTACCGTTACCAAAGAATGATTCTCATTCTTTTTTGTTGTATCGAGCTGCGGTAAAAATAGCGCTATTCACTACGGCCCTTGTTGGATTGATAGGTGGCGTTTATATTTTATATCAGCCTTTTTCTTGGTTTAATGTTTGGTTTTTAGTTTTCGTAATTATCGGGTCTTTATTTTCTGTAATGGTCAACTTAGGCACTAATTGGTCCATTCGGGAAAGTGCTTTCTCCACTATTTCTCAATCCCGAATTATCAATGCTTTATCTTCCAATGTACTACGCCTTGGATTTGGGTTAATTCATTGGGGGAGTTTTGGTTTGTTGTTGGGCACTGTCGTTGGTTATATTGCCTCTTCTTGGCGTTTTATCAAAGAATATCTTAACAATAAAAGGCGTTTAAATCCTGTTTTTTCAAAACCAAAACAATTATTATTAATACAAGAATACAAGCAATTTCCAATCATCAATATGCCGCATAGCCTGTCTGACTTAGGTCGGGACTTGGTGTTAGCTTCTTTGATTGTTTTGTTTTTCGGAAAAGAAACTTTTGGCTATTATTCGTATGCTATTCTTATTCTAAACATTCCTATTGCCGTTGTAGGAGTTGCTATATCACAAGTTTTTTTTAATAAAGCATCTCAAATACACAACGATGGAAGATCTATTTTTCCTCTCGTTAGGCGAAGTTTAATTTATTTATTTTTCCTCTCGATTATTCCATTTTCCGTCTTGTATTATTTTTCCGAACAGATTTTTGTCATAGCCTTTGGAGAGCAGTGGAAAATGGCAGGTATATATGCAAGTACCTTAGTTTTTTACAATTTCTTTAATTTTTTGACAGCTCCTCTCGCTAATTTATCTTTGGTTTTAAATCGTCAAAAAGAATTTTTTATTTCTGCATTAATTAATTCTGCAGGGCAGGTTCTTATTCTGCTTATTACTTTTTTCCTTTTAAAATGGAAATCCACTGATTTTACAAATGTGCTTTGGTTATTGACTGTCTATCAATGTATGATGATGATAATCAATATAGGATTGTATTTATATTATTCCAAAAAAGGTAAAAAAATATGGCATTACTAAATGTTTTGTGGAACGAGGTTTAAATTTCCGAAATAGAATAA
>CAZOKJ010000037.1:0-24793 GCA_964580465.1 uncultured Fluviicola sp. | reverse complement strand
GTAGGAGATGCTGCAACACTTCAAATAATGGAAGCAAATTTGGAAACAGGAACTTTCCTTACTCCTGCAAAGGTTATTCCTTTAGTAACTGATTACATGAATACTAAATCATTGATTAGTGGTTTAGAGTTTTCTCCTAATGGTCGGTATGTTTATTTTTCTTGCAAGTCAAACTTAGTGAACGCTCATGAGTTGTATTATTATGACCGAGTGGCAGATACTGTTATCTCTTTAGCTGTTCCTTCTAATGTTGTGATTAATAAAGGCAATATTGAATTAGATGTTCAAGGAAATTTGGTTTTCTCTACTCCCAATGGGTTATACAAACTTCAAAATTCTAATAACCCAACACTTGCTACTTTTTCTCCATTTGTTTCAATGAATGTTCATGGAAATTATTTGACACTTGACCCTGGTTATCAAATGAATACTCTTTTGGCTTATAATTTGCCGAATCAAATAGATCGTCAAAATTATATGGAGCTATTTTCTACGAACACACTTTGTTGCTCTGATAATAGTAATTATGATGCTAAATCTTATTCAGCCAGTTCGGGTGTTTGGAATGGTTCGAGTCCTATGTCTCCTGGAAATTCAACAATCACGATTAAGGATGAATTGCGTATTCCGGCAGGTGTAAATTTGGAAATAAAAAACATGACGTTGAGATTTGCTGTCGGTGCTCGATTAGTAATTGAAAATGGGTCGGGTGGTTTAAATGGTGGTAAATTAACGCTCGACAATACTATTTTAACCGTTGACGAAAGATGTGGAAATGACTACATGTGGCTAGGTGTCGAAGTATGGGGCAATACCTCTTCTGCTCAAGGTATTCCTACCTCCACTTCTCAAGGTGTATTTATCATGAATAATAACTCAAAAATTGAACATGCAGAAATTGGTGTATTGGTTTCTCGAAGAGCAGAAACACAAGATGGTGATGTTATTGCTATGCAATTGAACGATGCTTACAATGGAGGGATTTTTCAAGCAAGTAATTCCACGTTTTTTAATTGTTGGTATGGCACGTTGTTTAACAGCTATAGTCAAGGAGCAGTTAACCAATCAAAAATCTTAAAGACATCTTACATCTGGGATGGTTTGTTAAAAGATGTCAGCAAAACACTTACTGCACACATTACTTTAATGCAATGCAACAAGGTTTTTATCACCGCTTCAAAATTCTATCAAAACACGCCATCATTGTATAGTAATAAAACGCAATGGGGAACAGGTATCTTGGCTTACAATAGCGACTTTTCGGTTAGTAATGGTTGTTCTTCTATGTTTATACCAAATGCTTCTTGTTCTGAAGCAAATACTATTCGTAGTGAATTTAAAAATTTATCGTATGGTGTGAGTGTTTTAAATCCAAATAGTAAACCATTTACTGTACTTAGAAATCAATTTGATAATTGCTTGTATGGGGTTTACTCTGGTGGTGCAAAAAATCAGGTGGTAAGTAGAAATAACTTTTCTATTCATTCAGATGCGTCACAAGATACTTATGGTGTATTTATTCGCACAGGAACTGGTTATCAAATAGCTGAAAATTCATTCACTTCAGTAGATGGTATTACAGCAAAAACCTATGGTTTAATTATTGAATCGTCTGGAGAAGCCCATAACGAAGCATATAAAAATACCTTCAATAAATTATACGTCGGTACGCAAGCACAAGGGATTAATGGAAAGGTATATATTGCAGGAAATAATAGCACAGCACAAGGATTGAGGTATCATTGCAACTCTTTTGTGAAACCTATTGAAAAGGCGGATATTGCTGTAACTTCCAATGGTAGAATAGATTATGAGCAAGGTCGTTTTGGAGGTCTCACAGAAGAAGAAACTCGAAATAATGCAGCTCGCAATGTGTTTTCATACACAACTGGAGGGTATGATATTTTTCTTTCAATGGGAGCTCAACAAGTGGAATATTACCATTTAGCATCACCATCTCACGAACCTTTGACGTATTCTACTATTTCTCCTTCACATGTTGTACCTCACCAACAAATATGGAATGGAAATCCTATATATACCAATTCATCTACTTGTCCAACAAAATTCACAGGGTTGGTAATTAGTTTTCCTTTGATGTCTTTTCATGAAAAGCCATTAGTAATTGACAGCTTATATGCGTTGATTGATAAAGGAAATACAGAAGAATTGTTGTATAAAATAGCAAATCGTCCAACAGAAACAGCAACTTACACGGATTTAATGGATGCTTCACCTTATTTGAGTGATACGGTATTGATTAGTTACATTCAATCCACAGCTTCCAATGCGAATTTAAAGGATGTGTTGATAAAAAACAGCTCACTTTCTCCACTAGTTTGGGATGCATTGAAATCCTCTTCGCGTTCTTCAGGATTAAAGTTGGAAATGTCAGCCTATCAAACGGGACAATCAGTTATGGCTTCGTTATATGATACCATTAAAACATTGGAAGATGAATTAAATGAAATGCAACAGTTGCAATTACACGCTATTTTGTCAGATACAACACTTGTTTCACCAAATGATACTTTAGTTAAGTACTTAGAGTTATTTAGAGGAGATCATTACAAACATCAATTGTTACAAATGTATAGTTCAACACGTAATCAAGTAAAATTTGATTCATTGTTGTTAACAATGTCATTATCAAAGTCGCATAAAACGTATTACGAGACAGTGTATAAATTAGACAAAGAAGGAAATTGGTTTTTAGTTGCAAAAAATGATTCAACGTTGCTTGAAACCTTAACTTATTTATCTTCCATTGAAGAAGAAGAGGTTGCCTTAAAAGCAAAAGCTTGTCGTGATTTACTTTCGTTGAGCATAGCAAAAGGAGAGGTGTTGCCATTAATTTCTTCAGGTTCGTATATGATTCAAAAAAATGAAGAAGATACAACAGCCAAAGAATCCATTGTGGTGTATCCGAACCCTGCAAAAGGAGAGGTGTTTATCCATTCATCAGAGATGGAAACAGCCTCTATTAGTATGTTTGACCTTTCAGGGAAAGAGGTGTTAAGTCAAGATTTTTCTACAAGTAAATTCTTGCGATTAGATGTTTCTTCAGTTAAAAAAGGGACGTATTTATTACGTGTTTTAATCAACAACAACTCAGCAAGTACTCGCTTGTTGGTGGTGGAGTAATCTATATTTTAAAATCAAAACAAAAATCGACTTTCAATTAGGGAGTCGATTTTTTTGTTTTCTTCAACTCACAGCATGCGATAGAAAGCCCACCATTACTAAGTTCGTTGCTAGGAGCAACTGTTTTTTTTAGGTTAAGATTAAGATGTTTGTAAAATTGAAAAAGTTATAAATTCAACCCCTACAAAGTTGAAAAAACAACCTCTAAAGGTTGCAAAGAGGTTGGAGTATAAGGTTTAGAACTTCGTAGGAGTTCAACAAAACAGTATTAGCATTAAAAATAAGCACGTGATAAAAATTTTATCCCATAAAAAAACCGTCCCCAAAAAAGACGGTTTTATATCATTTGTTAAGTGTCAATTACAATAGCATCGTAACAGGGTTTTCCAAGTAGCCTTTTAAGGTTTGTAAGAACGCCGAACCTGATGCGCCATCAACAACTCGGTGGTCGCAAGACAAAGTTACTTTCATCACGTTTCCTGGCACTACTTGCCCATTTTTAACAACAGGAACTTGTTTGATTCCCCCAACTGCTAAGATACAAGCATCAGGTGGGTTGATAATTGCGGTGAATTCTTCAATTCCAAACATTCCTAAATTGGAAATAGTAAACGTGTTTCCTTCCCAATCTGATGGTTGCAATTTTTTATCTTTCGCTTTTTGAGCGTATTCTTTCACTTCTTGACCAATTTGTGCTAAACCTTTCGTGTCTGCGAAACGAATAACTGGTACTAATAAGCCTTCGTCAACCGCTACGGCAACACCAATGTGTACGTGGTCATTTCTTCTAATTACATCTCCCAACCATGAAGAGTTAACTACAGGGTGTTGGCGCAATGAAGCAGCTGTTGCTTTAATAACCATATCATTGAATGATACTTTCACTCCCTCTTTGCTATTTAATGCTTTGCGAGCAGCAATAGCATTGTCCATGTCAATATCTAATGTTAAATAGAAGTGTGGAGCAGTAAATTTACTTTCAGCTAAACGACGTGCAATTGTTTTTCTCATTTGAGAAACTGGCTCATCTTTGTATGATTCAACGCCAGCAACGCTACTTGAAAAAGAAGGTCTTGCAGGAGCTTCATAAGGAACATAATGATCAATGTCACGCTTAACAATGCGACCTCCTTCACCTGTACCAATAACAGTATTCAAATTAATTCCTTTTTCTTCTGCTGCTTTTTTAGCTAAAGGAGAAGCGATTACTCGTCCGTCTGTTACAACAGGTGCACTAACTGTAGCAGCTGGCGCAGGAGTTGGAGTTGCAACTTTTTGAGCTTCAGGACTAGGAGTTGCTGCTTTTGTTTCTTCTTGTTTAGGAGATTCAACTGCAGGAGCAGGAGCTCCAGCTAATAAAGCAGAAATGTCTTCCCCTTTTTCGCCAATGATTGCCAATAATGCATTCACAGGAGCTGTTTGACCTTTTTCTACACCGATGTGTAACAATACCCCATCGTAAAAAGATTCAAATTCCATGGTTGCTTTATCTGTTTCAATTTCAGCAAGAACTTCACCAGAAGCAACAGTGTCACCTACTTTTTTTGTCCATTCTGCAACAACACCTTCTGTCATGGTGTCGCTTAATTTCGGCATGTAAACTACTTCAGCCATAATATCTCTAATCTTGTTAAATTAATATTCAATAATGTAAGGGTAGTTAGGTTCTTGATAGATGTCCTTGTAAAGTTCATCAGCTGTTGGAAGTGGCGATTCTTCAGCAAATTGAACGCATTCTTCCACTTCTTTTTTCACCCAATCTTCTACTTCTTTGATTTCTTTATCAGATAACCATTTATTTTCTTTAATGATATCCAAACAGTGAACAATTGGATCTTTTTCAATCCATTCTTCCACTTCGTCTTTTGATCTGTATTTTTGAGGGTCAGACATAGAGTGACCTTTGTAGCGATATGTGCGAATATCTAACAATGTTGGTCCATCACCTCTTCGTGCTCTGTCAGCTGCTTCTGTAATTGCATCGTGTACATCTTCAGGGCGCATACCGTTTACAATGCGAGCAGGCATTTCGTATGAAAGTGCCATTTTTGAAAGGTCTGTAACGTTTGTTGTACGTTGCACAGATGTTCCCATGGCATAATTGTTGTTTTCAATGATAAAAACTACTGGGATTTTCCAGTTCATTGCCATGTTGAATGTTTCGTGCAAAATACCTTGACGAGTAGCACCGTCTCCCATTGAAACGAAAGCAACGTTATCAGTGCCATTATACATTTCTGCAAAAGCAACACCTGCTCCCATACCTATTTGGGCACCAACAATACCGTGACCACCCATAAAGTTAACGTTTTTATCAAAAAAGTGCATAGAACCACCTTTTCCTTTGGAGCATCCAGTCGCTTTACCGTACAATTCTGCCATTAATACACGTGGATCAGTCCCCAAAGCAATCGGATGAGCGTGATCACGATAAGCAGTCATGTGTTTGTCTCCTTTTTGACAAGCACTCGCTGTTCCTACTGCAATTGCTTCTTGACCAATGTATAAGTGTAAGAATCCACCAAATTTTTGTTGGATGTATAGTTGTCCAGCTTTTTCTTCAAACTTACGGATTAACAACATGTCTTTCCACCATTTGATGTATGTTTCCTTAGAGAATTTTGAACTTCCTCCAGCTTTTTCTTTTTTAGTAGTGGCTGTTGGTTTTTTCGGAGCTTTTGTTGCCATGAATTATTCAAATTTATTACGAAAAGCAAATATACCAAAAAAATCAAATAGTAGTCTTTATTTCGTAGAAAAGATGTTGAAATATATACATAGATTCCAAAATGAGGTATTAAATTTGGCTCAAAAAAGATTAATCACGGTCATTTAACAGATTGAAATCTGTTTGATTTTTCTCTTTTTTCTTCTGATTGAATCGGTAACTTAGCACCAAAAGAATGGTTCGTTGTCGCCACTTACCATTTGTAAAAGTATAAATTTCAGGTGTGTCGGTTAAAAAACGCCATCTTCGCGTGTTGAAAATGTCTTTAATGTTTAAGCCTAAACTCAAGTCTCCTTGTAAAAAGTCGCGTGAAACACCTAAGTCAAAATAATAAACAGAAAGCATTTTTCCTTGTGCTCTAACTGTTGGTGCTTGGTAATTATAAGCTATTTGTGCTTTAATGATTTTGGGAAAAGCTAAGTTAACAGAGGTTCTGTTTGTCCAGGAAAAAAGTGTGCGTTTAAAAGGAAAGTCTTCGAGTTTACTCGTGATTTGGTCGTAGTATAAATTAAATCCAGTTGTGATTCGTAGCCATTTAATAGGCGTGTAATTGCCATTTAGTTCTAAACCAATTGTGTTTTTAATTGCAGCATTATAGGGGGTAATGTAAACAATTCCGTCGCTTCCTAAACTAGAAATACGCTCAACTTTGTCATCTGTGTTTTTGTAATAGAGGGAGGAATAAATTGATCCGGCTCTAAATAATTGTAAAAAACTGGCTTCAATGGAGTGGGTGTACTCTGGATTAATAGCTGTGTTTCCGACCATGCGTTCGCGATTATCGCCTAAACGCGAAATTGGAATTAATTCCCATTGTCCAGGTCTATTGATTCTTCTGCTATAATTAAGTTGAATGGTTTGTTTTTTGTCTGTCGTGTATGAAATTGCTGCACTTGGAAATAGGTCTAAAAAGTTTTTACGGTTGTTTTTTTCTTCACTTTTTTGCAAAGTTGTAATGTTACTATTTTCAACTCGCAATCCTAGTTGTGTGGAAATATGTTTCCATGATTTTGCCCCCAACACATAACCAGCCAGCACAAGTTCGTTGTATCGATAGGTGTTGTTGTAGAGTGGATTGTGGTACCAATCACCATTTTGCCATTGGCCAAATTGAAAACTGTTGTTCATTTCTCTCCCTTGCAGTTTTATACCAGTTTCAATTTTGTAGGATTGAGGTAATTGAATCGTAAGATCACTTTGTGCCGTTAGATTGTTTTCCAATGTTTGAATGTAGGAGTAATCTGTTTGTTCATCGTTGTTTTGAAAGTGTTCATTGTAAAGAGATTTTTCAACATCTTGTTCACGGTACCATTGAGCACCAATTGTCCATTCTCCTTTGTTTTGCATAAAACGCTTATTGAAATTCAAGGAAGCTTCCATTAAATCTTCCATTTCGCGTTGCTTTTCTTTTCGGATACTTTCCCCTGTTTTTACATCATTGAAGTCTAGGTCTTCATAAATCCTGTTGAGTTTGTTGTTTCCTAAACCATTTTTGATTGAAAAAGATGAGGATAACATGTGTTTTTCGTCGAATGAATAGTCTAAACCAACTGCTGCTTGGTGATTCATTTTATTGATGTCATGACTATATAATTGCTTGTAAACAAAAGCCGTGTCGCTGTTGTTTAATTTCTGATAGGTTGTGCTTTTACCTATGCGATTAACGAAACTACCTGAATAACTGCCAAAAACGTATATTTTTTCATTTTTGTAATTGATTTTTAAATCAGCGCCTAATTCAGGAAAGTATCCTGCTCTTAAACCAACAGAGCCACTTAGACCCTTTGTTTTGTTCTTTTTTAAAACGATATTGATTATCCCCGCATCGCCCTGTGCGTCATGCTTTGCAGAAGCATTGGTTATTACTTCGATTCGATCAATATTTTCACTTCTTAGCTGTTTCAAAGCTTCTCCACTTGAAGCAAAGCCTGAAAGTTTACCATCTACTAAAATACGAACATTGGTATTTCCTCTTAGACTCACGTTTCCATCGTTGTCAACAGTAACGGAAGGGATGTTTTCTAATACTTCACTGGCGCTTGCTCCTTGATTATTCAAGTCAGAACCTATGTTGTACACCTTTTTATCAATTTGAAATTCTACGCTACTTTTTTCAGCGGTAACTTCAATGGTTTCAATGGTGTTTATTTTATGAAGTACAATTATTCCTAAGGATTGTTTTTCTTCTAAAAGCGAAAAAGAAATACTATCGCTGATGAAGCCAGCACTTCTGATAATAAATAAATAGTTTCCTTTTTCTAACTCAATGATAAAATTCCCTTCTTCATCACTTAGTTCACTTTTGATGAATTGATTGGATGGAGATTGAAGGGCGTTAATAGACGAGTAGGGAATAGGTTTTTTAGATTGATCTACTATTTTACCTGTTATAGTTTGTCCATTTGATTCAAAAATAAACCCAATAGAAGATAGTAAAAAAACTCCAAATAGACGTCTCAAAAAAGGCATAAAAATTTCGTTACATGTTGAAATCAACAAGTAATAGTAGTTTAAGAAACAAATGAAAATTATTCGTTGGTAACTTGAACGTCAACAATTAATTGATAAGTGCTAGGTACAGAACGAATTGCAACGTAGTTTTCTACACGACGTTCTTGTTTGCACTTTCCACATTCTTTCACTTTAATAGTGTACTTAACAATACCATTTGCATCATCAATAGCAACAGAACGATCAAATTGTGTGAAACATCCAACAACCATTGGGTGACACAAAATAGAGTATTCGTTATAGTTTACACTAGACTTGCTATGTCCTTTATCTGTGCTAATTTGAAATTTGTTCGCATATTGGTGACTCCCAGTAATAAGGAATTTTCCATTCATTGATTCTGTTAAATAGCCAGAAATAGGATAGACAGATACATCTTGTTTGATTTCTCCCGACATTACATCTTCTCCAAAGTCACACTTTTTAGTACAGCTTACCAGTGAAATAGCACCAATAACAAAAGTTAAAATAAACGTAGCATTTAAAAATCTTTTCATGAGTAAAGTTATATTTTGAGTGTAAATATACAATTATTTTAATTTAAGTTGATATTCAATGAACTATTTTTTTCTAAGTTCAAATTTTTGACCTAAATAAACTCTCCTTACTTGTTCGTCTGCAGCCAATTCTTCTGCAGTTCCTTGCTTTAAAATAGAGCCTTCAAACAACAAATATGCTCTGTCGGTAATAGACAATGTTTCTTGCACATTGTGATCTGTAATTAAAATACCAATGTTTCGGGTGCGCAACTCAGAAACAATGCTTTGAATATCTTCTACCGCAATTGGGTCAACTCCTGCAAATGGTTCGTCCAATAGCAAAAATTTAGGGTTCGTTGCCAATGCTCGTGCGATTTCAGTACGTCTTTTCTCGCCTCCAGAAAGTCTGTTTCCTAGGTTTTTACGAACGTGTTGCAAACTGAATTCGTTTAATAATTGCTCTAAACGGCCTTCGCGTTCTTGTTTAGTCATATCTGTCATTTCCAAAATGGACATGATATTGTCTTCAACACTTAATTTTCTAAACACAGAAATTTCTTGTGGAAGGTAGCCAATTCCCAATTGTGAGCGTTTGTACATCGGCATGTTGGTAATGTTGATGTCATCTAAATAAACATCGCCAGAATCGGGTTTTACTAATCCTACAATCATGTAAAAAGAAGTGGTTTTACCAGCTCCATTAGGTCCCAATAATCCAACAACTTCGCCTTGGTTTACTTCAACTGTAACGCCTTTTACAACATGGCGACCTTTGTATGATTTTTTTATCTCTTGTGTGTGTAATTTCATTATAATGCAAATTCAAATTTGGCACGTACACCTAATGGAGATCTACCAGGAACTTGATGTGTTACTCGGTAAAACAAATCCACTCTGGCAAATTTAAAAATATTTTCTATACCCAACGATACTTCCAAATAAGGTGTGTCATTAAATCGTTTGATGAAATCTGGTAATAACATGGCTTTTTCATGTCGTTGATCCAGCATTCCCCATGCTGTACGTGCACTTGTAACAAAGCGCCATTGTAGCTTTTTAACCCATGGAATGTAGTTGAGAAATAATCCACCCCAATGGTTTTCAACATAAGCATCCACATACTTGTCAGACACGAATTCGTAAAAACGCATCATATTGAAGTTGGATTTGGACAAATAATACGATTGACTGCCTTCGTGCACTTTTAAAAAGGGATAAGCCGCTGTGCCATGAATGAAACCCAAACTAAAACCATAACGCATGTAGCCTGCTGGTCCAAGTGTTTGTCTGTGATTTAATTCAAATTCATATTTTTGGTACTGATAATCACTTCCAAGAGCACCTTTGATTCCCAAAATTGCTTGAAATGACAATTCTGGATAACGAGATTTTATAATGGAAACTCGGTCAAAATGTCCTCCAATAAAATCTTCGTCTTTTGCCCAGCGTATGCGCAGTGTTACTTCTGTAGCTGTGATACTTCTAATGGAATCAATTGCTCCTGTTTCTAAGTTTTTCTTAACATAGTCGGCTTTACCCACTGGTACGTAGTTTTTCCACTCGAATCCTGTAAAAGCAATAAAGTCTTTGTGGATGTCTTTTTCAAAGTTGATTCCTGTTTTTTCAACAAATGTTAACTTGTCCAATGGTCCAGTTCGTATAAGTGTTCCAAATGTTGTTCCTACTTGCGATGATTTAGCGGAAGTACCAATTTGTTCGATATCATAGCTGTAGTAAGCTGAAAGCATTCCTCGTTTTTTCGGAGTGACATTGAAACGAGCAGTGGCTCCATATTTGAATTTATTGTCACCAAATCCATAATAACCTTTCGCTCCTAATTCTAGACGCTTGGAAAATTTATTGGAAGTTCGAATAGCAAATCCCATTCTAAATTTTTCAGCTGGATTGTAGCTAAAAAGTTTGTAAATGTGTCCAAATTCAAAGTAACCATAAGGAAAGTAGCCGGTAACCAACATTTGTGTTACGGATTGCATGTTCTTAAAAAATGGTTGTTTGCGCAAATTATCTGCCATTTCTGTGATTTTAACTTCTTTAAAAGAAAGAGGCACATGTCGATGGGTTTCCCAATAGGCTTGTGAACGTAATTTAGCACTGTCTAAAACGTCAACATTGTTGGGACTGTTGTAAAACTTATCAGGATATGTTTGATTGATTTTAAAATGTTTTCGAGAAGAATACTTTCTACCATAAACCCCATACAAACTTGTCTTATTGAGCAAGTTAAAGTCAGCAAAAATTTTTTCTTCTGTCAACATCCAAACTTCATGTTCAACCATCTCAAAGTTTTGTTCAAATACTAAATCTTGAACAAGGTTGATATTCGCATTTGGTGAAATGGTGCCTTTGATACTTTTTATAGCGTAAGTAGTATCATGTACCCACATTTCTCCTTCAAATGTCATTTCACCATCTCTTTTCGGACGATAAGTCATTTTGTAACACCAGTATTTATCAATATAAGCTGAGTCAACAATTAAAAAATGATAATGATTTCTCGCAAAACTCGCAATAGGACTGATAAATGTTCGGTTGATAACTTTGATGTTGTTATCGTAAATGTTGATGTCCAAGTACATTTCACCAACAATTTGATCGAGCTGGACGTTGTCAATTCCCACGACGCGAGATGCTTTTTGTACTTCTTTTTTACGAGTGGGATTTTTTACGTAGTAATAATCAGACAAGCTTTCTGTAAAAACAACAGGCAAGTAATTTTTTTTGTTTTCAATGGAATCAATATAACCCAAAATAAGATCCATTTTTTTTACAAGGCCTTTGTTTTTAAACTTATCGCCTAAATTATTCAAATCAAGTTGGATTTTATTATAAACCTCATACTCATACGATTCTAATTTTTCTCGGTCGTTAATCGGTTTGTTTTTCACTATTTTTTTATGCAAACGAACGGAAGGAAGTTCATCTGGTGGTAATACAACAACTTCCTCAATCTCTGACAGTTGAATGGATAGATTGATGTTTAATTCTTGTTTTTTGTCTTTTTTGATGGGAAAAGTCATCGTTTTGTATCCCGAAGCAAAACAACGAACCGAATCGGTAGCGTAATAAGTTTCAAGTATGTATTGACCTAGGGAATCTGTTTCGACACCAATTTTTGATCCAACAAATTGAATTTTAGCAAAAGCAATAGGTTCGCCAGAAGCAATGTCTTTTACTACACCACTAATCTTCGTCTGTTGTCCAAACAAACAGATTGGAATAAAAATTAGGATGAATAGTACGTGTTTCAGCATTTAATTGTTTTTGTAAAAGAAATTAAAGATAGTAAAATATTACAAATACGCATATTTGTAGCAATTATTTCTTTATGTTTTCATTTCGTTGTTTTTTCTCTACTCTTGCTGCTGAGATGATTCCAATTTCATATAAAATTAAAATAGGAATTGCGACAATGATTTGACTAATCAAATCGGGTGGGGTGATAACCGCTGCTAAAATCAATACAACAATGATGGCATGTTTTCTGTATTTGCGCAAAAAATCAGCTGTTATTACACCCAATTTGGCAAATAAGTATGAAAAAATTGGCAATAAAAAGAACAAACCAGTATAAAAAGTAGTTGATAAAATCATACTCATGTAAGAGTCAATCGTAAAGATATTTTGAATTTGTTTACTAATTTGATAACTTCCAAAAAATTGAATGGCTAATGGGGAAACAATAAAATAACCAAATAAAATACCCAAGATAAATAAGAGTGAAACATAGAAAACAAGCCCACCCATTGCAGATTTTTCATTTTGTTTTAAAGCTGGTTTAATAAAAGCCCAAAGTTGATAGAAAATAAAAGGAGAAGCAACTACAATTCCACCTAAAATACTGGTCCACATGGCATAAGCAAATTGTCCCGACACATTCATACTTTGCATTTCAACCGGAGTTGGCTCTGTACAAACGTTGAACCATTCGCACATCAATCGAAACGAAATGAATTGATTGTCCAACATGGCTAAGAAAACATGATCCATGATCCATTCTTGGTACCAGAATAGAACAGATGCGGTAACAACTATTGCAATTGAGCTTTTAACCAATCGCCATCTTAATTCTTCCAAATGTTGCAGGAAGGACATATTTTTATCTTGATCCATGATAGGTGCAAAAATACAGAATCTAATGAAATGAAAAGCGATTTGCTGCCATTTTTAACAATTTTATGAAATAGAAGCTATATTTTGACTTATATTTGTGTTTTTACAAGACAAAAGATGACAAAATTAAGTGTAAATATTAACAAGATAGCGACCATACGCAATGCAAGGGGAGGAGATGTGCCTAATGTTGTACAAGTAGCCATTGACTGTGAGCGTTTTGGAGCGGAAGGTATTACAGTGCATCCACGACCAGATGAGCGTCATATTACGACAAAGGATGTGTATGATTTAAAAAAAGTAGTAACTACCGAGTTTAATATCGAGGGTTATCCAGATGCTCGTTTTATGAATATGATGCGAGAAATTATGCCAGAACAAGCAACTTTGGTTCCAGATCCGCCTGGGGTTTTGACTTCCAATGCAGGATGGGAAACAAAAAAGCAAATCGACTTTTTGAGCGATTTAGCAGCACAATTGAAAACCTTATCCATTCGTAGTTCTGTTTTTGTTGATACCAATTTAGAAAACGTAGAATACGCTGCTAAAGCAGGCTTTGATAGAGTAGAGTTTTACACAGGACCTTATGCGGAAAATTACTCAAAAGATCCACATAAAGCAGTGGAATTGTATGTTAAAGCAGCTCAGTTTGCCAAAGAATGTGGTTTAGGCATTAATGCTGGTCACGATTTGAGTTTGGAAAATTTAAAGTTTTTAAAGGAACAAATTCCTTTTATGGATGAGGTTTCTATTGGGCACGCTTTGATTTCAGATGCCTTGTATTTAGGCTTGGAAAACACGATTCAACGCTATAAATACTTGTTGAAAGAATTTTAAAAAAATAAAAAAAATAAATATTTTCAAAAAAAATCATTGCAGAATAAAAAAATACTATATCTTTGCAGTCCGAATTTTTGAGAAAAAACGCAATTAAGAAATAGATCATGAAAAGAACGTTTCAACCTTCAGTTAGAAAAAGAAGAAACAAGCACGGTTTTAGAAGCCGTATGGCAACGAAAAATGGACGTCGCGTATTAGCAGCACGTCGTCGTAAAGGAAGAAAAAAATTAACAGTTTCTGACGAGCCATTCCACAAACGTTAATTGAAACGTCTTGTTTTAAATAATTGACCGATTTTCAAATTGAAGATCGGTTTTTTTGTTTGAACAAATAGGTACTTGATTTTTTATCATCCCACGTATAATAAATCTTTAAGAAAATTAATTAACGATATTTTTGTCTTTAATTACTTCTTTTTTATTAATTTTACAGAAAATATGTGAAAGATATGACGAGAGAGAGTGTGTTAGAAGTTTTGGGGAATATTACTGACCCAGATTTAAAAAAAGATATTGTTTCTTTGAACTTTGTAGAAGATTTAAAGATTGATGGGAATACAATTCGCGTAACTGTATTGAGTTCTAATCCTGCTATGCACGCACGTATTCGCATGCAAGAAGCTGTGGATTTTAACCTTAAAAGAGCATTTAAAGACGCGGAGGTTATTTGCTCCGTAAAACCATTGTCAACAGAGGCAAAACAAGCGCATCGTAAAATTTTACCTGAAGTAAAACACATCATTGCTGTTGCTTCAGGAAAGGGTGGTGTTGGTAAATCAACTATTACAGCAAATATGGCTGGTGGATTGGCTAAAGCTGGTTACAAAGTTGGTATTGTTGACGCAGATATTTATGGTCCTTCTATGCCAACAATGTTTGATGTGGTAAATGAGCGTCCAACAATGGCAGGAAGTGGAGATAAACCGAAAATCAATCCTGTAGAAGCATACGGTATTAAAATGCTTTCTATTGGTTTCTTTACAGCTCAAGATGATGCAGTTGTATGGCGTGGACCAATGGCAGCGAAAGCTTTAACGCAAATGTTTACAGATGCAGAGTGGGGAGAATTGGATTATTTATTAATCGATTTACCTCCAGGTACAGGTGATATTCACTTGTCTTTGGTACAAACTGTTCCTTTAGATGGTGCTGTGATTGTTTCAACACCGCAAGAAGTGGCATTGGCAGATGCTCGCAAGGGAATTAATATGTTCCGCTTAGATTCAATCAATGTGCCTGTGGTTGGGGTTGTTGAAAACATGGCGTGGTTTACACCTGCTGAGTTACCAGAAAATAAATACTATATCTTTGGACGTGATGGAGCTAAAAATTTAGCTGAAGGAATGAATGTTCGTTTGTTGGGTCAAATACCTTTAATTCAGAGCGTTAGAGAAGCTGGTGATGCTGGTAAACCTGCCGTTTATCAAGAAAATACAGCTTCAAGTGCTGCTTTTGATGAATTAGTTCGTAACTTTGTAGAAGAAGTCGATTCAATCAAGAATAAAAAATCAGTTAATGCCCAAACGGTATGAGTTTGAATAAAGAAGAATTAGCAACAAAAATAAATTTTGCATTAGAGCAATTACGTCCTTATTTGAATGAGGATGGAGGCGATATGGAATTAATAGAAATTACCGACGAGGGAATTGCTAAAGTTCGCTTGCTTGGTAATTGTAGTGGTTGCTCCATGTCAGCAATGACTTTGAAAGCAGGCTTGGAAGAGCAGGTGAGAAGTGTTGCCCCTGAAATTGTAGCGATTGAAGCTGTCAATGCAGATGAGTTTTAGTTGAATGATTTTCAATACTAAAAAAGCCAAGCAAACGCTTGGCTTTTTTTTTATTTTTGAAGAGGACTACATTTCTTGTCCTTTTAATTTTTCAGCATTTTCTGCTACTTTTAGCGAGTCAATCATGTCTTGGATGTCCCCGTTCATAAAAGCAGCTAAATTATAGATTGTTTTATTGATGCGATGGTCCGTAATGCGACCTTGAGGATAGTTGTATGTTCTAATTTTAGCAGAACGGTCACCTGTTGACACCAATGTTTTACGCTGTTCTGCGCGTTCACTTTGCACTCGGTCTAATTCCATTTGATATAACTTTGAACGCAACATAGAAATCGCTTTTTCCAAGTTCTTATGCTGAGAACGTCCGTCTTGACATTCAGCCACAACGCCAGTAGGAATGTGAGTTAAACGAATAGCTGACTCCGTTTTGTTGACGTGCTGACCACCAGCTCCTGAAGCTCTAAAAGTGTCTTTGCGCACATCGTTCATGTTTAATTCAAAGTCAACTTCCTCCGCTTCTGGTAGAACTGCTACAGTAATTGCAGAGGTGTGCACACGACCTTGTGATTCTGTTTCAGGAACTCGTTGCACACGGTGCACGCCAGATTCAAACTTCAACATTCCATATGCTCCAGCTCCTGTTACACTCATAGAGATTTCTTTAAAGCCTTTGACTCCACCTTCTGAAGAGTTGATGATTTCATATTGTAAACCAGCTTCTTTAAAATACATGGTGTACATGCGTAGGCAGTCTTCTACGAAGATACAAGCTTCGTCTCCTCCAGTTCCTGCACGTAACTCCATGATAACGTTTTTATCGTCTTCAGGGTCTTTAGGAATGAGCATGTATTTGATTTTTTCTTCCATCTCAGGCTTTAACGCTTCTAATTCTTCAATTTCAGCTTTAGCCATTTCGCGCATTTCAGGATCTGTTTCAATCTCTAATAATTCGCGAGAAGATTGGATGTTTCCTAACACGTTTTTGTATTCATGATATACATTGTCCACCTCTTCAAGGTCTTTGTATTCCTTGTTGAGTTTAACATAGCGATCCATGTCTGCAATAATGTCTGGGTCAACAATCATTTTACCAACTTCAACAAAACGATAATGGATAGCTTCTAATTTTTGTAATAAATCACTCATGAATTGAATTTTTAGGGTGCAAAGATAAGGAAAAACTTAAAAATAAAAAAAGGAAACCAAATTGGTTTCCTTCCTTTTGTCAAAATATCTTTCGATTAATTAACTGACTCAGCTAAATCATTACCTGGTTTGAATTTAACCACGTTTTTAGCAGCGATTTTAATAGTTTTACCAGTTTGTGGGTTTCTTCCTTCTCTAGCAGCTCTTTTTGAAACTGAGAAAGATCCGAATCCGATTAAAGATACGCGCTCTCCTTTTTTCAAGTCAGAAGATACGTTAGATAAAAAAGAATCTAAAGCCAATTTCGCAGCTGCTTTAGAAATACCTGCATCAGCAGCCATAGCGTCGATAAATCTAGATTTACTCATAGTTAATAGTTTTTATGTTATTACTAATTTTA
Source organism: uncultured Fluviicola sp. (assembly GCA_964580465.1). GTDB lineage: Bacteria > Bacteroidota > Bacteroidia > Flavobacteriales_D > Crocinitomicaceae > Taishania. The sequence continues at coordinate 7,629 of CAZOKJ010000037.1, read as the reverse complement.
ATATGTCAAATATATAAATAATCCTTATTCTACAATGATATTAATAAAAAAAAAATCAATTTTGTTGATAAAAGCTTTGAATTGTTGATAAACATAGGGGTTTTAAGCTTTTTGACAGGGGTTTTGAGTAAAAAAAAGAATGTGTCTTAAGCTTGAAAAAAATGATTTAATGCTTTTTATTCTTAGCTACCGGCGTGTTTTCAGCTAAAAAGTATTCAATTTCTCGTTTTATTTCGAGCTTTTGTTCGTCTGTTGCTTTGTCATTCATGTCGCCATGAGCGGTATTTGGTAAGTAAATAACCTTGATTCCGTATTTTGCAAGATCTTCTTTTGAAGGAATGACCCCTGGATCTGGCTCTGTGTCGCTAGCACGAAGTGTCATAACTGAAACGTTACCTTTTTTAGGCAAAGAAGCTCGTAGGTTGTCGAGTGTAATTAAATGTTTAACTGAATCTGGTTTTAATACAGTGTAGTTACAAGCGATATCCCCTCCGTTGGAATGACCAATTAAAGTTATTTTAGAAAAATCTAATCTCGGACGTAGTGAATCTAACTCTTTAATAACAAAGTCAATGTTTTCAACTCCTCTGTCCCAAAATGGTTTTCTCAATTCTTGTAAGTTGCCACTCATTGGAAGTTTGTCATCTGTTTTAACTTCGTGCTGTATGCTGATAACACAATATCCTTTAGAGGCTAAAAACTCATTGATATAGGAATAAGTTAAATAACTATCTCCTTGGTTTTTGCCATATCCATGGTTGAAAATGACAACAGGAAGATCGTCGCGTAAACTATCAGCGTAACTGGTGTAAATAGCAACGGGAACTAAGCGGGAGCGTATTTCATCATTTAACATGACGGTTTCTAAACGCACGCCATCCATCATGTCAGCTTTGCTAATACCAAAGAAGTAACTAGCACGAGAATGTGCTAATAATGCCCCAGCTAACACGAATATGAAGATGTATCTTAACAACTTATTGTTTTAATTTTGAGGCAAAGTTAATTGATTTTCTCAATTTTAAATTAAAAAAAACGTTAACTTTTTGTAATTTCTTCTGCTAATAAATCATAATTAATTCCATCAAAATCACCTGAAGACATCATCAATAAAACGGCATTGTCCCATTTTTCTTTTCGAATGAATGCCAATACGTCTTCTGTTTTTGTCATCACTTCAATGCCTCCGTTGAATCCTTCGAAGACTTGTTGTTCTGTTATTGGCTCTAATTTTTTGTGAGCAACAACGTCATGATTGAAATAAACGATGGCTTTATCTACGCCTTTCATGGCGTCTTTATAGTGTGGCAAAAATTCTTTTTTTAATGAGGAAAAGGTGTGTAATTCCATACAGGCAACTACTTTTCTATCGGCATATTGTTCTTTGACTGCTTTTGAAGTGGCTTTTAACTTTGAAGGTGAATGAGCAAAGTCTTTAAACATAACAAATGAAGGAGTTTCTTTTACTTTTTGTAAACGTTTTCCTGCACCTGTAAAGTTTTGCATCGCTGTTAAAAAATCCTTAGGCTCAATACCCATTTCTTTACTAACATTCATGGCTCCCATTAAGTTTTGAAGGTTGTGCTGACCAAAGATTTTTAATTGATAGTCTGCTCCTTCAAAGTGTACGCTTGTACCTTGTTCTGTTACTTTATATGTAGGAGTTGAATAAGGGATGCATTTTATCGAAGAGCTATATTTTTCGCCAAGTTTGGCTACTTCTATGTCTTCTGTGTTGTATATGAAACTATCGGTAATGAGTGAGCAAAATGTGTCAAATTGTTCAACATAGTTGTCAAAGGTTGGAAATACGTTGATGTGATCCCAAGCAATGCCGCTAAGAATAGCTACGTTGGGTTGGTACAAATGAAATTTAGGTCTCCTATCAATTGGTGAACTAAGGTATTCATCCCCTTCGAGTAGCATCATTGGTGCATCTTCGGTTAATTTAACCATGCAATCATATCCGTCTAATTGGGCTCCAACCATGTAATCAACGTTAAGGTTTAACGCATTTACAACGTGCAAAATCATAGCTGTGATGGTTGTTTTTCCGTGACTTCCACCGATGACTATTCGCCTTTTGTTTTTGCTTTGCTCATAGAGGTATTCAGGATATGAATAGATAGGCAGGTTTAATTCCTTCGCTTTTAACAATTCAGGGTTGTCGGCACGAGCGTGCATTCCTAAAATGACAGCATCCAAGCCAGAGTGTATACGTGTTTCATCCCAGCCGATTGAAGTTGGTAAAATTCCTTCTTTTTGAAGACGTGTTTTTGAAGGTTCAAAAATTTCATCATCTGAGCCGCTTACTTCGTATCCTTTCCTGCTGAGTGCAATGGCTAAATTATGCATCGCACTACCCCCAATTGCTATAAAATGTACTTTCATTACCTGTTTTTTGATAAGGTTAAAAATACGTTGTTCTGAGGCTGAAAAATAACGAGAATTAGATAGTTACTAACAATAAACTGTTTATCGTCCTTGTGTTTTATGGGGTTGGCATAGATTTTGATGTTGATAACTAATCCTATTTTGCTGCCTAATGAAGCAATAGTTTGTTTATTTTCGTAGTTGAAAAATGACCTAATTTCATATAGAATGAAACGAATTCAACAACAACAAATTATACAACAAGTTAGAACAAGTAAAGTACTTTTGGTTTCTGGTCCTCGTTTATCAGGAAAAGAAGAAATCATAGCCGACGTAATAGAGGAATTGGGAATTGCCTGTTTGCAATTGAATGTTGGGAACAAAAATGAACGCAAAACAATTGAAGAATCAACAGAACAAGAATTAATTGAAACTTTTTCTTCCTTTCCGTTGATTGTGGTTCATGAAGCTCAGTATTTGAATAACTTGCAAAAAATCATTGAATTAATTCTTTCAGAAGTTATTACTTCGAGTATTTTGATGAACTGCTCTTTTGTGCCCATGATTGATGAATTATTACTGGATGTGTTAGATTCACAACAATTGCATATTCGCATTTATCCGCCGTCTTTGTACGAATTGTCCAATCACTTTGGTTTGGTTCGCGAAAGTGAGTTGCTTGAACAACGTTTACTGTATGGAATGTATCCGTCTGTCGTTGAAGTTGAAACAGAATTTGAGCAAGTGTTGACGCATTTGTTGGACACGATTTTAGTAACCAATTTAGGCGTTAAAGATCGCATCAATAAAAAGCAACAATTACTTCGTGTGTTACAAACATTAGCTTTTTTGATAGGCGAACCTGTTACATATAATGAGGTGGCAGAACGTTGCGGTTTAGACAATGAAACAGTAGAGCGATATGTGAAATTACTTGAAAAAGCATTCGTGTTGATTCGAATCCCTTCATTTTCTACGGATAAACGATACGAGCTTAAAAAAAGTCAACAGATCTATTTTGTGGACAATGGTATTCGAAATGTGTTGATTAATAATTTTAATCCTCCTGCAGTTCGAATGGATTTAGATGCTTTGTGGAAGAATTGGTTAATTAGCGAACGAGTAAAGTGGAATGCTATTAACAATGCTCAGGTAAACTATGCATTTTGGAGAACACACACCAAACAAACCATTGATTTTTTAGAAACAAAAGGAGAAATGACAATTGCTTACAAGGCTACTTGGGAGAAAAAGAAAAAAGTAAAGTTCCCAGCTTTGTTTTCTGAATATTATTCAGCTATTCCAACACATACTTTAAATAGAACAACCTATTTAGCCTTTTTAACAAAAAAATAATGACTTTTACAGATAAAATAGCGCACTATATTCAAGAAAATGAACTGAATTATAAAAATTTGGTCATTGTTTTACCTTCTGAACGTGCTAAAAAATACTTAGCAAAATCGTTGTTTGAGTTAGAAAATAAACCAATACTAGCTCCTAAAATGATTACAATGGACGCTTGGATTCATTCAACTGTTCATGAAGCAATTATTGATAAAACACGTTTGTTGATTGAGTTGTTTGATATTCAAAAAGGTACAGCAACTACTCAGGAAGATTATTCCTTTGACGAGTTTTTGGAATGGGGACCTATTTTATTGTCTGATTTTGATGAATTGGATCGCTATTTAACGAATGTTGACACGATATTTAAGGATTTACACAATATTAAGGAGCTAGAATATTGGAAAATTGATAGCGAAGAAGGATTTGTTGTTTCCCCAACTCGTCAACGATTTTTGGAATTTTGGGATCGTTTGCCTGGCTATTATCACCAACTGCAACAACGCTTAACTGCAAAGGGGCAATTGTACATGGGTGGAGCTTACAAAAAAGTGAGCGACAACATTCAGTTGGTGTTTGAAGCGAACAAAGAAGCAACTTTTCTTTTTGCTGGGTTTAACGCATGGTCAGCGGCAGAAGCTTCTATTGTTAAGCAATTAAAGAAATTGGGTAGGGGACATGTGTTGGTTGATGCAGATGCTTTCTATATTGATGATAAAAATCACGAGGCAGGAAGCTTTATACGTAAACAATTTGAAAAATTAGATGTAAAAACTTTGCCGTTTGTTGATAATCAGTTACTTACGAAATCAATGAAAATTGTAGTAATTGAATGTGCTCAATCAACGGGACAAATAAAAGCAGCAGCTTCCTATTTAAAAAACAGAACAGAATCGGAAATTAATGAAACAGCAATTGTTTTGGCGGATGAAAGCCTGATTGGTCCATTGCTGCGAAACATACCTTCTAATGTTGGTAAAGCAAATATCACACTTGGATTACCATTAAAAAACACGGCTGTTAAAAATTGGATGGACATTTTGTTTTCTATTCAAGAGACAAAAAGACGTTACCAAACGCAATCTCTTTACCACAATGATTTGAATCGCTTGTTAAATCACCCTTTTATGGTTTCAGCCCTCACCAAGGAGGAAGAAGTATTGGTTCAACAATTGGAAGAGAAAATAATCCAGCGTAATTGGATTTTTATTGGTTTGAAATCACTAGGGCTGACAGAACGATTGCAAGCGATTGTTTCGTTAGTAAATACGCCATGGAACAATGATTGGTCGAAAGCAATGACTGTTATTCGGGAACTTAATAAACTTGTTTTTAAAGAATTTCAAAAAGATCATGATTATGAAAAAGCAATAATTCATTCATTGGATGTAGCATTGATTGATTTTCAAAACATCGTTGAAGAAGGGTTGCCAGAAATGAGCTTAAAAAGCTTCAAAAACTTATTGGGACAACACTGGAGTAATAAAGGAATTGCCTATATCGGGAATCCAACTTCAGGTTTGCAAATCATGGGATTGTTAGAAACACGTTTATTGGATTTTAAAAACATCATTTGTTTAGGCATGAACGAAGGCACAATGCCACCAACAAATCCAATTCAATCCATGTTTCCGATGGATTTGAGAAGATATGCAGGATTGCCTTTGCCTCGTGATAAACAAGGGCTATTTGCGCATCATTTTTACCGTCTGTTGCATCATTGTGAACATTTGGTTGTAACTTATTCAGGAACAAAAGAATCGTTGAGCAGCAGTGAACGTAGTCGCTATTTATTGCAGCTGGAAAAAGAATTAATACGTCAAAACACAGCAATAGATTGGAGTTTTAAGTATTATGAGATAGAAATGGCAGAAGATAAACATGTTGATTTACGCTCTGTTGAAAAAGATGAAGCGATTATTCAAAAAATGGATGAATTATTTGCCAAATCTACTTCTGTTTCAACGTTGAATAAATTTTATCAATGTCCACTTGATTTTTATTTTCGCTATATTCTCGAATTTGGAGAGGAAGATTCGGTAGAGGAGGAGTTGGAATCAAGCACATTTGGTACCATTTTGCACGAAGCATTGGAAGTGTTGTACATGCCTCATGCAAAATTTGATCGTGAAGGAAAGCTCAATCCTGGTGGAGGGCAGCCTTTAACCAAAACAGATATCGAGCGCATGTTATTCATGAGTGATAGCCTTATCGAACAAGGCTTTCTCAATCACTTTAATGAAGACAGAAATGCTTTTTCAACAGGTAAGAATTTTTTGTCATTTACAATGGCAAAATCTATGTTGACAGATTTCTTACAAGCTGAAAAGAAATTTATAGAAGCGCCCAACAGGGTGATTATTCATAGTTTAGAACAAAAAATCAAAGTTCCATTGACATTAACTATCCATGGAGAGAAAAAAAATATTCTGCTAAATGGTACCATTGACCGAATTGATGAGGTAAATGGAGAAATTCGTTTAGTTGACTATAAAACAGGTGCTTGTAAGGAAGAAGATGTGACTTATAAAGCAGAAAGTAAACGAAGCTCAAAATTGGAATGGGAATTGAATATGGAAGTTAAACACCTTATGCAATTAATGATGTATAGTTATTTGTACTACCGAACACATGGTGTTTACCCAAGTTCATCAGGGATTTTTTCAATGGTTCGTATCAATAACGGTTTTTTTAAACTAATTACAGGAGAGCATTCAATGGAATCGTTAACCGAACGTTTTCCAACATGGCTAGAAGGAGTGTTTGAGCAAATTTATGACCTAGAAACACCATTTGAACACAAAATGAAAGGACAATTCAGTTATTGCATATATTGTAAATAAATTATTGATTTTATCATATTTGAGCTTTTTTGTTAAAAATCAAAATTTTAATCGGTTTTTGTTGTTAATTTATTCGTGATTTTACGCCCGAATTTTAAATTTTTCAACATGACAAAAAAGTATGAATGCTAATCAATGGATGGAGCTTGTTTTAGGAACTGGTGCGCAATTAGGTACAGCAACTGTAACTGATACATTTGTTGTTATCAATGGCTTGACACCTTCTACAAATTATAGATTTTATGTAACCACAGATTGTGGTGGAGCTTATGTTGATTGGAATTCTATTTTGTTTACAACAGATTGTTCTCCAATTCCAGCCTTGCAATTATGCGAATACTTTGAAAGTGATGATGCTTTGAATTGTTGGAAAGTAATTGACGCAAATAATGATGCTGATAAATGGCAAGTGTATTCAATCTATGCAAATTCAGGAACAAAATCATTGGGTATTTACACTGATTTCAATAACAGAAACAATGACGACTATGTTATCACTCCAGCTATTACATTGACAGGTAATGAAGTGTTAACTTACAAGTAAAGAGCACGTTCTGCTTCTGAAATAAACAATTTCAGAGTATTGTTATCTCTTACAGGTTCAGCTCCAGCTGATTTTGTGACAGTATTATCTTTAGACACAGCGAAGTTAACTACTTACGTAACAAAAACGATTGACTTGTCTCAATACCTAGGTGCCTAGGTAATGCGCATATTGCTTTCCACGTTCCACCAGGAAGCTTAGATGGATGGTATTTATAAATTGACGACGTGTGTGTAGATGTTTGTGTACCAGTTGCTGGAACAAATGGCGAAGAGAATGTTTGTAGAACAGACGAAACAATTAATTTGAATACTGTAATTACCTCGCCATACACACATGGTACTTGGAGTTTTACATCAAACCCAGGATTGTTACAAGGTTCTACATTAAATGTATCTACTTTAGCAATCGGAACATATACAGTTACGTACATTGTGCAAGGAGCTTGTACTTCTGATACAACAATTGCAACACTTCATATTTTTGATTCATCATCAGCAGGAAATAATGGTGTTATAAATG
>CAZOKJ010000036.1:11227-25036 GCA_964580465.1 uncultured Fluviicola sp. | reverse complement strand
AATGAACTTTCCTTCGGAGATTATAAATTATCTGATTTCAAAATGCAATATGATGTAAATGGAAGTTTGATTATTGCAGGTGCTATGTCTATGAATAGCGGAAGTGAAACGGATAAGGTGGGCACTTGGTTGTATAAATTAAATCCACAAAATTCTGTTGTTTACAACAAGGTTTCAGCTTTTGATGTAGCTTCTTTGAATGCATTTATCCCTAAAAGAAACACTATTAAAACTGATTTTGTTGTCAATAATTTGAACTTAAATAATGTGCTAATTAAACCAAATGGTGAAGTTGTGTTATTGTTAGAAAATTTTAGTTCGACTAAAGCAGTAATTGGCCAAGCAATGCCACCAGTGTATAATCATACGTTGAATTTTGGTAATGTATTGATACTCTCTTTTGACGCATCTGGAAACAAATTGTGGCATTCTGTGATTGAAAAGAATCAAAAAGAGGACACACGTGATGTTAATTGTCATTTTGGTTCTTTCGCTGCTTGCTTACTAGAAAACGAATTACACATTGTTTGGAATTTTATGGAGTTGCAAAGGGATCCTATTCCGAATAGTTACAGATATTGGGTTGATCGAAATGGCAGCAAAATTAATATTGATAATTTGTATGGAAAAAATGCTCTATTTCCAACGTTGTTAACTGTTATTGATGCTAATGGAGCGTTTGTTTACAATGAAAGGACATTTAATTCATTGCCTTTAGATGGTATTCAAAAGGTTAATTCATTCTCCATGGCTGTTGCTCCAGTATTCATTATTCCTTCTTTCAATGGGTTTATTCTTATGTCCCACACGATAGGTACTGAAGCCAAACGTTATAAGTTTTCTAAGATTAATTTCTAATTATTCAATCTTTGTTGTTATGCATTCTTCCAATTATCAGTCATTGGCACAAGAACATATTGATGCTTTTTTAGGTATTCTTCCGCCGGAAAGGGTGCTGTTTGATGCAGAAAATTTGACAAGATGTGCATCTGATCATACAGAAGATTTTGTGTTTCTTCCTGAGTTAGTGCTTCAACCTATCTCAACGGAAGAAGTTAGTGCCATTTTAGCATATTGTAACGAACAAACGCTTCCTATTGTCGCCAGAGGTGCTGGCACAGGTCTAAGCGGTGGAGCTTTACCTATCTTGGGCGGTGTTGTTTTGGATTTCAAACGAATGAATCAGATTGTACACATTGATACAGCGAATTTTCAAGTAACTACCCAGCCAGGTGTGATAACAGAAGAATTGATGCAAGCAGTACGTGCTCAAGGAATGTTTTATCCAGTTGACCCTGCGAGTAAAGGTAGCTGTTTTATTGGTGGTAATGTCGCTGAAAATTCTGGTGGCGCCCGTGCAGTGAAATATGGTGTAGTGAAAGATTATGTACTCAATCTTGAGGTTGTTTTGGCAGATGGTTCGATTATTTGGACGGGTGCCAACACGTTAAAAAATTCAACGGGCTATAATTTAACCCACTTGTTGGTTGGTTCGGAAGGAACATTAGCGGTGATTACTAAAATTGTATTGAAATTATTACCTCCTCCTACTCATGATTTATTGATATTTGTTCCATTTCATTCGGCAAAAGATGCGTGTGAAGCTGTAAACAAGATCTTTTTAGCTGGTTTTACACCTTCTGCTTTAGAATTTATGGAGCGTGATGTTATCATTGCTGCACAAGATTTTATTGATCTTCGACCGATTGATTTGCCTGATGAAATTCAAGCTGGATTATTGATTGAGTTAGATGGCACAGAGGAAGCCTTATTATTCACCAAAATGGAAGGAATTGTTCAGATTTTGCAACAATTTGAATTAGGAGAGATTTTATTTGCTGACAATCCGACGAATAAAGAACTTCTTTGGAAGGTGAGAAGAGTGATGGGAGAAGCAGCAAAACATGTATCAACCTATAAAGAGGAAGATACGGTCGTCCCTCGTGCTTATTTACCTGAATTAATTTTAAAAGTAAAGGAATTGGGTCAGGAATATGGATTCAAATCATTGGTTTATGGTCATGCAGGTGATGGAAACTTGCACATCAATATTTTAAAAATGAATATGTCGGATGATGCATGGAACAATGAACTACCAAAAGCAATTAGAGAGCTATTTGTATATACAAAGGAACTTGGAGGTACGATTAGCGGTGAACATGGGATAGGCTATGTTCAAAAATCGTACATGGACATTGCTTTTGACGAGGCTAATATTGCCATTCAAAAGCAAATTAAAAAAGTGTTTGACCCGAATGGGATTTTAAATCCTGGTAAAATTTTTATGAATAAGCACTAATGGTTGAGAATAGTTTGAAATTTTAACCTCCGAAAGACATTGATATAACCTCACTTTGTTTAAGAAACAGTAAAAGAACAGGAAATGATTCCTCGCTGTGCTCGGAATGACTGCTTTTGCTTGAAATAGATAGGAAAATGGAGCGGGCGAAACCCGCTCCATTTTCCTCTAAGACTTTATGAAATGTGTCATTCCAAACATCGTGAGGAATTTTGCCAAATTCCCATGAAAATAACTCATACTTTTAACTCCGTAGGAGTAAAACATTGTTAACCTCGAGTAAACGATAGTGCAACTCGGGGTAAAATGACACGTGTGATACAGAACTCCGTAGGAGTTCAACTCCTACAATTCCTTCTTACGCCACTTCTTTTGAATGTTTTCTGAGCGAATAACCAGAAAAACACCTGTGAAAATTACCAACATCCATAATATTTTTATGGCTGTTATATCTTTGGTGTAATCTCCTGAGATACCTAAAGTGTAAAATAAATAAGCAAAAACAATCACTAAAACAGGCTGCAAATAAATGTAGGTGCTCGTTACTGTGGCACTTAAAAACTTCATGGCATACATCGTTAATAAGTACGTTAGAAATGTTACGCCTACAATTACGTAAGCGATTCTAAACCATGTTTGAATTGGAATAATAGCGAAGTTGGTTTGACTGAAATCCATTAATGTTTGAGGGAACAAAAGAACATACAGCATGCCAAAAGTAAATACATAAGTTGTAACTGTCAAAGCACTGTATTTTTTCATCAAAGGTTTAACTAAAATAAGGTAAACCGCATAACTGGCTGCATTGATAAAGAGAAGGATATCACCTAATAAAGAATTCTCATCTGATTGACTTGAGTTTAAAGCTAACATAATGGCGCCACTTGCACCTATTAATATGCCAAGCACTTTAATGGAGTTCAGGTTTTCTTTTAAGATAAAATAAGCCATGATTGCGACCATAATTGGGTTGAGTGTCATGATAATACCTGAATTCATGGCTGAGGAATAATTTAGCCCATGAAAAAAACAAAGCTGATTAACTGAAACGCCAAAAATACCACATACAGCCAACTTGAAAAGATCTTTTTTAGCCACTTTTTCACGCTTTGTAAACAAAGACACCAACCAAAAAAGAAAGGTTGCACCCATTACCCTAAATGCAATAAATACATTGGGACTTAAATACGTTGGCATCACGTCTTTTGCCACGATATTGTTAGCTCCGTATAAGGCATTCACAAAAAATAAAGCAAGATGTGCCTTGATTTCTTGAAGTTTATTAACCATTCAATGCTTCTTTAGCTTTTTCTACTACTTCTTTTGAATTTCCGATAAAAATTTCTTCTCCTTTGATGATAAATGGGCGACTTAAAAAGGTGTATTCATCCAACATTAATTGTCGGTAATCCTCTTCTGTTAACTGTTTTTCCTTTAGCCCCATTGTTTTGTACTTGGTTGCTTTTTTGGAAAACAAAGCTTCATAAGAACCTGCTTTTTTTGCTAACCAATCCAAGGTTTCCGCATCAATATTTTGCTCTTTGATGTTGATTAACTCAAAACCTTCGGTATTTAATTCTTTTAAAATACGTTGATTGGTAGAACAAGATTTTAAATAATAAATACGTTTCATGTTACTGGTTTTTCATCGTGTTTTTATCCTGATCATTAACACGAGCAGGCGCACATCCTTTCACTTTTTTCTCAAATAAATAAGTCCATTTCACTTTAAAAAGTGTTGGATAATAATTGGAATCAAACCATTTGAAATCCGAAGCACCTTTGCGCCATTCATACATTCCAAAGATAGGCACTTGCACAGCAGGAATGAGTAAACTTCTTCTGTTTAAACGTATTCCAAATCCTAATTCGTAATGAATGTGCGCCATTACTGGTTGATGAAAGGTGTGAAGCCTTGGGCTGTTGTCTTGCACCCAATTGGTGTATCCTGTTCCTTCGTCACGCTTAAAAGCAAAGTCCACATTTACCCCAAATCCATTGTCAATAAAGTATTTTTTTCCGAGATAAATGTTCTTATGCAACGCAACTCTTGCTCCAACAAAGATATTATTGAAAGTACCCGATTTTTCTTCAGAATTTACCACTGCTAATGTTGTGGGATCTAAAAAATCAATACGTGTTCGTTCGTGACCTCTTAATAATTTTATATTCACTCCCCAATCTATGTAAGATACAAAGATGTACTTTAATTTTTGAGAAAGTTTAGACCTTTTGGGATAGTGAATCATTCCGATTTCAGCAAAAAGTCCAGGAGCAGCGGTTGGCTTTGTTGCCAGTTCATAAGGACGACCAATTTCTGCATAGTTACTTACTATTTCTTTACTTCTTGTAGGGAAAGTGACGGTTGGGCCAGCGGATAATTGCAAACCATAAGGTCGGTATTCTTTAAAATCAGCTTCACCGCCAAAAAAATCTTTTTTCGACTTTCCTTTTCCAGGTACGAAAGAACGCTGAGTCATACCCCATTGCGCTGTAAGTATGATTGCTGTAAAAATTAGAATGTGTTTCATCATTAATGGATTAAACTTAATATTTTATCGATTACTTCTTGTGAGTCCCAGTTTTCTTTGATATTTGGCAAAGACATTACTTCATCCATGATTTTAATTTGACGCAAGCCTTCTTCATGAGCTACCGAGTATGGAATGTCACTAAACGTTACTTGTGAATACAAAGGTATCCATTTTTCTGGATAGAGTTTACTGAATTTTGCTTCAATTTTTTTACGCAACAAAAACATAGGATCTGCAACGTAATCGCGCATTACTAAGTAATTGTAAAGTGACAATTCTTGTAATGCATCGCCATTAGGTTTACGAATAACACTAAATTCCTTAAAAACTTCTTCCCAGTTTTCATTGTGCTTTTGCGTCAATTCCCACATGATGGTACAGTCTTCAAACCCAGCGTTCATTCCTTGTCCATAGAAAGGCACTGTAGCGTGGGCAGCATCACCCATTAAAACGGTTTGGTTATTGTGCCAAGGGTAACTTCTCATAATTGCTAAGTTTGACAAAGGATGGTTTTCCCATTCTTCAGCAATTTGAGGCATCAATGCATAAAAATCAGGGAAAGTTGACTGGAAAAATGCTCTTACTTCTTCTTTAGTGTTGACTTTATCAAAAGCGTTTTCTCCATCTTCATGCGGCATAAATAAGGTACATGTGTAGGATCCATCTTCGTTCGGCAAAGCAATGAGCATAAACCTTCCTCTTGGCCAGATATGTAGTGAATTTTTGTCTAATTTGTGCGTTCCGTCTTCATTAGCAGGCAATAAAATTTCTCTATATCCATCAGCAATAAATTGTTGTGAGAAATTAAATTGTGGAACACGTTGTAAACCAACATATCTAACAGCTGAAAAAGCTCCATCACAAGCAAAAATGACAGAAGCTTTGTGTTGAATTTTTTCTTTTGTTTCCGTATTTAAAAAAGTTAATTCATTTGTTTTCAGGTTAACGTCAACACATTGGTGATTGTAGTGAATGGTTACATCTCCCGCTTTTTCGGCGCTATCCATTAAAATAGCGTTTAAATGACCTCTAGAAGTGGAAAAAATTGCTTCACCTTCTTTTCCATAAGGTTGAAAAGTTAAATTTCCTTCTAAATCATGCATCATGCGACCATACATAGGAATACCGATAGTGCGAATTTTATCTTCTAAATTTACTGTTCTTAAAGCTTTCCATCCTCTGTTAGAAAGTGCTAAGTTGATAGATTTACCAGCAGTAATATCTGCTTTTCGAATATCTGGTCTTGCTTCAAATATGTTGACTTTATAGCCAGCTTTTGCTAAATAAACGGCCCATAATGAGCCTACTAAACCTGCTCCTACGATGGTTGCTTGTTTCATTGCGTCAATTAGTTTATAAGGATAAGGAGCTAAAGTTAAATAATTTTAGCTTATGAAGGTACAATAAAATGTCAACTTTTGCTTGTTAATACTTTGTTAAATAAGCTTAAATAAAACAAAATAGAAAAGTCTTTTTGTATCTTTGCAGGAAAAGGACATTTATGGGATACATGAGAGTTACAGCTATGGATAGATGGGTCATTGACCCTATTAACCGTTTTATTAGCAACTCTTCCACTGGTGGTGTGGTTTTGATTATATCTGCTTTTTTAGCTATTTTTCTTGCTAATTCTATTTTTTCGGATGCATTTTTTGAATTTTGGAGTTATACAATTTCATTTCAGCTCCACGATGGATTAAATGTTTCGATGACTTTAAAAGAGTGGGTGAATAATGGCTTAATGTCTGTATTCTTTTTTGTCATAGGTTTAGAGTTGAAAAGAGAGATTGTTGCCGGGGAACTGTCGAATCCTAAAAACGCCATCTTACCTATTGTTGCAGGAATAGGAGGAATGATTTTTCCAGCATTGTTTTATACGTATTTTAATAGTGGTACAGAAGCTATGAATGGTTGGGGGATTCCAATGGCAACCGACTTAGCTTTTGCACTGGGAATTTTGTATTTGCTAGGAGATAGAATTCCGACTTCTTTAAAAATATTTTTAACGGGCTTTTCCATTGTTGATGACTTAGGATCTGTAATTGTTATCGCTTTGTTTTATACCAATGAAATTTCTTTCTTGTATTTAGGTTTAGGTCTTGGAGTGTTGGCATTGATGATGGTTCTTAACTTATTGGGAGCAAGAAATACAGTGACGTACGGGGTGTTAGGCATAGCAGGTGTTTGGTTTTTCTTTTTGCTGTCTGGAATTAACCCAACGATTGCTGCCATTTTAGCTGCGTTTACCATTCCAGCGAAGACAAAAATTAATGAAAAATTATTCTTAGAAAAAATGAAAGCTTGCTTGGATAAATTTGAGGGAGCAGACCCAGATAACAATGTCCCAACGTTGACTTCTGAGCAGTTACATATCTTAGAAAAAATAGAAAACCTGAATGAAATGGCTTTAACTCCTTTGCAAAAATTAGAGCATAATATGCATCCTATTGTCTTGTATATAATTATGCCTATTTTCGCTTTAGCAAATGCAGGAGTTGTTTTTGGAGATAACATTTGGCAAGATGCTACGAGTAATGTTGCTTTAGGTGTGGCTATTGGCCTAATGTTAGGGAAAATGATTGGTATTTTTGGAGTAGCGAGCTTACTTATTAAATTCAAAATGGTTCCGGCGCTTCAAGGGGTTACTTACAAGCATTTATTTGGTTTAGGTTTGATTGCTTCTATTGGATTTACAATGTCTCTTTTTATTAATGAGTTGGCTTTTACTCCTCTTGGAGAGGTTGGAGCAGTGTATATTACTCAAGCTAAAATTGGAATTATCATTGCTTCTTTAATAGGAGGTTTAAGTGGCTACTTTTTGCTGTCAACCATGGCTAAAAGACAGCGTTCTCAAGACATGATTTAGTCAATGAAAATCCTTGTTTTTGGAAAAGTTTGGCCAGAACCGAGTTCTTCAGCTGCAGGGAAAAGAATGCAACAATTGATTGCTCTTCTTCAACAACGAGGAACGGTTTATTTTGTGTGTGCGTCCAATCAAACAGGAAATGAGATAGACCTTGAAAGCATAGGGGTGGTTGCAAACACTATTCATTTGAACGATGATTCAGTTGATGATTATTTAAAAAATCTACAACCAGATGTAGTTATTTTTGATCGCTTTATCACGGAAGAGCAATATGCTTGGAGAGTCATTGAGCAATGTCCTAACGCGGTTCGAATCCTCAATACTGAAGATATTCATTTTTTACGCAAAACACGCCAAGATTGGGTGAAAAAAGAACAAAAAGTTGCTCCAAGTTGGCGCGAACTAGATTTGATGAATAATGAAACCAAACGTGAGCTGGCTGCTATTTACCGTTCCGATTGGACCATTATCATTTCTCCTGAAGAATTCACGTTACTTGAGCAAGAAGTTCGTTTGCCAGCTGAATCACTTGTTTATTTACCTCTATTTTACGAAAAACGAGTTCCTCATCTACGTCAAAATAGAAACGGATTTTTATTTATCGGAAATGCACTTCACGAACCTAATTCAGATGCAATTCGTGTATTGTATGACGTAATTTGGCCGAAGATAAAAGCGCAACTGCTTGAAGCAGTTTTGTATCTTGCAGTGGCATATCCTACATCGATGGTTCAGCAGTTGCATCAACCTAAAAAAGGAGTGTTTGTTTTGCAACATGAAAAAGAATTAGAAAAAATTTACCAATCTATATGTGTAAGTTTAGTTCCACTTCGTTTTGGTGCTGGCGTAAAAGGAAAAATCATTGAAGCAATGGAGTTCTCTATCCCTTTTGTTACTACCAGCATTGGAGCGGAAGGATTGTTTTTGAATCCAGATTTTAATGAACTAATAACAGACGATTGGGGTGTTTTCTCACAACGAGCTATCGAGTTGTATTTGGACGAAGAAAAGCGAGAGGATTATACCAATAAAGGAGCACAACATTTGCAGCAATTTTTTGATAAAACGCAACATGAAGTTTCTTTCCTAACAGCTTTTGATGAATTGATGTCCACTTATTTGAACCGACGTAAAAAGAATTATTTTTCAGCTGTAATTCAACATCAAAGTGTTATGAGCACACGTTATTTATCTAAATGGATCATGGAAAAAAATAAGACCAACGAATAATTTTTCATTAATCCTTTTTTTTATTAACCTTTTTTCTTACCTTTATCAATTATGAACTACGTTATGAAGTATTTCTCGTTGCTCTTTTTTGTAGTTTCTCTTTCTGTGGTAAAGGCACAAGAGGTAGAACATTCACACCATGATTTATATTCTTTTATTGAAAATAAAGGACAGTGGGATGATGCTGTTTTTTTTCAATCAAAATTTCATGGCGGAAATTTATGGGTTCAGCAGCATAAATTAGTTTATCATTTACAAGATTTTAGAGAAACCCACGAAGCTCATTTAGGAGGAGTTAACTTAAGTGGAAGACAAAATAAGCAACAAGTTGTTCACGTCAATTTCGTTGGTTCAAATGAGGTTAAAGTTATTCAAAAATACAACGAAACGCCTTATTATTTTAATTATATTTTGGGTAATGATCCTTCTAAATGGGCAAGTAATGTTAGGGGGTACTCAGAGGCTGTGTTGCAGGATTTATACAATGGTATTGATTTAAAATTGGTTGAAAACAAAGAACAATTAAAATATGAGTTTCATGTTCAACCATCTGTTGACCCACGTATAATTAAAATGAATTATGCAGGTCAAGATCAGTTGTTTTTGGATGCAAATGGTAGCCTTCACTTTACAACCAAGGCAGGGCGTGTCATGGAAGAAAAACCTTATGCGTATCAGATAAAAAATGGTAAAATACTTTCTGTTCCTTGTCGTTTTGAGCTAAATGGAACGGAAGTGAGTTTTTCATTGGGAGCTTATGATCCCTTCGTTACACTGGTAATTGATCCTACTTTGGTCTTTGCTACTTATAGTGGTGCTATCACCGATAATTTTGGCATGACAGCCACTTTTGGTTCCGATGGTAGCTTGTTTTCAGGTGGAATAGTTTATGGCAATAATTATCCCATGCCTGATCAAAATGCGTATGATATTCATTCCAATTTCACGGTTGCCGTTAATCCAAGTTATGGAATTACTGATGTGTTTATATCCAAATTTTCACCAGATGGAACAACGATGCTTTGGTCTACTTTTTTAGGTGGAGGAGGACCAAGTTTTGGAACAGAAACAGCTCATAGTTTAATTGCTGATAATCAGGATAATTTGTACATCTATGGAGCAACATCGAGCACGGACTTCCCAATTGTAAATGGTTACCAATCCACGCATGCAGGTGGTTCCACAGCTAATTATTATTATAACGGGGTTTATTATGGATCCCAAGGGACAGATATTTATGTTGCAAAATTATCGGCAAATGGTCATCAATTGTTGGCTTCTACTTATTTAGGGGGGGCTGGGAACGATGGAATCAATTATACCTTAACATCTGGAAATTATGGTAGTTATGCTTCTTATGACTCTATAACCAATAACTATGGAGATCAATTTAGAGGTGAAATTATGCTGGATCCAAGTGGTAATTGTATTGTTGCTTCGTGTACAAGGTCTAGTGATTTCCCTACTCAGAATGCTTTTCAGCCTGCATTAGCAGGACAACAAGATGGGGTCGTTTTTAAATTAACTCCAGACTTATCCAATTTAGTATGGTCATCGTATTACGGAGGTTCAAATAATGATGCATGTTACTCTGTAAAAGTTGACTCTTCGTTTAATATTGTTGTGGCTGGAGGGACAAGCTCAACGAACTTGCCAGGAACCTCAGGAGGTTGGCAAAGTACTTATAATGGTGGTAAAACAGACGGTTTTGTTTTTAAGTTGACTCCAAATGGGCAAACATTAACCCAAGCGACGTATGTTGGAATGGGAGAATTAGACCAAGCATTTTTTGTGGAAATAGATAGAAATGATAAGGTTTTTGTAGTTGGACAAAGCATAGGAGGTCATTTTCCGGTAATCAATTCTCCGTATTCAAATTCTGGAAGTTCTCAGTTTATCGCAAAATTCAATGAAAATTTAACGGATATTGAGATGTCTACCGTTTTTGGTAGTAGTCGCCCAACGAAAGATTTGTCTCCTTCTGCTTTTATGGTTGACATTTGTGGGAACGTGTATTTTTGCGGATGGGGAGGGAATTTAATTAAGCCTGGAAATCAGTTGTTGCCTGAAGATTATTTAAGTAACATGCCAATTACGCCCAATGCTTTTCAAGCAAATCCACCAAATGGATTTGATTTTTACCTTTTTGTGTTGAAGAATGATTTTACAGATGTGCTTTATGCAAGCTACATGGGTGGTCAACAAGCAAAAGAACATGTGGATGGTGGGACCTCTCGTTTTGATAAAAAAGGAATGGTATACCAAGCAATGTGTGGAGGTTGTGGTGGATTCAGTGATTTTCCAACGACGCCTGGAGCATACTCTTCACAAAATTTGAGCACCAATTGCAATAGCTTGGTGTTTAAGTATGACTTTAACCTCATTCCAAATGCAGAGTTTACAGCCAATCAAACCATAGGTTGTGCACCCTTTACCGTAACTTTTGACAATTTTTCTTCTCAATCAGATTCCTATTTATGGGACTTCGGTAACAACAATACGTCATCGACTATTTTTAATCCTACGATTACTTATACAACGCCAGGGACATATACCGTAAAATTATTTGTAACAGATAGTACTTGTTTGCTCACAGACAGCATGGATATTGTCATAACTGTAACAGATGCGTTAGTATTAAATACGACTCCTGATATGCAACTTTGTACATCCAACCCGGTGCAATTAGGTGCATACACGAATGGAACAGCCGACCAATTTGTGTGGAGTACGCAGCCTAATTTTGCTAATCCTATTGCAACAGGTGATTCTGTTATTACGGTTACACCTACTGTTCCAACAGTGTATTATGTAAAAGTATCCAACGCAGGTTGCTCGATGATCGATAGCATTAAAGTTGACTTTATCGGTGCTTCTTTGGATTTGATAGCTAATGACTCTATTTGTTTAGGTCAAACAACAACTATTCAGGCGATTAATTCTAATCCAACTATTCAGTTCACTTATCAATGGCAGCCTAGTCAAG
This sequence comes from uncultured Fluviicola sp., assembly GCA_964580465.1. Classification (GTDB taxonomy): domain Bacteria; phylum Bacteroidota; class Bacteroidia; order Flavobacteriales_D; family Crocinitomicaceae; genus Taishania. Next base: position 13,121 of record CAZOKJ010000036.1, on the reverse strand, counting down.
TTATTAGTAGCGGGCAAGGCACAAATCAAGTTGTGGCTCAACCTAATCAAACTCAATGGGTGAGTGTGACTGCTGTTGCCAATAATGGATGCGTTGTTGAAGATTCCATTTTGATTTCCGTTGGCAATATTCCAGATTCATTGATACATGCAAGTGCTAACCCATCTATTGTGCCAGAAGGAGGTGTGACTACATTAACTGTTCAACCTTCGGGTTATTCATATATGTGGTTTCCAGTTAATTTAGTACAATCATCAACAAGTCAAACAACCACTTCAAAAGTGGAAGAAACAACTGTTTACACGGTTATGATTAGTGATGGGGTATGTACAAAACTCGACACTGTTTGGGTGCAAGCCTTTCCGTTTGTGTGTGATGATCCATTTGTTTATGTTCCCAATGCTTTTTCTCCAAATGGTGATGGAGAGAACGATGTTTTATATGTTTATGGAGCAATGATTCAAGGAATTTTATTCCGTATTTACGATCGTTGGGGTGAATTAGTTTTTGAAACACGAGAACGAAGTCAAGGTTGGGATGGAACCTTTAGAGGAAAGCTAATGGATCCAGATGTGTATGATTATTACTTACAAGTGGATTGCGTCGATGGTTTGACTAACATCATTAAAGGAAATGTTACATTGATGAGGTAGGGTTTAAATTGCAAATTGCAACCGCGAAGCAGCACCGGAGGTAATTACAAATTGCAACCGCGAATCAGCACCGAAGGTAATTGCAGATTATTTTCATCAATAAGTCAAACCATCATCTAGTTACAAAGTCAATCAGTCAACTTAGTCATAACGTTAAACTATCAATTCCCATTCATTTTCAGTTATTTTAGCCTTGCAATATGATTTTCGATATCTTTTGATTAAATTTGCACTGCAAACAACGAAATTTTAGGTGTGATGATTGAAACAGATATTATTATTATTGGAGCGGGACCTGTGGGGCTGTTTACAATTTTCGAAGCAGGATTATTAAAATTGCGCTGTCATTTGATTGATTCTTTGCCTCAAACAGGGGGACAGTTAGCTGAAATTTATCCAAAAAAACCAATTTATGATATTCCTGGATTTCCTTCTATTTTGGCGGGGGATTTAATTGATAATTTAATGGAACAAGCAGCTCCGTTTAAGCCTGGATTTACTTTGGGTGAGGCTGCTGTGGACATTGAAAAAACAGAAGATGATCAATTTATTGTTACAACAATAAAAGGGACTAAGCATAAAGCACCTGTAGTTATGATTGCTGGTGGATTGGGAGTGTTTGAACCGCGTAAACCACCTATTTCAAACATCGCTGATTACGAAGACAAAGGAGTTGAGTACATTATTAAGGATCCTGAATTCTATAGAGGGAAACGCTGTGTTATTGCTGGTGGAGGTGACTCTGCTTTGGACTGGGCGATTTATTTGGCAGATAAAAAAATTGCTAAGGAAGTGGCTTTAGTGCACCGTTCAGCATCCTTTAGAGGTCACTTAGACTCTGTTCAAAAGGTGATTAACATGGCAGAAGCAGGTACTATTAAATTGATCACTGAAGCAGAAGTTGTTGGATTAAATGGTACTGGTTCTTTAGGTAGCGTGGTGATTAAACACAATGCTGGAGATGAATTTGTTTATGAAACAGATCACTTTATTCCGTTGTTTGGTTTGAAACCAGAGCTTGGTCCTATTGCTAATTGGGGATTGGAAATTGAAAAAGGAGCTATTAAAGTTGATACCTTGGATTACTCAACAAATATCCCAGGTATTTATGCAATTGGCGACATCAATACTTATACCAACAAATTGAAATTGATTTTGTGTGGTTTCCATGAAGGAACATTGGCAGTGCAATCTGCTTTTGCTCGTATTCATCCAGAAAAGAAAAACATATTGAAATATAC
>CAZOKJ010000036.1:8405-11127 GCA_964580465.1 uncultured Fluviicola sp. | reverse complement strand
GTTGGTCACCCTCTAGGTTACATTGCTTCTGATGTGTATGCTCGCTATAAACGTTTACAAGGTTTCAATGTCTTGCATCCAATGGGGTATGACTCGTTTGGTTTGCCAGCAGAGCAATATGCTATTCAAACAGGAAGACATCCTGAGTTGACAACAAAAGAAAATGTTGCTCGTTACCGTGAGCAATTGGATAAAATAGGTTTTTCTTTTGATTGGAGTAGAGAAGTGCGTACTTCTTCTCCTGAATATTACAAGTGGACACAGTGGATATTCAATCAATTGTTTGATAGTTATTATGATACTGCTAAAGATAAGGCAATGCCTATTGCTGATTTGATTACTGTGTTTGAAAAAGAAGGAAATCAACATGTACAAGCAGTAAACGATCAAGAAACTATTTTTACATCTGAAGAATGGAAGGCTTATTCTGAACAAGATAAAGAAGCTGTACTACAAAATTATCGTTTGACGTATTTAGCTGATTCTTGGGTGAATTGGTGTCCAGCTTTGGGTACAGTTTTGGCAAATGATGAGGTAATCAATGGTTTGTCAGAGCGAGGAGGTCATCCTGTTGAACAAAAATTAATGCGTCAATGGTCGATGCGTATTAAAGCGTATGCTGAGCGTTTGTTGACTGGATTGGAAGGATTGGATTGGACCGATTCTGTGAAAGATATTCAACGAAACTGGATTGGAAAATCAAAAGGAGCATCTGTCTCCTTCCCCCTTTGGAGGGGGATTGAGGGGGAGGATTCTTCTAAAACTCATATCGAAGTATTTACTACTCGTCCTGATACCATTTTTGGTGTTTCATTTTTGGTTTTAGCACCTGAACACCCTTTGGTAGATGAAATTACAACTGCTGAGTACAAGGATGCCGTTGCTTCTTACAAACAAAGTGCTGCTTTGAAGTCGGAGCGTGATCGTCAATCGGATGTGAAAAATATTACGGGACAAATCACTGGAGCAAAGGCAATGCATCCATTTACAGGTGCTGAGGTAGATATCTGGATTGCTGATTACGTGCTTGCTTCTTATGGTACAGGTGCTGTGATGGCTGTTCCTTGTGGTGACCAACGCGACTGGGATTTTGCGACACATTTTAATATCCCGATTAAAAATATCTTTAAAGACGTTTCCATAGAAGAGGCTGCTTATACGGAGAAAGATGCTATAATTACAGATAGCGATTTCTTAACTGGTTTGTCAGCAGAAGAAGCTATTGAAAAGGCAATTGCTGCTATTGAAGAAAAAGGAGTTGGAAAAGGAAAAATCAATTACCGTTTGAGAGATGCAGTGTTTTCTCGTCAACGTTATTGGGGAGAACCTTTCCCTGTTTACTACCAAAATGGTGTGCCTAAAATCATTGCAACAGAGCATTTGCCAATTGTTCTTCCAGAGGTTGAAAAATACTTACCTACAGAAGATGGTCAACCACCATTGGGGAATGCTGCTGTTTGGGCGTGGGATACTGTCAATAATAATGTTGTAGAGAACTCAAAAATTGATGGTATAACTGTTTTTCCGTTGGAATTAAACACAATGCCTGGTTGGGCTGGTAGCTCTTGGTATTTTGTACGCTATACAGATGCTAACAATGTAGATGAATTTGCATCCAAAGCAGCAGTTGACTATTGGAAAAATGTGGATTTATACATTGGTGGAGCAGAACATGCTACTGGACACTTGTTGTATGCACGTTTTTGGACTAAATTCTTATTTGACAGAGGCTATTTACCATTTGAAGAACCTTTCCAAAAAATGATTAATCAGGGAATGATTTTGGGAAGAAGTAGCTTTGTGTATAGAAACGCTGAGGGTAAATATGTTTCAAAAGGCAAGTTAACAGGAGGGGAAACACCAATCCATGTTGACATTGCGTTTGTTGATAATGATAAATTAAATATTGAAGGTTTCAAAAAATGGCGTTCAGATTATGCTAATGCTGAATTTGTTTTAGAAGATGATGGCACTTACATCTGCGGACACGAAGTAGAAAAAATGTCTAAGTCGAAATTCAATGTGCAAACGCCAGATGAATTAGTGGAAAAATACGGTGCTGACACTTTGCGTTGCTACGAAATGTTCTTAGGGCCTGTGGAGCAAGCTAAACCATGGGATACAAAAGGTATCAATGGTGTAAGTAATTTCTTGCGTAAATTGTGGCGCTTGTACCAAGTTGATGAACAGGGGATTGCACAAGTATCTTCAGAACAACCTTCTAAGGATGCTTTAAAGACCTTACACAAGACGATTAAGAAGATGACAGATGATTTGGAGCGTTATTCATTCAATACATGTGTTTCTAACTTTATGATTTGTGTAAATGAATTGTCTGACCAAAAATGCAATAATCGTACTATTTTAGAACAATTGACCGTTATGATTTCGCCTTATGCTCCACACATTGCAGAAGAGTTATGGGTGGCACTAGGTAAACCAGCAGGAACAGTTTCAACGGCTAGCTTCCCTGTATTTGACGAAGCAAACTTAGTAGAAGATTCTTTTGCTTATCCAGTTTCTTTTAATGGTAAAATGCGTTTTAAAGCCGAGCTATCGTTGACGCTTTCGCCTCACGAAGTGGAAGAAGCAGTTTTGAATTCGGAAGAAGCCGCGAAATACTTGGAAGGGAAAACGCCTAAGAAGGTGATTGTAGTACCAGGCAAGATTGTGAATATTGTGATGTAATACGATATTCTAAAGCGGCGAAATGCTACGTTGT
>CAZOKJ010000036.1:0-8305 GCA_964580465.1 uncultured Fluviicola sp. | reverse complement strand
TCAAATTTCAATGAAAGTCATGTACTTTAGTGCACTCCTTCCATTTCATTTTCAACGTCTTGCATTTCATCCACTTTAGAATATCTATATTAAAAAGGAGGTAAAAAAGTGGTGAACAACAGATTAAGAGTTTTTACACTCACTAAATAATACAACAAAGGATGTCCAAATGGACACCCTTTATTATTTTCTATGGATATTGTTTTTAGATTTTATCCAATGCTTGTTTCATGTCTGCGATGATGTCTTCGTAGTATTCTACACCTACAGAAACACGTACTAATTTTTCTGTAATAGACATGTTGTTTTTCACATCTTGTGGAACGTCAGCGTGTGTCATTGTGTAAGGGTGCTCAGCTAAACTTTCAGTACCACCTAAACTTACTGCTAATTTTATTAATTTCAAGTTGTCTAAGAATGTAAATGCTTCTTTTTCACCGCCTTTTACGTCAAAAGCAATCATTGCTCCACTTGATTTGTATTGTCTTCTGTAAATTTCTTTTTCTCTTTCAGAACCTGTTTCTTCAATGAAACCTAAGAAATATACTTTTTCAACTTTTGGATGCTGACGTAAGAAATTAGCCACTTCAACTGCATTTTTAGCTTGTTGTTCCATACGAACTTTTAACGTTTCCAAACTTCTCATTAACATCCACCCAGTGAATGGAGCAGCCATATTACCAAGGAAAGTTCTCAATCCTTTTACACGAGCCATTTTTTCTATGCTACCCAAACAAGCACCAGCGATAACGTCTGAGTGACCTCCGATGTATTTAGTTGCAGAGTACAATACTAAATCAGCACCATGCTCTAATGGATGTTGCCAAAGTGGTCCCATGTAAGTGTTGTCAACAGATAGAATAACTTCTTTGTCTGCCGTTGAGAATTCTTTTTTGATTTCAGCACACATGGCGATATCAACCAAAGCATTCGTTGGATTGGCAGGAGTTTCAATGTGAATCATTGCTAATTTGTCTGCGCGACCAGAAGCGTTGATTTTTGCAATGATTTCCTGTTTTGTGTCAGTTGGACTAAAACCAACTGATTCAATGTTTAATTTCTTTAAGAAATTATTGATGAAGTGGTCTGTACCTCCATAAACAGGACGAGAGTAAAGCAATAAATCACCAGGTTGCATGAACTCCATCATAGCAGTAGCGATTGCTGACATACCACTTTCAAACACAGCACAGTCTTCAGCTTTATCCCACAAGCAAAGGCGGTTTTCTAATATTTCTAAGTCAGGGTTGTTAAGGCGGCTATAGATTAATCCCATTTCTTCACCTTGTTTAGCTTCACTGATACCGTAAGCTAATTCGAAGAAACGTTTTCCTTCCATTGCAGAGTTGAATACGAAGGTTGAAGTTTGGAAAATAGGACATTTTAAAGATCCTTCTGATAATTTCGGCTTGTACCCGTAAGTCATCATCAAACTCTCAGGGCGCATTTTAGAGTATTCCATATTGTTTATCTTTATTTTTTAATAAATATAGATAAAAATTCTGTTAGATGTATTATAAAAGAAAATAATGCTACAATAATTAATAATTTTAATTAAATTTACCTGATTAAAACAATCTTTAGCGATGGAAAAAGAAATTTTATCCGACCAGTTTAATTTAGACCGAATTGACGAGCAGATTATTCAGCTTTTGAAGAAGAATGCAAAGTTAGGAGTGAAAGAAATTGCTTCTCATATTGGGTTGACGAACACGCCGACGTATGAACGCATTCGTCGTTTGGAAAAACGTGGAGTTATCAAGGGTTATTCAGCTATTTTAGATAAGAAAAAACAAGGTTATGGTTTAACCGTTTTGTGTAATGTTCAGTTAAAATCTCACGCTTCTCACTTTTTAGATGAGTTTGAACGCGAAATTGTATTGTTGGATGAGGTAATTGAATGTTATCACATTGCAGGAAATTTTGATTACTTATTGAAAATTGACAGTCGCGATATGGATAGTTATTCTATTTTTATCAAAGAAAAATTAGCTGTTATTCCCCATATTGCCACAGTCCAAAGCTCTTTTGTGATGCGCACACTAAAAGAGGAGTACGAATAGTTTTGTTTTTTCAGGATAGAACATTACTTTTGCAACCAATACTTGGCTCCGTAGCTCAACTGTCCTTTTAGGATTTCAGTTGCGCTACTACACTAAGGCTCCGTAGCTCAACTGTATAGAGCACTGGATTTCGGCTCCAGCGGTTGGGGGTTAGAATCCCTCCGGGGTCACTCTGATAAGAGAAAAGCTTCGATGAAATCGAAGCTTTTGTTGTTTAAAAGGTACGCAAAAGTTTACTTTTGTAGTGCCTTATAAACAGCAAAAGCCGAATGCGTAGCATTCAAGCTTTTCTCTTATCCACTGCACGTCGTCGCCAGAGGGTTGTATCATCCCTCCGAAATTAGTTTAATTTTTAAAACATCCTTGTTTCCCTTTATACATTTATAACTGTACTTCTAAACATTATTTTCAATTGTACCAACTATTTTCTTTAACTTTGCATTACTATTTCGATCGCGCGTCTTTTGAACACCAGTTGGCAATTGATGTATTCAACCACAGATGAATCGTAGTTGGTATGACTAAGTACACCAATTGAAGTAGCTAACGAAACAATCTGCATAACGTAGCTGTTTCTCCCGTGTGTGTTAAGAAAGTCTTAACCTTTAATAGTTGTCAATCTGACAGAAAAATAGAATCATGCAAACTAAAAAAGCAGTAAATAAATCAGCAAAAAGACCTGTTAAATCAAATAAACCGAATCAACAAAGAAGTCCTAAAGCGAAGAAAAAATCCTCTTTAAATCCTGAATTATTAATTCAAAAGGCAACAATGACCTTGAGCGAAGCTAAGGTTGTGACTACGTTGTTTGAGGAAATGGGCATTCAAGCTCCAATAAAAGCGAATATCAAAAAAATGGGGTTTGTTTCACCAACTGAGATTCAAGACCAAACATTTGAGCAGTTGGTAAACGGAGAAAATCTGATCGGCATTGCAAATACAGGTACTGGAAAAACAGGCGCTTTTCTCATTCCTATCTTAGAAAATTTAATGCGCAAAGAAGAGAAGTTTCAAACACTCATTATTGTTCCAACTAGAGAACTTGCGCTTCAAGTATATGATGAATTTAAAAAATTGTCAGAAGGTTTAAAGGTTAGAGCTGCTTGTTATATCGGCGGAACAAATGTAGAAAAGGATGTCAGAAGTCTAAGGAATTATTTCGATATTGTCATAGGAACGCCAGGAAGGTTGCTGGATTTGCGAAATCGCGGTAGCTTAAAAACTGGACGCTTTGAGGTTTTAATTCTCGATGAATTTGATAAAATGCTAGACATGGGTTTTATTCATGATATTCGTGCATTGGTCGGAGGAATGAGTCAACGAAAACAAACATTGTTATTTTCAGCAACAAAAGATCCTAAACAGCAACAAATTATTAGTCAAATAGTAAAAGATCCTTATATTGTTGAAATTTCTTCTGGTGATAAAAGTTCAGACAATGTAGATCAAGATATTATTCGAGTTCCCGAAGGTCATGACAAGTTTAAAATGCTTCTAGAACTGCTGACTGATACTAAGTTTGATAAGGTAATACTTTTTACAGAAACAAAACATTTGGCAAATAGAATTGCTAAACGTTTGAATGAAGCTGGTGTGAAATCTGATCAAATTCATGGAAATAAATCTCAAAATTACCGCGTGAATGCTCTTGAAAAATTTAAGAAAGGTGCTATTCGTGTACTTGTAGCAACAGATGTGGCCGCTAGAGGAATTGATGTGAGTGATGTGACACTTGTTGTTAACTACCAAGTGCCGAATGATTATGATACTTACATTCACCGTGTAGGAAGAACAGGTAGAGCTGGAAAAAGTGGTGTTGCTTATACTTTTGTTGATTAATCGAACTCAGGTTATTAATTTGTTAAACTTTTATTCAATCCATTCATTTGCACTATCTTTGCAGCTCAAAATTTGAATATGAAGGTCGTATTAATTGCTTTATTATCGCTGATTTCATATTTTTCATGGTCACAGTTAAGTGCAGTGAAAGGAGAAACTTTTTATAATTTTTGGATACATTTACCAGATTCAGCTACATTAGCATCTAATCCTCCCGTGTTGATTTTTCTACATGGCAAAAGTTTGAGTGGTACAGATATGAACAAAGTGCGCAAATACGGTGTCATTAAGGAAATTGAAAAGGGGAGAAATATCCCAGCAATTGTCGTCGCTCCACAGGTTGTATCGGGCTCTTGGAATCCAGATAAAGTACTTGAAGTATTGGAATATGTGCAAGAAACATACGTTACAGATACAAGCCGTGTATATGTTTGTGGGATGAGTTTAGGTGGTTACGGAACAATGCACTTTGTTGGCAAACACGCTGATAAAATTACAGCTGGTGTTGCGCTTTGTGGAGGCGGAAATCCTGCTGATGCTTGTAATTTGGCAAGTGTACCAATGTGGATTCAACATGGCACAAGAGATGAGGCTGTACCTGTTCGTTATTCACGAGAAATGGCAACAGCTATTCGTAAATGCAATGGTGGAAAGAATTTGATTTACACAGAAATACCAGGAGCTAATCATGGTGCTTTGGAGCGTGTTTTTAGAAATGATGAAATGTACGATTGGTTGTTTGCACAAAAACGCACGCAGAGAGGAGAAGTGGTGATGCAAAAAATGGAAAAGAATTCCCAAGAAACAACTACGTCACATCAACAAGTTGGAGGTGAAAAACAAACTGGTGTTTCTCAATAACGCTTTAATGTTATTGCTTGTTAACTATATCAAAACCAAAAAATTCAGCTAATTTTACTTTTAAAACATTTGCTACCTCTTGCATGTCAACTGGTTTTCCTAATTCTTGTTGCATGGAAGTTACAGCCTTGTCTTGAATACCACAAGGAACAATGTGTGAAAAATAATTAAGGTTTGAATTGATATTGAATCCAATGCCGTGCATCGTAACCCAACGTGAACTTTTTACGCCCATTGCACAAATCTTACGTGCTCTTGGTGTGTCTCCTTCAATCCAAACACCAGTCAATCCTTCAACGCGACCCGATTCGATGCCAAATTCTTTCAAGGTTTGAATAACAGCTTCTTCCAAGTAGCGCATGTACTTATGGATATCAGTAAAGAAGTGGTCTAAATCGAAAATAGGGTATCCAACCAACTGACCGGGACCATGATAGGTAATGTCCCCACCACGATTAATCTTGTAAAAAGTAGCGTCGTTTTGGCTCAATTCTTCTTCATTTAGCAATAAGTGAGATAAATCCCCACTTTTACCAAGTGTGTAAACATGAGGATGCTCACAAAATAACAGATAATTTTTTGTTGCTTCAGTTGATTCACCATTGCGAATACGAATTTTTTGGTCGATTGTTCCTTTGAACAATTCCTCTTGGTAATCCCATGCTTTTTGGTAATCTATTAAACCTAAATCTTCAAAAATTACTGTTGGTTTCATTTATTTGTCTGAAAAATTTGCTAATTCTGATTTTAAACGATCAATGATATCAATCTCGAATGCGTTTACTTTGTTTAATTCTGACAAGTAGAAAGAAGCCCAGTCAACAAAGTGAATCAAGTACAATGAACGTTCCACAAAACTTGCTCCTTTTGCTTTAATTTGCATCAATTTTGTTTTAGAAGCGACAACTTCTAAGGTAATGTCAACACGTTTTTCATTGCGTGGCAATAAGTCATTGGTGTCAAAATACACAACAGAAAAACGATTATCGCCGCCACCCCAGCCAACTAACTCATTGTGGTTCATTTCAGGGATGACATGTGTCCAACAAAGTAATTTTGAGTTTTCATTGAACTGTTGTCTCGCTCTTGTTAAAACTCCTTCGTATTTTGTTGTTGCGTAGAAAACAGGAACGGTGTCTTTGATGAATTTTGCTAATGCTAAACCTTCTGTTTGAATGTTTTCTAGTTCATCTATTAATAAGTTTTTAGCCTTTACAAATTGCTCTAAAATCGTTGGGCCAACTAAACCTAATTGCACTAAAATGTTGCTAACTTGTACCAATGAAAAAGCCAAAGCAGTGCGTGGAGGATTTCCACCAGGAACTACGACACAATCAAATTGATTTTGAGCGCAGAATGACTGCAATTCACCACCAGAGCATACGCCGATAATGTGTGCACCTTTTTCCATTGCTTCTTTAACAAAAATCAATGTTTCTTCTGTGTTTCCTGAATAAGAAGATGCAATGACCAATGTTTTTTCTGAAATATAAGCAGGAGAAGTGTAATCATGAAAGCATTGTACAGGAACTTTGATTTCATCTTGTACCCACAATGACACAATTTTACCTCCAATTCCAGAACCACCCATTCCGCTGATTACGACGTTTTGAATAGTGTTTTTTACTGGTTTAAATGTGCTGCTTTTTGCAATAAGTAAAGCTTCTTCAATGTTTTTCGGAAAAGCTGCTATTAGTTTGTCCATTTGTAATTTCGTCTTAGAAATGGTAAAGATAATGAAAACTTTTTTAGTTTCCATAAAGTAACTAATTATTTCACAAAAACTTTAAAAAAATACTTTTTACTGATAAAAATGATGCACAATTTCGTTTAAGTCGTTTGGTTTTTGTACATTGGAAAGTTTACGCAAAGGTCGATTGGTGTCTATTCCGATGAGTGAAATTTCGTGCGCAATCACCACCTCAATGTCGTGTGTGGAAAATAGAATGGTGATGTTGGTTTCTTTGCACAATTGTTGCAGAAGTGAAAGCAATCTTCTTTTATTGCGGTAATCCAAGAAATTGGTTGGTTCATCTAGTAGCAAAACGGGAGTTTGTTGTGCCAAAGCTCGTGCAATACTGCATAATTGACGTTCGCCATCGCTGAGTTGATGGGTGTATTTATTGGCTAAATGTCCTAAGTTGACTTGTGTTATACTTTGCTCCACTATTTGACGATCTAACTCGCTTAGTGTTCCAAAATTCGATAAGTAAGGTGTTCTTCCAAGTGCGACAAATTCGTGTACTTTTAGGAAGTCCGTTTCTGGAAATTTAGAAGGAACAAATGCGATTATTTTTGCTAATTCTTTTCGAGTTAATTGATTGGTGTCTTGTTCAGCTAATAAAATCCTTCCATGTATTGGGCGGTAAATTCCAGCTAATGTTTTTAAAAATGTAGATTTCCCGCTGCCATTTTCGCCTATTAAAGCCGCTAAATTACCTTTTGAAATATCTTTTAAATCTACTTCTACAAGAGGAGTTTCGTAACCTATTTGCACTTTTTCAAAACGTATCATGACCAGCGTTTAAATAAAATGTAAATAATAAATGGAGCACCGATTAAAGCTGTCACTGCGTTTAGAGGCAACACAAAAGAATTGGAAAGCAGTTGAATGATAATGTCGCATATTAATAAAAATATAGCTCCAAACAACGTGCTGCCGATAATTAACAACTGGTGTTTCTGTGTTTTAAAAACCAATTTCACAAGATTAGGAACAGCCATTCCTATAAAAGCGATGGGACCACAAAAAGCAGTAATTAATCCCGTTTGTATGGCTGCCACAAAAATGGTTAACAGTCGTGTGTTATGAACGTTTATTCCAAGAATAGAAGCATTTTGTTGACCTAAAACCATTGCATTTAAGGATTTAATAAGAAAAAAACTAAGCACCATTCCTGTGCTAAATACGATGATAAAAATTGGAAGCTGATGAAAGCTAACCTGTTGCAACGATCCCATTGACCAAAGCGTAAATAATTTCAGTTGATGTGCATCGCTCCACGCTTGAATAATATTGATAAATGAACCTGTAAAGCTAGCAAGCATGATACCGAACAGCAATAGAGAAGCCTGCGAACGAATGAATTTTGAGAAAAAGAGGATGATTAACCCAAAAAGGAAAGCTCCAACTAATGCACTAGAAATAATTCCCCAATCAGAGATAAAGAAATGAGCGCCTGTCATGATGGTAATAGCAACGAACAAACTCGAACCTGTGCTGACACCGAGAATGTTGGGTTCTGCAAGTGGGTTGTTAAAAATAGTTTGCATTAGCAATCCAGATAAAGACAGTCCAGCTCCTGCGATGAGAGCAGTTAGCATACGAGGAACGCGCAAATCTCTAGCGATGACATGGTGTGTGTTTGAATTGTCGTAGTGCACAATAGCTTGATAAAAATCGCTCCAATGCAATTGTGTTGTACCTGCAAAAAGATGCAAAGCAGCCAAAGCGATTAACAATGCCAGTCCGATTAAAAATTTGCTACGTGTATTCATCTATTAAGTTCGAAGCGAAGATAATTATTCTCCTTTAAAAATGA
>CAZOKJ010000035.1:0-27399 GCA_964580465.1 uncultured Fluviicola sp. | reverse complement strand
TAAAAAATTAAATACTTATCCGTTTATTTTCTCAAATCATAGTATTGATTGATAAACAATAAGATTCCTCGACTTCGTCATCGGAATGACGACACTATAATGATATTGAAGGGGATAGGTGCGAGCTACGCTCGCACCTATCCCCCAAATTACTACAAAAATTCCAGTCATTTCGACGATTTATCGGAGAAACCTTATTGGGAGGACTTTGTCTCTGGTAAATAATCTTTAAAATAATTTCTTGAAGAAAGTTGCAGATATGACTATTAAAGCTATAAAACAGTGAGCTATATTTCTATGACTTTACTTATGGTAAAAATTCTTTTGGCACCTCGTTACTCGGTAATTTACCCGGTTTATTCTTTTTCATAAAGTTATAAAAACTAAATGTCATTGCACTAACAAAGATTAAACGAACGAACAATTGTGTGGTGTTTTCTGCATCTGTAACTAGTAAAAAAGTTACAAAAGCAATTGTAATTATTGAAAAGATAAAAATTCCTTTGTAAACTTTGTGAAGACTCGGTTTTAAACCTGTTATGAATTCAACTTGTTGATTGCATTGCTGGACACGCTCCATTAAATTGATAATAAGCGGGCGATAATGATTTGCTTGGTCGTTTCGTTTAGCTATCGAATGGATGTCATAAGATTGAATTTTATACGATTGCTTGTCATTGGTGATGATTTCGCATCCGTAATTTTGTTTTCCACCTCCGAGGTCCATTGTGTAGAAACGTAGCATTTGAACGTCTTTTAATTGAACACTAACCTCTGCTTTCCCTTCTTGTTGAAATGTAAAATAATCTTTGTGTAAAGTAAGACTAACAGCTTTAGAAAAAGCGTGTGGCTTGTATGTATAAACAAAATTTACTGCCATGGTTTTTATTGTTTTAAAAATTATCGTAATACGTTGACATAACCAGTCCAACGGTAATGATTATCATTGTTTTTATCTTTTGCTGTAATGACCCAAGTGTACGTTCCATCTTGAACAATGGAACCATTGTACGTTCCATCCCAAGCTGCATGTACATCTTTTGATTGCCAGATAACTTCTCCCCAACGATTGTAAACGGACACTACAAAGTCAAACACATCGACTCCTTCAATGGAAATGTGCCAGTTTTGATTGAATTCATCACCATCTGGAGTAAATGTGTTGGGTACAAAAACCAAAACCTCAGGTTGAACAGCAACTTGTTTGATGATGGTGTCTTTACAACCATGAATTGTTGTAGCAATAAGCATCACATCATACGTGCCTTCAACTCCTTCAGGGTATTTAACAGCTGGGTTCTCCTCAGAGGAATAATTAGGCGATGCCCCTACAATGTACCAGTCATAAGAAGAAGCATGAGTGGATGTGTTTTTAAATTTCACATTGGTATCAAAAACCTTAACTGGATTAGGGTTCCATATAAAATCAGCTTTAGGCAATGGATACACTGTCAAAAATTGATGAAAAACGGCTGAATCTACACATCCTTGCGGTGAGGTAGTAATTACTTTTACGGTGTAATTACCAGCAGGCATTGGCTGTGTTTGAATGGCTGGTTGATTGAGGAAAATTTGTCCATCTGAAATAAACCAACTCACGCTTTGTATCAACGCAGGGTCTGTTGTACACACTAATTCAAAACGCGCTGGCTCACAAATGGCTGGGTTTAAACTTACAATTGTAGGCGTTGGCAGTGGTAATACAGTAACAGTTGTAGTCAGCGTTACGGGGGACGATTCACAAGCGTCCGTCAATGTTGCTGTGTAAGCCGTTGTTGTTGCTGGTTGCGCGGTAATAGAAGTTCCAACTTGGTTCGTACTCCAATTTACAACGTAAGGAGCTAAACCTCCTGTTATTCCAGAAAGAGAAAGGTTGGTTGATGTACCAGGACAAATGGACACATCAGGCGAAATGTTAGCAGCCAATGGATTGCGAACTGTTACATGAATGGTTTTTTCTTCTGACCAACAGCCTTGTGCATTTTCAGCTTTAACAGTGTAACTCGTTGCTGCAGTTGTTTGCACTTGTTGAATAGCTCCAGTATCTGTAGTGTGTCCCCAATGATAACTGCTATTTGGTTGACCTATTGAGGCAGTTAGTGTAGCCGTACCGTTTTCGCAAATTAAGGTGTCGTTTGAAACGTGCATGACAATTGCAGCAGGTTGTTGAACGGTCACAACAGTGGATGTTTTACAACCATGTTGATTTTGCGACCAAACGGTATAAGTTCCTGCAGAAAGTCCCGTTTTTGGGTTGGTGTTTTCCCAAGTTTGACCATTGTCATAACTGTAAGAAACAGCATCGTTGTTTACAACAGAAATACTTCCTGATTGATTTTCAAAACAAGTTAAATCGCTCACTTGAACGGTTTGTTGAGTAGCCGAAACCGTAACCGTAACTGTGTCTCTTATTGTTCCACAAGCCTGATTGCTTTCACCTAAAATAAATTGATATACACCAGCTTGATTCACAACTACTTTTGCATTGAGCGTAGTGGCATCGGGGAGAAAGTTCACTGTTGGTGCTGGAAGAATGCCAGGTGTAACAAATGTCCAATTTTTACTATTTGAAGAGTGGTTGATTGTTCCGTTTAACTGAATCGTATCACCTAAACAGATGAGTTGATCCGGCCCAGCATTAGGGATAGGCTTCGGAGCAATAGTTACAACAATTGTTTTAAATGAAGTGTTGCATCCATACTGATCTGTTGCATAAACAATATAATTGGTTGTTTGTGTCGGTGAAACTTGTAAGGTGTTGCCTGAGTTTCCTTGGCCATTCCAATTGTAGGTAAATGTTGTGTTAGGAACCACAGAGTTTGCATTTGCGGTTAGTGTAACAGAACTTCCTTCGCAAATAGTGGTATTTGCAGAAGCTTGAATGGTGCTGTTAGAAAAAGTAACTTTTACCGTGTCATAATAGGTGCAATAAGTGGTGAAAATAATGTCATCAATAGCAAAGTCATTTCCACCTTGTGCAGAACTTTGATTGACAATACTTAATACTGCTTGGGTTGCAGCTCCTGAATTCCAAGTATCATTGATTTGTGTCCACGTACAAGGAGTAGTGGAGGTTTGATTAACAGGACCAATAGGCGCACCGTTGATATAAAGTTGTAAATTAGAAACGTTGGGATCGTTTACCACATTCATTGCCCAAAATGAAAAAGAGTAATCTTGATTAGGGTTAACATTAACTGTTTGTGACCAAACAACGGTATTTGGAACAGAAGCACCATTGGCAATGAACATGTTACCAGTGCCTGTTGTATGGTCTCCACATGATGAAAAATTATTGTGTGTTAGCTGTGGATTGGTGCTAATTGCATATTGTCCTGGGTTGGATAATAAGCCCCAAGCACCTCCGGTCCCTGGAATGTAATCGGTGGTGAATCCATTCGCTGTATTGGTTGTTCCTCCTTGGAAGTCTCCGTGTTGCAATAAGTTGCTACCCATTTTTTTAGCAATGACTGAGTAAGTTCCCGGAGCAGAAACAGTAATTGTTGGCGTTGTTGCTCCATTTGACCATTGATAAATATCATGGTTGTTGCCTGCATTTAAGGTAACAGCTTGCGGGTTGCAATGATGAATGTCTGGGCCTAAATTAACTGGAGTTAAACCTTGAACAACTACAGAACCTTGTGGCATTCCGCAGGCACCAGAAGCTCCTGTTGTATATTGATAAGTTCCAGCAGGCATGGATGGATTGTATGTCCCCAAGTGTCCATTTGCTAATGGTGCAGGGCCTGTCCATGTACCAGTTGTCGGCATGGAATTGCTAAATAAATCAAATAAATTGACTGGATTGCTTAATTCGCAAGCTAGCAAAGTTCTACTTTCATTGATAGAACAAATTTCTAAAAGCATGTCATCAACAACCATGTCATTATTTCCTTGATAAGCAATGTTATTGACTAATTCAAAACGCAAGGTAGTGGTTGTAGCGGTTAACTCTGGACTCACCCAATGATTCCAGTTACTTCCATTCCAAACAACAGTTTGAGAATGAACCAATACGTTGTTGCCGTCATAGATATTGAAAGTCGTGTTGTTCATTCCACCCCAAGCGTCTTTGTGATAAAACGAAAGGCGATAAGTACCACCTACACACACTGTATAAGGACGGTTAATAGCAGGACCGATATAACCATCCACAAAGTTGAGGTATAAATGACGAGCACCGCTGTGACTTGGACCAAATCCTGGGCTGGTTTGTGGTGAGTTTTGATAAGTTGTTCCAGGTATAATATACGGACAAACGGTTGAATACTCAAATGAATCAAAGTTCTCTTGAGTAAAATTGACACACTGAGCCTGAACAGTTAAATAAGTAAATAGAATAGCAATAAGGGCAATCAACCGTTTCATAAAATGAGTGTTTATACTATGGACGTAAGTTTATAGAATTAGTTGGCTTATAATGTTGTGGTTTGCGATTATTTTTTGCAAAGATAGGTTTTCTTTAAAAGACAGCAAAATAGAAATGAAACTAATTACCTGACTGACAATTAAAAAGTAGGATTATTTTGTGATTTTTGGACTAATAAGGTCTAACAAACCATTGACAAAAGTATCGCTATCATTGCAACTTGGAACCAAATTTACTTTTCCTCCTCCGTTTTCGTTGAGTAATTCTTGGTATTCAACTCCAATTTCTACTAGTGTTTCCAAGCAGTCTGCAACAAAAGCTGGACTAAAAGCCAAGATATTTTTCTTTCCTTCTTTCGCTAGCGCAATGATGGTCTCATCCGCAAAAGGGTTTAACCATTTTTTATTCAATCTGGACTGAAAGCAAACCGTGTATTGACCTTCTTTTAAGCCTAGTTTTTCAACTAATTTGCGTGTTGTAGCGTAACAAGCTGCTTTGTAACAAAATTTATTTTCTTCTGTAAGCTCTGTTTCGCAACCATGATTTTCACATTTACCATCCGCGTGAACTTTGTCCACATGAGAATCTGGAAGTCCATGGTAGGAGAAAAGAATATGATCATAGGTTTCTGGTTGCATTACACGAGCATTTTCAGCAAGTGAATTGAGATAACCCTCGTTGTCCCAGAATTGGTTAATAAATTCTATGTTAGGAATAACCCACCAATCTTTGATTTCTTGCATGACAGCTTCAATAGCCGAACCATTGGTCGAACTTGCATATTGAGGAAACAAAGGAAGAACGATGATTTTTTCATAATTCTTTTTCTTCATTTCAGCTAAAACTGAAGGAATAGAAGGGTTTTTATAGCGCATTGCTAAGTAAACATCTGCTTCATTTTTAAGCTTTTCAGCAAGTTTTTTTTGCAAGTTTTTGGAATAAACCAAGAGTGGAGAAACACCTTTGCCAATTTCCCACAACTCTTGGTATATCTTTGAGGAACTGTTAATACGGAACGGAATAATAATACCGTTTACCAATAACGAACGCTTCAGCCAAGGAAAGTCAATTACCCTCCAATCGTTTAAAAATTGGGTCAAGTAAGGTCTGACATCTTTCTTCTTTGGACTGTCTGGCGTGCCTAGTTGTACTAATAGAATTCCGGTTTTGTTCATGTTTTATAAAGGAATATTTCCGTGCTTTTTAAATGGTAAAGTTTCGGCTTTGTTTTCAAGCATTTTAAATCCAGCAATCACTTTTGCACGTGTTTCTTCTGGAAGAATAACGTCGTCAACAATTCCACGTTCAGCTGCTCTGTATGGATTAGCAAACATTTCAGCGTACTCAGCTTCTTTTTCTTTCCATTTTTCTTCTGGATTTGCTGCTTCTGCAATTTCACGTTTAAAGATGATTTCTGCTACACCTTTGGCACCCATTACTGCAATTTCAGCAGTTGGCCATGCAAAGTTTAAGTCAGCACCAATGGATTTAGAGTTCATCACGTCGAATGCACCACCGTAAGCTTTACGAGTAATAACGGTAATTCTTGGAACAGTTGCTTCTGAGAATGCATACAACAATTTTGCTCCATGAGTAATGATACCTCTCCACTCTTGATCTGTACCAGGCAAGAATCCAGGAACGTCTTCAAATACTAATAATGGAATATTGAATGAATCACAGAAACGTACAAAACGAGCTCCTTTTCTTGAAGCGTCAATGTCTAATACCCCAGCTAATGCAGCAGGTTGATTTGCAACAACACCGATTGTTCTACCTTCGATGCGTGCAAAACCTACAACAATATTCTTAGCAAAATCTTCATGCACTTCTCTGAATGAATTGTCATCAATAACAGCATCAATTACTTTGCGAATATCATAAGGCAAGTTTGTATTGTTTGGCAAAATGGTTTTGATTGTTTCCAATTTTGCTTCATTGAAATCAAATTTACTAGTATGAGGAGGTAATTCTTGTGCATTTTGCGGGAAGAATGTCACCAAGTCACGAACTTTTTTTAATGCTTCTACATCATTTGAAACAGTAAAGTGGTTCACCCCTGATTTTTCAGCATGTGCTTTTGCTCCACCTAAATCTTCAGAGCTCACTTCCTCGTGTGTAACAGTTTTTATTACGTTTGGTCCAGTAACGAACATATAAGAAGTGTCTTCCACCATCACAATGAAGTCTGTCAATGCAGGTGAATAAACAGCACCACCAGCACAAGGTCCCATAATTACTGAGATTTGAGGGATTACACCTGAAGCGCGCGTGTTGCGATAGAAAATATCAGCATAACCAGCTAATGAAACAACCCCTTCTTGGATACGCGCACCACCTGAATCGTTCAATCCGATTACTGGAGCGCCGTTTTTCATTGCTAAGTCCATAATGCGACAAATTTTCGCAGCGTGTGTTTCAGACAAAGATCCACCTAAAACAGTGAAATCTTGAGAAAAAACATATACCAATCGACCGTGAATGGTTCCGTAACCAGTTACAACCCCATCACCAGGGAATTTTTGTTTATCTAATCCAAAAGAAGTCGCTCTATGTTCTACAAATTGTCCAATTTCTTGAAAAGAGTTTTCATCTAACAATAGTAAAATACGTTCTCTAGCAGTTAATTTACCACCTTGGTGTTGCTTGTCTATTCTTGCTTGACCACCACCTAGCTCAGCCGCCTCTCTACGAGCTAATAAATCTTGATTTCTATCCATAATCTAGTTTTATGAGTACTTTTTACTCTGCATTTTTTTTGCGTTTACAAATATAGAAAATAAAGATTCAATTGAATGCGTTTCGTTAATAAAAACACAAACTTTTTTGTGAAAGATATAACATTTAAAAGAAAATAAGCTATTGAAAGTTCTTGTTGAGGTTGAAATGATGAGGTGTTATTTTATTCTTAGGATTCCAAGAAAGAAAACAAATTATTAACAAACAATCAAAAATAATCCTTACTTTTGGATTTGTAGCACGATATTTGTATATTATCGTGTTATAACAATAAATTATTGATCATGAAAAAACTCGTATTAGCACTCTTTGTTTTAGGCTTCATGAACGCAGCCTTCTCTCAAGAATCTCAAACATCTGGTAAAGACAAGCATTTACCAAGTGTTCATTTAAAAGACATGAAAGGTAAGGACGTGAACACGGCTGAATTAGCTGCTGATGGTCCGGTAATCGTTAGCTTTTGGGCCATTTGGTGTTCTCCTTGTAAACGTGAATTAAATACTATTCATGAAGTGTATCAAGATTGGCAAGATGAATTTGGCGTAACGTTGGTTGCCGTATCTATTGACGATGAAAAAACGAAAAATCAAGTGCCGACTTATGTCAATGGTAGAGGTTGGGATTTCAAAGTGTTAATGGATTCAAACAGTGATTTCAAACGTGCAATGGGGGTTAATAATGTACCTCATACGTTTTTAATTGATAAAGATGGTGTGATTGTTTATTCTCATAACAATTACGCACCAGGTGATGAAGAATTATTGTACCAAGAACTAGTTAAATTGTCGAAAAAATAATTATAATCGACTTTTACTTTATGAAAAAATTTATTGCTATTGTTTTTGTCGCTTCGACGTGGAGCGCTTTTGGTCAGTTAAATAGAGGTAACTTTACAGGTAACATCGAAACGACTTTCCAGTATTTGAATAAAGATTCTTTAATCGGGGCAACGCAACCTGCTTCTAAAGGATTGTTAAATTCATACATGAATGTGTATTACACGCATGGGAATTTTAGAGCTGGACTTCGTTTTGAGTCGTATCTTCCACGTATCCAAGGATATCCAACGGAGTTTGAAGGTACAGGATTGGGCTACCGCTATGTTGGCTATGGCAATAATTTTATCGATGTAACGGTAGGAAATATCTATGAGCAATTCGGAAATGGCTTGTCGTTAAGAGCGTATGAAGACCGTGCTTTGGGATATGACAATATGCTAGATGGCGTGCGCGTGAAAGTAACTCCTTACAAAGGAATCGCTCTTAAAGGAGTGTATGGATTGCAACGCTTGGCTTTTAGAGGAGGTATCTCACATGGAAGTGGCATTGTAAGAGGTGCAGACTTGGAGGTGAATTTGGGTGATATTATTCCAAAAATGCAAGAAAAAGACTTACAAGTAATGATTGGAGGGTCTTTTGTTAGTAAATTTCAAGAAGATAAGGATGAAGTGTTAGTGTTGCCTCAAAACGTTGCTACTTATGGTGGACGTTTGGGTTTGCGCTACAAAGGTTTCACCTTTGATGGTGAGTATGTCGTAAAAGGTCAAGATCCTTCGGAAGATAACAAATACATCTACAATCCAGGGTTTGCAACAGTATTAACTGCTGGCTACTCCATGAAAGGATTAGGGATTTTATTGCAAGCAAAATCGGTGGATAACATGAGTTACCGCTCTGATCGCTCAAAGGCAATGCAAGTTGGATTAATCAACTATTTACCAGCTTTAACAAATACACATACTTACAATTTAGTAGCTTCTTTGTATCCATACGCAACACAACCTACGGGTGAAATCGCTTATCAAGGTGATATAGTTTATACCATTCCTAAAGGAACAAAAATTGGTGGAAAATATGGAACGACCTTGCATTTTAATGCTTCAACAGCATTTGCACCTAAACGTTCTTTAAATCCAACATTCGATACTGATTCAACTGGTGTTGCTTACACAACTTCACCTTTTAATATGAGCAAAACCTTGTATTGGTTAGATATTAATGCGAGTATTTCTCGTAAGTTCACCAAAAATTTCAATGCTATTTTGAGCTATTATCACATTGTGTTGAACAACGATGTGGCGTCTGTTACCAAACAACCAGGGAACATCGCGTCTAATACGATTGTTTTGGAAATGGGTTACAAGTTTAAAAATCGTTCGTCTTTACGCGGTGAGTTGCAATTTATGTTTGTAAACCGAATTGACTCTTTGGATAATCACGTGCGTTTTGGAACAAAAGGAGCGAAACCAACTGACAATGGAGATTGGGCTACTTTGCTAATTGAATACAACATTAATTCACATTGGATGATTGGAGTAATGGATCAATACAATTTTGGAAATTACGATAAATCAAAACGTGCGCACCACCCGTTGATTAACCTTACTTATGTGAATGGAGCAACGAGAGTAATGGCTTCGTATGGTCGTCAACGTGCTGGTTTGTTCTGTGTTGGTGGTGTTTGCCGATTTGTGCCAGCATCGAATGGATTAACATTGACAGTAACACATAGTTTCTAACCTATAAATAAAGGAATCATGAAAAATTTATATTGGACATTGTTGCTTGCATTGGGTGTTGCAGTAACAAGCTGTGATAAGGTTTCAAAAATTTATGAACCAAAAACTTACGATACCGAGTTAGACATGACTTTGTATCCTGGAAATTGGCAAGATTATTTAGATACAAAATGGCCTAATTTTGATACCATTACTGCAAGTAGTGTTCGTAACCTTTTGATAGAAGACTTTACAGGGCACAATTGCGCTTATTGTCCGGCTGCTGCAGCTGCTGCTCATGCTGTTCACAATAATAATCCTACACGTGTGTTTGTGAGTTCGATTCACTCTTCAAACAATGGAATTTCAAGTTTCCAAGCTGTAAAACCTGCTTATCCAGTTGACTTTATGAATGAACAAGGCTTGGAATTAGGGGAGTTTTTTGGTGCTATTCCTAGTAGTGGCTTCTTTGGAAACCCTGCTGTAGGTTGCAGTCGAATCCCAAGATCTGGAGGTGAGATTTATTACCTTTCTGGAAGTTTAGCAAGTGAGGTGGCAAGTGCTCTAAATACGAGCTTAAAGGTTAAAATCAAATCAAAAATTAATTATTTTGAGCAAACTAAAGGGGCGTTTTTACATACTGAAATTGAGGTCTTAGATCCAGCGTTAACCAATTTAGGAACAGTAGCCATCATTCAACAAGATAGTTTGATTGCTCCTCAAAATGTTGAAGGAGACCGTATAGAAGATTATGTTCACCGTGATATTCATCGCAAACATGTAACTAACTCACTTTGGGGTGTTACGTTAACCAATGACTTTAAAAAGGAAAACGGTAAATACTATGTTGATTATAGCTTTGTTGTTCCGAACGAATTAACAGTAGATAACAGTGTTTCACACGATGTGAGCAATATGCACGTGTTGGTTTATGTATATGACAAAACAACTTACGAAGTCTATCAGGTAGTCAAGTCTAGATTCTAATTTTTGTAAGCTTTCCCAAAAAATGTTAATGTTTTTTTTTGAAAAAAAGAGGAGATTAATTTTACGGAAAACTTCATGAAAAATTCAAATCCAGCAATTTTATTGCTAGAAGATGGTACGATTTTCAAAGGCAAGGCTTTTGGTAAAATTGGTACTGCAACCGGCGAGATTACATTCAATACATCTATGACTGGTTACCAAGAATCATTAACAGATCCATCGTATTATGGACAAATTCTTGTTGCAACTTCACCCCATGTTGGGAATTATGGAGTGTTGGAAAATGAACTTAAAACAGAAGAAGAATCTGATGCTATTAAAGTGGAAGGTTTAGTTGTGAAAGAGTATTCAGACTATTATTCTCGTTCTTCTGCTACGTGTTCTATTGATGATTATTTAATTAAGTACCAAAAAGTTGGAATTTACGGTGTTGATACACGTGAGTTGACGCAACACATCCGCAAAAATGGAGCTATGAAAGCCATTATTTCTTCAGAATGTTTTGATTTGGAGCAGCTAAAGAAAATGGTGGATGAAAGCCCCGATATGAATGGTTTGGAATTATCATCAAAAGTAAGTACGCAAACAGCATACGATGTTTTAAAGGAAGAAGCTTTGTATAAAGTAGCGGTTATTGATTTTGGTATCAAAAAAAACATCTTGAGAGAATTGAGTGCTAGAGGATTAAATTTACGTGTGTTTCCAATGAATGTAACAATGGAAGAATTGATGCGCTATGAACCAGATGGATTTATGCTATCCAACGGACCAGGAGATCCAAGTGTGATGCTCAACTCCCAACAGTTAATTCGGGAAATTGTAGCATCAGGAATTCCAACCTTCGGAATATGTTTGGGACATCAATTACTCGGGCTCAGTCAAGGTTTAAAAACTGAAAAGATGCACAATGGACACCGAGGAGCCAATCACCCAGTAAAAAACATCAAAACCGGCAAATGCGAAATGACCTCCCAAAACCACGGCTTCGTCATCACTCGAGAAAGCATCGAAAACCATCCAACAATTGAACTCACACACTACCACTTAAACGATCTAACCGTATCAGGAATAGCACTTAAAAACAAACCAGTATTCTCTGTTCAATACCACCCAGAAGCATCACCCGGACCACATGATTCTAAATACCTTTTCGATGACTTCATTCAATTAATTCAACAAGTAAAGCAACATTCTCAGATTTAATAATTATGGCAGCTAACTATATTTTCATCGTTGGAGGTGTTTCTTCTTCATTAGGAAAAGGAGTCATTGCAGCTTCTTTGGGTAAATTGTTACAGGCAAGAGGGTACTCTGTGACCATCCAAAAGCTAGATCCTTACATCAATATCGACCCAGGAACGTTGAACCCTTATGAACATGGTGAATGCTTCGTTACCGACGATGGAGCAGAAACCGATTTAGATTTAGGACATTACGAACGTTTTTTAAATGTTCCAACAAGTCAGTTGAACAACATTACCAGTGGACGCATTTATAAAACGGTAATTGAACAAGAACGAAAAGGTTTTTACAAAGGGAAAACGGTTCAAGTTGTTCCTCATATCACCGATGAAATTAAGCGAGTAATTTTACAATTAGAACAAGAAAATAAGTATGATTTTATTATTACAGAAGTTGGTGGAACAGTGGGAGATATAGAATCATTGCCTTATTTTGAAGCAATTCGCCAAATTCGATTAAACAGAATGGAGGATTGCTGCACCATTCATTTAACATACATTCCTTACCTCAAAGCATCGGGAGAGTTAAAAACAAAACCGACTCAACATTCCGTTAAAAAATTACAAGAATACGGTATTCCTTCAGATATTCTCGTGTGTAGAACAGAGCATCCATTAGATAAAAAATTGAAAGAGAAAGTAAGTTTGTTTTGCAATGTTACAGTGGACAATGTCATTGAAGCGAGAGATGCGGCAACGATTTATCAAGTTCCACTGCTGATGCAAGAAGAACAATTGGATATTGTGGTGTTAAAGCGATTAGGCATTGAACCAAAACAAGCCATTGACCTATCAAAATGGACTAGTTTTCTACAAAAATATGTGTCGCCAAAGAAAACCATTTCAATTGCTTTGGTAGGTAAATATGTTCAGTTGAAAGATGCTTATAAATCAATCAACGAAGCATTGTTGCATGCAGGTGTTGAGTTAGAATGTAAAGTGGATATTGATTGGATTGATGCGGAAAAAGTAACCAAAGAATATGATTTTTCTCAATACGATGGCATGTTGGTTGCGCCAGGATTTGGTGAAAGAGGATTGGTTGGAAAATTGTTTGCTGTGCAATACGCACGTGAGCACCAAATGCCATTTTTTGGAATCTGTTTTGGAATGCAAAGTGCTGTTATAGAGTTTGCAAGAAATGTAATAGGTTGGCAAGATGCCAATACTTTTGAAGTAGATCAGTTTACAAAACATCCAGTAATCAACTTGATGGAGCAACAAAAACAAGTTACTAACATAGGAGGAACATTGAGGTTGGGAGCTTATAATTGTGCATTAGAAGAGGATTCACATGCTAAAAATGCGTATCAACAAACGATGATTTCGGAGCGCCATCGCCACCGATACGAATTTAACAATGCTTACTTGGAAGAGTTCAAACAAGCTGGTATGAAAATCACAGGAGTCAACCCAGAAAGTAACTTAGTGGAGGTCGTAGAATTAGAAAATCACCCTTGGTTTGTAGGTGTTCAATACCATCCAGAGTATAAAAGTACTGTTGAAAATCCACATCCTTTGTTTACCGCGTTTTTAAAAGCAGCATTGCAGCAGAAAGAAAATCGTTAACATCTTTTCATGTTCTTTTTGATTTTCGTTTCCATTTTTAAAATGTAAATGATAACTTTGCAGAAAAATTTATAATGGAAAATAGTAAGCACGCAGTATTGATTTTAGAAGACGGCACAACGCTTTATGGAAAAGCAATTGGTAAAGTTGGAACAGCCATTGGAGAGGTAACTTATAACACAGTGATGTCGGGTTACCAAGAAATTGTAACAGATCCTTCGTCTTTTGGGCAATTAATCGTGATGACTAATCCTCACATTGGTAACTATGGAGCTGATGCAATCGACACGGAGTTTCATTCAGCAACAGCTGCGGGAATGATTACCAAGGATTTTTCTGATTATTTTTCACGTTCTTCAGCAAGTGAATCTATGCAAGAATACATGGAAACACAAGGAATGGTAGGAATTTCTGATGTTGATACACGTATGTTGACAGCTCATATTCGCGACAATGGTACGATGAAAGGGATTATTTCTTCAGAAGATATTTCGGTTGAGGACCTTAAAAAACAATTAGCACAAGCAACACTTGCTACGAATGTTGCCAACCAAATTTCTACAAAAGAAGCGTATGAGTTGGAACCTGACAATGCTGTTTGCAAAGTCGCAGTAGTTGATTTTGGAATCAAAAAAGGGTTGTTAAACTTATTGTTAGAAAAAGGGTGCCACATAAAAGTGTTTCCAATGAATACGCCATTAGCAACAATGGAAGCTTTCTCTCCTCAAGGATATGTCTTGTCAAATGGACCAGGTAACCCTGCGGAAATGACTGAAAGTGTTGCCTTGGTAAAAGAAATTGTAGCGGCAGGAAAACCTGTTTTTGGTGTTGATTTAGGACATTTATTGCTAGGTTTAAGTCAAGGCGCAGCAAGTGAAAAAATGTTTGTTGGTCATAGAGGAGCTAACCACCCTATTAAAAACTTAATTTCTGGTAAAGGAGAAATTACCGCTCAAAACCACGGTTATGTATTAACAAAAGAAAGTGTTGATGCAACAACTAGTTTAAGTGTAACTCACATTCACTTAAATGATCAATCAGTAGCTGGAATTCAGGTAGAAGGAAAACCTGCTTTTTCAGTTCAATATTATCCAGAGTCAAAAGATTCTCACTATTTAGTGGAAACATTCATAAACAACGTAAAATCACACTAGACATGACGTATATTGTAAAAATCGTAGGGCGACAAATTTTAGATTCGCGCGGAAATCCAACAGTTGAAGTTGATGTAGTAACTTCAAATGGAGTAGTAGGTAGAGCAGCTGTGCCATCTGGCGCATCTACAGGTGTTCACGAAGCAGTAGAATTACGCGACGGTGACAAAGCTGTTTACATGGGCAAAGGCGTGTTAAAAGCTGTTGCTAACGTTAATGGTCCAATCAACGATGCGTTGGAAGGAATGGACGTAACAGAGCAAAAAATCATCGACCAAGTATTGTTGGAATTGGATGGAACTGAAAACAAATCTAAATTAGGTGCAAATGCTATTTTAGGTACGTCATTGGCTGTTGCTCGTGCTGGAGCAATTGAAAGTGGATTGTCTTTGTTCCAATATATCGGTGGGGTTGGTGCAGTAACATTACCTGTTCCAATGATGAATATTTTAAATGGTGGTTCACACGCTGACAATAAAATTGATATTCAAGAATTCATGGTAATGCCTTTTGGAGCTTCTACTTTCTCTGAAGGTTTACGTTGGGGAACTGAAATTTTCCACCACTTGAAAAACGTATTGAAAGAACAAGGGATGTCAACAAACGTTGGTGACGAGGGAGGTTTTGCGCCAAACTTAGGTTCTAACGAAGAAGCGATTGAAGTTGTTATTGAAGCAATTAAAAAAGCAGGATATAAACCAGGAGAAGATGTTTGGATTGCATTAGACGCTGCTTCTTCTGAGTTCTACAAAGATGGAAAATACCACTTTGAATCAACAGGTGAAACTAGAACATCTGAAGAAATGGTAGCATTCTGGAAAGAATGGACAGAGAAATATCCTATTATTTCTATCGAAGACGGTTTAGCAGAAGACGACTGGGCTGGATGGAAATTATTAACTGAAACAATCGGTGATAAAGTACAATTAGTTGGTGACGATTTATTTGTAACTAACTCTAAGCGTTTAGCTCGTGGTATTGCAGAAGATACAGCTAACTCAATCTTGGTTAAAGTTAACCAAATTGGTACACTGACTGAAACAATTGAGGCTGTACAAATGGCAACTGCTAATTCATACACATCTGTTATGAGTCACCGTTCAGGAGAAACAGAAGACAATACGATTGCTGATTTAGCGGTAGCGTTGAATTGTGGGCAAATTAAAACAGGTTCAGCATCACGTTCAGACCGTATGTCTAAGTACAACCAATTATTGCGCATCGAAGCAGAATTAGGAAGTGCAGCAGTTTATCCAGGTAAACGATTTAAGTTTATTAAAAAGTAATGAATTACTAATAGTAGTATCAGAAAGCACTCGAAAGGGTGCTTTTTTTTATGACTATGTGACTGAAGATAAGTCTCCGAACGTAGAAGAAAGAATTGACTTAGTTGGTAGGGTGGTTTACTCTATTATTTTTTCTTCTTCCAGTCATCCCATATTTCGTCAGTTGGCTTGGTGAACTTAATCCTTTCGCCTGTCCAAGTTGTTAAATTACCTGAGGCGTCCATAAATGAAAACTCGACTTCGTAATCATTGCCTTCGTCATAGGTAAATGCTCCTGAGCACATTCCATGCCCCACTTGGATTTGATTATTGACAGGTTTAATATAATAAGTTGTTTCAATTCCTGATTTAATATTTTTAACGGTTGTTTTAATAAGCACTTCCAAGCTGTCTTTAATAGGAAAGTCAAAATTTACCGACATTGCTGGCCCACAACCAAAATGAGCATATGATTTGTCAATTTCAAGCGGCCTTGAAGTTACAATAGGAGGGACAATGTCAATGTTCGCAAGTACAGTATATTTGATTGATACGTATTGTTTAATCTTTTCGTTGTAGCGTTTTAAACTTTCGCCTTCTGGCAAACTATCAATAGTTATTGTGTATTCAAGTCCAGCTTCTAATTTTGTTTCAGGTTTTAGTAAAGCTTGTGTCAAATAAAATTGTCCAACACAAATCTCGGTTACCAACAACTTTATTTTTTTGTTTCCACTTTTCAGATAAATGTTGTGTTTTTTATTAAGCCCTAAAATTACATCTTGGCTTTTAGCATAACCATTAAGAACAAAGATTGAATTTTGTTTAATTTGCTGTCCACTCGGGAACATCCAAAGGTCTGTACCTGCACAATCCGCATAAACTGTCGTAGTAAAAAATAGACCGATTATTATTATCAGTAGTTGTTTCATAAGGTTGCATTTACGTTTTAGCCACTCAAAGCTGTCTCATTTTTAGTTTGATTTTAGGCTCGAAGTGATAACTCAAATTTAAACATGATTTTTCAAAACGAAGTTTTTATTTGCCCTAGTTCTGAACAATCTGTCATGAACAGTGTCTACTTACCTTTCTTCATTTTGTCAGGATGTTGCCTTGTGCCAAATACATCATTAATTAAAATTCTTTTTCCTTCTATTCGATAGATTATCTTATAATTATTTGTAATGAGATATCCATATTCATATTCCAAGTTATTAAGATATGGTTCAATCTGTCCTGATTTTGGATGCTTAATTAATTGATTTGTGTCTTTAAAAATATTGTTGTGAATTTTATTTGCAGCTTTTCTATTCGCTTTTTCTAAAAAGTAGTCATAAATAGTTTTAAGGTTAGAAATAGCAAAATCAGTCCAAATTATTTCCATAGAATTTTACCACTCTTTTGCTAATTTTTCTTTCTAAATAGGATAAAATGTTCCGTCAGATCTCGCAATAATACTAATTTTTACAGCCAAAACAAATAAGAAAAAAATATATTCCGATGGATTTGTGTTTTTTTATCAACAGTGAATGCTTATTCAACCTATTTTTATTAAATTTACGGCAAATTTTTTATCGGATTAATAAATTAAAATTTTCAAATATGAAAGTAACGGTAGTAGGAGCTGGAAACGTTGGTGCAACATGTGCTGATGTATTGGCTACAAGAGAGATTGCTAACGAAATCGTTTTGTTAGACATCAAAGAAGGATTCGCTGAAGGTAAAGCGTTGGACATGTGGCAAACTGCGCCAATTAACTTGTATGATTCTCGTATCACAGGTTCAACAAACGATTATTCTAAAACTGCAGATTCTGATGTGGTTGTTATTACTTCAGGTTTGCCAAGAAAACCAGGAATGTCTCGTGACGACTTAATCGCTACTAACGCTGGTATCGTGAAGTCTGTTACTGAAAACATTATCAAATATTCTCCAAATGCTATCATCATTATCGTTTCTAACCCGTTAGACGTAATGACTTACTGTGCATATTTGACAGCTAAAATTGATTCGAGCCGTGTATTCGGTATGGCTGGTATTTTGGACACTGCTCGTTACCGCGCTTTCTTAGCAACTGAGTTGAACGTATCTCCTAAAGATATCCAAGCTGTATTGATGGGTGGTCACGGTGATACAATGGTTCCACTTCCTCGTTACACAACTGTAGGTGGTATTCCTGTAACTGAATTAATCGAAAAAGATAAATTGGATGCAATCATCGAAAGAACTAAAGTTGGTGGTGGTGAAATCGTTAAATTATTGGGTACTTCCGCTTGGTATGCTCCAGGTGCTGCTGCTGCTCAAATGGTAGAAGCAATCGTTCGCGACCAAAGACGTGTATTCCCAGTTTGTGCTTGGTTACAAGGTGAATACAACTTGAAAGACATCTATTTAGGTGTTCCAGTTGTTTTAGGTAAAAACGGTATCGAAAAAATTATCGAATTAGACTTAAACGATGATGAAAAAGCATTGTTGAATGAATCAGCAACTGCAGTAAAAGAAGTAATGAATGTATTGGATAACATGAATTTGTAATCTAAAATTCTTTTATAGAGAAAGGCTGTTCTTTTGAATAGCCTTTCTTTTTATCTATAAATTTTCGACCTTACTTTTAACTCATCACAACAAGTTTTCAATAAAAATTGTACTTTTATCTTTTTATTTAAAATTAAATTAAAATGAAATTACCTTTTTGGATTGCACTTTATGCATTAGTAAGCACTTTGTTTATTTCATGCTCAGAAAATAAAAACGATGATGAAAGTGTAATTAAACAAGAAAGTATTGACGATCCTTCAAAACCGTTTGATGAACGTGTAAAGACGTGGGTAGAACGTAAAATCAACACGCGACCAGGAGAAAATTATACACTTAAAACGTATGAAGAAGATTTGAATGACGATGGTAAAAAGGATGTAATCATTACTGTTAATCGCCTTGAAAATGCCTTGTTAAAAGCAAAAGAAGAAGGAAATACGAATAAATTGGCTCAAATTGGCTTTTTTGGAGATCATAATTATTTCATTTATTACAGTAGTATTACCAATACTTTTTCGGAACCTGTTAAAATGACATCTTCTCCGCAGCGTGAATTAAATGTAACGTTTGAAAATATTTCTTCTAGCTCTCACAAAGACATTGTTGTAGATTATACGATTCGAAATTCGCAGTTCAGAAAGATATTCTTGGTGCTTGAAGATAAATTAATCTACTCTTTCCAATGGAAATTGTACGATGGTTGGGGAACAGATCAATTGGAAGCTTATTGTTTTTCTTATGATAAAGGTTCCTATTCCGAAGTAAAGGACATTGTGATTAAAAAGGGAACCATGAAAAATATTGAAAAAGGAGCTGATTATTATAGCGAAAACCCTTCAATTGAATGCACAGATCAACTTGTGAAGCGCTTCTTTTTTAATAAACAAGATGGTAAATATTATACTCCTAACTAATGCAATCGCATTTCTTTAAAGTTCAACGAACAGCACGTTTTCATTCTTTAGGAGATGAAAAAGCTCCTTTTTTATTGATTGCTTTACATGGTTATGGTCAACTGACGGAATATTTTTTGCGTAAGTTTCAATCACTTTCCAGCGATTGGTATGTTGTTGCCCCTGAAGGAATGCATCGGTTCTACACACAAGGATTTTCTGGTCGTGTGGGTGCTTCTTGGATGACAAAAGAAATGCGCGAAATGGATATTGAAGATAATAACCAATTGTTAATGCAATTGTTGCATCAGTTGACAGCAACAAACCATTATCAGCGCGTTGTATTATTAGGTTTTTCTCAAGGTGGAGCTACGGCGGCTCGGTTTTTTTACCAAATGAAACCTTCCGTTGATCAATTGATTATGTGGGCATCTGTGTTTCCACCTGACATTGACAAGGAAAATGAATTTAAACAATTAACCAATAATCAGAAAAACCATTTTGTGCTAGGTGATGAAGATGAATTTTTCACAACTACTCAACAAAAAGAAGCCCATCAGTTTTTTGCTGATTTAGGCTACAAAACGGTGTCATTTCATGGGAAACATGATATTGATGCAACTATTTTAAAAGAATTGTTGAAATAGTGTATCTTTGGCACGATTTATGCTGTAATACGATATTAAAAACAAAAGATTATGAAATTTTTTATTGCAACGATACTATCATTGATTTTTAGCATTTCTTTAGCACAAGATGAAAAAGCAGATAAAATTTTAGCTTCATTTGCCAATAAAGTAAATACAAGTTCTACTTTTTACATGGAGTTCAGCGTGGATTCAAAAAGTGGCGGAACGAACCAAACGAATTTAGGCAAAGGTTGGTCAAAAGGTGAGAAATACTTCGCTACTGTTGGCGATTTCACACGTTTTTCAAATGGAAAGAAAAGTTGGTCTGTCTATAAAGAAGAAAAATCTGTTTATATTTCTGACGTAGATGCAAACGAAGAAGATATCAACCCTAAAAAAATGATTGTTTCTTGGGATAAAGATCATAAAAGTAAGTACGAAAAAGAGGGGAAAATAGGAAATGAAACTGTTCACATTGTGAATGTTTATCCTAAAATGCCAAAGAAATATGATTACCATACAATCGTGTTGTATTTTTCAAAGGATAATAATGAATTACGAAAAGCAATTGTGAAAGGAAAAGATGGAAGCGTTGTTACTTACACTTTCTCCAATTTGCAATTTAACATTGATGTTCCCGATTCAAAATTTACATTTGATAAATCAAAATATCCTGGCTACCAAGTAATTGAAGATTAATATAGCGTCATGGACTTTCAACTTGTTTCAGAATTTAAACCAACTGGTGATCAACCTGAGGCTATTGCTGAGATTATTAAAGGAATTGAAACAGGAAGAGCTCATCAAACCTTGTTGGGAGTAACAGGAAGTGGCAAAACGTTTACTGCTGCCAATGTGATTGAAAAAATTAATCGCCCAACTTTAATATTGTCTCACAATAAAACTTTGGCTGCTCAATTATATGGTGAATTTAAACAGTTTTTTCCTAATAATGCGGTAGAATATTTTGTTTCTTATTACGATTATTATCAACCAGAGGCGTACTTACCAGTTTCTGACACTTATATTGAGAAGGATTTAGCGATTAATGATGAAATTGAAAAATTACGTCTTTCTGCAACCTCTGCACTCCTTTCTGGGCGAAAAGATGTTGTTGTAATTGCTTCCGTTTCATGTATTTATGGTATTGGTAATCCACATGAATTTGAAAATAGTATTATTTATTTGCGTGTCGGAGAGACTGTTGCTCGAAATAAATTTTTATACAAACTAGTAGAAAATTTGTACTCGCGAGTTCAAGATGAGTTCAAAAGAGGGACTTTTCGTGTGAAAGGAGATACGGTGGATATTTTCCTTGCGTATGCAGATTATGCTTTGCGCATTGAATTTTGGGGCGATGAGGTTGAAAGTATTACGACAATCGATCCTGAAACGATTACAAAGATTGAAAGTTTTAAAGAAATCAATATCTATCCTGCCAATATCTTCGTATCAAGCCCAGAAAACACGAAACAAGCACTGGACCAAATAGGTGAGGACATGGTAACTCAGGTTGCGAGCTTCAAAAAAGAAGGGAAAATCATAGAAGCAAAACGCTTAGAAGAACGCGTGAGTTATGACATGGAAATGATTCGAGAATTAGGATATTGTTCTGGGATTGAAAATTATTCGCGCTATTTTGATAAAAGAAAACCAGGCGAACGTCCATTCTGTTTGTTGGATTATTTTCCAGATGATTTTTTACTCATCGTTGACGAAAGTCACGTTACCATTCCACAAATCAGAGCAATGTATGGTGGCGATAGGTCTCGAAAAGTAAACTTGGTTGAATATGGTTTCCGATTGCAAGCTGCTATTGATAACCGACCATTGAAATTTGAAGAGTTTGAGTCAATAGTGCACCAAACTGTCTATATTTCTGCCACTCCAGCCGACTATGAACTCGAAAAATCAGAAGGAATTGTAGTGGAACAAGTCATTCGTCCTACTGGTTTATTGGATCCTATTATTGAGGTCCGTCCATCGTTGAATCAAATTGATGATTTAATTGAAGAAATTCAAATTAGAAAAGAGCGTGATGAGCGTGTGTTGATTACAACTTTAACCAAACGAATGGCGGAAGAGTTGCAAAAGTACTTTGATCGTTTAGGGATTTTATCGCGCTACATTCATAGTGATATTGACACGTTGGAACGCATTGAAATTTTACATCAATTGCGCTTAGGTACTTTTGACGTATTGATTGGTGTCAACTTGCTTCGTGAAGGACTAGACCTACCAGAAGTGAGTTTG
The DNA here is from genome assembly GCA_964580465.1 of uncultured Fluviicola sp. Taxonomy (GTDB): domain Bacteria; phylum Bacteroidota; class Bacteroidia; order Flavobacteriales_D; family Crocinitomicaceae; genus Taishania. Next base: position 5,268 of record CAZOKJ010000035.1, on the reverse strand, counting down.
GTTGCCATTTTAGATGCCGACAAGGAAGGTTTTTTACGCAATGAACGCTCCTTGGTTCAAACGGTTGGTCGTGCCGCTCGAAATGTGAATGGTTATGTCATCATGTATGCGGATAGAGTTACGCCTTCTATGCAAAAAACAATAGATGAAACAGCTCGAAGAAGAAGTATTCAAATGGAATACAACGAAAAACATGGTAAAACGCCTCAACCATTGGTGAAATCTAAAGAAAAGATGATTGTTATTCAGTCGAATAAGACAAAAGATGATTACAATTCATTGACGAAACCATTGAATATGGTAGCTGAAAGCCCGATGGAATATACCACTAAAGCTCAGATTGATGAACAAATTGCATCTATTAAGAAAGCAATGGAAAAAGCAGCTAAAGAACTTGACTTTATTGAAGCAGCTCGCTTGAGAGACATGATGTTTGAATTGCAGGCTAAGAAGTAAGGTTTTATCTTTGAATGTTAACTTTTTGGGTGTGCGCAACGTGTTTGAACTGATTGTAAATCGTCAGTAGATATTGCCCTTCAACTAGATTTGTTAAAGGTATTTTAGTTGTTTCGCCGTTTAAAGTTCCCTTAAGAGCATTTTTTCCATCCAAAGAACGTAATTCAAAGAAGTATTTTTCTAATGGGTTGTAATCTATCCAATGAAGGATAAACTCTGAACGAGCTGGATTTGGAGTAATCTGAATTTGTACCTGCTGTTTTATGGTTGGAAGATTTAAGTTGTCGAGATAATGCGAAAGGTAAGTGCTTAAATTTACATAATGAAGTTTAGCTGGAATGGTGTTCCCGCCATTTGAAAGCTTTTCATTGGTAAGAAAATAATGAATGCCATCCTCTGAGCAAATGCCTTCTATTTGATGGAATGGTAAGTTTATTTTTAGCATACGCTTGTTCCCTCCTAATACATCAGTCCCATTAAAGTCATATAGCAACACCACAAAAGGCTGCAAATAAATGTTGTATCCACTTAAAACGATTAGTTGTTTCTCTTTAATTTTTGTTGCTCCTGTTATTAAACCTTGACAGTTCCATGAAGATTGATATTCAGCGATGTAATTTCCAGCAATAGCTGGAATTTTGTATACAGAAGTTGATTGATTCGTCCATTCTTTTGTGAATAAGAAAATCTCATTGTCTATCACAATAAAAGCTTCGCAGTCAAAATTACTTGTGTTTGTTGCTGCAGCTGAGTAATCTGTTTGTAATTCGTATGAAAATCGGATTGTATCAACTTCTAATACAGCGTTGTTAATATATAAGTTTTTATTGATTTTATAAATGCGCAAGTTAGTTCTGTTTCCGCTGACGTTGTTACCTATGTCTCCAATATAGTAATAATGCTCATCTTGCTGAATTTCTTCCCAGTCATCAAGGGGCAAATTAAACGAAGAAGAAGTAAAAGTTGAAGGAGTATTGAGATTGAATTTATATAAAAAAGTGTCTGTTTCATCATCATTGTGAGAGATGAGAAAATAGCCTTCTTTGATTAGTCCAGAACTTTCACTTAGCGAGTTGGGAAGTAATTTACTAGAGTCAACTACTATTGTTGTGGACTCATAAATGCAACTTCCATCGTTAATTGTGGCGGAAGGATTGTAATTGAGTGCAGCAAAGTCAGTACATCCTAAATTCTGAGCAATTAAGGATTCGGATAACAATAGCATAAGAAGAAATAATAGCGACTTTATTTCAACTTGATATTTTGTATTAATCACAACGTCTTAATTGTTTTTCCCCAAGTACACGAATGGATTTTTTTGCAGGTTGCAGTTTTAATCCTCCATGTTCATTTGCGTATTTTTGGATATGTTCTACCACTTCGCAAACTTTGTCTGTAATAAGAATCAAATCAAGATCTTCGGGACTGATGGTTCCTTCTTTTTTCATACGCTCGATGTGTGCAATTACATCTTGATGAAATTCCTTTCCCATTACAATGAGTGGGAATTTTTCGATTTTTCCTGTTTGAATCAACGTTAATGTTTCAAAAAATTCATCCAAAGTACCAAATCCACCAGGCATGATGACAAAAGCAAATGAATATTTTCGTAATAATTCTTTTCGAACAAAGAAATAATCAATTGTAATGTACTTGTCGAGGTATGGATTTTCTGCTTGCTCATGTGGAAGTACGATATTGCATCCTACCGACACACCATTTACGTCCTTAGCACCGCGATTAGCAGCTTCCATGATTCCAGGTCCACCACCCGTCATAATGGCAAAACCTGCTTGTGCTAATTCCGCTCCAACTTCTCGAGCGAGTTGATAGTATGGGTGATTTTCGTCAAAACGAGCAGATCCGAAAACAGTAACGGTTGGCCCTAAAAAATGTAGTGTTCTAAAACCTCTCACAAATTGAACTACTGTTCCTAAAGTATATTTTAATTCCTGCCATCTGGATCGTGCTCCAGTTAAGAATTTCTTTTCTTCTTTGTAAAAAGGATTGGTCATGTATTGTTTTTTTTACGTTTCACACAAAGATACAATTTTTTCCCTTTTTTCGTTGATAAATTATTTTAGCAATTCATGTTAAGAACAAAAAAAATCCACAACCTTAGTTGTGGATTTTTAGCTATGAATGTTGTTTTATTTAGCAGAATCGTTGAGATTGTTTCCAATAAATGTTCCATTGATGATTTGCTCTTGGAAGTCTTTCATTCCTCCTGGAGAGTGAGGCATCAAAATAGCTGCATTTTTAGAATTTGATCCAATGTCTTTTAATGTATCAAAATATTGTGTCATCAGCACGAATTGCATGATTTCTTCATGTGTAACATTTTCCATTGATTTCTTGAAGTCATCAACCGATTCTTTGAAACCACGGATAATTTCTAAACGTTGCTGTGCAATACCTTCCCCAGCCAAACGCTTTGACTCTGCTTCAGCTTCAGCTTCTTTAATAATTTTGATTTTGCGAGCTTCACCTTCTTCAAAAGCAGCTTCTTTTTCACGCTTTGCAGCATTAATTCTGTTCATAGATTCCTTCACTTTCGCATCAGGATTAATGTCGGTGATTAACGCTTTGATGATAAAATAACCATATTCACGCATGCTTTCAGCAATGTTTTGTTGAACGGCAATGGCAATGTCTTCTTTTTTAGCAAAAACATCGTCTAAGTCCAATTTAGGAACTTCTGCGCGAACATCATCAAACACATAAGAAGCGATTTGATTTCTTGGATTATCCAATGCATAATAAGCCTCTCTTATTTTGTCGCCAGCAATTTTGTATTGTACAGACACTTGCAAATGAACGAAAACGTCGTCTTTTGTTTTAGTTTCAATCTCTACATCTAGTTGCTGTACTCTTAGGTTAAGTGTTGAAGCTTTTCTATCAATAAAAGGAATGATTAATCCAAAACCAGAATTAGCAATGCGATTGAATTTTCCTAAACGTTCAACAACAACAGCTGTTTGTTCGGTTACAATTATAATCCCTTTGATAATAAATAGCACAGCAATTATTACCCAAAACACGTTACCAAATAACGATCCAATTACGTTTATTTCTTCTCCCATAATGTTTATTGTATAGAAAGTTTTTTATCCAATTCGTCAAGATAACCTTTAAATTGTTTGTCTGTTTCAGCCAAGTTCGCTACTGTTCTACAAGCGTGCAACACAGTTGCGTGGTCTTTTCCTCCACAGTTTGCTCCAATACTTGCCAAAGAAGATTTTGTCAACTTTTTGGCAAAATACATGGATATTTGACGAGCTTGAACGATTTCTCGTTTTCTTGTTTTAGACTTTAATACTTCAATTGGCAAGTTAAAGTAATCACACACCATCTTTTGAATGTATTCGATTGATACTTCACGAGCTGTGTTTTTCACAAACTTGTCCACCATTTGTTTAGCTAAGTCTAATGTAATGGCTTTTTTGTTCAATGAAGCTTGAGCTAACAATGTGTTCAACGCTCCTTCCATTTCACGAACGTTTGTGTTAATTGAATAAGCTAAGTATTCAACAACGTCTTTTGGCAATTCAATACCGTTTCCATACATTTTCTTTTCAAGAATGGCGATGCGCGTTTCTAAGTCAGGCGTAGTTAAATCAGCTGACAATCCCCACTTAAAGCGAGACAATAAACGTTGTTCCATTCCTTGCATTTCTACAGGCGGCTTATCTGAAGTTAAGATAATTTGCTTGCCATTTTGGTGCAAGTGATTGAAGATATGGAAGAATACATCTTGTGTTTTTTCCTTACCTGCAAAGAATTGAATATCGTCAATGATCAATACATCCACCATTTGGTAAAAATGGATGAAATCATTGGATGAGTTATTAGATATCGCATCGATGAATTGATGAGCAAATTTTTCAGAACCTACATACAAAACAGTTTTGTTTGGATGTTGATTTTTAATCTCAATCCCAATAGCATGTGCTAAGTGTGTTTTACCAATCCCTACACCACCGTAAATTAACAATGGATTGAAAGCGGTACCACCTGGTTTGCTAGCTACAGCATAACCTGATGCACGCGCCAAACGGTTGCAATCTCCTTCAATTAAATTATCAAAAGAATAGGAAGGATTCAGATTGGATTCAATCTCAATTTTCTTTAAACCAGGGATAATGAATGGGTTGCGAATTTGCTTCTCACCAATATCTAATGGCATAGTAACAGGAGCATTCTTTAATGACTTCTTAGCCATTGCAGGCAACTTAACAGTATAAGGAGTTGAATTGGTTGAATTGTTCTCCATCAAAATACTGTATTCTAATCGACCCTCTGGACCTAATTCTTTTTTAATAACTTTACGTAATAATGTAATGTAATTCTCCTCCAACCATTCGTAGAAAAAATGGGATGGGACCTGAATAGTCAAAACATTATCCTCTAATTTTACCGGAATAATTGGGTCAAACCATGTTTTATAAGCTTGTAAAGAAATATTGTCTTTAATAACTTTTAAACAGGAGTCCCATATTTTTTCGTGTAAGTTACTCATCGAATCTTTATAGTTTTTAGTATGGTTAAACAATTAATATCTTATTTTTTTATAGTTCCCTTTGTTTTTTCATTGAGCGGCTAATCGTGCGTTTTTCAACAATGCAAATATTGACATAAAAAAGTTAAAAAAAAAATGAATTTGCTATTGACTTTGTCCTTTTTTTTACTTCTATTAATGTTTAACTTAAATTAAATGTTTGAAGTAGTTTAATATGAGTGACTTGTAGCTCTTTTATTTTTTTTTGTTTAATTTTATGAACAAACACTAAAAATGTTTTCAACAATTTGTTT
>CAZOKJ010000034.1:0-27465 GCA_964580465.1 uncultured Fluviicola sp. | reverse complement strand
TGCATTTCATTCATTTTTGAACATCTTAAAATAAAAAGAGAGTGTCCGACTTTTCAGACACCCCTTTTTTTTTGGTATTTAGACATAACAACTACTTTTTCCCTATATAAACGCATTTGCTTTTTTGTAATTATAGAATTCTCTACTTCTTATTGTTTTATTTCTCTCTCGTGACGTTGCCATGAGTTACAAATATTTGACCTTTCACTTCAAGTTACCTCAGTACAAATCAAGATAATGTAATCCAAATGCTTTTCCCCTACTTTTATTCCTTTAATTTCTAGTATGTCAAAAAAAGATTGTATTTTTGTTATAGTTGATTGACGCATATTCTAACGTGTAAGCTTTAACTTGTTTAAATATGTACGATTAACTCTTTTAATTTAATGTTGTTTTATACCTATTTACGAATAGAAAACGTATCTTATTCTTATGAAACCGTCAATAGAATTATTTAAATTAATCAAGTCCCTTACCAAGTCCGAAAAACGTTTTTTTAAATTATCGTCTTCGCTTCAATCTGGTGATAAAAACTACATTAAGATATTTAATTTCATTGATGCTCAATTGGAATATGATGAAGAAGAACTAAAAAAAACGTTTAAGAACGAAACATTTGTCAAGCATTTATCTTCTGAAAAAAATCATCTATACAAGCTGATATTAAAAAGTTTACGGTCCTATTATAGTGAAGAATCACCTAGTAGCATTTTAATTCAAGAGATTAAAAACATTGAGCTTTTATACAATAAAGCATTGTACAAAGAGTGTGAAAAATTTATTGCTCGAGCTAAAAAAATAGCGATTGAAACAGAATTATTTTACTACCTAACTGAAATCATTACTTGGGAAAAACGTCTAAAAGAAGAAGGTTTGGACGATCGTTTTACGCAAGAAGAATTACAACAAACGATTATTGAAGAAGAAGAAGTCATTAAAAAATTACGCAATTTAGCGGAATATCAAATCATTTACTCAAAAATCAATACGGTTTTCCGATCTGGAGGTTTTATTCGTAGTGAACAAGAAGAAGAATTGGTAAACGAAATTGCTAATTACCATTTAATTAGTGGTAAAAATACTGCATTATCAACTCGTGCTTCTTCTATGTGTTACTATATCAAAGGTTTATGTGCTGCTACAAATAGGAATTACACTGATAGCTATCAATTTTTTAATCGAACAAGGACTATTTTAGACAATAACCTCATCGTAAAACAGGATTTAGCAACACGTTATGTGCAAACTTTAACGCACTTATTGAGATGTTACATTGACGGTAGAAAATTTGAAGAAGCCAACAAATTAATTGATGATTTAAGAAATTTGAAAGGTCAAAAGGGATTTGACACCATTAACGTTTCTATCCGCATTTTTTCCAACGCTTACTTCATGGAATTGCTTTTATTGCAACGAAAAGGAGCGTTTCAAGAATCGATTGAACTAATAAATAGAATCAATTTATTCATTGATGAAAATCATGAAGAAGTGAGCAAGGAACAAACCATTTTTTTCTTGTATTATTCTGCTGTAAGTTATTTTGCAATTGGTGACTATAAAAAATCATTGCTTTTAATTAATGAAGTATTAAACGACAACGAACAACATCTTAGAAAAGACATCTTCAGTGTGGCCCGCATCTTAAACATTTTAGTACACTTCGAGCTAGGCAACTATGAGTTTACCGAATATGTTATTAAATCGGTTAACAGATTCTTAAGTAAACACGGAAGGGATTATGCCTCTGAAACATTGTTAATTAAAGCAATCAGAAAGCTCATCAAAACAACATCTTTTGAAAAGCAAGAAGAACTTTTAATTAATTTCAACAACGAACTCAACAACTTATTTAAAGACCATCATGAACAAGCGATATTAGAATACTTCGATTTATCTGCTTGGTTTCACTCAAAAATCAATCGCGTAAGTTTTGATCGCTCTGTTGTAACATTGTTAGAATCTAAATGATCCTGTTACGATAACTTGATTTGAGGAAGCACGAACATTCGCACTGTTACTGTTATAGAAAGGATAATAAGTTCTATTTGTTAGTCGATTAACATAGGCTAAATCAATAGAAAAACGTTCGAATTTATACCCTAAACCTCCACTGAATGACAAATCTGGCTTCACATCTACATTTTCAGATTTTTTATAGGCATTGCCATAGAATGAAAATCCAGCTCTAACAAAAATCTGTTGATTGATGTTATACTCTGCTCCTAGTCTAACATTCAGTGCATGCGTCAATCGTTCTTTCGCTTCCTTGTTTTCCGTTTCGTAATTGTAAGGTTCATAAGTAATGTCCTTCGTTGATTTCAATTTGGCCATGTTATAATTAGCATATTCAAAATCAGCACTTACAATTGCACTCATTCCTATTACATACGTTGAGGAAATGATTGCTTTTAACGGTGTCACCATTCTGTATTTATAATCACCTGTTGGAACTTGATCGCTTGGCATTGTAAAATCTCCAATTTTAAAACGGCTCGTCATATTTGCCGACCATTTGTCGCGCATGGATGCCCAAGTTGGCGTTTGGAAAGAAGCTCCGAGTCTAAAAGCATCTGTGACTAAATAGATTAATCCTAATTTTAAATTAACTCCCGTTCCACTTGTCTCCATTTTGTACGTGTAATCGAAACCATTAAAATCAGGATCAGGTATCACCAAATCTTCTGAGTGTTTATACTGTTCAGCATAACTATAATAACGCACATTCAACGAACCGCCATAATACAATTTATTAAGGTAATTTCTAGAATAAGCGAAGTACAATTCATGAATTCCACCTTTTGTGGTAATTGAGCGGTTCATTCGCATATCGCCCGAGTTGAGAAATGATAAATATTTTTCATGAATACTGTCAAAGTCAATCGCCCACGTTTGGTAAGCTAAATTGGTAGAAAAAGGAAAGTAATGAGGTAATTCACTCGGATAGTATCCATCAGCTTGACTAATAAAACCATCTAACAATGAAGGAAATTGATTCCCTTTAATCGTTGTATTTTGATTTAAATCAGCAATTCGATTGACACCTATCCCCCATTGTCGGTATAAATTCCCGTTACCTTTAGCTGAAATATCTTTCACAAAAACAACACCAATGGAAGGTAAAGTCATTTTAGTTTTTAATTCTTTAGTACTTTCATCTCCTGCTATAAAGCTAGTTTTTGCACTATTGATAACCGTTCCAAGCGAAACGCTAGCTTGCGAGGAAGAAAAACGTCCCATTCCAGCAGGGTTGATTTGAACAGAGCTAATATCCGCTCCCAAAGCACCAAAGGCACCACCCATGCTTTCAAAACGAGCTGAACCGCCATGGTATGTCTTGGAATAACGAAATAAATCAGCATCATTTTGTGCAAAAGTCGAACCTGTTATCCCCAACAATAACATCCCAAAAAAACATGTATATCTCATCATTCTTACCTTCTATTTGGTGAACTAACTGTACCTCCTCTAGAACTTCCGCTGTTGGATGGCGATGAAGGTCTGCTTTGAGAAGGAGAACTTTGAGAAGGAGTAGATATACTACGATTAGAAGGCTCATAGCTACGTGTAGATTCAAAACTACGTGTAGGTGTTGTTGTTCTTTCAGTTGTGGAAGTACCAAAACGAGAAGGAACTGTTCTATCCACTGGTCTAGTTGACTCTATCGGTTGTAAATTCGTGTTTTCTCTGTAATTTACCGTTCTTGATGGACTAGCTTCTCTCGTTTCCATATTCAATCGATTAGAGGAAACAGCTGACACTCTCGATGGACTCACTGTTCGTGTTTCTGATGTTTGAACACCCACAGACTTGTCCAATTGTTTTCTTTCAAGCACTAAAGGTCGCCCAGCAGAAACAGGTGTTCCTTTGTCATTTCCAACAGTTGGAACTGGTGCATTGGATAACTTCACTTTATTGACAACATCTTGTCTATTAGTAGGATTTGAATAACCACCAGAAACTGTTCCTCTAGCTTTTCTAATCACCGTGTTTGAAGATGCGTTATTATTAGAGGAAGAATTACCGAAAGAATTACCGCCATACCAACCATTCATGTTTCCACCATAGCCATAGCCACCATTGAAATAGCCGTAATAGCCAAAAGGATAACCAAAACTTGAACCATAATAGTTATAAGGATAGCCAAAAGATGAACCATAGTAATTGTAAGGGTAACCAAACGATGAACCATGTCCATACATTGACCCCCAGAAATTTGTATAAGGATCATAGCCGTAATAACCAGGATATCCCATTCCGGCTCCAACTATAAAACTATTCCAATAATTAGGCCTATAATAAAAAGAATTATAATTATTAAAAGCTGAAGCACCGTTCATATATATGGCGCTATTCGTCCCCCCCATAGGAGAAAAACGACTAAAACGCAACCACTCATCGTACGAACAACCACAACCTTCATACCATTGCCATTGGTTCAAACAATTGGAACGTTGTTGCATAGCTAATTCATCAGAATAAGCAGCTAAACTTGTGTTTTTCTTCTCTTTTCGAGCTTTGTAAGCAGCGTAAGAGGTCTCGTCAGCAGTGGATTCGCCTACTCCAAGTTGACTTGGTTTTACATAGTATGCGTCATCATCAGTGGGAACATTCACCGTAGCGCAACCATGCAATACCAACGATGTAACTCCTAATATGTAAATAAATTTCTTCATGACTTTTCGGTTTATACTCTAAAATTACATTGATTTTTTTAACTTTGCAAACAATTATCAAAATTTAAGGTAAATTTAACAAATTAAAGGATAGGGATATGTCTCAGAAATATGCAACTAGAAAAGAGGATTACTCTAAATGGTACAACGAAACAATTGAACGAGCTGATTTAGCTGAAAATTCAAGTGTTCGCGGCTGTATGGTTATCAAACCTTATGGATATGCCATTTGGGAAAAAATTCAGGCTCAATTGGACAAAATGTTCAAAGAAACGGGTCATCAAAATGCTTATTTCCCTTTATTTGTTCCCAAAAGCTTGTTTGAAGCGGAAGAAAAAAATGCCGAAGGTTTTGCTAAAGAATGTGCAGTAGTTACTCACTATCGTTTGAAAACAGACGAAAATAACAAAGGTAAATTAATCGTTGACCCAGAAGCTAAATTGGAAGAAGAATTAGTGGTTCGCCCTACTTCTGAGGCAATTATTTGGAACACATACAAAGGTTGGATTCAATCCTACCGCGACCTTCCAATTCTTATCAATCAGTGGGCTAACGTTGTTCGCTGGGAAATGCGTACGCGCTTATTCCTAAGAACAGCTGAATTTTTATGGCAAGAAGGCCATACAGCACATGCTACAAAAGAAGAAGCTTACGAGGAAACAAAACGTATGCTTGGTGTTTATGCTGAATTTGCCGAAAACTTTATGGCAATGCCTGTCATCAAAGGTAGAAAATCTGAAACGGAACGTTTTGCTGGTGCTGATGACACCTTATGTATTGAAGCAATGATGCAAGATACAAAGGCTTTGCAAGCAGGAACTTCTCACTTTTTAGGGCAAAATTTCGCAAAAGCTTTTGATGTGAAGTTTACAGATGCCGAAGGAAAATTAGAACATGTTTGGGCTACTTCTTGGGGTGTTTCTACTCGTCTAATGGGAGCGTTAATTATGACGCATTCAGATGATGAAGGCTTGGTTTTACCTCCAAAATTAGCTCCAATCCAAGTTGTGGGTGTGCCTATTTTTAAAACGGATGAAGAATGGAACGCTATCGGTGCTAAGTTTGATGAATTGGCTGTGAAATTGAAACAATTAGGTATTTCATTCAAATATGACCATGATAAAAACCGTCGTCCAGGTTGGAAATTTGCTGAATATGAAGCAAAAGGTGTTCCTGTGCGCTTGGCAATGGGACCAAGAGATCTAGAAAATGGCAACGTTGAAGTGGCTAGAAGAGATACTAAAACAAAAGAAACAGTTTCTTTTGAAGGATTGGATCAATTCATCGTACAATTATTGGATGAAATTCAAACAAATTTGTTCATCAAAGCGTTAACTTTTAGAAACGAAAACTTACACAAGGTTGATTCTTACGAAGAGTTTAAAACTCGTTTGGCTAGCGAAGGTGGCTTCTATTTAGCACACTGGGATGGCACAGAAGAAACAGAAGCGCTCATTAAAGAGGAAACAAAAGCAACCATTCGCTGTCTTCCTTTTGATGAAACAGAAGAAGGTTTCTGCATGGTAACTGGTAAACCTTCTAAACAACGTGTAGTATTCGCTAAAGCATATTAATCATGGCAGAAACAGAAAGTTTAGACGCTTTAAATCCTAATTCAAAACGAATTGTTAATCTTTTATTAGAAAAGTCAGGATTAAAACAAGACATACACGAGTATTCTCACAAGGCTTTTGATCAGCTGCGTGAAATTGTAAAGAACGAAGTAGAAGTACTAAAACAATTTGTGACGGATAAACGTATTCGCTTGTCATTTGTTGATAAAAGTAAGTCTGAATTTCAAGTCTTTATTGGTAGTGACGTTCTCGTTTATCAAATACATTCTAACGTTTTCCGCTTAGATGACAACCACCCTTTATGGGAAACTCCCTACTTGCAAGAAGAGGAGACCCGTGGTTATTTTGGTATCATTCACGTTTACAACTTCTTAGCCGAGTCATTTATTCAAAACAGATACAACGATGCTGGTTATTTGATTGGGCGTATTTTTGTCAATAAAGACTATCATTTCTTTACGGAAGGAAAAGGTCAATTGCGATTTTTGTTTAAGGATATTTCTAAAGGTAAATGGAGAGATGAATCTATTCGTCACATTGTGCAAGTTTCCTTCTCTTTTGCATTAGAATTTGACTTGTTTGTTCCTCCTTATGATGTTGTTCAAGAATTGAGTGTGGGACAAATGCTTTCTATCAGCAATAGCTCTCAGGCTGCTACTGGTAAGCGCTTAGGATTCAAATTCAAAGCTGAAGACGACGAGTAATACTTATTGTTTACACCAATTCTTCAATGGCACTTTTTGTGCCTATTGTTCGGGTAATAAAATCGATTTCCAACTTTGGTGAACGCGCTGGAGAATATTCTCTGCCATAAAAAATGATTTGCAAGTGAAGCTTGTTCCACGTTTCCTTTGGAAAAAGTTTTTTAGCATCTTTCTCGGTTTGTTCCACATTTTTTCCATTGGTGATTCCCCAACGTGTCAACAAACGATGAATGTGTGTATCTACAGGAAATGCAGGAACTCCAAATGCTTGCGACATAACGACAGAAGCTGTTTTGTGTCCAACACCGGGTAATTTTTCCAATGCTTCAAAAGAAGCAGGTACCTCTCCCCCATGTTCGTTGATTAAAATGTGAGATAAATCGTAAATGGCTTGTGATTTTCTTGGTGACAAACCACAAGGTCGAATGATTTCTTTGATTTCTTCCACCGAAAGCTTAATCATGTCAAAGGGATTATTGGCACGCTTAAACAAAATTGGAGTGATCAAATTCACACGAACGTCTGTGCATTGTGCGGATAACAAAACTGCTATCAACAAAGTGTATGGATCAGTGTGATCTAAAGGAATAGGAGTTACTGGGTATAATTTTTCCAGTTCGTCAATGATATAGGCTGCTTTTTCTTTTTTTGTCATTTGATGGTCGGTTTTACAGTTAATTGATACATAAGTTGATTGAATTGCTCTTCTGGCATTTGGGCAATAGCTGAATTTGAAAAAGAGATATAAGAATGAATAAATTGCTCTAAATCTAATTTAAACTGACTGTTTTCATCCATGTCTTTTACTTTTTTGGCAGCAACAATCAACGTATTTTTATCATAAGTAGCAGATAGATCTTGAAGAAAATGGTACAACGCCTTGTTTTTATGAAGTTGCCAATAGCAATAAATAGCAACCAAAACAAGTTGCGGACTTTCTCCATTCGTCATCATTAAACGCTTCGCTTCAACTAAGGCATAGTTGTATTTCTTATCTTCTAAAAATTTGATTAATTTTGAAACCTCCATTTAGATGTACATTTAGGATGAATAACAAAAATACAGACTTTCCTCAGTATAGAATGCTTTTAGGCAGAAAAGTTTACTATAAAATTACCAACGACCGAGAATTCATCGAATTAACTTGGATTGGAAGTAAAAAAATGAGTAGTACCATCAAAGCCACACAATATCCTGAAATGTTGCGAATTATGGACATGCTAGCATGCAATGAACCTTTTGGATTATTGCCGAAGGAAGAAGAAAATGAATTTAACGAAACAAATTAACGACAGATATGAGTGAAAATAAAGTAATATTCATGGGGACGCCAGAATTCGCCGTTGCTATTTTGGATCGCCTTTTAAAAAACAATACAACCATCATTGCTGTCATTACCGCACCTGACAAACCTGCTGGAAGGGGAATGAAGTTAAACGAAAGTGCTGTAAAAAAATATGCTGTTGAACATAATTTGCCCGTGTTGCAGCCTACGAATTTAAAAGATGAACACTTTCTGAGTGAACTAAAGGCATTGAACGCTGATTTATTTGTCGTTGTCGCATTTCGTATGTTGCCAGAAGTTGTTTGGGCAATGCCACCGAAAGGGACCATCAACCTACATGCAAGTATTTTACCTAATTATCGCGGTGCTGCTCCAATAAATTGGGCGGTAATAAATGGCGAAAAAGAAACAGGAGTTACCACCTTTTTCATTGAAAAAGAAATTGATACAGGAAAGGTTATCGAACGCAACACATTAGTAATTGGTGAAAATGAAACCGTGGGTGAACTGCACGATCGCCTTATGGAATTAGGTGCACAAACAACACTTTCCACTGTTGAAAAGATTTTTAGAAATGAAGTGCAAGGTATTCCTCAAATTGAATTGGAAGAAGGAGAACTAAAACCTGCTCCTAAGATTTTTAAAAATGATTGTGAGGTTGATTTTTCAAAGGATGTTGCAAGTACCCACAATTTTGTGAGGGGTCTTTCTCCTTATCCTGCAGCTTGGTGTACAGTTAACAAAGGCAATGAAACTAAGCAATTCAAACTATTTAGAGCAAGTAAAACAACCATTGACAGCAAAGGAACAAAACAAATAACAGCAGTCAAAGAAGGGATATTGTTCCCTTGCAGCGATTATTATTTATTAGTAACAGAATTGCAACCTGAAGGAAAACGCAGAATGGACTTTAAATCATTCTTAGCAGGTAATGAAATAGAAGGATGGAGTGTTAACTAAACACTCCGTTTTTTATTCATTCAATAATCGTATAAAATCATCTTCTGAAAGGATGACAATTCCCAATTCGGTTGCTTTTTGCAATTTTGAAGGCCCCATATTGTCACCTGCAACAACATAATCGGTCTTTTTGGAGATAGAAGAAACGTTTTTACCTCCATTTTCTTCAATTAATGTTTTGAGTTCATCTCTAGAAAAGGCTGTGAAAACACCAGAAACAACAAATGATTTCCCTTCAAATTTATTCGATTTCAATTCCTTTTCTTCAATTTGAAACTGCAAACCTGCTTTCTTTAACTGTTCAATAATTTGACGATTTGACTCAATACTAAAGAAATGAACAACCGATTCAGAAATACGCTCTCCAATTTCATCCACTAACATTAATTCTAGTAAAGATGCTTTCTCAAGGTTTTCAATGGATTTAAAATGATAGGCTAGCTTTTTTGCAACCGTTTCTCCTACGTATCGAATGCCCAAGGCAAAAAGAACACGCTCAAATGGAACATTTACAGAATCTCGCAAGCCTTTCAACAAATTATTAGCACTCTTCTCTCCCATTCTATCAATGGAAAGCAATTGTTCGAAAGTTAAGTGATACAAATCGGCACTTGTTTTAACCAATCCTTTGTCAAACAATAACTGAACAGTTTCTGCACCAAGTCCATCGATATTCATTGCTTTTCGTGCAATAAAATGTTCTATTTTACCTTTCATTTGTGGCGGACAAGAGCTATCATTTGAACAGAAATGTTGCGCTTCTCCTTCTGTTCGAACCAATGGACTATTGCACTCTGGGCAATGAGTGACAAACACAAAAGGTTGCGCATTTTCGACGCGCTTTTCTAAATTTACACCAACAATTTTTGGAATAATTTCGCCCCCTTTTTCAACATAAACGCTATCCCCCAAGTGTAAATCAAACTTTTCCATTTGGTCAGAATTATGCAAAGAAGCACGTCTAACCGTTGTACCACCAAGTGAAACAGGTGTTAAATTCGCAACAGGTGTAATAGCTCCCGTTCTTCCAACTTGATAATCAATGGAATTAATCGTTGTTTCTACTCGCTCAGTTTTAAACTTATAAGCAACAGCCCAACGTGGCGACTTAGCTGTAAAACCAAGCTGTTCTTGTTGGTCATAACTATTCACTTTTATCACCACGCCATCAATTTCAAAAGGAAGATTTTTTCGATGTTGATCCCAATAGTGAATAAAATCCATGATTCCTTCAATAGAAGTTGTTTTTTCAATGTATCGAAGAGCTGGCGGCGGTGTTTTTAATCCCCATGTTTTAACCAATTGCACCATTTCATAATGTCCTGCAGCCAAATTTTTAGCACCATAAACACCATATAAATAGGTATCTAACCCTCTCGAAGCGACCAATTTTGAATCTTGTAACTTGAGTGTGCCAGAAGCAGAGTTTCTTGGATTGGCAAATGTTGCTTCTCCAATATCTTCTCGTTCTTTGTTCAATGCGTTAAATTGCTCCAAAGGAAAAAAGATTTCTCCTCTAATTTCAAATACAGGAGGAAAACCATTTTTTAATTTTAGTGGAACGGTTTTAATTGTTTTTACGTTGCTTGTTACATTCTCCCCTTGCGTTCCATCACCACGCGTAACAGCTTGTACCAAAATCCCGTTTTCATAACGAATGCCAATCGCAACACCATCGTATTTTAATTCACATACATACTCAATGGGACCCTCCACCATTTTTTTCAAACGATTTTCCCAATCAATGATTTCTTCTTCAGAATACGTATTGGACAAGGAAAGCATTGGATATTCATGCTTTACCGTTTCAAACTTTTTAGTAATATCTCCCCCAACCTTTTGCGTAGGCGAATAGACATAAGCAAATGCAGGATATTCCTTTTCAAGCGCTTCCAATTCCTTTAACAACACATCAAATTCATAATCTGAAATTTGAGGGTCATTTTCTACATAATACAAATGATTGTGGTGGTTGATTTGCTCTATCAACTCATCAATACGGTGTTTTGCTTGTTCTGTATTCATGATGTAAAAATACAAAAGAAATTGATTTTTTTAGACTAAATTATCGCTTTTTATGCGATTCACAAGCAAAAATTCAAAATAAACGATTGTTATCCTTCCAACTAATATAATTTTTAGCATCTTTGCTCTATGAAAGATTTTAACAAACTTCTTCTAGAACAACTTTATGGCATGATTACGCCACAAAAAGTAGAAATGTTTGAGCGAATTGCTCCATTAAAAACAGATTATTTAACCATTGTATTGGAAAACATCTACCAAGAGCACAATGCTTCAGCCGTACTTCGTTCATGCGAAAGTTTTGGCATCAATAGCTTGCACGTCATTGAGGAAGATTTTAAATACAAAGTTCAGCGCGACATTGCACGTGGAGCAGGTCGATGGGTAGATATGTATCATTATAACGAACAAAATCCAACTGCAACTTGCATTCAAACATTGAAAGAAAAAGGATACAAAGTCATTGCTACCACACCGCACGAACAAGACACAACCATAGATGCACTTCCACTCGACCAGCCTGTTGCCTTAATTTTTGGCACAGAAGGAGATGGAATTTCACAAGAAGCAATGGATTTAGCCGATGGATTTGTAAAAATTCCCATGTACGGTTTTACAGAAAGCTTCAATATCTCCGTTTCAGCAGCTGTGAGTATGTACGCCATTCGCACACGCTTAGAAGCATCCAACTACAATTGGAAAATGAACGAAGAAGAGCTTATTGATTTAAAAATTAAATGGTGTACGCGCATCATTCCTCACGGAGAAAAAGTGGTACCAGAGGTGATTAAGCGATTAAAGGAAGAACTTTTGAGTAGGTGAAAAGTGCTTTGATATAGCAATATCAATTTTAATGCTAATTCTCACTGCATGTAAAAAAGAATGTGACCAAACAGCAACAGTTGTTCGTGACTTTACAGGAACCTATTTACGTCTAAAAGGAAAAGATTATCAGGTTTGTAATCACGAAAAAATTTCTTCTTTTCCAATAGGTGCAACTGTAACAGCAACTTTCAGAAAGTTAACTCATTGTAATGATTCAGATAAGGTAATATCAAGTTGTTTTTTGTTCCATGAAAATGAAGGTTGGATTGTAATTACAAAAATTAAGTAAAACACCTTTACGAATGACTAAAAATGTATGTATTAGCTACAAAACATCAAAAAAGTACATCTTTTTTGCTTGATAGCTATCGCCTTCATTTGCAAATACATTGTTATTTTTTAGGGATTCTCCATGTGGAAAAATTCATTTTTGATGTTTTTTTTTAATAATGCCTTATCTAAATAATTAAAATTATCAGAAAGAACATAATGTTTACAAGCTAATTCTTCCAAAAAAGAACTAATAATTGTAAGTCATACATTTTAAAATCAATAATTTACTTGACTTTATCCTTTTTTATTGTTACATTTGTTTTCAGTGAAATCTTATAAAACTATGTATTATGGGCAAAGGAGACAAAAAAACAGCGAAAGGTAAAAGAATCATGGGCAGTTACGGTGTAACAAGAAAAAGAAAAGCAAGCTCAGGAACACCAGCGAAAGCATCTGCAACAGTAGTGAAAGAAACGGCTAAGAAAGAAGAAGCTCCAAAAGTAAAAAAAGCTGCTCCAAAGAAAGAAACAGCAGAAAAAAAGCCAACAGCTAAAAAAACAACAGTAAAAAAAGTAGCAACTGAGAAAAAAGCAACCACAAAAAAAGCAAAGGAGGAATAATTTCTAATAAATTTTAACATAAATTTCTTGTATTATTAGCTAACAAACGAAGAAAAAAAAGCATATTTGCAAGAAGAAAAACAAGCATAAAAAATGAAACATAATTTTGGAGCAGGTCCTTGTATTTTACCGCAAACGGTATTTGAACAAGCGGCAAAAGGAGTATTAGATTTCAACGGACTATCTATACTAGAAGTTTCACACCGTCACAAAGATTTTGTGGCTGTGATGGAAGAAGCACGTGAATTGGTTAAAGTGGCACTCAACATACCTAAAGGATATACTGTATTATACCTTCAAGGTGGCGCTACTTTAGGGTTTACTATCGCGGCTCTTAACATGACAAAAGGCGGTAAAGCTGGTTATATCAACACAGGGACATGGGCAAGTGGCGCTATTAAAGAGGCTAAATTAGTTGGTGTAGATGTAAATGTATTGGCTTCATCAGAAGATAAAAATTTCTCTTACATTCCGAAAGGATTTGATATTCCAACAGATTTAGACTATTTACATTACACATCTAACAATACCATTTATGGTACACAATTCCAAGAAACAGTAAAAACTTCTGTTCCGTTGGTATGTGATATGTCTTCTGATATTTTTTCAAAAGAAATCAATGTAGCTGATTTTGACCTTATTTATGCAGGTGCACAAAAGAATTTAGGCCCAGCTGGAGCAACTTTATACATTGTTAAAGAAGAGGTGTTGGGTACATTCAAAACTCCTTTTATGCCAACTTACTTAAATTTGGCTAAGCACCATGAAAAAGATTCTATGTACAATACGCCGCCCGTATTTTCTGTATATGTTGCTATGTTAAACTTAAAAGATTTAATTGCAACAGGTGGTGTAAAAGCAGCAGAAGCGCGTAACAATGCAAAAGCAGCTTTGTTGTACAATGAAATTGACACAAATCCTTTATTTACATCTAAAATTGCTGTTGAAGATCGCTCAAAAATGAACGTTAGCTTTGTGTTGAATGAACAATACAGCGCGTTAGAAGAGGCTTTCAACAAAGCGTGGAATGATGCTGGTATTGTTGGCTTGAAAGGTCACCGCTCAACTGGTGGATACAGGGCTTCTTTGTACAATGCTTTGCCAATTGAAAGTGTACAAGTATTGGTGGATGTAATGAATGATTTTGCAAAGAAAAACGCATAACAATGAAAATTTTAGCGAATGATGGTATTTCTTCTATTGGTAAAAAGCAATTAGAAGAAGCTGGATATACGGTAGTCACTGATAAAGTTGATCAAGCGGATTTAATCAACGCAATCAATAACGAAAATTATGAAATTGTGTTGGTCAGAAGCGCAACAACTGTCCGCAAAGAAGTAATCGACGCTTGCCCGAACTTAAAATTGATTGGTCGTGGTGGCGTTGGAATGGACAATATCGACGTGGATTATGCTAGAAGCAAAGGATTGAAAGTAATCAATACGCCTGCGTCTTCTTCACAATCTGTTGCCGAATTAGTGATGGGACACCTTTTCTCTGTTTCTCGTTTCTTGCAAGATTCATATAAAAACATGGAGACAGGTGATTTCAACAACTTGAAAAAGAACTTCGCTAAAGGAGTTGAATTAAGAGGTAAAACACTAGGAATCATCGGATTTGGTAGAATTGGCCAAAGTTTAGCTTCTTATGCTTTAGGAGTTGGAATGGATGTTATTGCCGTAGATCAGGTAGAATACACAGCAAATGTGAGTGTAAAAATTGGAACAACACAAGAAGTAGTTGTGCCTTTTACAACCGTTACTGACATGAAATCTGTATTGGGCAAATGTGATTACATTTCCATTCACGTTCCTAAACAAGCAGACGGCAGTGCTGTTATTAACGAAGCTGAATTTGCACTCATGAAAGACAGTGTTCGTTTGGTGAACGCAGCTAGAGGCGGTGTTTTTGATGAAAAAGCATTGTTAAATGCGCTTAATTCAGGAAAAGTTGCAGCTTGTGCGTTGGATGTATTTGAAAACGAGCCAACTCCAATGAAAGATTTGTTGTGCCATCCAAAAATTGCTTGTTCACCACATATTGGAGCAGCAACAGTTGAGGCGCAAGATAGAATTGGTTCTGAACTAGCAGAATTAATTGTAAAAGAATTTGGTACTTTTTAGTTGAAAATTGTATATTTCAACTCAATGAAATAGCTTAAAAGTCATTCTTTATTTATTTTAATCCCCTTTGGACTATTTTTGCTCAATGGGGATTTTCTTTTAGCCTTATTATTAACCTGATTTCTATTAATAAAATTGCATTCAGACCGCTAATAAACATTGAGGTTGCTTTATGATGTAGATTATCTGCGATGCTACTTCGTGGTGCTGTTTATCTGCGGAGTATTATTTTACTTTGCCTAAAAAACCGTTATTACCTTCGGTGAGACTGCGTGTTCTGCGTTGTTTCTTTTCAATTTAGTCCGCTAAATTTTCAAATAAACACCTTGATTAACAGCTTTTTAGATCACCAATAAGTAGCACCAAAGGTAATCTGAATGTTAATTTTACAATCGAACTCAGGCCATTAAGAAACGAGAGCACTTACTAAAAAAGACACATGTTTTTTTTTGGTGCAGATTTTCATAAAATTCAAAAATGTAGTTGAAAAACCACAAAATTTCATTGTATTTGTCGATACAAAACGACAATTTCATGAAAGAATTGTATAAATACAACGACAATATTTTAAAATGTATAAATGATTATTATTTCAAATGCCTAATAAATGAAGTGGTTTGTAAAACGGTAAAAAAACACAAAACATCTACTAATAAAGCACTTTCTTCACCTCAAAATGAAAGCCATCATGCACATATTTTGCATTTTTGAAGATATTTTGTGCTTCTTCTTCATGTGTAATAACATCAGAATAACGAGCACTTAAATGTCCCATGTACAATTGAGAAACATGTGCCCTTTGAGCAATCGTTGCCGCTTGTTCCGCTGTTGAATGCAACGTATCTTTCGCGTTTTTGGTATGTGCGTTCGTAAAAGTTGCTTCGTGGTACAAAACTGTGCAACCTAAAATATGTTCGATTATTTTTTCAGAATAAGCTGTATCTGAACAATAAGCATACGAATGCCCTTCTTCTAAAGGAAGCGTAAAATCATCTGCCAACAACACCTTGCCATCTGGAGTTGTAATGTTTTCTCCTTTTTTCAAACGGTGAATGTACTCTATTTTTAAATCAGGATGGTTTAATTGCTCTTTGATAAACTTTCGTTCAGATACCTTTTCACGAATCAAGTATCCATTTGTTGGAATTTTATGTTTGAGCGGAAACGTTTTTATTTCTATTGCTTTATCTTCATAAACCAACATGGTTTCCTTGCCTGTTAATTCCACGTACTGAATGTCAAAATCTAACTTTGCATGACCTATTTCTAACTGACTATTAATAATAGCAGGCAAACCTTTAGGACAAACAATGGTCAAGTTTGCATCTCGACCGAGCAAGCGCATCGTACTTAGCAAAGCTACTAAACCAAAAAAATGATCACCATGAAGATGAGAAATAAGGATAATATCCAAATGCTGAATTGGCACGCCAAACTTACGCATTTGCAATTGAGTACCTTCTCCACAATCAATCAATATGTGCTTGTTTTTGCAACGAACATATTGAGCAGTTGTATTGCGCTCGATGGTTGGCAACGCTGCACTGCTGCCGAGAATGGTTACTTCAAATTCCACTTAAATCAATTGTTTAGCTTCTTCTAGTGACTCCGTAATCGTTAGCACTTTATCTAACTGAGAAATTTCAATTAATTTTTTCACTGTTGAATTCAATCCAGAAAGAATAAACTTACCGCTAGATTCTTTACACAGACGATTAGCAGCTAAAATAGCACTCAAACCAGAAGAGTCACAATATTTTGTAGAAGACAAATCCAAAACCATTGTGTTTACTCCGTTTTTATTCAGAACAACCAACTCTGATTTTAATGTGCTAGCATTAGAAGCATCGAGTTTTTCCATCAAGGTTTTGATGATTGCTGTGTTTTTGTTTTGTATGGTTTCAAAATTCATCTGACAAACTTGTGTTTCCTCAAAAATAACAATTTTATTTTATCTTTCAATCTTTGAAGCCAATAAATAAATACAAGCCATTCGAACAGCTACTCCATTTTCTACTTGTTGTAGGATAATAGATTGATCAGAATCTGCTACGTCACTTGTTATTTCAACCCCTCTATTGATTGGTCCAGGGTGCATGATAATGATTTTTTTGCTTAGAGAATCTAATAATTTTTTGTCCAATCCAAATTGCATGCTGTATTCTCTCAAAGACGGGAAGAATTTAATATCTTGACGTTCCAACTGAATACGAAGCATATTAGCAACATCACACCATTCCAAGGCTTTTCTTAAATCGTGCTCTACTTTCACACCTAATTCAGAAATGTACTTAGGTATTAATGTTGTTGGTCCACACACCATCACCTCTGCTCCCATCTTTTGTAAGCAATAGATATTGGAAAGAGCTACACGAGAGTGCAAAATATCACCAACGATAACTACTTTTTTACCTTCCAAAGTTCCCAACTGTTCTCTGATAGAAAAAGCATCTAACAAAGCCTGAGTTGGATGTTCGTGCGTACCGTCACCAGCATTGATAACGCGAGCATTTACACGCTCTGACAAAAACTTAGCTGCACCAGGATTTGGATGGCGCATCACCACCATATCCACTTTCATTGAAAGGATATTGTTTGTTGTATCTATTAACGTCTCTCCTTTCTTAACAGAGCTATTGGCTGCACTAAAGTTCACCACATCAGCCGACAAACGTTTTTCAGCCAATTCAAACGACAAGCGCGTTCTTGTTGAGTTTTCAAAAAACAAGTTAGCAATAGTAATATCGCGTAATGAAGGTACTTTTTTAATCGGACGATTAATAACTTGTTTAAATTTTTCGGCTGTATTTAAGATTAATTCAATATCTTCTTTTGTTAAATCTTTAATGCCAATGATATGATCTACGCTTAACTGATTCATTTTGTCTCTGGTGTAAACAATACAACTTTATCTTCTCCTTCTATTTCGTTCCATTCAACAGAAACTCTTTCCTCTGTGAATGTATCCACTGCTTTTCCAACGTAATCTGCTTGAATTGGCAAATCGCGGTTAAATCTTCGGTCGATAAAAACCAATAATTCAACCTTAGCAGGGCGACCAAAAGCCAACAAAGCATCCAAACCAGCACGAATTGTTCTTCCTGTAAAAAGCACATCGTCAACTACGATGATATTTTTCCCTTCGATAACAAAATCGATATTGGTTGCACTTGGAATCAACGGTGTTTCTCTTCTGCGAAAATCGTCACGGTAAAAAGTAATATCCAAATTACCACACATTACTTGGTGACCTAAGATTGACTCCAACTCCTTTTTCAATCGTGTTACCACATTAATTCCTCTAGGTTGTAAACCAATAAGAATGGTATTTGAAAAATCGTTATGAGTTTCAATCAATTGATAACAAAGGCGTTTAAGCGTTAAATCGAAATGACTTTTGTTTAAAATGACTTGCTTTTCCATCAGCAACAAAGATATAAAATTTAGTGTGCAAATTGCAAACATTTTTCAAAAAACACTTCGATTTTTTTATTTTTTTTTTATTCACAAAAAATTAACTCTTTGAAAACAAATGATTTTAGACATCAATTACACCATTAATCCTTCTTCTGCAAAGCTAAAAAATCCTTTTTCGGAGATAATTAAATGATCCAACACTTCAATGTCAATGAGTTTTCCAAATGCTTTTAAATTTTTGGTAACCCTGCGATCTTCTTCACTCGGTTCTAATCGTCCGCTTGGGTGATTGTGCGCCAAAATAATTCCCGTAGCATTCAATTCCAAGGCATATCGGTAAATCACTTTCCCATCTGCAATAGTGCCGGACAATCCGCCGATAGAAATTTGCTTTTTCTGTAAGACATGATTCCCTTTGTTCAGATAAAGCACATAAAACTCTTCATGTGTCAACTCTTGTAAATCTGGTGCTAATAGTTGAAAAGCTTTTTCTGAAGATGTAATTTTAAAGCGATCTACAGGTGCAACAGCTTGTCGCCTTTTGCCTAGTTCAATTGCCGCCATTAATGTAATGGCTTTCGCTTGACCAATGCCTTTCACTTTGGTCAATTCACTCATCTTTTTTTGCCCAAATAAATGTAAATTATTTTCGCTTTGAGCGAGCAATTCTTTGGCTACATCTACAGCCGATAAAGCTGGTGTTCCCGAGCCAAGTAAAATAGCTATTAACTCGGCGTCTGAAAGTGCTGCTTTTCCTTTTAACAACATCTTTTCACGTGGGCGATCATCCTCTGCCCAACACTTAATACTACGATTGGTTTCCATTGTAAAATAATTATAGGTTGGATTGAATTTAGTCAAATAGTTTCAATCTACCAACTTTTTTTTCAATTATTTTACGCTTAAAGGTAACTTTTTGAGTAAATTCACGCAAAAAAAATTAAAAATGGACTCGTTGACGCAAATTGTTCTCGGTGCCGCTGTTGGTGAAGCTGTTGGTGGAAGAAAAATGGGTATAAAAGCTGCTTTTTGGGGAGGAGTAGCCGGAACTATTCCCGATTTGGATGTTTTTCTCAATTATTTTTTCAATCCAATCGAAGCTAGTTTGGTACACAGAGGTTTTTCACATTCCATCCTGTTTGCCTGCTTGTTTTCTCCCATTTTCGCATGGATTGTTCACTTCATCTACAAAAAGAAATACGCCTATAAAACATGGCTCCTACTCTTTTTCTTTGGTATCATTACCCATCCTTTATTGGACATTTTCACTAACTACGGTACTTCTTTGCTGTGGCCACTGGATAACCGATTGGCTATTTCTTCTGTTTTTGTCATTGACCCATTGTACACCGTGCCGTTTATGGCAACTGTGATCATTGCCATTTGTTTAAAGCGAGATGCAAAATGGCGTTCCATCATCAATTGGAGCGGGATTATTTACTCCAGCGCTTACCTACTTTGGGGCGTATTAGTACAAGCAACTATACGCCAACATAGCGATGACTATTTTGCTCAATCAAATGTAAAAGTGGACAGAACTTATATAGCGGCAATGCCTTTAACAACTTTTTATTGGATGATTTTAGGCGAAAACAAAGACGCTTATTACCTTACATACAAATCCATTTTTGCTCATTACAATAGCGATGACCTTATCAGAATTGAAAAAAATCATCAGCTACTTCAAGAATTAACATGGAAAAACGAAGAAAAAAACAGTGTCGAATTACTCAATCGTTTTTCTAAAGGATATTACACGGTTGAACAGAAAGATTCATTAGTCGTTTTTTATGATTTACGATTCGGCACAGCTGCAAAATTGACAAACAATCAACTTAAAGATCCTATTTTTGGATTTGGCATGATTATTGACAACACTTTTGTGAATAAAATAGAACGATATAGAAACCAATCTATGTTTTCAAAGGTTAATTTTGGAACATATTTAAAAAATGTAATAGGAAAACATGAAGAAACTAATTAATTCCCTTTTAGTAGTTGCACTCACAACAACAGCTTTTTCTCAAATTTACCAATTAGAATCAAAGCAAATTGAATGGAGAAATAAGAAAAAATATACCATCAATGATTATTTTGAATCTTCAATAACACTTGACAACAAAGTTAATTCGTCGTTTATCTTGCTTAGTGATGAGGAAAAAGTAGCTCAATTAATCATGCCAGCCATGGGACGCTTAGGTCAATCTGAGGAAACAATTATGCGTTTGGTTGAGGAGAAAAAAATTGGTGGTGTTTTAATGTTAAACGGCACAAAAGAGCAGTTTACCAAATGGATTGCTGATATCAATGCTAAAAATGAAATGTTGGGAGCTTTGCCTTTTCTATTTAGCGCAGACGCAGAACCTTCGTTAGTCAATCGAAAAATTACGGGATCAACACCTGTCAAAAAAGCCTCTGAAATTACTTCAATTGAAGATGTTAGAGCTGTTGCAACAACTATTTCAAATGATTTAGCGGAAATTGGCATCAATTACAATTTTGCTCCTGTTTCTGACATGTCATCAAATGGAACTGTTGGTTATAGAGGTTTTGGTAAAGACCCTAAAAACATTGCTCCTTTCTCATGGGCGTTTGTAGAAGAATCGACTAATGCTAACATTATTTCTACTATTAAACACTTTCCAGGTCACGGATTAGTAACGGGCGACACACATAGCTCATTACAAGCCATAGATGGTGAATTAAAAGAATTGAAAAACTTTCAAGAGTTGATTGACAAAAAAGTTCCTTCTGTAATGGTTGGACATTTGGCTGTAAAAAACAACGCAAAATACAACACAAAAGGTTTGCCTGCAACAGTTTCCCCTGTCATCGTTACAGAATTATTAAGAAAAGAATTAGGATACAATGGTTTAGTTGTAACAGATGCTATGAACATGGGAGGTGTTACACAAGTACCTAATTCAAGTTCTGCTGCTATTGATGCAGGATGCGACATTGTGCTAATGCCTTTAGATGCTAGCAAAGCACATGCAGAGATTTTAAAGAAATATCAATCAGATAGCGTTTTCAAAGAGAAAGTAGATGCTTCAGTGAAGCGCATTATTCGTATGAAAATTTGTATTGGATTAATTAAATAAAAAGAAAAATGGAAATTTTAGTAACTAACAATAACGGAGTAAGAACGTTAACACTCAATAGACCAACTGTTTTCAACTCATTTAACCAGCCTATGGCATTTGCTTTGCAAAAAGAATTAGACAGCGCAGCAAATGATGCTTCTGTTCGTGCCATTATTTTAACTGGTGAAGGAAAAGCATTTTGTGCAGGGCAAGATTTAGCAGAAGCAACAAATCCAAATGGTCCAGAATTACAATCCATTGTTAGAGAGCATTACAATCCAATTATTGAAAAAATTAGAAACATTGAAAAACCAATTATTGCAGCTGTAAATGGTGTTGCAGCTGGTGCTGGTGCAAACATTGCCTTGGCTTGTGACATCACAATAGCGAAGAAAAGTGCTGCTTTTATTCAAGCTTTCTCCAAAATAGGATTAATTCCTGACTCTGGAGGCACATTTTTCTTACCTCGCATCATTGGATTTCAAAAAGCAGCAGCGTTAATGATGACTGGAGACAAAGTAAGTGCTGAAGAAGCCGTTGCTTTAAACATGATTTACAAAGCTGTAGAGGATGAAAATTTTGAAGCCGAAGTAACAGCTTTTGCAGAAAAATTAGCTCAAATGCCAACGAAAGGATTAGGTTTAACTAAAAAAGCATTGAATCAAAGCATGACTAATTCCCTAACAGCTCAATTGGCTTTGGAAGAAGAATTGCAAACCATAGCTGGTCAAACCTATGATTTTAACGAAGGAGTTGCTGCATTTTTAGAAAAAAGAGTACCTATTTTCAAAGGAGAATAACGCATTTTTAATAGGATTATCAAGCGACAGTTCAACACTGTCGCTTTTTATATGTAGTAACCTTTCATTTTTCAATTACAAAACAAAAATTTAACGACAAAACTTTATTAACTTTGCATCATGCAAGACACTTTCAAGCACAAAGGAATGAGACGCCAACTAATCAATGAGTTGCGCGAAAAAGGTATTAAAAACGAACAAATTCTAGAAGCGTTCGATGCTATTCCACGTCATTATTTTTTGGATTTAGCTTTTGAACAGCAAGCGTATACCAATCAAGCGTTTCAAATTGGCGCTGGTCAAACCATTTCTCACCCTTATACAGTAGCCTTTCAAACAGAATTATTGGAGCTTTCAAAAGGTGAAAAAGTATTAGAAATAGGCACTGGATCTGGATTTCAAACATGTATTTTATGTCAATTAGGTGCTAAAGTATTTTCCATCGAGCGGCAAAGAGAATTGTTTTTAAATGCAAAGAAAATCATTCACCATTTCAACTTTAACCCACGTTTAACTTATGGTGACGGCTATGCAGGCTTGCCAAGTTTTGCTCCTTTTGACAAAATTTTGGTGACTTGTGGCGCTCCTGATGTGCCAGCTGCACTTGTTGAACAATTAAAAGAAGGTGGAATTATGGTGATTCCTGTTGGTGAAGGAAAGGACCAACGCATGCTGAAAATAATTAAATTACCTGACGGTGATGTTGAAATTCAAGAACATGGCGTTTTCAGCTTTGTTCCAATGTTAGAAAATAAAGTTAAATAAAATAAATATGCAAGCAATTATCAAAACAAACAAAGGTGAAATGAAGATTGACTTCTACACCGAAGACGCACCAAATACAGTAGCAAACTTCGTAAAGTTAGCAAAAGAAGGATACTATGACGGATTAAAATGGCACCGTGTAATTCCAGATTTCGTTATTCAAGGAGGTTGCCCTAACTCACGTGAAGGAGCGAGCGGAATCCCTGGAACTGGTGGTCCTGGATACCAAATTGATTGCGAATTAGACGGAAACAATCAATACCATGACAGAGGAGTTTTATCAATGGCACACGCAGGAAGAAACACCGGAGGTTCTCAATTCTTTGTTTGTCATTCACGCAACAACACAGCTCACTTAGACAGAAACCATACTTGTTTTGGTAAAGTTGTAGAAGGAGTTGATGTTATCGACGATATTCGTCAAGGCGATTCGATTGAAAGCATCACAATTATTGATTAATAATAAAGGGTTGGCATCAGCCCTTTTTCACTTTAAATTATGAGCAATTTCATTATCCGCAAGGCAACAATTGAAGACGTCGAAAAGATTGTTTATTTAATTAAGCAATTAGCTATTTATGAAAAGTTAGAACACGAAGCCATTGTTACGAAAGAACAAATTGTAGCAAATGTTTTTAACCAGCAATATGCCCATGTTCTAATAGCCGAAGAAAACGATGAAACAATTGGCTTTGCACTGTATTTTTTTAATTTTTCAACTTTTGTAGGAAAACCAGGGCTATACTTGGAAGATTTATACGTGGAACCTACTCACAGAGGAAAAGGTTACGGCAAAAAACTATTGATTGAATTAGCAAAAATTGCCAAAGAAAAAAATTGCGGAAGAATGGAATGGGTGGTATTAGATTGGAACACGCCTTCCATCGAATTTTATAAATCGCTTGGCGCTTTTCCATTAGACGAATGGTCTGTTTTCAGACTAACTGAGGATAAAATTCACAAGTTGTTGGTATTAGACATTAGTCGTTAGTCATTAGATTTTAGATCGAACTACTTTGTTGGGGTAAGGGGAAGTTTTTTTCATGGGACTTAAGAAGATTCCTCACGGTGTTCGGAATGACACTTTTTATGGAGTCTTAGTGAAAAATGGAGCAGGCTTCGCCCGCTCCATTTTCCACCCCATTTCAAGTCAGAACTGTCATTCCGAGTAAAGCGAGGAATCCACCCACTCTATCAGTGATTTTTTGAACGAAGCGAGGAATATTTTTATAGGAATCCAACTAAACCAATCAAAATCAACCCACCAACCAAAAAACAACAACTAACCACTCAAACACAAAATCAATTAAAACGAATAGCTTTAGAAGGCGTGATTTTTGTAATGACCATACTTGGGACAATCAGTGCTACCACACATACGAAAAGCGTTCCTAAATTAAGGAGTAGCCAATTCATGAAGCTCAATTCAATTGGAACAGTATTCAAATAGTACACTTCTGGATTTAATGGAATTAGTTCAAAATAGTATTGTATAAACGCTAATCCTAATCCTATGATGTTTCCAATAAGCATTCCTCGGATAATCAAAAACGATGCTTGTATCAAAAAGACCTTTCGGATGGACCAGTTGTTGGCTCCTAATGATTTCAAAATTCCAATGAAATTTGTTCGAACTAAAATCAAGACTAGAAGTGCCGACCCCATGTTGATAATGCCTATCAAAATCATTAAAACCAAGATGATCACCACATTAATATTTAAGAAATCTAGCCAAACAAAAATATCATTTTCTGTTTGCTTTATGGTTTCTACTCGAAAAGTTTCTCCTCGCTCTGAGGGCATAAACTCTACTTGTTTTTTAATCTCTTTGTGCGTTTGTTCTAAACGCGACCAATCCTTTACCTTTAGTTCAAATCCTGCAATATAATCGGTGTAACTTCCCTTTCCTGCTCGTTCTTCGATTTCAACGATTTTTGTTCCAGCTTGTAATTGATACCGTGTACCTGAATCATCTAGGTATTTCTTAACCAACTGATTATCTTCCAATTCAAATCGATTAACAGCAGATTTATCTCCTTTAATTTTGATACTTAAATAGGTTGTATCAGGAACAGACAATGAAACATCGTTGAGTAAACTGGTTCTAAAATCAGAAACAATAATTCGGTAAGTCGTATCTTTGCCCACATTAATCGTTTTTGCAGCGTATAGCTCATTACCCTCGCCCCAATCATAGCGAAACTGTCCTTGTCCACCACGCGATTTTACACGCAGAATCAACTGATCTTCGTATCCTTTCACACGAAATAATGTATCATCAATTGTAGCAGAAGCTTGAATCCCCCAATCGTTTAATTCTTGCGTCAAACGAAGGTCTCCAATGGCGATTTTTGTATCATGATCTTCCAAACCTGTTTCAAAAATCCCTTTAATGATGAGTTTTTTCAAAATGGGATTGTTTCGTACAAAATAAGCTTTTACTGTATCTCCCAATTGATAATTTAAAATAGTTGCAATTTTCTTAGAAACTAAAATTTCATCAGAAACTTCTTCTTTCTTAAAATGTGGCAGCTCTCCTGCTATCAAATACTGTTGAAAAAAAGTCCAATCAAATTCATTTTCTACTCCTTTTAATAAAGCTCCATGGACATTTTGCTCTACAATGGTGGTATCAGAATGTTTTACTCTGTTGACAACGCGTTCCTGGCGCTCACTTTGAAATAAAACAGGCTTATAAGCAACACGAGAAATACTCTGAATAGCGGGATTTTTTTTCAATCCGTCAAAAAAGGCCTGATTTTTGATGATAGGATAAGACTCGGACATCGTTTGACTGGAAGCTGACATAATGGATAAATGTGCTCCAAATCCAGAAACTTTGTCGCGAACTTGATTTTGGAAACCTTTAACAACTGCAATTGTTAATAAGTTAACAACAATCGCTAGTGCAATACTTATAATAGAGATACGCACGATTGCTTGCGAAACTTTCTTACCTTGCAGCTCGTTTTTTAAAATACGTTTTGATATGAAGTATTCAAATGACAAATTCTATCGTTTTAAAGCGCTAAATTACATAAAGGATTTGGCCTATAAAAGAATTTATGCATTTTTAATTTTTTTACACGTCGCAACTGCATGTGCAAGTCAACATGATACAAGTGTTCCTGAAGGTCCAATGCACCTTTTTGTTAGCAATTCAATTGTCACTGGCGCTCAACAAACGGAAAAATTTCTTCCATTACTTGAAAACAAACGCATTGCCATCGTTGGAAATCAAACTTCTTTGATTGGCAAAACTCATCTTGTCGATTCCTTGTTAAAACGAAAAGTCAATGTTGTTAAAGTTTTTTCTCCCGAACATGGATTTAGAGGAGATGGTGACGCTGGCGCTAAGATTAAAGACGGAATTGACCCTTCTACTGGATTAAGCGTCATTTCTTTATACGGTGACAATAAAAAACCAAAAGCAAGCGATTTAAAAGACGTTGATATTCTCCTTTTTGACTTGCAAGATGTTGGCGTTCGTTTTTACACCTATATTTCCACACTTCACTACGTGATGGAAGCAGCGGCTGAGAATAAAATCTCTGTTATTGTGCTTGACAGACCCAATCCCAATGGACATATTATTGATGGGCCAGTAAAAAAGGAAGGGTATGAATCCTTTATCAGCATGCACCCTGTGCCTGTCATTTATGGAATGACTATTGGTGAATACGGTCAAATGATTAACGGTGAAAAATGGTTAAAAGACGGCGTTCAATGCCAATTATCGGTTATCGCATTGGAAAATTATACACACGCAACTCCTTATTCTTTACCTGTTGCTCCGTCTCCCAATTTAAAAACGGACAATTCTATCAACCACTACGCTAGTCTTTGTTTTTTTGAAGGAACAATTGTTAGCGTTGGACGAGGCACCCCTACTCCATTTGAAATCTATGGACATCCTGACTTTCCCAAAACAGGTTTTTCATTCACTCCTCAACCAAGTCCAGGTGCTTCTGATCCTTTATTAAAAGGTCAATTGTGCCAAGGAATTGATTTGACACAACAAAAAACAAGGTTGAATAAACTTAGTCTTGACTATTTATTCTACGCCAGGGATGTACTTCACAAAAAACATGGCGATAAATGGATTAATCGGGTGCGATTTTTTAATCTTTTAGCTGGAAACGATGAATTAATCAACCAATTAAACAGCTTCAAAAGTGAGGAAGAAATTAGAAATTCATGGAAAGCCGATTTGGAAGATTTTAAAGTGATTCGTGCGAAGTATTTGTTGTATGATTAAGGAGAGTCGTTTTCAATTTTAATTAAAAAACTGTTTCTGTTGAACGCATATATCAACACATTTGGTCTGACAAGAAACAA
>CAZOKJ010000033.1:0-27914 GCA_964580465.1 uncultured Fluviicola sp. | reverse complement strand
CTCAAGAAGACGGTGATGCAGAGCAAAAAACAAATGCGCAAAAGAAAATCGAAGAGCATCTACTTCATAAGCAGAAGCAACGATGGAAGAAAAAGGCAAGAATCGCCACTTAGACTTTAACCAGTAAACAAAAATCGAATAGGTAAACGTAATCTATTTACGGTTTACAAATTTTGTGGTATGAAAGCGACGATTCAATTTAAATTAATTACAAGCATCATTAAATCAACAAAAAACAACATTAATACCATTATAAGCGTTATGAGTGAAGAAAAAGATATCGTTTTATTTGAGAGCAAACAAATTCGTCGGCATTATGATTCGGAGAATGAAGTTTGGTATTTCACATTGGTAGATATTGTAGGGGCATTGACAGATAATAAAAACCCTACAGATTACTTAAAAAAGATACGGAAAAGAGATGAAGAATTTAATACCTACATAGGGACAAATTGTCCCCAGGTAGCAATGCTGACAAATGGTAAAAATCGCAAAACATTAGCTGGAAATGCACAACATATTTTCCGTCTTATACAATCCATTCCATCACCCAAAGCAGAGCCGTTTAAACAATGGTTGGCAAAGGTAGGTTATGAGCGTTTACAAGAAATTCAAGATCCAAGTTTAAGCAAGGAAAGAGTCAGAGAAAACTGGCAAAAAATGGGACGCTCCGAAAAATGGATTTAACAACGAATGACAGGTCAAGAAACCCGAAACAAACTGACGGATTACTGGAAAGAAAGTAGTGTTACCAAAAATGATGAATTTGCTTTTCTAACCAATATTATTCATCAAGAATGGACAGGTTTTACTGTGAAAAAGCACAAAGAACTAAAAGGATTAAAATCTCAAAACCTGCGAGACCACATGAGCGAAGCAGAACTTATTTTCACTGCGTTAGCCGAACTTTCCACTCGTCAAATTGCTGAAGTAGAACAAGCAAAAGGGGTAAAAGAAAATGCACAAGCAGGTAAGAAAGGTGGTAAAATTGCAAAAAATGCACGAAAAGAATTGGAAGCGAAAACAGGTAAAAATGTGATTACGGGTGTGAATTTTCTAAAACCAAAAAAGAAAAAAGAATAAGTTATAATTTCCAATATCAACCAACAGTTATATAAAAACACGGTTAAAGTGAGAAGGAAATTGCGTTTATAGAAAAGTATGATTAAGGCGATGGAGTAAATTAATTGTTAAGTAATTATAGCGAAATGAAAACAATCACATTATTCCTATTTTTGCTTTTAAATTTTACTTATGCTCAAGGTTTGCCTGATTGTTTATGTAAAAGTGGAAAAGCCGTGATTGATGCTAATTTCAGCTATGCTGCTGATTTCAAAAATGGAAAAGCACTCGTTACAAGTAAATACAACGCATCCTTAAAAATAGAGAAAGATGGCAAAGAAATAAAATAATAAACTACCAAAAAATCTAAAATTATGGCAGTACAATGCGAATTTATTGATTTCATTATTCCAATCGAAAATATTGACAAAATTTATCCTGGTGGATTTGCACAATTTAAAGAAAACAATAAAGAAAGTTTCTCTAAAATACTATGGAACGACGATTTTTTATTTAGAGACGGTGCTATGAATGGCATGGATATAGAATTCATGATACAAATGTGGGAAAGTAAAGGACTGGAAGGAGTAGTTGAAATAGATGAAAAAAAACAGTGGAAAGACTTCTGTATCGTGCAAGGTATGGCTGGTGGACCAACCTTTCCTTGTGAATGGATTGATTTTGATCCCCAAAACAATTGTGTATCCATGAAGGGTAAACCTAAAGGTGAAATTATCGGGCGTTTTAATATGATTTAAACATTTATTCAACCTTGATCAATACAGAATATTTTTTTGAGCTAATTTTATGTCGCTAAAAAATCAAAACTTTTGTTAATTACATCATAATTCACACATTTTTTGTACTTTTATCGTTTATTCTATTGAATAGACGTAATTACAAGTACAAGATAATAATTTGACAAGAATACTATGAGGTTTTTAATTTTAGTGATTTTAGGATTAACATTTACATATTCAGCTCTAGCACAACCAAATAGAGTACCGCTCGATGGTATTGTTGCTCAAATTGGTGACAATGTCATTCTTACTTCAGATATTGAAGCACAGGTTTTGCAAGCCAAACAAGCTGAAGTAAAAGATTCTCCTGAATTGAGATGCAACATCCTTGAAGGGATAATGTATCAACAATTGTTGACAAATCAAGCCATGTTGGACAGTTTGGTTGTTACAGATCAACAAGTGGATGCAGAAATGGAAAACCGTATTCGCGTGATTGAAGAGCAAATTGGTGGGCGTGACAAAATGGAGAAATTTTATGGTAAAACCATTTCACAAATAAAAGCTGAATTTAGAGAAATCATTCGCGAAAGAATGTTGGCACAAGAAATGGAACGTCAAATCACACAAAACTTAACGATTACACCTCGTGAAGTAAAAGAGTTCTATGATGGACTTCCATTGGACAGTGTTCCATTCATCAACCAACAAATGACGTATCAGCAAATCGTTATGTTTCCTGAAATTACCAAACATGACAAGGAGCGTGCAAAAGAAGAATTAACCTCTATCCTATCACAAGCTCGTTCAGGAAAAAACTTTGCTTCTTTGGCTCGTATGAATTCAGATGACACAGGAAGTGCCAGTCAAGGCGGTGTTATTGAGGCTCGTAGAGGAATGATGGTTGCTCCTTTTGAAGCTACTGTTTTCAGCTTAAAGGAAGGTGAAGTATCTGACGTGTTTGAGTCAGAATATGGCTATCATATTGTGAAATTAATCGAACGAAAAGGAGACAATTACAAATGTGCCCATATTTTAAAGATTCCAACTTACACAGAAAAAGCATTGGAAGCTGCAGCTTTGAAAATGGACACTTGTTATAGACAATTAAAAGCGAATGAAATCACTTGGGATGAAGCTGTTTTGAAGTATTCTAATGATGAAAACACTCGTTTGAATAGAGGTATTATCAGTAATCCTTACACAGGAGACCAAAAATGGGACGCAGCACAATTAAGTGAAATTGATAATCAAATTTACGTATTAACTGACCGTTTAAAAGTAGGAGATATTACTGAACCTAATTTATACGT
Organism: uncultured Fluviicola sp.; assembly: GCA_964580465.1. Classification (GTDB taxonomy): domain Bacteria; phylum Bacteroidota; class Bacteroidia; order Flavobacteriales_D; family Crocinitomicaceae; genus Taishania. The sequence goes on along the minus strand of CAZOKJ010000033.1, from coordinate 24,799 downwards.
TGACATGATGTCGCGCAAAGAAGGTGTTCGTATCTTACGTTTGTCACAAAGAACTGAACCACATAGAGCAAATTTAAAACAAGACTATCCGTTGATTCAGGCAGCGGCAGAAAATGTAAAAAAGCAAAAAATGGTAGATGAATGGGCACAAAAGAAAATCAAATTGGCTTACATTAAAATCAATGAAGCTTATGAAGGTTGTGCTTTTAAACATCAATGGATTGTGAAATAACTGATTAAACGCTAAAACTATGTCTGATAAAGAAGCTATTGACCAACTTGTTGCTCATTATCGTGAGTTAAAAAATGAAATTCACAAAGTTATTGTGGGGCAAGAAGAAGTTGTTGACCAAGTGCTCATTTCTATTTTCTCACGTGGACACTGCTTATTAGTTGGTGTTCCTGGATTGGCAAAAACCTTATTGGTGAATACCATTGCTCAAACGTTAGGATTATCTTTTAACAGAATTCAATTTACTCCCGACCTAATGCCTTCAGACATTGTTGGATCTGAAATTTTGGATGAAACACGCAATTTCAAATTCATTCAAGGACCGATTTTTAGCAACATCATCTTAGCAGACGAGATTAACCGTACGCCGCCAAAAACACAATCTGCATTATTGGAGGCTATGCAAGAACGATCTGTTACTGCTGCTGGTAAAACCTATAAATTACCCGCTCCATTTTTCGTATTGGCTACACAAAACCCGATTGAACAAGAAGGTACCTATCCCCTACCTGAAGCTCAATTAGACCGTTTTATTTTTAACATTTGGGTAGATTATCCTTCTTACATTGAGGAATTAGCAATCGTAAAAGCAACGACAACAGATACATCTATTCAATTAAAACAAGTGTTGGATGGTGAACAAATCCTTCGTTATCAAGAATTAATTCGCCGCATTCCTGTTGCCGATAATGTTTTAGAATACGCTGTTAAATTAGTTGGTAAAACACGTATAAACTCTGAGTTTGCAACTCAATTAACAAAAGATTACATCACTTGGGGCGCTGGACCTCGAGCTTCGCAATACTTAATTGTTGCTGCTAAATGTCATGCTGCTTTAAATGGTAAATATTCTCCTGATATTGAAGATGTAAAAGCAGTTGCAAAACCAATCTTACGCCATCGTTTAGTTAGAAACTACCGCGCCGAAGCAGAAGGTTACTCAATGGAACGAATTATTGAAGAGTTATTGTAAAGGTTGACGCTATGACGCTATGACTTTAGGGCATTTTGACGAATTGAAATTTTGAGTCAACCTGTCAACAAGTCATTTTACAAATGATAAAAAACAAAAAAGCCACGCTTAAAATAGCGTGGCTTTTTGATTTAAACCTTATCCTCGATTACAAAGTATCAATCGCATTGTTCAATGTAGCACTTGGGCGCATCGCTTTAGAAGCTAACTCATCATTAGGGAAATAATATCCACCAATGTTTTGTGCTTTACCTTGTGCACCAATCAATTCTTCATTGATTTTAGCTTCATTTTCTGTCAATGCTTTTGCCATAGGAGCAAATGCTTGAGCTAACTCAGCATCTTTTGTTTGAGCAGCCAATGCTTCAGCCCAGTACATAGCCAAGTAGAAATGAGAACCTCTGTTGTCAATTTGCCCTACTCTTCTTGCTGGCGACTTGTCGTTTGCTAAGAATTTCTCCGTCGCTTGATCCAATGTCTCAGCTAAAATCATTGCTTTAGGATTGTTTTGAGTTTGTGACAAATGCTCGAAGGAAGCACCCAATGCTAAGAATTCTCCTAAAGAATCCCAACGTAAGTAACCTTCTTCTAAGAATTGCTCTACGTGTTTTGGAGCAGAACCTCCCGCACCTGTTTCAAACAATCCACCTCCATTCATCAATGGAACAATAGACAACATTTTTGCTGAAGTACCTAATTCCAAAATTGGGAATAAGTCTGTTAAGTAGTCACGAAGAACGTTACCTGTAACAGAAATAGTATCCTCACCTTTGCGAATTCTTTCCAAAGAGAATTTAGCAGCATCAACAGGATTCATGATGCGAATATCCAAACCTGTTGTATCGTGATCTGCTAAGTATTTATTTACTTTCTTAATGATTTCTCTATCGTGTGCTCTATTTTCATCCAACCAGAAAACAGCAGGAGTAGCAGACAAACGAGCTCTGTTTACAGCTAATTTAACCCAATCTTGAATTGGAGCATCTTTCACTTGACACATTCTAAAAATATCTCCTTCTTCAACAGCTTGGTCAAAGAATACATTTCCATTAGCATCCGTTACACGAATCGTTCCTTCACCTTCAGCGATAAATGTTTTGTCATGCGAACCGTATTCTTCTGCTTTTTGAGCCATTAATCCAACGTTTGGAACTGTACCGATTGTTGTTGGATCCAATGCACCATTTTCTTTCATATCAGCAATAGTTGCAGCATAAACACCTGCGTAACATCTATCAGGAATAACTGCAAAAGTATCTTGTTGTTTTCCTTCAGCATTCCACATTTGTCCAGAAGTACGAATCATTGCTGGCATTGAAGCATCAACAATTACGTCAGAAGGAACGTGTAAGTTCGTAATCCCTTTGTCAGAGTTTACCATTGCCAATGCTGGGCCTTCGTTCATTGCAGCCTCAATAGCAGCTTTTACTTCTGCTTCTTGCGCATGACCAGCAATTTTAGCATACACCTCACCTAATCCATTGTTTTTATTGATTCCTAATTCTTTAAATAAGTCAGCATATTTTGTAAACACATCCTTAAAGAAAACCTCAACAATCGCACCAAAAATAACAGGGTCAGAAACCTTCATCATGGTAGCTTTTAAGTGAGCTGAAAACAACACACCAGCAGCTTTTGCTTCCTCTTTTGTTTGAGCAACAAATGCTTTCAAAGCATTGATATTCATCACAGAAGAATCAATTACTTCACCAGCTTTTAACGCTGACAGACCTTTTAATTCTTTAATTGAACCATCTTTTGCAACAAATTCAATTTTAAATTGACTATCATTTTCAACAGTAACTGATTTTTCTGTACCGTAGAAATCACCACTTGTCATGTGAGCAACTTTCGTCTTAGAATCTTTCGACCAAGCCCCCATTGAGTGAGGATTTGCTTTTGCATAGTTTTTAACCGCTTTAGGCGCGCGACGGTCAGAGTTTCCTTCACGTAAAACAGGGTTTACAGCAGAACCTAAAACCTTAGCAAATTTCGCTTTAATTTCTTTTTCCTCGTCATTCGTTGCTTCATCTGGGTAATTAGGAATAGCATAACCAGCTTTTTGCAATTCAGCAATCGCTCCTTTTAATTGAGGAATAGAAGCAGAAATATTTGGTAATTTGATAATATTTGCGTCTGGCGTTTTTGCTAATTCACCTAACTCAGCCAATGCGTCTGGATAATCAGTGAAAGTTGCCAACACTCTTCCTGCCAAAGAAATGTCGCGTAATTCTACATCAATAGCAGCTTTTTTAGCAAAAGCTTGTAAAATTGGTAAAAACGAATAAGTAGCCAATAATGGTGCTTCGTCTGTTTTTGTGTAAAGAATTGTTGAATTTTTGCTCATATTTTTGTTTATTTTCGATAAAAAAACGCTGATTATTCAATCAGTAACTAACATTTTATTTTGCTCCACAAAAATAATAGAACTTTCTTGAAATGCAAGGAGTTTTTTCGTTTTATTCTTCCCTTTTTCAATTATTTACTGTTTTTTTTGATAGAATACTTAAAGGATGTTGTAAATAATCGAAATCAGGTTAATATTTTATTTTTACTACATTTTCATCCTGTTGATTTATTCTCTTTATTTCAAAAGGAACAAAACTGCTTCCTTTATAATTAAAGTACTCTTCTACTTTTAGCTCTTCATCATAATAGCGTTTTATATCTATTAATCGACCATCTTCGTCATAATGATAGTAGAAAACTTGTCGGTCATTATCACTAAATTGCTCGATTAGTTGTCCTTGTTCATTAGTTAAAATTTGAGGTGCAAAACTTGAGTGCTTAAAGGTTCTTATCCCAACGACTCGTTCATTTTTATCAAAAATATGGCAATTGTATTGTGAACACAACTCTGATCCTGACAGATAAACAACCCGTTGATATTCTCGTTTATTTTTTCCTAAAAAAACACATTCCATACTGTGCTTATAATTTCCATTGTAAAAATAGTATGTAGTTCGAATAAGCACATCGTAAATTGCGCTTTTTATTTTGGACATCCATATCGCTTCTTTATCGTCTAATCCAATTGTTTCGTGTGCTGAAAGTAAACCATTTTCGTAATAAAAAGTCTCTACCTCATCCATAAATTTATTTTGATCTTTATGTCGTTTTATTTTTAACGATTCATCCTTATTATAAGTATAAATAGTAGCACCTTGATAACGGTCGTCAGCAACAAACTCCAAATGTTCTGTTACTTTTCCCATATTATCAAATTGAAATTTTTCTTTTTTGTAAAATTTATCATTGCCAGCAGAATAATGTTCTAATTCTAACTGTAATTTACCTGATTGAAAGTGTTTTAAAACAAAATTTAATGCATTTTGAGGTTTATTAAAATCATTTATTTTCAATTGTTTAACTTCTACTTCTTGGTTAAAAGGAAGAATATTTTTTGAATTATAAAATGTGTTAAAATAAGGTAAAAAATCTTTTATTTGCTCCAATTCATTGCGATTAAAAAACAACTGCACCTCCTCTCCTTTCACCCAAAGACTAGATTTGGAGAATTCATCAATTACCAACATTGCACCTGAAAAATAGGGTATTAATTGCAATTCTTTCAAATCAAAGGATGCTAGAAATGAAGAAAAAGGTAATTTTTCTGGAACTTTTTCAAAATGATTCCAATCAATTTTTTGAGTAACAATGGCATATATTCGCTTTAATTTTTCTGAAATAACGAATGGAATCTCATTTGTAAAACTTGCTAAACGAGTTTCAAATGGTTGTATTTTTTTTGATTTTAAATCGACTTGATAATAATTTTTAACAGAAAAAATTCTTTTATTTCTGAATGAATGATTGACCTCAAATAGGTATTCAAAACAAAAAATAGCTTGCTTATTCAACACGCTCACTAGCGTTACTTCTAAACGATCAAAAAAAGGGTTTCTGTATTCACCTTTTTCACCGTATTCACTATTGATTGTGTTGTACTGCTCAATTCTTGTTAACATTTTATTAAAAATGGTTTCGAAGGTCAATCGATTGGTAACACTCTGTTTTGCAATTTGCTGTATTTTTTGAAACAATTCATCGGTAAAATCCTCATGTTCAATATAATCTTGGTAAATTGTTAACGTTTTAGGGCTATACTCTAAAAAACTTTCGCTTTCAATCACTCGAGAAACAATGGAACGATAAACTGTGTTAGTATATACATCTGTTAATTGCGCTTGATTGACAAAAGGCAACAATGTAAGAAAATAAGTCATCCATATTTTTTTCATACTCTCATTTATTAACGTTCACTATAAAAACGAATTTTTAATTTTTTTTCAGTGCTTAAAAAAGCTGTATCAAAAAGTGAAAAACCATGACTTTTAAAATGTTGTTCCAATCGATTCAACAATACTTCTTGACCATTTTCTAAGCGAAAACTTAGCTCATCTTTGCTCATTTGCCCCTTTATTTCAATAATACCGGCCACCCAATTGTCTCCTACAGCAATTTGAGAAGCTACACCTTTACAATGTATTTCATTTTCATTTGATCTTGCATTATTACTTCTATCATCATCTAAAATAATTTCTATTGGTGGATAAATAGTAAAATCGACAATAGCATTTTCTAACACTATTCCATTAAAATGAGTTCGCTCTGCATTTGACATTAAAAAATCAGAACTCAAGCTAAAACTTTTATTTTCTTGCAATAAATCAAAGTGTGGTTTTCCTTTAGTAATTGAAAGGTTAAGAAAATTCCCGATTGAAGCAGTGGTAAAACAAGCCTCTAATTTTGGCTTAAATTCAATCTTCAGTTCTTTGTTAGCTAATTCTAAGTATTCCGCATCAAAATAGGCTTTAAATGGTTTGTTATCCTGTGTTCTCAACGGGCTTTTTTCAAATGTGATCGCAATTCTTTTTAAATCTATCGTAGTTCGCTGATGTTCTTTTCCTTGATAAAAAGTGCGACTTTCTAGATGATTCAAATAACCTTTCACAGTGCAAGGTGTTAAATCAAAACGAATTGTTTTTTGTGAAGAGATATAAAACGACAAAGGTTTGTAAGGTAGTAGCTTCATCGATGCAAAACCGCCAGTTCCTTGATAATTTATAAAATAAACATGCTTTAGGTTAAAGCTATCTACAGGAACTATAAATTTAGGTAATTCATTTTCCAATTGTCTATATGACGCAAAAAAAGATACATTTTGAGCAAATCCAATTTTCGAAGTAACCAATGTTGTGTCAAAACAAGCACATTCTTGTTGCTGTTCTATTGGAATAATCAATCTTCCTTTATCGTAATTTTCTGTCTCTGTTATTTCTCCTTTTTCATTGTAATTAAACCACAATCCATCTTTTTTATAGTTGACATATTGCCCTGATAATAATGGGTTTCCATTAGGATGAAAGCGTTGATACACACCAATAGCTTTTTCATTTTCGTCTATTTCATAATGCCATTCCAATTGTCCATTTTCGTAATAGGTGTTTCTCCAACCTTTTTTGCTACTTAAATGAATGCTTATTTGGTTTCTTAGTTGATTTTTATCAGGATAAAATCGTTTGATTATCCTTACAGAGTCAGGATTTAAAACATATACAGAACTATACAAACTGTCCCCATTAGATTTCCATTCAAAAACAGCATCTTTTTTGATATCTTCTCTTCTTTTTATTTTTCCGTTTTCATAAAAAGACTCCATGAAAATCCGTTTGTCGTTTTCTAATTTTTCCCATTGATTTAGCGCTCCATTTCCAAAATAATTGTATGAAACAAGCAAGTTGCCTTGTTCGTCAAATTGCTTTCTACAAACTGTTTTTCCACTTGTTTTTTTAGTTAAAAAATCATTAACCAAATTATTCTCTTTGTATTCAGCATAATACAAACTATCATCTATCAATGGGTCTTTTATTAACCATTTACCATCTGGCAAATCATTATTAAAACCTATGTCACAAAACAATTTATCGTCGGCGTAATAAAGTATATAGCGACCATTTTTTATACTATCTCTGAAAAGAGGATGATTATTCCAATCTTTTCTAGCTTTTTGAGCAATTAAATACGCTGTTTTTTCTGATTGTTGATTATCTATTATTCTTCCGTTATATGCTATTTCAATTAGTTCGCTGTTTGCAGTGAAGCTTGCCTCTAAAGGAGAACCATTTTCATCATAAAACGACGTTATTCGTAGAGCTCCATTGGAATAAAAGCGAAAACCAAAACCGTTATAAGAAGGTAAATAGAAAGAAGAAATAAGACCATTTGGATGATATCTAACAAAGAAACTATTATACACATAAAAAGAACTTATTTTGTTTTCACTGTATGTTTTTTGAATAAGCATTTCATCCTTGTCATCATGATAATTTAACTTTAATTGTTTCCCATTTTCCGAACCATAACTTCCCCACCCTCTTTTTTTACTCCCTTTGGGTGTTTTGATATAGTAATATTCTTGACTAAAATTACCATTGCTATAAAAAGCAAGTACTTTTCCGACAATAGAATCATTTACAAATTGTTTTTCTGATTTCAAGGTGCCATTGTTATAATATTCCCTATTCGGGCCTTGTTTAAGTCCATTAACATAATTAACTTCTGACTGAAGTATGCCTTTATTCCATGTGCGATATGTCCCATGCTTTAGTTCAACTTTGATTCCATCGATAGTAATTGGAGCGTAGTTTATTTCTGTTTGTTTGTTTCCTTCGTTATCCCAATAAGTTTCTGTTCCAGTTTTGATGCCATACGCATAATTTACTTGATAAGATAAGTTTCCATTTCTGTTAAAACGTTTCCATTCTCCATGTTTTTGAAAATTTTTCCAATTTTCAGAACGCTCCAATAAACCATTTTCAAAGTAAAACAAGTTTTCACCATCATAAACATTTGTGTAAGTTACCCCATTGAATGTAACTTTATGATAAAACATTCCTTTTTTTTCTAAATTTCCGTTGCTTCGAAAATGCTCAAATTTTCCGTGTTGTTGTCCATCTTTGTATTCAATTTTTGACCGCAACAAATAAGTTGGCTGGTAATAGTACTCAGTTACTAATCCATCAAGTGCCCCTAATTTATAATTTGCTTCTTTGATGAGCATTCCTTTGATATAATACCTACATCTACCATTCAAAACAGAAGATTTCTGAGGAGTAGGAAGTTGTTTTTCGTCTTTTATTTTTGATTCCCCTATGGTTTTTACATCAGCAGAATTAGGAAAAATGATGCTGTAATTTTCTTCTTTTGATTTAAAACCGTCGTTTTCGTAAAAGTTATATTTTCCTGTCTTAAGTCCATCTTGATAAGTTCCTTCTTCGCGTTTTTTACCATCTGCATAATAGGTAGAAAAAGCACCTTCTAATTTTCCATCTTTATACGTAGATAAAGAAATTAAAAAGCCATTATGGTATTTTTTTTGAACACCATTTAAAACCGATTTTTTTAACACAAGAGAATAACTGTAATTTTCTTCTAATTGTAGATTTCCAGCAGCGTCAAACATTTTTCGTTTGCCTTTTAACTGCCCGTCCTTGTAATATTCTTCCGTATGTAAAAAACCTTGATTATTGAATTTTTTGCGCACACCATTGTATTGACCATTCTTTTGAAAATATACTTCAATTGTAACGCCTTGATTATTTCTAACAATTACCTTATTTTTAACTACAATCGTATCTTCCTTAAATTGTCCAAAGCTTATAGTCATCTGCAAGAATGCAAAAAATAACATGAAGTACTGTTTAGAATTAGTCATTCTGTTCATTTTGTTAGTATTATTAATTAACTAAACGAAAAAACATGATTCTTAGTATTATTCGTTTGAATAAATTCAACCGAATAACATTTTAATCAACCCTTACAAAGATAACAAAAAAAGCCACAGACTCACAGCAAAACAACTGTGCATCTGCGGCTGAAATTTATTCCTCACAATTTGCAATTGCCTTCAGCGCTACATCGTGATTGAAATTACCTCCGGTGCTGCTTCGCGGTTGCAATTTGTAATTGGCAATTTAAATCTACCAAATAATCACTGCTTTTCCTTGAGGATTACGCATAGCGTCACCTTCTTTCACATTAAAAGCTTCAAAGAATTCAGGGCAATTTTTCAATGGTCCATTCACTCGGTACATACCTGGAGAATGTGGATCCGTTGCTAATCTCTTCTTTAATTCAGCATCTGTATAATTGATGCGCCATAATTGAGCATAAGAAATAAAGAAACGTTGCGCTGGTGTGTAACCTTTTACTAATTTACCTTTCTTAAATTCATTCGTCATCGCATAAGCATAATAAGCCATTGTTAAACCTCCTAAATCTGCAATATTTTCTCCCATTGTCAATTCTGGGTTCACACATTGTTCTTCGAAAGGACAGAAATTAGAGAATGTTTCTCCAAATACTTTTGTACGAGCTTCAAATGCTTTTCTATCTTCATCTGACCACCAGTTTTTGAAACTTCCATCAGCGGCAAATTTAGACCCCATATCGTCAAATCCATGTGTAAATTCGTGTCCAATAACCATACCAATGCGTCCGTAGTTTACAGCATCTTCTGCATTTTCATCAAAGAATGGAGGCTGCATGATTCCTGCTGGAAAGGCAATTTCATTCAATAGCGGATGATAATAAGCATTCACCATGTGTGCAGGCATGTGCCACTTGTCACGATCTACTTTTTCATTTAGTTTTTTCATGTTTTTAACATGTTCATAACGAGCTATTTCTCTCAAATTTCCAACATAATCATCTGCTTTTATGGTAATAGAGCTGAAATCTTCCCATTTTGATGGGAATCCTAATTTTCTACCAAAAGATTCCAATTTGTGAATGGCCTCCTTTTTAGTTTCAGCTGTCATCCATGAAGAAGCTTCAATTCGTTTTTTGTAGGCAGACTTTAAGTTATCAACCATTTCATTCACACGGTGTTGAGCTTTTTCAGAGTAATGTTTTTCAACAAAAGCTCTTCCTAACATTTCACCAATGCTGCTGCGTGTAATGGTTTCAATAGCACGTTCTGAAATAGGCTTCATTTCTTTTGCTCCACTTAGTGTTTTGCCATTAAAATCAAATGATAAATCAACAAAATCTTGCCCCAAAGCTCCAATGTATCGTTGAAGCACTTTCCAAGTTAAGTAATCTTTAATCGCTTCAAGGCTTTCTTTTTCAATTAATCCATTAACAAATGGTGCAAATTTCACATTGTCCACAATCAAATTATCAAATGATTCTGATCCAACAGCAGCTAAATATTCTGTGAAATTAAAATTAGAGAATTCAGATGCTAATTTCGATTTTTCATATTTGTTATAAACCAATTCAGGAATACGTTGCTCAGCTGGTCCCAACATAACTGATGCGATTTTATCTTCAATAGAGAAAATATTATTTACCTTTTGCTGAACGCTTTTTTCATCCGTACGAACAACTAAACCAGCCATTTTAAGAGCATCAGCAATGTACTTTTTATACGCTTCTCTAATAGACTCATTGCGAGCTTCGGTATAGTAATCTTTGTTTGGCAAACCAATTCCCGACTGTCCAAAATAAGCAATGTTAATGTCAACATTCATCATATCTTGTTCAACTCCAAAACCAAAAAACGCATCAACACCTTCCATGTGCAAAGCACCAATTACTTTAGGTAATTGATTTTTTGAAGTTAAGCTACTATTAATCAATTGTAATTCATGATTAATTGGTTCAATGCCCTTGTTTCGTGCTTCCATGTTTATAAACGAAGCATAAAAATCTCCCAGCATTTGTTCTTTTGTACCTTTTGCAGCATTTGCATTTTTGTACGATTCCAAAATTGCTAGTAACTTCTGGTTATTTTGCTGTTCTAATTCATTAAAACTTCCCCATCTAGACTCTGATGCAGGTACAGGGTTGTTTTTAATCCAGTTTTCATTCGAAAAAATGAAAAAATCTTCCGTTGGCTTCACAGTACTACTCATGTGAGAAACATCTATTGAGTTCAACTGTTTGAAATCATTGTTTTTCATTGAACTACATGAAGCCAATAATAAAGCTCCAGCAGCTAAATAAAATGAATGTTTATTCATATATCTGATATTAATTTAAAAAATCGTTGCTAAAATTACAGATTTTCATTTAATTAATGAACTGTATTTCAATAAAAGTGTCTGTAAAATCTTTTCATTTGAAAAATTCAAGGCTTTTTCTCGGATAATCTGTTGATTAAAAGAACTTTTGTTTTCTATAAAGTAACGCATCGCATTTTCAATAGAATCAACTGTTCCGTTTGTTTGAATCCCATATTGACTACTCAAATCTGTAGCTATTCCAACATTGGTACTAATTACTGGCAAACCACAAGCCCACGCTTCAGCAATAACAACAGAAAAACTCTCATAATCAGAATTTAGAACAAAACACGACGATTGTTGTAACTCTTGCACTATCTGATTGGGCAACAAAGGACCTTTAAATGAACAATTTTTCAATCGTAGCTTTTGCGCTTTATTTTTTAAAAATGTATAATCCTCGTCAGACACTATCACCAATTCGACTTCTGAAAATTCCTTTTCAATGCGTGCAAAAGCTTCCAAAATAGGCTGAGGTTTTTTAATTTTATCCAAAGTGGAAACATGAATAAACCGACTCTTTATTGGTGGGTAGTCAGCTATTTTAAAAAGAGTTGTATCTATTGAATTTGGAATAACAGCTACTTTTTTATTAGGAAAACGCTTTTGAATCGATTTTGCCAGTACTTCAGAAACGGCTACTACACTATCAGCAGCTAGTAATCCCTGGCGAATGGTCCAATTCATTTTTGCTGACCAATGCACCTCTTCTCGAAAATAGCTACCATGCTCTGTTAAAACTAAGGGTACATTCAATTGTTTCTTTGCTATTTTAAACAGCCAGCCATCAGGTGATGACACATGAGCATGAATCACATCTATTTTAGGTAATTGACTTAAAGCTTGCGACAATGCCTTTTTCTTGTTAAGAAACGTAAAGAGAAAAAAACGTGATTTTTTATAGTACACATCAATCATGTGGACAGATGAATGTTCTTTCGTTCCAACTTGACCATTTGGAATCAATCGCACAAAATAAACATCCACACTTTGTGCTAATAACTCAGCTTGTTGATGGATAAAATTACCTAAAAAAGGTTTCCCCTTCGTAGCAAACCACGAAGATAGCAACAGGATATTTTTGACTTTATTCGACAAAAAAGCAGTGTTAATTTTGTCAAATATATAAAAAAAAGGTCAACTCATAAGAATTGACCTTGCGTGATGTATGGTTTTCGATTATTTGACCACTTTTTTTGTTTCCAGCTGGTACGTTTGTTGTGTTTTTGCTGGTTGAACAGATTGTTTTGCAGGTTTAACAGTTGCTTGTGTCAATCCTTTGTGAGCTGCTACTAAAGACACACGCTGCAACAAGGCATTTGTTTGTGTTTTAGTCAACTTTTTCGTTTCCATTTTCAATGGTTCGTTCATTGCATTTACATTAGAGATTGCTAAGAAAGCTAATCCAGCTAAAGCTATTTTCATTGTTTTCATTTTATTAAATTTTAACGTTCAAAATACACTAAACAAAAACAATGCCAAACTTTTTGTTTTCATTTTTTATGGTAATATTTAAAATATTGATTAATTTTAACATAACAAATACTAAATTACATGAAAAACAATTGGCTCATAGCTTTATTTTTATTTAGCTTTTCTACAGCATTAGCACAGAAAGATGATCATTCTATTTTTGCAGTAAAGTACTCACCCACCCAATTAGCAATGGGTGAATTTCATTTTACTTTTGAGCATAGAATTGCTAGACAATCAAGTATTGAAGTAGGCTTAGGACCGACTATTTCAGAAATTGGAATTCCTCAATTATTGTACAATGGCATATTAAATAATAATAGCGGTGTTACTCATAAAAGTGCTATGGGTGTTTTCACTTCTGTAGCTTATCGTTACTATCCATTAGTTAATTATGCAACAGCTCCAAGAGGTTTGTATGTTGGACCAGAATTAAAATACCGCTTATACACCACTCAATTCATTGATAATGCGTACGGGTTGGGCAGTAGAAACGGTAGCGTTAATCAATTTATGTTTAAATTTGACACAGGATATCAATTTTGGTTTGGACAAACATTTACACTGGATTGTTTCTTAGGACTTGGAATAGGTTCAACAAGACACACAGCTTATTACGCAACGCAAGAATACATTGATGAGGCCAATGGATGGTCCAACCCTAAGTGGGCGAGCAGAACTAATTCTCGCATTCATTTCATTGGAAACATTGGTTTTAGAATTGGTGTAGGTGGACCAAGAAAATTCATGCAAGAATAAAAGTAAAAATAAATCTTCTTTGTATGATTGTTTTTAGTTTATAGAAAGTATATTTGTAACATTAAATAAAACCATTAAATTTCTTTAGTAGATGAACAACATTTTTAAAGGCGCAGGTGTAGCACTGGTTACTCCGTTCAATGATGATAAATCAATTGATTTTGATGCTTTACGCAAATTAGTTAGATTGCAAATTGAAGGAAAAACAGACTTTTTAGTAGTTCAAGGCACAACAGGAGAATCTCCAGTTTTATCTTGGGATGAAAAAATGCAGATTTTATCAACTGTTATTGACGAAAATGCTGGGCGTTTGAAAATTGTTTTTGGTGTTGGTGGCAACAATACGTTAGAAGTTGGCGAAACGTTGAAAAAAGTTCCAGCTGGTGTGGATGGTATCTTATCTGTTTCTCCATACTATAACAAACCAATTCAAAATGGAATCATCGAACACTACAAATACATCGCTTCTTGTACAAAGTTGCCAATTATTCTGTACAATGTTCCTGGAAGAACAGGTTCTAACATCTTACCAGCTACAACGTTGGAGTTAGCCAAAATTGACAATATCGTTGCTGTTAAAGAAGCATCAGGTAATATGGAACAAATCATGGAAATTATTCGTCTAAAGCCTGAAGGTTTTGATGTTATTTCTGGAGATGATGCCATCACATTGCCGTTGATTGCTACAGGAGCATCAGGAGTTATTTCAGTAGTTAATAATGCTTTTCCTGAAAAATTTAATAAAATGGTTCATGAATCTTTAGCTGGAAATTTCGAGACTGCCCGTGTTGACCACTTAGACTTACTTCCAATTACTAAAATGTTATTTGAAGAAGGAAATCCTGCTGGAGTAAAAACTGCGTTGGCAACAAGAGGAATCATGAAAGGAAACTTACGTTTACCTTTAGTTCCAGTGTCAGAAAATTTACAAGAACGTATAACGAAAGAAACGAAGCGCTTGATAAATGCTTAATTCCAAATACGTTATTTTCATCGTTTATATAGGCTTGCTTATTGGAGGCTTTTCTTCTTGTTATCAAAAGAGAGTTCCAAAAAATGAGCTTAAAGTATCTTCGTACCAAGACACGAGAGGTGTAGATTCTACGATACAAGGTCTTGATACAGAAATTATTTCCTTTGTCGATACATTCAAATTAGTGCCGACAAAGGAAATTCATACTGCCATTCAAAAAAATACTAAACGCAAGAAAGCATATCATTTTCCAACAATTTCAAAAAAAGATAGTTTAGAAAAACACGAACAAATTGAACAAATTGCTCTTTCAAATGTTTATCTCACTTTAGGTAAATTAAGTAACAATAAAAAATTGTATCAAATGGCTTTTGAGGAAAACATCCGAATTATGCACCTTTACAATGACAGCATTGTTATTGATAAAAAAATAGACGAAGATTCTTTGGAGATTTTAACGAAGTTGATTTTAACAGAAAAAAACCAAGCTGAATTTGCCTATTATGAGGCTGTAATTTGGTTAGAAAACTTATATCTAACAGTAGAAAATGCTACAAACTCTATTAGTTCAAAGAAATTAGAAGAATTGGTTTTTCTTCAACTAGATAATGGTTCTGAAATGCTAACACGCCTTTCATATTATCAAGATTATGAGCCTATATCTGTTTTTAGTCAACAATTAATTAATCTTTTAGACTGTAGATATACAGCTTTTGATGCCATTCAGTTTAAAAGCGACGTTGAAGAAGTTAGACAACTCATCTATCTCCCATAAACAAACAAATTATGAACCAACAAATTATTGACGCAATTTTAGCAGCTAATAAAATTGTAATTACTTCACATAAATCTCCAGATGGTGATTCTATCGGTTCTTCGCTTGGAATGTACCGTTTTATTCAAAAATTAAACAAAGACGTAAGTGTATGCCATCCCGATAAAGCTCCTAGTTTTTTTCAATGGTTAGAAGATTTACAATCCATCTTAGTTTTTGAGACAGATGAAGAAAAAGTACGCACAAAATTTGATGAGGCAGACTTATTGATTTGTCTCGATTTCAACAATACATCTCGTGTTGGTAACGCAATGCAACCATTGTTAGATAATTTTTCAAAAAAATGCATTTTAATTGATCATCACCTATACCCTGATGCAATAACGGATTTAATGATTAGTAAACCCGAAGTGTGTTCAACCTCACAATTGGTTTATGAGCTACTCAGCCATTCAAATCAAAAACAGTTATTAGACGCTCATATATGCACTCCTTTGTATTTAGGTATCGTTACAGACACTGGGTCTTTTCGTTTTGATTCTGTAACTTCTGAAACACACCGAATCATTGCTCAAATGTTAGATTTGGGAGTAATACACAATAAAATTCACGAGCAAACGTTTGATAATACAAGTGTTAACCAATTAAAATTAAGAGGTTATGCAACAAGTGAAAAATTAGAAATCGTTAATGATGGCAAAGTAGCAATCATCAGTCTATCAGCTGAAGAGCTTAGACGTTTCCATTACCAAAAAGGCGATACAGAAGGATTGGTTAACGTAGCTCTTTCTATACAAGGCGTAAAAGCAGCAGTTATGTTAACAGAGCAAGAAGACAGTGTTCGTATGTCCTTTAGAGGAAAAGAAGATTACGAGGTAAATATCATTGCCAGTGAATGCTTTAATGGTGGTGGGCACAAATACGCTGCTGGCGGGTCAAGTAAACTCTCGTTAGCAGAAACAATTACAAAATTAAAGGAACTTGTTCCACTATATTTCAAATAATGAGTAAGCACTTAGTTATTTTTATCGTTGTATTTTTAGTTTTTTCGTGTAACAATCAGCCTAAAAAAGAAAAAGCAATTGATTGGAACAATGAAAAATCAACGCAAATGAACAAGCAATTTTCAGCGGAAGAAGAAGTTGAAATCAATTTGTATTTAGCTAGAAAACCGCAATGGAAAATGCAAAAAACAGGTTCTGGTTTGCGTTATTTTATTTACGAAAAAGGTACTGGTAATCCTGCTGTTTCTGATGATTATGTTGACATTGAATACACCATAACATTGTTGGATGGAACAAGTGTTTATAGCACAAAAAGTGATGAAGTAGAAGAATTTAAAGTAGATAAATCAGAAATAGAATCAGGAATTCAAGAAGCATTCAAACTATTGCGTGAAGGCGATAAAGCTAAGCTAATCATTCCAAGTCACTTAGCGCACGGTTTGGTTGGAGACATGTCTAAAATTCCACCTTTAAGCACTTTAATTGTAGATATATCGATTCATAAAATTTATCATCAACAAAATAACTAAAATGAAACAATTTATTTCATTCTTAATCATTGGAATTATTTTAATTTCATGCAAACCAGAAGGCGTAAAAAAAGAAGAAGAAACGATTCAAGCTAAAGAAGAAAATCAGCCAATGATTGATTCTTTGGAAATGAACTTAGCCATTAAAGACGAATTAACACTTAAAAATGGCATTGAAATCACATGGTTGGAAAAAACAAATGGTGAACCTATAAACGATGGTGATGTTATTCTTATTGATTACAAAGTTCGCTTAAAAGATAGTACAATCATCGATGGAAATCATTTATTAAATAGAAAATCATTACCTTATGTTGTTGGATTTGGCTTTCAACCGAAAGGATGGGATATTTCATTAAAAGAGTTGAAAGTTGGCGATTTTGCACGCATCAAGCTACCTTCTGAATTAGCTAGAGGAAAACAAGGTGTTGAAGGGCTAATACCAGACAATGCAGATAATTATTTAACAATTAGAGTTTTAAGCAAGAAAAAGCCAACACGAGAAGTAGATGGCGTAAAAGTTTGGATATTAGAACAAAGCAAAAAATACACAACTATTTTCAATGAAAAAAACACAATAGTTTTTCATACATCAATAAGCTCTCCGAGCCATCCTTTTTATTATAATTCCTTTGCAAAAGATCAACCTTTTGAATTAAAATTAGAGGATCAAGGTGTAGTTCCAGGATTAAAAAAAGCGTTAATAAATGCTAAAAAAGGAGATAGAATGTTCATTGTGGTACCAGCTAATCAAGCCTATGGGGCAAAGGGATACCAAGACGTTGTTAAGGCAAATGAGGATTTATTTTACAACCTTTTTGTCATGGATATTCTTGATTAAATAACATCTTTTGCATATATTTGCTGATTCTCAATAGATAATTATTAAAAAAAAATAAAAAAATGATTAAAAAACTCTCCATTTTTATTCTTCTTTTTAGTTTTTCTACAAAGTTGTACGCTCAAGAAATAATAGATACTTTATACACAAGTCACGGAACCGTTTTATTGTATGAAAATAGATCTTGGCAATACTTAGAAGACATTCGTTTTGATGGCGTGATGAATAAACGTTTACACGATATTATTACTGAAATTCCTGAGTTAAATTTATCTCAAAAATGGGACAATGATGTTTGTTTCACATCTGGGCGTGGAGCTAATTCTATGAATAATTTTAATGATACGATTTGGCTGTGTTTACAAAAAGATCAGCATGATGAATTTAAAATTCCTGTTCCTGGAATCGTAACTTCCCGTTATGGATACAGATGGAAAAGAAATCACAATGGTATTGATTTAAACCTAAACACTGGTGACACAGTTGTTGCTGCTTGGTCTGGAAAAGTACGATATGCTAAATACAACAACGGTGGCTATGGTAACCTTGTGATTATTCGTCATGATAATGGTTTAGAAACTTTATATGCCCACCTTTCAAAAACATTAGTCGCACCCAATCAATATGTAAAAGCTGGTGACCCAATTGCTTTAGGTGGAAATACAGGACATTCATTTGGTGCACACTTACATTTTGAAGTTCGTTTTTACGACTTGCCAATGAACCCAGAAGAAATCATCGATTTTGAAACTAAAACACTAAGAGATGTTAACTTGATGGTTCATAAAAATTTATTTAGACCAGGAGCCAAACCAAGTCATTTAATGGACCCATCTAACAACGTGCCACAAGTAGCATCAACAATTAGTGCTACAAAGACAACTGTTAGCAGCAGCACAAATAAATATTACAAAGTTCGTTCGGGAGATACATTGAGTTCGATTGCAGCAAAAAATCAAACATCTATTGCCAAAATTTGTCAATTAAACGGAATTAAACAAACAACAGTTTTACAAGTAGGACGAAACTTACGTGTAAGATAACATTTTAATTAGCTTTGCATTTATGAAAAAACGATTGGTTTATTTTTCTTTACTGCTCATCCTTACTTTGACGTCATGTTCAGAGTACACAAAGGTAATGAAGTCAGAAGATTACATTAAAAAATTCGAACTAGCCAACAGCTATTTTGATGCAAAGAAATATGCACAAAGCATTGCTTTATACGAACAAGTGTATCAAAGATATCCAAAGCAAACAGAAGGTGAAATAGCTTATTTTAGAATTGGTAAAGCCTACTATTTTGAAAAAGATTATTACATGGCTGGTTATTTCTTCGGGCAATTTGCACAGCGCTTTCCTTATAGTTTAAAAGTAGAAGAAGCTACATTTTTGTCAGCAATGAGTTCAGTTACCCAATCACCTGAACGATCATTGGATCAAACAGATACAGAATTAGCAATTAACAATTTACAGCAATTCATTGACCGTTTTCCTAATTCAGAGTTAGTAGATTCGAGCAATGTCATGATGGACAAATTGCGATTTAAATTAGAAGCAAAAGATTTTGACCAAGTAAAATTGTATTCAAAAACACTCAATTACAGAGCTGCAGTGACTTCCTCGGAGAATTTCATAGCATCCTACCCTACTAGTAAATTCAAAGAAGAAGCAGGATATATCCTTGTAAACAACTCTTATTTATTGGCAAAAAACAGCATTGAGAGTAAAAAAATTGAAAGAACTGAGCAAACATTAGAAAGATATCGTATTTTTGTAGCAGAATTTCCAAGTTCTAAGTATCTTAGAGCAGTTACATCCATCAAAAATGCGATGGAAAAGGAATTAAGTACTTTAGAAAAAACAGTAGAAGAAAAATAAGATTATGAATTTTAAAAACAGCACAGCAGAGAAATCTACCATTACAAGAGATATAGTAGATATCGAAGAAAAAACAGGTAATATCTATGAATCAATTGTAGCTCTTTCTAAAAGATCTAATCAATTAAGTATTGAAATGAAAGAAGAATTAACGCAAAAATTGCAAGAATTTGCTTCTTCAATCGACAACTTAGAAGAGATTTTTGAAAACCGTGAGCAAATTGAAATTTCTCGTTTCTATGAGCGTTTGCCTAAGCCGGTTGCGATGGCAATTGAAGACTTGTTGAAAGACAGAATATTTATTCGTAAGGACGACGTAATTAAATAAAATGCACAATAAGCGCATACTTCTGGGAATTACAGGTGGTATTGCAGCGTATAAGATTGCATTCCTAATACGATTATTAAAAAAAGAAGGGGCAGAAGTCAAATGTATAATGACTCCTGCCTCTTGTGATTTTATTAGTCCTTTAGTTGTTGCTACGCTGTCTGGAAATCCTGTAGGAATAGAGTTTTGGAACAAAACAGATGGAACATGGAACAACCATGTTGAATATGGTTTGTGGGCAGATTTATTTGTAATCGCTCCGGCAACGGCTAATACACTTTCCAAAATGGCTATTGGCGCTTGCGACAACTTGTTACTAGCAACTTATCTGTCTAATAAGTCCAAAACGATTATTGCTCCTGCAATGGATTTAGACATGTATGCCCACCCTACTACAAAACGAAATCTACAACAACTGTTAGATGACGGTGTGCAAATCATTCCTGCTGAATCGGGCTTTCTAGCTAGTGGATTGGAAGGAGAAGGAAGAATGGCTGAACCCGAAACAATTCTTTCGTTCATCAAACAATCCCTCTATGCAACTTCTGAATTAAAAGGAAAAAAAATACTCATCACAACAGGACCAACATACGAAGCAATAGATCCAGTTCGTTTTATTGGAAATCATTCTTCTGGGAAAATGGGTTTTGCAATTGCAGAAACTTTTGCCAATAAAGGAGCCGAGGTATGGCTTATTTCTGGACCAAGTAACGAAGACATCAATCATCCGAACATTCAAACAATTCGCGTGAGAAGTGCTCAACAAATGCTTGAAAAAGTTCAAGAATATTGGCAACTTATGGATGGCGGTGTTTTTAGTGCTGCTGTTGCAGATTATAGACCGAAAGAAATTGCCGACCAAAAAATTAAGAAAAAAGAGGATGAATTGACCTTAACGTTGGTTAAAAATCCAGATATTTTATGGTGGGCCGGGCAAAATAAAAAATCTCATCAGCAATTAGTTGGATTTGCACTAGAAACAGTCAACAGTATTGCTTATGGTGAAGAAAAATTGCGCAAAAAAAACTTAGATTTTATCGTAATTAATGAACCTGTAGAAGGCAAAACAGGTTTCGGCTCAACAACAAATTTGATTTCAATTTTGGATATTAACAATAAATTGACGAAATTTGAGTTAAAGTCTAAGCAAGATGTCGCTGAAGACATTGTAAACTATTATATCAACTTTACGAAATGAAAAACAGCATAATTATATTTCTTTTTTTGGTGTTAAATTTTGGAGCGAAAGCACAAGAACTAAATTGTCAAGTAAGCATTGTTCCAAGTAACAAAGTTGTATTAACAACTGTTGATCAAGAAGTATTAGAACAACTAGAGGAAGTAATGCGTCAGTTCATGAATGAAACAAAGTGGACAAAAGACAATTTTAAGCTCGAAGAAAGAATCAATTGTCAAATTCAATTTCAAGTTCAAAAAATTCCACAACCTGGGGTTTACGAAGGTATGTTGCAAGTTCAAAGTTCTCGACCAGTTTACAATTCTTCATACAACACGTTGTTAATCAACCAAGTTGACAAAGATGTCACAATCAGCTTTGCTAGAAACACGATGATTAACTACACATCTTCGCAATATAGAGATAACTTGACCTCTCTCCTAGCCTTTTATGCTTATTACATCATTGGAATGGATTACGATTCATTTGGCTTAAAGAGTGGGGCTCCTTATTTTCAGGAAGCACAAAACATCGTGTTAAACGCTCAAAGTTCTGGAGCACCTGGCTGGAGCGCAGATCAAAATTTACAAAAAAACAATCGTTTTTACATTATTGAAAACGCTCTTCACCAATTGTTTGAGCCATTAAGAGAATGTGTGTACGAATACCACCGCTATGGATTGGATCGTATGTTTGAAAACAAAGACCAAGCATATATCTCAATTTATGAAGCTTTAAATAAACTTGCGAAAGTAGCTGCTACTCGTCCAAGTTCATTTAACGTCAACACTTTTTTAGGAGCCAAAATAACGGAATTGAAACAAATTTACAAAGAAGCTCCTATGGCAGACAAAACAAAATTAGTAGCACTTCTTAAACGTTTAGATCCTACTAATTCAGAAAAATTTGATGAAATATTGAAGTAATGCTCAAGAACTTATCCATTCGTAATTTCGCGTTAATCAACGAAGCTAGCTTAAATTTTGATAAAGGATATACTGTTATTACTGGTGAGACAGGATCTGGAAAATCAATATTATTAAATGCTTTGCATTTGTTACTTGGAGAAAGAGCTGATTATAAAGTCATTGGACAACATGGCGAAAAAGCAGTTGTAGAAGCTATTTTTGAACTAAACGAAACGGATTTTTCATCCATGTTTCAAAATAACGATTGGGATTTTGAAAAAGAAACTATTATTCGCAGAGAAATTACCAAACAAGGTAAATCTCGTGCTTTTGTTAACGACGTTCCTGTTCAATTAGCTGATTTAAAACTCTTAACAGAACAACTTGTTTCCATTCATTCTCAGTACAATACACTTGAATTGAAACGCAAAGAATTTCAATTCGAAACATTGGACACTTTAGCTGAAACAAGTAATATACACGCCAATTATTTGATTCAATTCAAAGAAGCAAAATCCATCTCGAAACAAATTATTGAAGCCAAAGAAGAGTTAGCTCTTTTAGAAAGAGACAGAGATTACAATGAATTTCAATTAAAAGAGTTAGAAGAACTCAATATTGAAAACACAGCTTTTTCAGTATTAGAAGAGCAACTTCAAAAACTTGAAAACGCTGAAGAAATCATGGCGTTAACCTCTTCAATTCAAGAAGCAATTGGCGGTGATGATTCGTTAATTACACGTTTGCAGCAAGTTAAAAATTTTTCAGCAAAGCTTGAAAAGTTTGACTCTCAATACGAATCTATCACAGAACGATTACAATCAGTAATCATCGAACTAAAAGACATTGAAAGTGAACTTTCCTCAAGTCCTTCTTTTGAATATAATGCAGAAAATGTTGCTCAATTAACTGAGATTTTAGATAAATACAACCGAATTTTAGTGAAGCATCAATGCCACAATGAAGAAGAATTGAAACAAACTTATCAGCAGTTGAAACAATTTGTTGGAAATACTGAAGAGTTGTCTGAAAAAATAGCACAATTAGAAAAGAAATACCAGCTTGTACTTCAATCGCAACAACAATTAGCAAAAGAATTACACACAGCAAGAGTCAATAAATTACCGCTTATTGAATCAACCATCTCTTCTACTCTTTCTGAATTAAAATTACCGGACACTTTATTCAAATTTGAATTAACCGAACAAGAAGAATATACGAATTTTGGTAATACCTCTATTCGTATTCTCTTTTCTGCCAACAAAGGAATTCCTCCAGTTGAAATTGAAAAAGCAGCAAGTGGCGGTGAACTTTCACGTGTAATGTTAGCTTTACAACAATACATTTCTGAAAAAACAAAATTACCTACCATCTTTTTTGATGAAATAGACACTGGAGTTTCAGGTGACGTAGCACAAAAAATGGGAAATTTACTTCAAAAAATGGGGAAAACCATGCAATTATTTGCTATTTCACATTTACCACAAGTAGCAGCAAAAGCAAGTTCTCATTTAAAAGTATCCAAACATACAAGTGGAGAATTAACTGAAACAATCATTAAACCATTGGATGAACAGCAAAGAATTGAAGAAATTGCTCGTCTAATGAGCGGAGACTATATAAATGAAGCAGCACTATCTAACGCAAAAGCTTTAATGAGTTAAAAACAGTTTGAAATTTGAATCATGGAATGGAAAGGACGCAGAAAAAGTAGTAACGTTGAAGATAGAAGAGGAATGTCTGGCGGAAAAGTTGCCGCTGGAGGGAGTATTATTGGATTACTTATTTACTTCGCTGTTCAATTTTTAGGTGGCGATGCTGATATGGCTAATATGGTTGCCAATCAACTCAACAACCAACCAACAACAGAAAGCTCTCGTGAACTAACTCAAGAAGAAAAAGAATTAGGAGATTTTGTAGCAACTGTCTTTGGTGACACAGAAGATGTGTGGACCAAATTATTAGCAAATACTGAAACACCTTATCGTTTACCTAAAATGGTATTATTCACAGGACAAGTTGCTACAAAATGTGGCAATGCAACATCTGCTGTAGGCCCATTTTACTGTCCTGCTGACGAAAAAGTTTACATGGATTTAGACTTTTTTGAAGAACTGAAAACTCGCTTTGGTGCAAAAGGAGGTGACTTTGCTATCGCTTATGTCATTGCCCACGAAGTTGGTCATCATGTTCAAAACGTACTTGGAACCAATAGAGCTGTGAGAAGAGCACAAAACGGAAAATCTCAAACAGAGCAAAACAAACTTTCTGTTGCACAAGAATTACAAGCCGATTTTTACGCAGGAGTTTTTGCTCACTACATTCAAAAATACTTAGACGCAGGAGATATTGATGAAGCATTAAGCGCTGCTCAAGCTGTTGGTGATGATGCCATTCAACGAAAAATGCAAGGCCACGTTAATCCCGATTCTTTTACACATGGTACATCAGCTCAACGTAAAGAGTGGTTTATGAAAGGCTTTAACACAGGAGACATTCTCAAAGGAAATACATTTGACGCTTTAAAATAAAAACTTGACTCTGATTCAAGATTGAGTTTTATTTTAAACATTTGTTATTTTTTTAACATTTGTTTTGTTTTAAAATAAATTGTTATTTTTTAATTCTTTAAAAATAGCACGGGAATGTGTATAATGAAATTTAGTAGAACTTCAGTAGGTTCACCAGAAAGAATGAAAAAATTAGTAAATCTAATTTCATCTTACGCAAAAAAAATTGTTGTATTATCAGCGGTTTCAGGAAGAACAAATCAATTAGAAGCGATTGGTCAGTTATTAATTGTAGAAAAAAGTGATGAAGCAGAATCTTTAATTATAGAATTACAAAATTTCTACGAAAGATTCATGAATAATTA
>CAZOKJ010000032.1:0-29062 GCA_964580465.1 uncultured Fluviicola sp. | reverse complement strand
TCAGGTTAATAGTAAAGATTTCTTCTCACTTTAGCTACATATTTCGCCAAACGAATAACTTGTTTTGTATATCCAAACTCATTGTCATACCATACATACAATACAACATTTTTTGGATCATTCCCTACGATTGAAGCGTGAGAGTCAAATACAGAACAACAAGTGTTACCAATGATATCTGTAGAAACCATTTCTGGATCGTAAGAATAGTAAATTTGATTAACCAAATCACCTTCTAAAGAAGCTTTGCGAATAACTGCATTTACATCTTCAATTGAAGTTCCTTTGTTTAATTCCAAACTTAAAATAGCCAAAGAACCATTTGGAGTTGGTACACGAACTGCATTTGCTGTCAATTTATCTTTCAATTCTGGAATTACTTTTGTTACAGCACTACCAGCGCCAGTTGAAGTAATTACCATGTTTACAGCAGCAGAACGACCTCTTCTTGGTTTTTTGTGCATGTTGTCCAACAAGTTTTGGTCATTTGTGTAAGCGTGCACTGTTTCAATGTGTCCTTTTACCACACCAAACTCATCGTTAATCACCTTTAAGATTGGAGAAATTGCATTGGTAGTACAAGAAGCCGCAGAGAAAATAGTTTCATTTTCTACATCCAATGTACCTTGATTGATACCATAAACAACGTTTGGAATTTCTTTACCAGGAGCTGTCAAAATTACTTTAGCAACACCTTTAGCTTTTAAGTGACGGCTCAATGCTTCACGATTTGTGAAAACACCAGTGTTATCAATTACCAAGGCATTGTTGATACCATAAGCTGTATAATCAACATCTTCAGGGTTTGAAGCATTGATCATTTTCACGACTTGACCATTGATAATGATTGCCTCATTTTCCAAATCTACTTTAACAGTACCTTTGTAAGCACCATGAACAGAGTCATTTCTTAACAAAGAAGCACGTTTGATGATATCTTCAGGAGAATTTCCACGAGTTACAATTGCACGTAATCTCAATTGTTGACCTTTACCAGCTTGTTTGATCAACTCACGAGCAGCCAAACGACCGATACGACCAAAACCGTACAATACAACGTCTCTTGGTTCAATTCCGTTAGAAGAATTGTTTTCAAAACCTGTTAATTTTGCTTTTAAAAAGTCTAATTTTGATGGATAGTTATCTTGTTCTTCAATCCATTCACTAGCCAATTTACCAATATCCAACTTCGCAGGAGCTAAATCCATTTTCAATAGTTCACCTGCCAATTCAGAAGTTGTAAAAACATCAATTGATTTATTCACGACTGTTTTTGCATATTCATGCAAATTCAAGATTTCTGAAAGTGTTACATCTGTTAAGTGATTTCTAAACAATACTAATTCCACTCCTTTTTCATAAAGCAACTCCCCTACTTTACTTGATAATTTAACAGCTGCACGTTCTCTTTCAACGTGTGATTTCAACTCTGCTTCGTAACTCAGCGATGTTTCCATTTTTATTTTTTAATTTAATTGGTTTTCAAATCTATTAAACAAAAAAAGCTACCCACTTTTGGCGGGCAGCTTTTATTCTTATCCTAAATAAGATTTCAGTAATTTGTTGCGTGACGTATGTCTCAATCTTCTAATTGCTTTTTCTTTAATTTGTCGAACGCGTTCGCGTGTTAAGCTAAATTTCGCTCCGATTTCTTCTAAAGTCAAACCGTGATTCATTCCAATTCCGAAGAACAAGCGAATAATTTCACGCTCTTTGTCTGTTAGTGTGCTCAATGAACGTTCGATTTCCTTTTGTAACGACTCTGCCATTAATTGGTGGTCTGCTTTAGGAGAATCTGTATTTGCCATCACATCCATCAAGGTCCCCCCATCTTCTGATGTTGACAAAGGTGCATCCATTGACACGTGGCGACCAGATACATTTAACGATTCTTTGATTTTGTCTTCTGGAACTTCCAACGCTTCTGCTAATTCTTCAGCTGAAGGAGGACGCTCATACTCTTGTTCCAAGCGCGAAAACGCTTTGTTAATCTTATTCAATGAACCAACTTGGTTAAGAGGCAATCTTACGATACGAGCTTGTTCTGCCAATGCTTGCAAAATAGATTGGCGAATCCACCAAACTGCGTAAGAAATAAACTTAAAACCACGTGTTTCATCAAATTTTTGAGCTGCTTTGATCAGTCCTAAATTCCCTTCGTTGATTAGATCGGGCAATGTCAGACCTTGATTTTGATACTGTTTAGCAACTGATACTACGAATCGAAGATTGGCTCTAGTTAATTTTTCAAGGGCTCTCTGGTCTCCTTGCTTGATGCGTCTTGCCAATTCTACCTCTTCTTCCGCAGTGATCAATTCCTCTTTACCAATGTCTTGCAAGTACTTATCTAACGATTGTGACTCGCGATTGGTAATTGATTTTGTAATTTTAAGCTGTCTCATTTTACTTTTAAAACCTCCTTTTTGAGTGTAATTCTATGAAAATCGTTGCAAAGGTACGACTAAAAAATCGTATAATAAAATATTTGGAAAGAATTATTTTTCACGGACTTTACCCGCAAAAATCATACCATTTTTTACAATCCAAATCCAATATATTCCTTGCGTCCTGTTTCTGTTAGAATCTCTAACAAAACACCCGAATTTCCTGTGTTTAATTTTTCTGTTAATTGTTCCACACTGCGCACTGGTTCATTGTTGATTTTGGTAATTACCATTCCTTCTTTTAATCCCAATGCTTGCAACTTACCTGTTGACAATGATTTGATTTTCACACCATAATCTGTTTTCAATTCTTTTTTCTCTTTGCTAGATAATAGTTCAAATGTTGCTCCTAAAGCTGCATTCTTTCTTACTTCTTCCTTGGAAACTAATTTTGTTTCTCCAGCACTGTTTCTCAACACCAAATCAATTGTTTCTTCCTTACCATTTTTTCTACGCACTGTAACAGCTAATTTATCACCTGGACGTCCCTTGCCTACTTCTTCTTGTAACGAAGCAGATGAGTTCACCTCTTTAGTGCCAATTTTCAAAATAACATCTCCTTCTTTAATTCCAGCGCTTTCAGCACTTCCTCCATCCACAACAGAAGCAACATAAACACCTTTTAAATTTGGAAGATTATTTTTCTCCTTCAACTCTTGTGAAATGTCAGCTATTTTCACGCCTAAATAACCTCTTTGAACAACACCATAGTCGATTAAATCGCTCATTACTTTTCGAACTAAATTAACTGGTACAGCGAAGGAATAACCAGCATAACTACCAGTTTGTGAAGCAATAGCTGTATTGATACCCACTAATTCTCCTCGTGTATTAACCAATGCTCCTCCACTATTACCTGGATTTACCGCTGCATCTGTTTGAATAAATGACTCAATTGGCACCACGTCTTGCTTGCTTCTATCTGATAACAAATTAATATTACGTGCCTTAGCCGACACGATACCAGCAGTTACTGTCGAAGTCAAATTAAATGGATTTCCAACTGCCAACACCCATTCACCAACTCTGATTTCATCACTATTTCCTAAAGGCATCGTTTGCAATCCTTTGGCTTCAATTTTTAACACTGCAATATCTGTCGATGGATCTGCTCCAACGATTTTAGCTGTATATTTTGAGTTATCATTTAAAATAACTTCAATTTCGCTTGCGCTTTCAATTACGTGATTATTGGTAACAATGTAACCATCTCCAGAAACAATTACCCCAGAACCAGATCCTGAACCATAGCGTTTTAATTCTCTACCTCCAGCACCTGGACCATAAAAGAATTCTTGAAACAAGTCACGCTGAAAAGTTGTTTGAACAACCTTAGTTGTTACGTGTACAACAGAATTAATTGAATTTTCAGAAGCTTCTACGAAATCCGCTGCCCCACCAATCCCTGCAAAACTTGTTCTATGAACAGGTAGCGTATTTGTAGCGTTTCCATCTTCGATTGACATTGATTGAGGAGTACCATTTAACATAAAATAAAGTCCCAAAGGCAACAAACCTCCTACAAATCCTAATCCGATAAATTTTAAATTACTATTCATGATTTGTTTTTTTTAATGTTTTCAGTTACTTACTTACAATAATAACGCCAATTAATGAGATTAGTACATTTTGTCATGTTAAAGATTGTTAATCAGCAAAACATCTGTTCATCTTCGTTAAAAACCAACTTCAATTTAGATCATTCAAAAAAGAATCTAACAAAAAGGATATATTTCATCGTTTTTTTTACTAATTTTGATTAAATATTAAAAAATGGAAGAGATTCAATCAACATCGACGAATGTTCAAGAGGAAAAATTGTCAGTTTGGAAAAAAGTAAAAATTGTTATTGCTACCTTATTGGCTTTGTTCTTAGTGGTTCTTATTGTGCAAAATTGGGCTCCAATTCACATTAATTTAATTATCAGTGAAGTTAACATTCCACTTCCTGCATTGTTGTTTTTTGCTTTGCTTACTGGTTATTTATGGGGAAATTTTTCTTCCTACAAAGTTATTCGCAAAAGAGAACGTGAGGTTCGAATATTGCAGAAAAAAATCATTGATTCAAACAACATGTAATCACTATGAAATCAACTAGTAGTTTTTACACAATCGCCGCTGTAGCAGTTATCGCTCTTCTATTTTTGGTCTATCGTTTTGGTTTTTCAAATCGTTTTTACAATCTCTACACACAATCAACATTAATCAATCTTTCCAAGGGGAACCATACGTTTTTAATTGAAAAGCACAAAAATCAAAAACAAATTATACGACTTGAATTAACATTTAAAGGTAAACTTTCTGATAATATCACGCTCAACTTTGCTACTTCACCACAAGATAATAACCCAACGGTTATACGACTCAAGGAGGGTGATTTAGACGCTTCTTTTCTTTTAAGTTGGCCAAGTGATTTGGCGTATATTTCAATAGAGAATCCGTCCAACTCCACTAGTTGTGTAGAGTTAGAATATCAATTTATTACAAATTAAAAGGGATGAAACTATTTTTTATTTCAATTTTCATGCTTGCAAGCACGAGCACTTTCGCTCAAGCTGTGCAATTTGAACGTTTAACAACGGCAAAAACAGACAGAATCGAAAACGAGTATCTTCGACACAAAGAAATCTTAAACTACGTCAATCCATTTATTGGAACGGGCGGTCATGGTCACACTTTTCCAGGTGCAGTAGCACCATTTGGTTTTATGCAATTAAGCCCTGACACACGCTATAATGGTTGGGACGGTTGCTCTGGCTATCATTATTCAGATTCTGTTATTTATGGATTTAGCCACACACACCTAAGCGGAACGGGGGTTGAAGACTATTGTGATTTGTTGATTGTCCCTCAAACCAAGGACGTCAAACTAAAAGCAAAGTATGAGGATGCAAAAAATGGATATGGAGCAGGCTTTTCACACAAAAATGAAATCGCAAAACCGGGGTATTATTCTGTTCAATTGGACAATGGTATTTTTGCGGAAATGACAGCTAGTGAACGTGCTGGTCTACATCGCTACACTTTTCCAAATGAAAAAGACCGTAAATTTATATTAATTGACTTAGAACACAGAGACCGTTTATTGAAGCACGATTTGCAACTCATTTCAAAAAATGAAATCATAGGAATGCGTGTTTCCAACGCGTGGGCAACGGAACAACATTTTTACTTTTACATTCACACATCGGTGGATTTCATTCATCACGAATTCGTTAATGATGGTAAAAAATTATTGCTTGAATTTCCAGCAAACACTAAAGTTTTGGAATTAAAAGTCGGAAGTTCAGCTGTTGATGAAAAAGGTGCGCAAAACAATTACATGCATGAAATCAGCAAGTTTTCCTTCGCTCAAGTCAAAGAACAAACAGAACTTAAATGGTTAAAGGAATTGTCAACTGTAATTATTGACTCAAAAGATTTTAACCAAAAAGTTAATTTCTATACTGCTTTATATCATTCTTACAGCGTGCCGAATGTTTTTTCAGATGTAGATGGACGCTACCGCGGATTGGACCATGGAATTCACCAAATGGAAGATGGTCGCACGCAATACACTGTTTTTTCGTTGTGGGATACTTACCGCGCAACACATCCTTGGTACACTTTGATGCAAAAAAATAGAACCATTGATTTTATTGCGAGTTTTAAAAATCATTTCGAACAACGAGGAGACTTACCTGTTTGGGAGTTAGCTGGAAATGAAACTGATTGCATGATAGGTTATCACTCTGTTTCTGTTATTGCTGACGCTTATTTAAAAGGAATAAAGAAAATAGACGTTCCAACATTTATTAAAGCCATGCAAGTGACTGCTGGAATAGACGAATTAGGTAAAAAAGATTTCAATGAAAACGGTTTTATCAGCTTTAAAAATGAACCTGAATCTGTTTCTAAAACGTTGGAATATGCTTATGACTCTTATTGTATTTATTTGTTTTTAAAAGAAGCAAAAAAAGATGGGTACCATGCGAGCGATGAGTTAATCAATGAATTTCACAAACGTTCATTTAATTTTATCAATGTTTTTGACGCTGAAACTGGATTTATGCGTCCTAGAAATGGCGGTGTATGGCATAGTCCATTTAGACCTGAGGAAGTGAACTTCAACTATACAGAAGCTAATAGTTGGCAGTATTCACTTTACGCACCACAAGCTATCCCTATTTTGAGCAACTTATTAGGAGGTCAAGATGCTTTAGAAAAGTGGTTGGATGCTCTTTTTAGTGCAAATTCTGATTTAGCAGGAAACAAACAAGTCGATATAACAGGTTTGATTGGTCAATATGCTCATGGAAATGAACCTTCTCATCACATGGCTTATTTGTATAATTATTCCAATGCACCTGAAAAAACAGCCGTTTATGTTGACTCTATTTTAAATCATTATTACTTCAATGCTCCAGATGGTTTGTCAGGAAATGAAGATTGTGGTCAAATGTCTTCTTGGTACGTTTTTAGTTCATTAGGTTTCTATCCTGTTGCTCCAGGAAATGCCGTTTATGACTTTGGACGACCTTTATTCAACGAAGTTCAATTGTTCCAAGAAAACGGAAAAAGACTAATCATTAAAGCAAAAAACAACTCAGCCAAGAATAAATTTATTCAAAGTATCACAATTGATGGAAAAGCATATAAAAAACGTTATATCACACATCAAGATTTAGAAAAAGCTCGTTTGATTGAATTTGCAATGGGTCCATTCCCTTCGTCAGAATATCGTTCGTTTGAACAAGCACCGAGTATGTCAGAAATTCCTGAAAACTTTGTTGCAGTTCCATCTTTAATTGTTGAAAATAGTGTATTTGATAAAAAAATGAAAGTTGGCATTAAGGGTGTTTTTAATAACTATCAATATTATTACACTTTAAACGGCTCAACTCCAACTATTAAATCAAAGAAATATAAAAAACCATTTACGATTTCAAAAACAACAGTTTTAAAAATAGTTGCTTACAATCCAACAACAAAACAATACAGCCAAGTTGTCACCAATGAATTGCGCCGTAAAACAGAAGGAGTTTCTATTCAATTGAACACGAATTATTCCAAGCAATACGCTGCTGCTGGCGATCAAACATTGGTAGATGGTATCTTTGGAACAAGTGAATACCGTTGCGGCGATTGGCAAGGTTTTTATAGAAATGATGTAGATGCTGTTGTAACATTTGAAACACCTAAAAAGTTAACACAAATTGGATTATCAACATTGCAAAGCACACCTTCTTGGATTTTCCCTCCAAAATTTGTTCGTTTTGAAATTCAATACAGCGACAATACAACTGAAACGATTGAAGTTTCATTAAAAGAAGAGCCTAAAGAAGAAAGCGAAAACAAACCAGTTCGTTTTGAAACACCTGTAAGTGGAAAGGCAATTAAACAAGTTAAGTTTTTAGCAAAAAATTATGGGGTAAATCCAGAATGGCACAGAAGTCCAGGGTATGATACACATCTATTCTTGGATGAATTTTACTTCCATTAATAAAAAAATAAGTTTGATTAAAACTACCTCTGAGAACAATTCAGCAGGTATTTTTTTTATTCATGATGATAAGGTTCTCCTTTGATAATGGTATAAGCTCTATACAACTGTTCAAAGAAAATCATGCGAATCATTTGGTGAGAAAAAGTCATTTTTGAAAGGCTTATTTTTCCATTTGCTCGAGCATATACTTCATCAGAAAAGCCATAAGCTCCTCCTACTAAAAAAGTAATTCCTTTGGGTCCAGAAACCGATTTTCGTTCTAAAAATTGTGCAAATTCTACCGAAGAATAATGTGAGCCGCGCTCATCTAATAAAATCAGTTCGTTGGAAGCTGGAATTTTAGATAAAAATAAATTTCCTTCTTCTTTTTTAACTTGCTCTTTCGTTAATTTACGTGCATTTTTAAGATCAGGCAATTCAATACGTTCTATTTTAGTATAGTGTTTTAAACGATTCAAATACTCCTCCTCTCCCTTCTCAAGAAAGTCTTTTCCTGTTTTCCCGATACACAAAAATGTAATTTTCATACGGCAAAGAAACAAAAAAGTAAGCAAGAAAAGTGTTATACTTATCAATTTTATACTACATTTGTTGTAATTGTATTGAAACCAATCAAGCCATGCGAACAGACAAGCGATTGATTTTCTTAGTTGTAACAGTGGTGCTCATAGCATTCTTACAATCCTGTATTCTTAATTCAAAGCAAGAAGCATCGCTTAATAAACATGTTTCAAAATACACAAATGCACTCAACGATTGCAAAACAATGGGCGTGGTAGGATATACTTTTCCTTCTTATGTGCGTGAATTACTTGCGAAAGGAGATGCTGTTTTTATTGATTCATTGAAATGCAATTCTAATCACTTCATTTACGTTCCTTATCAGACTTCCGTTAAGAAAAATGGAGATGAAATTCAAGCAAAATATGAGTTTTCAATGGAATTTGGCGATGGTATTTCTGGAAAATCTTGTTTTTATGCCATTTCTGTGGATAACGGAAACAATTGGTACTTTTTAAACAAACACGTTTACGAAAGCACTGAATATTGTAAAGACCTTACGCGACTTATTCGTTAACTTATCATTTATTGGCATCATTTTTCTTTGGAACAGGATCATGGCCATGTCCTCCCCATGGGTGACATCTGGAAATACGTTTAGACCCCAGCCAAATACCTTTGATTGGTCCCCACTCCTCTATTGCTTCAATCATGTATGACGAGCAAGTTGGTGTGAATCGGCAACTTTGTGGAAAAAAGGGACTGATTACCCATTGGTAAATTCGAACCAATAGAATAAAAGGAAAGCCTATGATTTTCTTAACTAATTTCATTTTACAAAAGTACGGAAACTTCTGTTATTCACCGACCGTTAACAAAATTAGTTGGTCTAGTGTTTGTAAATACAATTGATTATCACTAAAAAAGAAATTTTGAACTGTCGAGTATGGAAGATCCAACGTAAAAGAAGATTCATCCATTAAAGAAACAAAATGTAGTTGTTCATCTTTTAGACCTATTAAGTAATTTTTATACAACTGTATCTTTTTCACGTTTGTCATTTCCACCAATCGAACAAAGGTTCCATAATTATCAAAAATATACACCCCTTTTTGGCTGTCAAGCAAACATAATTTATTTTCCCATTCTAATAACTGCGTTAAATGTTCAGTTTGCAACAAACCTTGTAAGTTTTTCAGTTGTTGTTTTTGATACAATCCATTAAAAGTTAGTAAATTCAACGTAGAATTAACTTGATCAAAAGCCCAAATTTTATCAGATTGTCCCGAGCTTGCTACTAGGCTAACACTCATCAAATCATAATCACTTAAATCAATGCATTTTTCCATAGAAGAAAGTGAGTTATCATAAAAACAAATCAATTGTTGATTTTCAGAAAAGGTAAATAATTTTAATGAATTCACCATTCCAATTTGGGTAATGTCACCTGACTTTCGTTGACTTTGTTCAAACAACAACTTCCATTCTTTTGAGTATTTTGAAAGATTATTATTCGTTGCAACGACTATATTTTTAGTTCCATCTACCAACCATACGCTTTGATCATTCATTTTTAGTTCGCGAACAAACGAAAGCGATTGTGAAAAGGTCCATGTCATTGCTCCCAATAAGAACGACAAAAACAAAATACTATGTCTCAAATTATTACGCATCTATTTATTTGCAATCAAAATCTGTTCCATAATTGCACGATTGTTGGCCAATCGAGGAACTTTATGCTGACCGCCTAATTTATTGATTGATTTTAGCCATTTATCAAAACCACCATTTTCCAGTTTTACCAATTGAGGTTCATCGAGCAACAAGTTTTTATAGCGTTTAGCATCATAGTCTGAGTTTATTTCCCTCAAGGTTACATCCAACACCTGCATAAAATAAGACAAATGATTGGGTTCCTTTACAAATTCAATTGCCCATTGATGTGCTCCTTTTGTTTCTCCTTCCATAAATACTGGACACGCATGATAATCACGCACTTGAGCATTGGTAGCTTTTGAAGCGGCAGCAATTGCCTTATCAGCATTTGCAACAATCACTTCTTCACCAAAAGCATTGATAAATGACTTTGTTCTGCCCGATACTTTAAAACGATAAGGAGAAAGTTCTGTAAAAACAATGGTATCACCGACGATGTAGCGCCATAAGCCTCCATTTGTGGAAATAACCAACGCATAATTAGTGTTTAACTCAACATCTTTCAATGAAATGACATGTTTTGAATTCACACCATCGAATTGATCCATTGGAATAAACTCATAAAAAATCCCATAATCCAGCATTAATAGCATTCCTTCATTGTCTTCTTTATCCTGTATTCCAAAAAAACCTTCCGAAGCATTATAAGTTTCCACGTAGTGCATGCCATCAAAACCGATTAGTTTTTTAAATTCTTCCCGGTATGGTTCAAAGCTCACGCCACCATGCATGTACAACTCTAAGTTGGGCCACACTTCTTTCAATGTTTTTTTTCCAGTTATTTCCAAAATCCGTTTACCCAAAACCATGGTCCAACTTGGCACACCAGCAATAATATAAACATCATCTTCAATCGTTGAGTGTGCCATTTTTTCAATTTTTTCTTCCCACTCACTCATCAATGTGATTTCTTTTGCTGGAGTACGTCTAATTTCTGCCCACCAAGGTAAATTTTTCACAATAATGGCACTCAAATCACCAAAATAAGAATCATCAGCAAGGTAATTTACTTGTGCACTTCCCCCAACGATTAAGTGTTTGCCATTGTACAGTTTGCGATCCTCATAATTGGAATAATACATTGCCAGCAAATCTTTTCCACCTTTGTAATGGCATTCTTCTAATGATTCTTTTGTTACGGGAATAAATTTACTACGTGAAGAAGTTGTGCCGCTCGACTTAGCAAACCATTTTGTTTCTGTTGGCCATAGAACATCTTGTTCTCCTTCAATGACACGATCTATGTACGGTTTTATATCTTCATATTCGTGCAGAGAAACTTGTTTTTTAAACATTTCATAGCTAGTAATTTCTTTAAAATCATATTTTAACCCAAACTCGGTAAAAGCAGCAGTTGAAACCAATGTTCGAAAAAGTTCATTCTGCACATCAATAGGAAATTTTTTAAAAAGTTCTATCTGATGAATTCGCTTTTTCATTAGCCAAGAAAAAATGGAATTAAAAGGCATAGTGTGTCAAAAATTTATTTCAAAATGGTAAAGTAAAACTACGAAAATTGTTTTAATAAAGCAATGATTCAATTGTTAAAAAATAAAAAAACCGACATCATGGCCGGTTTAAATACCTCTTTGAGAGGATAAATATCTTTTAGTTGCTAATTACCCGAAAGCAACAATTGCACCAATAATAGACAAGCAAATAATAACATAAATTGTTCCTAATGCTGCTGTTGATGGCTCGAAAAAAGTTTCTTTATTTGACATGATTCCTATTTTTTTTTCAAAGTTACTATTTATTCAGTATTAAACAAGTAAAAATTATAAAAAAATCATTGTTAATACTCCAATTGATTGATTTACTTTAAATCATCCAATAAATCGGATTTATTTTTTTTGTTTCTCGAAAAAAATAACATTATGACTACTACTAAAATAAGAATTAACAAGTTAAACGTATTCACTTTTCTGTAATTATTGAATTCTCTACTTTTTACTGTTTTGTCATGGTTTTTATATTACTCACTTCATATTAATTTTTTATTAAAGTGTTCGTGAGCTCCCTTTGGTCGGTTGCTACGTAACAAAAACACACGCCAAAACGGATTTATTCTTTTATTTCTCGCCCGTGGTGTTGCCATGGGTTACAAATATTTGACCTTTTCAAGGTCATGCAGCCAAAATGCGTTTACCCTATAAGAATTATTTGAATCGTCGCTTTCATACCACAAAATTTGTAAACCGTAAATAGATTACGTTTACCTATTCGATTTTTGTTTAATAATTGGGTATGAGAATACATGAATTTAGTGAATTGTTTCCAGATGAAAAGACTTGCAAACTTCACTTTAAGAAAGAGCGTGAGGAGCTAGGCATAAAATGTAAGAAATACGGGAAGAATTAAACTAATTGTTGACATCCTACAAGTTTTGATTAATTAAATTAAAAATTATCCAAAATATCTGAATCGTCCGTCTGCTTTTTCTTTTTCTTAGGCATCAAAAGTGAAAAAAGAAGAATAGCCAATCCAGCAATGATAAGTATTAACGCTCCAGGCCAATGAAGCACTTTAAAACCTAAGCCTATTAAGACAACAATCGCTCCTATCCAATAAACAATGGTGTAAGTTGTATTATCCTTACTGTCCTCTGCATTAATTAAATTCAACACCTGTGCCAATGCGCCCAAAAGAATAATTCCAATAAAAACCTGATTTTGAGTTAAAAATGGAATCGACACATTAAAAAAAGCACTAAAAATTAAGACAAATGCTAAAGCAAACAACACTTGAGATAAACGACGAATAATCTTCATATTAACGTTTCTTACCTTTTTTTAAACTTGAATTAACCGGATTGTAGCTTTGAGGATTTTTCTTCGGCTTTTTACCAGATTTCTTTGCTTCATTCTGTTTCTTTTCAACCTGTTTTTCTTGTTCCTCAGGTGTAGTTGCTACGTGTGTATTAGAAGGTTCTTGCCATTTGTTTTTAAGCTTACGTTCTTTTATTTGTCCCGATTTTTCATCAAAATAAGATACCGTAATCACATCATCTCCTTTTTCATTCACGCCAATTACATCTTCTACGAAGTACCATTTACCATCTTTTAAGACAAAAGCATCGTTGGATAAATCAGGCAAATACATAGAATACATACCAGCCAACGCTGGAGATTCTGGTGCCAAATGATCAAAAATAATGCGCTGGTATTTTTCTTCATAATTCAAATGCATCGTTGTTTTCTTTGCAAACTCAAAAAAGATGCGTTTGTGTGTTTCCTTGGGCATTCTAAAAACTGGACTTCCTAACTTTACAGTGTTACCAACAAAGTTGAAAACATCAATCACTTTCATCGTACTAGCCGAGTTATTGCCATCCCAACCTAAAACTGTGTACAAAGTTTTACTTCCTTTTTTCATAGGAATAATTCGATAATAAAGAGCTCCATACCAGTCTGTTGCTTCTAAAATTTCAGTCGGCTTTTGTGGAAGCATAAAACTATTGTCTTTTAATTCAATCGTTTTATATTCTTTCTTTTTATCATCGTACAATAAAATATAACAATAGTAGGTTTGAGTATAATCGTCTTTTTCGATGTTCCAATTAAACAGTCGGAAATAATTATCTGGGCTTTTAATCGTTCCCAATGTTTTTAATTGAGAGAACGGGTAATCAAAGGCACCAGTCATTAGCATTGCTTGTTCCAACGATTTTTTAAACGCAATATTAGCTTTTCCTTTTTCTGCATCATCTTTTGCAGCACGTAATTTATCTAGCAATTCAACAAGTTCTTGTTCCTTTGAAGCCAAATCTTGTCCTTGCACATTCCATGCAAAGAACAACAACATTAAAAAGATGCTAATATGTTTCATACTACGTTTCTCTTATTATTCAACGAAATTGACGAAAAAAGTTACGTTTTTTGCCAATCTATATACTCTTTCCCTACATAAATCGAGCCATTTTCTTTCAACAGCTGATAAATAATCGCTCTATGATGAACCGAATGCTGTAAAATATGGTATAAAACTGTACAATTTTGACGTGTAACGATTGCCCCTTCATCTTCGTAACTTACAAAAGAAGCTAAATCATGATTCATTACAAACAGGTGGGTTTGAGCCGCATTTTCAGAAGTTAACTTTTCCCACGAGTAAAAAGGCAAATCATCCCACAAATCAGATTCAATTTTTTGTTGGTCCAATCGTTGCAACCAGATATAATGTGCATTAATGATGTGACAAATATGTTTTCTAATTTCAGGATTCATTGTTAAATCCGATTTTTCAACAAAGGCAATTAACTCTTTATTTTGCTGAAAGTCAAATTCAAAAGCTGAAATAAAAAAAACTTGCATAAAAATGCTTACAAATCTTTTAACGCTTGAACAGTCTGCGTTGGGTTTTCAGAATTAAACACAAAACTACCAGCTACCAAAGCATCAGCTCCAGCTTCTAACAATTGTTTTCCTGTTTCTAAATTTACTCCTCCGTCAACTTCAATTAATGCTTTAGATTCCGATTTTACAATTAATTCTTTTAACTTTTTAACTTTATCCAAAGCGTGTGAAATGAATTTTTGACCACCAAAACCTGGATTAACTGACATGATTAACACCAAGTCTAGTTCTTGAATAATATCTTCTAAAACAGCAACTGGTGTGTGAGGATTTAACGCCACTCCAGCTTTCATTCCGTGCGATTTAATCACCTGAATAGTTCGATGCAAATGTGTACAAGCTTCGTAATGAACAGTTAACCAATCAGCACCTGCATTTTTAAACTCCTCGATGTATTGATCTGGATTTACAATCATTAAATGCACATCTAAAGGTTTAGTAGCATGTTTTTTAATAGCACTAACCACAGGAAAACCGAAAGAGATATTTGGCACAAACACTCCATCCATTACATCCACATGAAACCAATCTGCCGTTGATTGATTAATCATTTCAACATCGCACTGAATGTTGGCAAAATCACAAGAAAGTACTGAAGGTGAAATAATATGTCCCATATCTAATTTTAATTTAATACAAAGTTACAAATTGTCCTTGAAAAGAACCGTATTAAGTTGTTATTTTCGTAATTTTATCAAATAACCTGAAAAATCGTTTAGCTGAAAATCATTCGCTGATGTTCCTTCTAACTGAAAATAATAAGAATTTGAGTCTTCATAAATACGGTAAAATGTTTGAAGCGTTTCTTTTGTCAACTCATCAAATTGGCAAAAAACAACTGTTGATGATTGGTATTCAATGGGTTGTTCTCCACAAATTATTCCTAAAAAATCATCTTTTTCCAATTTAAAAGTTATTTTTTCCCCAGGCAACAACAACTGGTAATATGCTTCTGGTTTATTTTGTTGATAGACAATTAATTGAATCGTTTTGTTAGAATTGTTTTCTAATTCAGACAATTTCCCTTCTTTTTTGGTTGCTAATTTGGAAAAACCTTTGGGTAAACTTGCTTTGTTGTACGAAATTGTTGCCTGTGAACAATCTGTTTTTGTTGCTTTGTTTTGAACGTATTCATCCCACATATTGTAGAATCGCTCAACCTTAGAATTGTCAAAAGTAAAGGCCTTTTCAATATACAATTCTTCTCCTTCTATCCAATCAACCTCATCATCAAATTGAAAAATAACAGGATCTTGCATCGTTTTAATCAAAGAATCAGCACGTTGACGCTCTACTTTCGTCAAAGCAGTAAATGAAGACGGCAACTCTTCAATGGTTTCGTTGTCAAAAGCAGACCATGATTCCATCCAAACTACTATTCCAAATAATAAGGCAACGAAACCAAACCAATACCATCTACTCATGGAAGTTACAACAATGCGCTTTTTGGGTGTTTTTTTAACACTTTGCATTTTGTGCGTCAACAAATAAGTTTTATATGCTTTTATTTGTTCTTGATGCTCTGTATGCAGTCGGATTTTTTGTAATTGATTGAGCAACCAATTAGCCACTTTTGTTGGAACGTTTGAAGCTTTTGCCAAAGCAATAATCGTTTCAACATATTGCATTTTCAAACTATAGGTTGCATCAGAAAACTCATTGATTATGTGAATCACATGATCACTCGCAATGCTATCCAATTGAGCGCCCCACTGAGCATCCGACCACGTTTGTTGGTCAACTAATGACGTTAAACGATTAACTTTTGTTTTTAAAGACCCTAACAAACCACTCTCTACCTCATAACGATAACTTGGTGACAAAAGGGAGATAAAAGTTAAAGAAGAAGCAACTCCTTCTGTTAGTTGTCTAAGTAAAATTTTTCCTAAAAATGGGCTAACAAATGCTTTAAAAGGTTCAAATAAAGCATGTTCTTTTAACCTCAAAGGATCATTGTTTATGCTAATAGCACTTGATTTTAGCAACAAATCAAATAAATCTTGCCATTGTTCTACCCAAGCGGTAAAAACAATGGCATTTGGCTGTTTTAAATGATTGATAAATGCCTGTAATTCAACATCTGATGTCGCTTGAAGGTACACATCCAACTTATTCCAATCAAATTGCTCGTGGAATAATTCACATAGTTGGTTTTGTGAGTAGTACCTCATGATTTAAAATAATTTCAATGCTTTTAACACTTCTTTATCCGCTGTTGACATAACGGTGTAAAAACCATTTTCAGTCCAGATTTGACGGGCAATTTCAGCTTTTAACAACAACTTAATAAGATCTTTGCTTGTTTTTAAATCTTGTGCGTTTGATCTTACTTTGAATTCTTTTTCGCTAAACTTAATGAAATCAGCTACCAAAGCATCTGTCACTTGGAAAGTAGCATTGTACTCACTTGGATTTTTCCATTTTTTATACTTGCCATTTGCATAATCAAAGGCATAAGCTTGGAATGTCATTGTATAGCGCAACTGCGTTAACAACCAACTACTTCCAGTAGTATCCAAAGGCACAAAAACATCTGGCATGATACCTCCTCCACCGTACACTACTTTACCTTTTGGCGTTGTAAATTTCAATGAATCTACAAACAAGGTTGAATCTGGGGCATACAATTCTCCTTTGTCATAACGATCCGAACTTTCATGGTAATAATCTTCCATGTTTCCGTTGTAAGGTTTTTGGATACTTCTACCCGTTGGCGTATAGTAGCGCGCAACAGTTAAACGTAAACTACTATTGTCACGCAACGTAATATCCTCTTGCACCAATCCTTTTCCAAAACTACGTCTTCCAACAATGGTCGCTCGATCATTATCTTGCAAAGCACCTGCCACAATCTCACTAGCTGAAGCAGAATTTTCATTAATCAACACAACTACTGGCATATCTTCCATCATTCCAACACTTGTTGACTTATAAATACGTTCCTTAGAATTTTGTCCTTTAGTAGAAACAATGACTTTGTTTGTTGCCAAAAATTCATCCACTAATTTTGTTGCACTTTGCATAACTCCACCAGCGTTGTTTCTCAAATCTAAAACCAACTTCGTCATTCCTTGAGCTTTCAACTGTTTAGCAGCTTTTTTGAATTCTTCTGCAGTTGTAACAGAGAACTGATCAATTTTAATAAAACCAACCTCTTTATTGAGCATAATTGCTGCTATCACTGAATGAATTGGAATTTGACCACGAACGATGCTTGTTTTTATCTGTTTACCATCACGTAAAATAGTTACGTTTACAGTAGTGTTAGCAGGACCTTTCAATTTTGTCATCACGCTGTCATTGCTTATTTTCACGCCAGCTACTGCTTTACCGTCTACAGCTATGATTTTATCTCCAGCCAAGACACCTGCTCTTTGAGAAGGAGATTGTTCAATAACATTGGTAACACAAATGGTATCTCGGATAATAAAAAACCGTACTCCAATTCCAGAAAACTCACCTTTTATTTGTTCGTTCATTCGTTCTAAATCCTTTGCTGAAATATAGTTGGAATGAGGGTCCAAGGTATGCAACATATCGCTTATTGTTTTCTCGAGCAAATCTTCACGGTTGACGCTGTCCACATAATTTTGATCGATAATATCTAAGATATCTTGTATTTTTTGTGAACTTGCATTTCCATAACTTGCGCGACCACCCAAGTTTGCAAAGTTAGGACTAGCCATTTTTCTACCAAAAAACACACCTAAGGCCAATGCGACCCCAATTAATATTGGCGTCCAAATACGTAAATTACTATTTTGTTCCATTATTGTTCATCAAGTTGTACGACATCAATTCCAGAGTTTTTCAAAAAATGCACTCCTTCAATGTCTTTGTAATCTCGCGAATAAACTACACGTTTAATTCCTGCTTGTAAAATTAATTTACTGCAATCCTTGCAAGGTGATAATGTCAGGTACAAAGTTGCTCCTTCGCAGTTATTGGTTGATTTAGCCACTTTCAAAATAGCATTTGCTTCGGCATGTAGTACATACCAATGCGTGTTACCTTGGTCGTCTTCACAACAATTATCGTATCCCGAAGGCGTTCCATTGTAACCATCTGAAATAATCATATCATTTTTAACGATAATTGCCCCAACCTTTTTCCGCGTACAGTGAGACAACTCTGACCACGTTTTTGCCATTTTCAAGTAAGCAAGATCGTATCTTAGTTGTTTATTTTTTTTTGTATCAATCATGTCATTTATTTATGAATCGTTTTATCCATTATCGATTCAACACATACAAAAATAATCAAAACCTATGAACAAAATGGATATTTAAGAGTTTTTGTCAAAATCACATCAAAAAAAGAGGATATCCAAAATATCGGACATCCTCTCTCAAAGGTTATAAAAGCTTAATTTAAAAAGAACTAAGCATACATTTCAGCTTTTTGTTGCTGAATTTTTTCATCTTTTAAGTATTCATCGTAAGGCATCATCTTATCGATCAAGCCATTAGGAGTAATTTCGATAATTCTATTTGCTACAGTGTTCACCAACTCATGGTCATGAGAAGTAAATAAAATAGTACCTGGGAATTCGCTCATTCCATTGTTCAAGGCAGTAATAGACTCCAAGTCCAAGTGGTTTGTAGGTTCATCCATCAACAACAAGTTTCCTTTTGCCAACATCATTTTAGACAACATGCAGCGCACTTTTTCTCCACCAGACAATACATTAGCAGTTTTCAATGCTTCTTCCCCTGTGAACAACATACGACCTAAGAAAGTTCTCAAATAAACCTCTTCTTTTTCTTCATCTGTTTGAGCATATTGTCTCAACCAATCAATCAAAGGTAATTTTTCAGAGAAGTACTTACTATTGTCATTTGGCAAATAAGATGGAATAATTGTTGTTCCGTATAAAAACTCTCCAGTTGCTGGTTTTTCTTCACCTGCTAAAATTTCAAACAAAGCAGTTAAAGCCATTGAGTTATTTGAAACGAAAGCAATTTTATCCCCTTTATTGACAATGAAATTCACATCCTTAAACAACGTAACTCCATCCGAAACAGCGGATAAATTTTCTACATTTAAAATTTGGTTTCCTGCCTCTCTTTCTTGGTAGAAAGTAATACCAGGATATTTTCTAGAAGAAGGTTGGATTTCCTCGATATCCAAATTGTCCAACATTTTTCTTCTTGAAGTTGCTTGTTTTGACTTAGCCGCATTTGCAGAGAAACGAGCGATAAACTCCATCAACTCTTTTTTCTTCTCTTCAGCTTTCTTATTCTTATCAGCACGTTGTCTAGCTGCTAACTGAGAACTGTGGTACCAGAAAGAATAGTTACCAGTAAACAAGTTAATTTTTCCAAAATCGATATCACAAATGTGTGTACAAACCGTGTCTAAAAAGTGACGGTCGTGAGAAACTACAATAACTGTATTTTTAAAATCCAACAAGAAATCTTCCAACCAAGAAATTGTTTGAAGATCCAAGTCATTCGTAGGCTCATCTAGTACTAGCACATCTGGGTTACCAAACAATGCTTGTGCCAACAAAACGCGCACTTTTAAATCGTTTGACAATTCTTCCATTAATAAATAATGTTTCGACTCATCAATTCCGAGGTTACTCAACAAAGTAGCTGCATCAGTTTCAGCGTTCCAGCCTTCAAGATCAGCAAATTCAGCTTCTAATTCAGCTGTTCTCATTCCGT
Source organism: uncultured Fluviicola sp. (assembly GCA_964580465.1). Lineage (GTDB taxonomy): Bacteria > Bacteroidota > Bacteroidia > Flavobacteriales_D > Crocinitomicaceae > Taishania. The sequence continues at coordinate 8,892 of CAZOKJ010000032.1, read as the reverse complement.
CCTCATCAGAAAAATCAGGCTTGGCATACAAAGCATCTTTTTCCACCATAATATCGTACAAACGCTTATGTCCCATGATAACAGTTTGCAAAACTGGGAAAGCATCAAATTCGAAGTGATTTTGCTTTAATACAGCCAAACGTTTACCTGGCTCTAATTCTACTCTTCCTGTTGTAGGATCTTGATCACCTGTTAATATCTTTAAAAATGTAGATTTCCCAGCACCATTTGCACCGATTACACCATAACAGTTTCCATTGACAAACTTAACGTTTACTTCATCAAATAAAACGCGTTTTCCAAATTGAAGAGAAAGATTATTTACTGATAACATATTTGAAATTTTGTGCAAAGATAGTGTTTTGATTTGATTTAGGGAAATTTAAAATTGTGAGAAATATTTTGCCTGCACATAAAGAGAGATTATTCATTCCATTTCGTTTTTATCAAAAAAAAAGTGAAGTTTTAACAGAAGCAAATATCGTCAAAAGAAATGCAAATGAAAATGAAAAATCACTTTTAATCAAAAAATGGTTAAGCACATATAAATTGTCGGTTTTCCCTGAATCAGCGACAGGAGTGAACTATTTACTTAAAACAAGTCGATTAACAAACGGCTCTTATGCAACGCTTGATATTGGTGCCGGAACTTCAGAAATAGCAATTTTTGAAGTAAAAAATAATGAGTTGGAAAAATATTACTGTTCTGAATCCACAGAACTAGCATCTAATGATTTTTACAGAGAATATGCAAAACAACATTATGAAAGAAAAAACCACCAATTATTTAATTTAGAAACGTTTTCAGTTAAAGTCTTTTGATGATTTTAACCTAGAAGAGAAGAATGAAACTATGAGAATCGTTGGGCATTTAAGCCTTCCCTTCTTATTCCAAGAAAAACACAATTGTACTTACAACTCTTGCTTTTTGTAAGTACGGTTCATCTGGTGCAGAACTAGACTCCTCTTCATCATAGTAATAATAATTACCTGCAATGGTGATTTGTCCTTGAGATGCCGTCTTTATTTTCCCTAATTTTGCTTTAGAGTCATTCGCAAATTGCTCCCCTGCTACACGAGCATTTTTGGTACTTTCAGCAATTAATTTAGGTTTTATAGAATTTAACTCTGGAAATGAATAACTAGTAGAGATATTAGCAGTTAAATCACTACTAATCAAATCCAAACGCAATTGAGAAGCTTTGTTTTCTGTAAGTTTAACATCTGATAGTCGTACACTTAATCGTTGTGTGACAGAATATCTGTCCACTTTGACCTGCACTTCTTCACCATTCCTCCATTGTGTCTCATAATAACGCTCTCTGTCTGAAACTTCAATATTATTTACTTGAACCTTATCGTATCCATTTTTCTTTAAATAACTCAAAATAGCTTTTTTCTTTGTCTCTGATTTTGCTAACAATTCTTTTAAATCATCACTGGAAAAGGTAAAATTTAAAGATATAGTAGAAGAAGTTGCTTCCATATTCATTTCAGCCAAACCTTTCACCGTTACTACTCGATCTTTATCACTAAAAGTGCGAAGTCCTTTGTAAATAAAATATCCAAGGGTTGTAAACCCAATTAAAATGGACAAACCTAAAATTGTTAATTTAGAAAACAATTTCTTTTTCATAATAATTTGATTTAAAATGAATAATATCTATAAGATTAAACATATACTTCGATGTAAAAACGAGTCAATCTTTAAACGAATGTACGCAATATTTTTCAATTAATTGTGCAGATTTATTTATTTTTTTTATTCTTGCTTCAAATCCATTTATTGTTGATGAAAAAATTAGTCTATTCCATTTGCATCGCTAATTAACAGCTTACTGTTTACATTTTTTTTATTTTATCAAAAACCTTGCCTTAAATATGGCTATCTTCGTATAATACACAAACAAGAATGGCAAAAGAAAATCAAGTTAAAAATAAAGTAGAGAGTGAGGCAAAGGAAAACACAAAGAAAGACGATAAGCCTACCAAAAAATCAACTACTAAAATTGGTGAAAAATTAAACCTAAAAAAGACGAAAGTTTTTGTTGGAGTAACATTGTTATTGCTTTCGTTTTACTTATTTTTCGCATTTGCTTCCTACCTATTCACTTGGCAAATTGACCAAGACAGAGTGATGGGCAAAGGTTTATTTGAATTTTTATTTGAACAAAACGATGAACCTGTAGACAACTGGATGGGAAAATTTGGTGCATGGACTTCTCACCTATTCATGTACCGTTGGTTTGGTATTTCTTCTTTTGGTTTCTGCCTTCTTTTCTTAATCTCTGGTTTAAAAATTGCTTTAAACGTGCTGGTTATGCCAATCAAAACAACTTATGCTCGTTCGTTAGTATTCATTGTTTGGTCGTCGTTATTTTTAGGATTTTTCACAACAAATGTAAACTATTTAGGTGGTACTTTTGGTTATCAATTGAACCAATGGTTGGCTTTGTCACTTGGAAAAATTGGTGCTTTTGTATTGATTTTCGCCCTATTGTACTTAGCTGTTATTTCCGTATTTAACCCGGACTTCAAAGCCTTATTAGCTCAATTCAATCGTTCAAAAGAAGAGGTTGAAGATATTGAAAAACAAGGTCAATCAACTCCATTGGACATCAATGTTATTAATCCAATTTCTGAAAATCAAATTAAAAAAGACAGCACTTCTACTCCAATTCATTTCGATGAAGAAGATGAAGAAGTGTATGATGAAGATGAAGAATACATTGAGCCATTTATCGTTACGCCATCAACCATTAGCGATGAATTTCAAAAGCCAACGAGTAGTCCGGAACCAACTTCTGTTGTCGAATCAAGTGATGATTTTGAAGTGGACATTGCGCCAGAGGAAAAATCTGTTGACGAAGATAATTTAAACAAAATACGCCAAGAATTTGGTGATTATGATCCAACCTTGGAACTTTCTAGTTATGTCCTTCCTCCTGTTGAATTACTCAATGATTATGGTGGAAAAGGTATTTTAGTGAACAAAGCAGAATTAGAGGAAAATAAGAACAGAATTGTTGAAACCTTATCACATTATAAAATTGAAATTGCAAAAATCAAAGCAACTGTTGGTCCTACTGTAACCTTGTATGAAATTGTACCAGCTCCTGGTGTACGTATTTCCAAAATTAAAAACTTGGAAGACGATATTGCATTAAGTTTATCAGCACTTGGTATTCGTATCATTGCTCCAATTCCAGGTAAAGGAACGGTGGGTATTGAAGTTCCAAACAGCAATCCTGATATGGTGAGTATGCGTGCACTTATCACTTCTGAAAAATTCCAAAATTCAGACGCAGAATTACCAGTAGTAATCGGTAAGACAATTACGAATGAAACCTTTACGTTTGACTTAACAAAGATGCCTCACTTGTTAGTTGCAGGTGCTACTGGACAAGGTAAATCAGTTGGTTTAAATGCTATTTTGGTTTCTTTGCTCTATAAAAAACATCCTGCTCAGGTTAAATTTGTACTCGTTGACCCGAAAAAAGTAGAATTAACATTGTACAATAAAATTGAGCGTCATTTCTTAGCAAAATTGCCTGGAGAAGAAGAAGCAATTATCACAGATACTTCAAAAGTAGTAAACACCTTGAATTCACTTACGATTGAAATGGACGATCGCTATGAGCTATTGAAAAACGCACAATGTAGAACTATCAAGGAATACAATGCTAAATTCATCCAACGTGCTTTAAATCCAGAAAATGGACACCGTTATTTGCCGTACATAGTTGTACTAATTGACGAATTTGCCGACTTAATCATGACAGCAGGTAAAGAGGTAGAACATCCAATTGCACGTATCGCTCAATTAGCTCGCGCTGTTGGTATTCACTTAATTGTGGCTACTCAACGTCCTTCTGTGAATGTGATTACAGGTATGATTAAAGCTAACTTCCCGGCTCGTATTGCCTTTAGAGTACTATCAAAAATTGACTCCCGAACAATTCTTGATGCTTCTGGTGCCGATCAGCTAATAGGTCGAGGTGACATGTTGATTTCAACAGGTTCGGACATTGTTCGTCTTCAATGTGGATTTGTTGACACGCCAGAAGTTGAAAAAATATGTGACTTCATTGGGGAGCAACGTGCTTATCCAGATGCATTCTTGCTTCCTGAATACGTAGGTGAAGGTGGCGAAGGCAACTCGGATTTTGATGCGGACGAATTAGATCCTTTATTTGCTGATGCAGCTCGGATAGTTGTAAGCACTCAACAAGGTTCGGCGAGTATGTTGCAACGAAAATTAAAACTAGGCTACAACCGTGCAGGGCGTTTAGTTGACCAACTAGAAGGCATGGGTATCATCGGCCCTTTCCAAGGAAGTAAAGCAAGAGAAGTTTTGTTTGTGGACCTTGTTCAACTAGAAGATTTTTTACAAAGCAAAGGATTAAATTAAGCCATGAAATTAGATGGTTTTGTGATAGCCATTATTGGTACAGTTGTATTTGCATTTTTATTTCCTCAATTTGGCAGTGAAACAAGTAATATCTCTTTAGATGCTATTGCCAGCATTGGGATTTCACTTATCTTCTTTTTTTATGGATTAAAGCTAAGTCCTGAAAAACTAAAAGCAGGATTAAGCAATTGGAAGTTACACCTCCTCGTACAGGGTTCTACATTTTTACTTTTTCCAATCATTGTTTTAGCAGTAAAACCATTCATTGTTTCTGAACAAGGAGAAATGATTTGGCTTTCGTTTCTGTTCTTAGCAGCGCTGCCATCAACAGTTTCCTCTTCTGTTGTCATGACTTCTATCGCTAAAGGAAACGTGCCAGCTGCAATTTTTAATGCTAGTATTTCTGGGTTAATTGGAATCATTGTCACCCCTTTATGGATGGGATTGTTTTTAGGTGAACAAACCAGCTCCATTGATATGAGTAGTATTTATTTACAGTTGGCAACTGAGATTTTGCTCCCTGTCGTTTTGGGATTGCTCTTACAACCTTATTTTGGAAAATTCATACAACCTTACCTCAAACAGCTGTCTTTATTTGACAAAGGAGTGATTTTATTAATTATTTACAAAAGCTTTGCTCATTCTTTTGAACAACACGTGTTTTCTAGTGTTGACAGTAGCAACTTAATTGTCATCTTATTACTAACTTTAATACTCTTTTGGGGCGTCTATTTTTTAACTGAAATCATTGCTAAAAAGCTTCATTTCACGTTAGAAGATAAAATTGTAGCACAATTTTGTGGCACAAAAAAATCATTGGTTCATGGAACAGTTTTTTCAAAAATCATCTTTCCTGCTAGTTTTCCAGTAGGAATTATTTTATTGCCATTAATGCTCTTTCACGCCTTGCAAATTTTTATCATTAGCATCATAGCCGAAAAATTAGGAAAGCGAAAAGAAAATACATTTAGCAATTAATTTTCTTAACTTTGTAGCATGGTAGCAAATCAAAACGACGTCATTTGTGCTTTAGCAACACCCAATGGTATTGGAGCAATTGGAGTTATTCGTGTTTCAGGTAAAAAAAGTTTGGAGCTTATCTCCCCTATTTTCAGTAAAAATCTTACTGATAAAGCCACACATACACTCCATTTTGGAACAATTAAATCAAAAGACGGGGAATTAATTGACGAAGTATTGATAAGTGTTTTTCACGAAGGAAAAAGTTTCACAGGTGAAGAAAGTGCTGAAATTTCTTGCCACGGTTCGCCATACATTTTGCAACGAATCATGGATGTTTTACTGGCGCAAGGTTGTCGAATGGCCGAGCCTGGAGAATTTACCATGCGCTCGTTTCTCAATGGAAAATTAGATCTTTCACAAGCCGAAGCTGTTGCCGATTTGATTGCTTCGGAATCTAGAAAAGCACATGAGATTGCCTTAAATCAATTGCGTGGTAATTTTTCATCAGAATTAAAAGAGCTCCGTGAAGAATTAATTCATTTTGCAAGTTTAGTTGAATTAGAATTGGACTTTGCTGAAGAAGATGTTGAGTTTGCCGACCGCACAGAATTATTGTCTTTAATCGAAAAAGTCCTTGGAATTATCACACGATTAGAGCAATCATTCGAATTAGGAAATGCTATTAAAAATGGTGTTCCCGTTGCCATTGTTGGTGCACCAAATACAGGTAAATCTACTTTGTTGAATCAACTTTTGCAAGAAGACAGAGCCATTGTGAGCAACATTGCTGGTACAACCCGAGATGTCATTGAAGAGACACTCAACATTGATGGAATTTTATTTCGCTTAATTGACACAGCAGGGATTCGCGAACATGCTGAAGAAATTGAAGCCTTAGGAATTGAGCGTTCAAAACAAAAGATTGAACAAGCAAAGATTGTCTTGTGCATGGCTGACGTAAGCATTGATGGAAGTTTAGAAAAAGTAAGAACTTGGAAAGAAGACCTTCAAAATCAATATCCCAATAAGCGTATTTTAGTCATTGCTAACAAAACGGATAAAAAAGAAACGACATTAAACGAAGGAGAAATTGCTATCAGTGCTAAACAAGGCATCAACATTGAGCAATTAAAGGCTTGGATGGTCAATCAATTAACACAAGGAGTTGACATGCAAAACGAAACCATTGTTACCAATGTTCGCCACCGTGATGCTTTAACACGTACGCGGGAAGCATTACAGCAAGCTAAAACAGGTTTAGAAACCAATGTCACTGGTGATTTTGTTGCCATGGATATTCGTCAAGCCATGTATCATTTAGGTACCATTACAGGGAACATTTCTGAAGATGATTTATTGGCTAATATCTTTAGTAAGTTTTGTATCGGTAAATAATAGGAACAAATTTTAATTATCAAATTTAACGCTCGTCATTGTTAATGATCCAGCCATTGGTTTATCATTAAAGAAAGAAGGTGCCTCATATTTTTCTTTTAAACCCAATGTATAAAGTAAAGGTATGAAATGTTCTGGAGTTGGAATTGCTAATTCAAAAGCTTTTCCTTGTTTTGAAAAATTAATCAACGATTGATGATCCTCGTTTAAAATAAATGACTTTATTTTCTCATTTGCTTCAATAGCCCAGTCATAACCATAATTTTCATTTATTTTTTGCCAAGCAACCATACGCAAATTATGCACTAAATTTCCACTTCCAATAATGAGCACACCCTTTTTACGTAAAGCTTTCAACTCTTTAGCTAATTCATAATGATAACTAGCAGGTTTCGTATAATCAATACTCATCTGGATGACGGGAATGTTAGCATTAGGGTAAAGATGCTTAATAACCGACCAAGCTCCATGATCCAGTCCCCATTCGTGGTCTAATTCAATGATTGTGCTTTTCACTAATTCTTTCGTTACGGTTGCTAACTCAGGACTACCTGGAGCTGGATACTCTACTTCATACAGTTCCTTTGGAAATCCTCCAAAGTCATGAATCGTTAGAGGGTTTGGCATAGCCGTAACTCGAGTCCCTTTGGTTTCCCAATGTGCACTAATACATAAAATTGCTGAGGGCTGCTCAATCTCCTTTCCTATTTTTTGAAAGCCTTGTACAAACTCATTTTCTTCAATTGCATTCATTGGACTACCATGCCCCAAAAAAAGAAGCGGCATTGTTGGAGAATTTTCAAAATAAGAAGATAACTGACGCAATGTTTCTAATTTCACTGCATTGTTGGAAAAAGGTAACAGTGTCATGTATTTTAAAAATGTTTTTCTTTCCACTTAATTATTCAAAAGTTAGATAAAGATAATAAAAATCTATTGTTTTTTCAATACTTGAATTCAAGTAATAAATGCAACTTTTCTGAGGATATAAGTTAAGTTTTATTCAATCAATAGGACACACAAGATGTTCCCTCGCTCGAAATGGATAAAATTCTCTTACTTTGTGTCCTCGACCAAAAGTTGCAAAATATGAGTCATTTAACCTTAGAACAAAGATACACAATTAACGTAATGAATCGCAATGGATATAAACAAAAAGACATTGCGAAAGCAATTGATAAAGATAAATCTGTTGTAAGTAGGGAGTTGAAACGAAATCGAGATGGTCGATCTGGGAAATACAGTCATGATTTAGCACAACGTAAATACAAGAAACGACAAAAAGAAAAACCTAAGAAAATCAGGTTTACCAAAGAAGTTCAACAAAACGTGGAGGCTTTACTTAAAGAAGATTATAGCCCTGAACAAATTGTTTGTACACTAGAAAAACAAAATAAAAAAAACTGTTTCTGTTGAACGCATATATCAACACATTTGGTCTAACAAGAAACAAAAAGGCAACCTCTACTTACATCTTAGAAATCAAGGTAGGAGATATCGGAAGCGGGGTAATGTTAAAAATAATAAAAGCATTATTTAAAAATAGAATTGGAATTGAAAAACGTCCGAGCATTGTCAATGAAAGGAGTAGGTTTGGAGATTTAGAAGTAGATTTAATCATTGGAAAAAATCACAACCAAGCAATACTTACTATTTGCGACAGAGCCTCAGGAATGTTGAAAATGAGAAAAGTAAATTCTAAGCAAGCAATAGAAGTTGGAGAAGCAATGATAGAAGAATTAGAGGATTGGAAGCCATATATCAAAACTATAACAGCTGACAATGGAAAGGAATTTGCTTATCATGAATTCGTTGCTGAAGAGCTTAGTATTGATTATTTCTTTGCTCGCCCATATCATTCCTGGGAACGTGGATCCAACGAAAACTTAAATGGTTTAATAAGGCAATACTTCAAAAAGTCAACTGACTTTACGACCATTACTATGGAGCAAGTTAAGGAGCTTGAAAAAAAAATAAATAGCAGACCAAGGAAGCGTTTACAATTTGAAAATCCTATATTTGTAATGGATAAATTATTGTTTAATTAAAAAGTTGCATTTGTGACTTGAATCCAGCACTTAATTTATAATAATTCTACCTAATATTTATAATTTCCATCTAAA
>CAZOKJ010000031.1:0-29691 GCA_964580465.1 uncultured Fluviicola sp. | reverse complement strand
AAACAATGAAAAAAATAATTATTATAACAGTTATATTTATAGTAACAGTAAATAATTTGAATGCTCAAATTAAAGTTACGAATGGAGCTAATGTTGGTATTGAACCAAACAATTGAAGTTTATTCAACAACAGGACAATTAATCAAACAAGTTGAAATTAAATCCATTCACACAATTATTGAATTGTCGAAAGAAGTGAGAGGTGTTTATTTCCTAAAGGTAAATCAGCAACAAGTAACAAAATTGATTAAGTTATAGTAAATAGATAACGAACAAAAATAGGGAGCTCAACGGTTCCCTATTTTATTATAAATTGTCCATAAAATGATTTAATATGTTCGCAAGTTTTCGGAATAAATTTCTAAAATACGTTGGTTTTCTTCTTTGATTTCATCCGTCATTTTTTGAGTAACCTTATTAATGATGCATCGGATTAACTGCTTGGAATCGCTATAATAAAAACGTTTTTCTTTAACAATAGATTTGTTCGGATCAAAGTATTCTGTGTCACCATTTTCTTCCATCATTTGTTTGTCGTAATAGATTGGACGGTTGTATTGAGTTTCTTTTTCATAAACAAAAAATACTTGTCCATTTTCAAGGTAATATTCCAAAGTAGTTTTACCTGTGCCGCTCATATATGAACACACAATTTTTTGTACTTCATTGCTTAAAATGTAAAAAGTTGCTGTGGCACCTTCGGAAGAACCTTCTAAATTTTTAGTTTTTACCTTATCCCATTTTTTAATAGCATTGATTCTAGCAAAAGAAGCTTTGATTTTTTCAATTCTTTGGCCGTCATCCTCAGTGCTTTCAATGCCAGTAGTTTCTTCACTAACAATTTCAGTTTGAGATGAAACAGCGTTTTCTACTTCCATGTTAACATCAGAATTATTGGCTTTTACTTGGCAAGAACCCCAAATCATTGTAGCTACTAGCAAAAATGTCATTTTCATATTGTGTATTTTTAGTTTTAAATTAGTTGTCAAATTGTTTAGTCAATTCTAGATAAAACTAACTGAAAATACATTGTTGTATCCATTTTTTTTAGCAAACAACCCTATTTTCTTGTGAATATGCATTATAAGTTTGTGAAAAGAATCATTTTAAGCATGATTATGAATGTTTATGCTGTGATTTGAATGTCAAGTGAGGGAACATTTGTGGTTTAAAACCATTCTATATCGCAAAATTCAGGTTGGTACAACATGAAAACACTTGCCATTGAAAACCCAACACCAAAACCAGAGCACACAACCCAATTTGTAGAAGGTTGCATAGGCCAATGACTCCCCATGGTTACTGGAATACTTGCTGATGCTGTGTTTCCAAATTCAGTGATGGAGTAAGGTACTTTTTCCTCTGGGAGGGCAAGCTTTTTTCGTATTTTTTCGTTGATTAATTTATTGGCTTGGTGTAAATAATAATAATCAGGTGTGGTAGGGTTTACATTTGCAAAATCGAGTAAGTTTTTAATATTCGTAGGGACGTGTTTAACAGAATAAGCAAAAACGTCTAATCCATTTAAACGCATAAATGATTGATTTAAATCATTGTCAATCATTTCAATGGCGTGTTGTCCACTTCCGTCCGATTCAAGGTTGAAATAGGCGAGTGTTTCTGTGCTTGCAGGGTCGTGTTCGATTAAAATTGCCGCAACACCATCTGAGAAAATAGGCTGAACACTTCGATCTGTTTTTTCAATTAATTGGGTAGATAAATCACCGCAACATAAAATAGCTCTACTTTTTTTGTTTTTAATCCCTGACAAAATACCATAGATAGCATTTAAACCATACACAAAGCCAGCACAACCAGAAACAATATCAAAACTTAGCACCGAAATTGGTAATTTCAATGAAGCGTGTAATCGTGAAGCCACAGAAGGAATAATCATTGACGGCGTTTGAGTTACACAAATCAATGCATCAATACTTTCAGTGTTCCAATCTGTTTTTGCCAAAGCACTTTCAATTGCTAGGTGAAATAAAGCAGTGATGGTTGTACCCTCAGGAGCTACTCGGCGATAACGAATTCCCGTGTGTGCAATTAATGCATTGCGTTCATCTTCGCTCAATAAATCAAGGTCAAGATTGTCAGCAATTTCTTTAGGTAAGACATTGACAATTCCCTTGATGGTACATCCTGTATAACTAGTTAGTGCCATTTGATTGATTGATAATGAATTGGTGCAAATCTGCTACTGTTGTACAAGTTGCCAAGTCGCTGCCTGAAACAAGCACATTCGATTCATCGTTGATGCGAGAGATAATGATTAAAGCATTTAATGAACTCCAAGTGCGCAACTTTCTAAATTCAGAATGAGCGTTGATTTCTTCTTTGTCCAATTGTAATTCTTCTTGTAAGAATTGAATAAATTCATTTATTTCTGAAAATGATTGCATAATACAAGTTGTTCTTAGATAAATTTGTGTTTAATTCGTTGATAAAACTACGTGAAAAGTTTTAAAAATCAAAACAAAGCTATTTTTTTATTTAACTAAGTGAGAAAGTCGGTTAAAATATGTAATTTTGTAACAAATTAAATTAGTATGGAAATTACAGATGAATTAGTAGATCACATCGCGCATTTGTCACGCTTAGAATTTGAAGGAGAATCAAAACAATCTGCCAAAGAAAATTTGGGTAAGATTATCGCTTTTATGGGTGTGTTGCAAGAAGTGAATACTGATGATGTAGAACCATTGATTTTTATGAGTGATGAGATTAATCGCCTTAGAGATGATGTGCCAGAAGTTACTTTGACACAACAAGAAGTGTTGAAAAACGCACCTAAAAAGGATTCAGATTATTTTAGAATTCCAAAAGTATTAGACAAATAATCGTTTGATTGAGGGCATGTGTTTTCGCTCTCAATTTTAAATCAGTTTTAACATGTTATTAGGATTCATCATAGGTATTTCTTCAGCATTTCATTGCTTGGGGATGTGTGGTCCTATCGCAATGGCAATTCCTGTTAATAGAAAATCAACTTTAACAGCTCTTTTTGATACATTACAATATAATTTAGGCCGTATAAGTTCCTACTCTTTGCTTGGCTTATTGATTGGATTTATTGGCTTGACCGTACAGAGTATTCAGTGGATGCAATGGTTAAGCATAGCAGCTGGAATTGTAATTATTTTAATAGCTTGGCATCAGTTTTTTCGTATTGGTGAATCCAAATACATTGCGCGTCTAAGTGTGTTAATTAGCAGAGGAATTGGTAAAGTTATTCGCTCAACAAATCCGCTTAAGCTAATCGGTTTAGGAGCTCTAAATGGATTATTACCTTGTGGAATGGTTTTTATAGCACTCACAAATGCATTGGTCCAACCTTCCATTGTTGAAAGTGTATTAGCAATGTTCTTTTTTGGATTAGGAACGCTGCCAATGATGGTTTCCATTACATTTTTTGCCTCTAGGTTATCCGGAGCATGGCGACAAAAAGTATCAAAATTTATTCCCTATTTGATGACTATTGTAGGACTTTTGGTTGTGTTAAGAGGGTTAAATCTTGGGATCCCTTACATAAGCCCAAAAATTGAAATGATTTATCAAAATGATCAAGTTTTAGAAGCACAGCCAAAACCTCAGGTACAAATGAAATGTTGCACACCTGAAACATCTCCTACGCACACTCATTCAGATTCTTTGGCACATTAATAGTGTCATTTTCTAATGTTTTTTGTATTCGTATCCTCTTTTAGAATTACACCACAATACCCTAAAAGAGGTATTTAATTAAAACTTATTCATAATCTTTCTAAATAAAACTAGATTTTGCAATATATTGCTTATTTTTGCACTTTAAAATTGAGCTATGTCAAACGTTCTAAAACTGAGCAAAGTGGAAAAACAAACGCCTGTTGTCGTTCAATCGGTTGTGGGTGATGAACTTCGTTCTAAGTTACTGGAGTTAGGTGTAACTTTTGGAAGTCGTTTGGAAGTTCTTTACGATGCTCCTTTTGGAGATCCGATTGCTGTGGATGTAGAAGGTTTCGTATTGTCGTTACGTTTGTCAGAGGCAGATTTAATTGAAGTTTCAAAATAATAAACATGAAAATCGCACTTTTAGGGAATCCCAATTCTGGTAAGAGTTCTATCTTTAACTTACTTTCAGGTATGCGTCAGCAAGTAGGGAATTTTCCAGGTGTAACAGTAGATAAAAAAACGGGGTCCTTTAAACATAACGACGAGCAGCATACCATTGTAGATTATCCTGGAACTTATAGTGTTTATCCGCATTCAAATGATGAAAAAGTCGTCTATGACCTGCTTTTTGGTGAAACTAAAGAGGAAGATCCAGATGTATATGTTGTCGTTTTAGATGCATCCAATTTAAGAAGAAATTTATTTTTTTTCAGTCAAATATATGATTTAGGTAAACCGATTGTGATGGTGTTAAATATGATTGACATAGCGCAACGTCACCAATTGGTAATTGATTATCAAGCGTTGGAAGAATTGTTTCCTGATGCGGTAATTGTAACAAGTAATGCTCGTGTTAAACTTGGTAAAGCACGAATCATTGAATCTATTTTTAAAGCAACTGAAAATGCAAACAGAAAGCCATTTATAGAAGGAGCTAAAATTGGAACGCTAGATGATATTCAAAGCCAAGAGGCTGAAGCTGAAAAACGCTTCGCTAAAATTGATGAGATTCTTCCTTCTGTTGTGAAAAAAAGTGAATTTAAGAAGAAAGAAACGTTTAGCACAAAAGTGGATAAAATAATAACGCATCCAATTTTAGGTTATGTTATTTTTTCATTGGTTTTGATCACTATTTTTCAATTTATTTTCACTTTTTCTGAAGTTCCAATGGGTTGGATTGAGGCGTTATTTGCTTCTTTGAGTGTGCAAATTAGCCAATTGCTGCCTTCAGGGATTTTGTCTGACCTCATTGCGGAAGGTATAGTTCCTGGTATTGGTGGAGTAGTGGTGTTCGTGCCTCAAATTGCTATCCTATTTTTCTTTTTAACGGTATTAGAAGAAACGGGCTACATGGCGAGGGTGGTGTTTATTATGGATCGTTTAATGCGTCCTTTTGGGTTAAATGGTAAAAGCGTCGTTCCTCTGATGTCAGCTGCTGCGTGTGCTATTCCAGCTGTTATGTCAGCAAGAACGATTTCTGACTGGAAAGAACGAATGATTACCATTTTTGTTACGCCTTTAATTAGTTGTTCTGCTCGCATTCCTGTTTACACTATTTTGATTGCACTGGTTATTCCAGATACTCATTTTTTAGGTTTAAATGCACAAGGATTGGTATTGTTTGGTTTATACACCTTGGGAGTAGTTTCTGCGCTAGTGGTTGCCTGGATCATGCAATTTGTCGTTCAGTCTAAAGGAAAGGGGTATTTATTGTTAGAAATGCCGGCTTACAAAATGCCACGTTGGGAAAATGTTGGAATTACCGTGTTTGAAAAAGCTAAGATTTTCGTTATTGATGCTGGTAAAATCATTCTTTCTATTTCTATTATCTTGTGGGCTTTGGCTTCTTATGGACCAGAAAAAAGACTAAATGCTGCCATTGACAAGGTTCAAATGGAAGCAAAACAAAAAAATTGGGATGAAGAATTAGTAGAAGAGCACATTGCTTCAGCTCAGTTGGAAAATTCTTACATTGGCATAATGGGAAAAACCATTGAACCGATGATTGAGCCTATTGGATATGACTGGAAAATTGGTATTTCTCTTATCACTTCTTTCGTTGCTAGGGAGGTTTTTGTTGGTTCTTTAGCAACTATTTATTCTGTTCACGATGACGGGGAGGATAACAAAACTTTGCGTCAAAAATTGCAACAAGCAAAGCGAACAGACGGAACACCGGTTTACACCTTAGCTACTGGCGTTTCATTAATGATTTTTTATGTTTTTGCAATGCAATGTATGGCAACCTTAGCTGTAGTTAAACGAGAAACAGGTAGCTGGAAATGGCCTATTTATCAATTGGTTTTATTCGGAATTATGGCTTACATTGGTGCTTTTATTGCCTTTAATTTATTGTCTTAAGCGATGCAAGTAATTATTGTTATAGCGATTATTGGAACAGCTGTTTACTTCTTAGGTAGAAAAATAGCACGTCAATTTAGTAAGGAAGGTGAAGCTGATGGTGGATGCAATAAGTGCAATCATTAACTGATGAAACTTTTTAAAGTATTTTTCTTCCTTTCAATGTATTGGGTTTTGCCATTGCATAGTCTCTTTTATAGACCTTAGTTTTACATTCTAAAGATATACCTTAAAATCTGAACCTTCTTGTAAAATTAACATTCAGATTGAGTTAAAAACTATTGGATTTACATCAATTATTTTTTGGATACATGTTAAAATAAAAAGAGGTTACCCATTTGGATAACCTCTTGCAGTATGAATTAAATGTTGAATTATTTAATTGAAACAGAAGCTTTAACAGTAGAACCGTTAGCTAATTTCATGTTTACCATGTACATACCAGTTGTTAAAGCTGAAGAATCAAATGAAACCAATCCATTTTCGTTGATAGTAACATTTTCAGCAATAACAGTTTTACCAACTAAGTCAGTAACGATTAACTGAGCAGCACCAGCAAAATTATCAACTTTGATATTTACTTTGTCAGTTGCTGGATTAGGGAAAATCATTGCTCCTGTTAATTTTTTAGCATTCATAACGCTTAATTCCTCGTCAGTAAAGAATTCAATAGTCAATGAAGGAACTGGCCCACCTTGGAAACCTCCTGCATACCAAGTGTCTTTATTTAAAATTGGAGAAATGTATGTTGAAGCAAGTGTAGAGTAATAATCATACTTCGTTTCATTATCATAACCTAAATATACGTCTGGGTGGTATGTTCCAACACAAGCTAAGTATTTAACATTATCTTCTAACAATACATACTCATTTACTGGAGAGAATACAAATTCATTTGCTAATTCGTCTTCGTAAGTGTACATGTAATCTGTAACTGGAGTAACAGCGTTAAATGTAGGAGAAGCTACACCAAATTGGAAGTTGTCAGCCCACTTGAATACTTCAACCAAAATTTCTTGTCCAACCATTGATTGATCGTCTTTAATAGAAGAAACGAAATGAATACCTTTAACTCCTAACGTG
The DNA here is from genome assembly GCA_964580465.1 of uncultured Fluviicola sp. Lineage (GTDB taxonomy): Bacteria > Bacteroidota > Bacteroidia > Flavobacteriales_D > Crocinitomicaceae > Taishania. The sequence goes on along the minus strand of CAZOKJ010000031.1, from coordinate 22,593 downwards.
TGTGCGTCTGCATTTCTGAATACGATACAAGATTTGAAAACACCCTCTCTAGTGCTAGGCGCATAGTTTCCTGAGTTGAATGTTTCGTTGTTTGTGTAATCATACTTAGCAAAAGCAAAACGCTTATCACCATTCACTCTAAATGTGTAAGACATTGTGTTGTCTGTTGGAGCGTCATCAGTTGCGTCAGAAACGATTTCGTAAATGATTTCGTAATCACCAATTCCTAAGTTACCATTGTAATCAGCAAATGTGAATTGATCTGTTGAATCTCCAGATGCGAAAGAAGGAATAACGTTACTAGAAGTTTGATAGAAAACATTGCCATCTTTTTTGATAGTTGCGTCAACTCTTACGTTTGTTTGAGTAGAAGCTCCGTAGTTATAAATTTGAGCAGCAAATTTAATTGGGAATTTAGCTGTATTTGGAGCTAATTCTACAGGAACTTGTGCAGGTACGTTAGCTGTGTAACCAGGTACAGTACCTAAGTCATTTTGATAGTAACCAATTTTGTTACCAATTAACATGTCAACGGTTTCACCATCACCTAAAGCTTGGTGTAAAATAGCACCAGCTTCTTTTGTGATAGAAACTACAGGTACAGTAACTACGTCACCGTTTGCTCCAGCAGCCATACTAACAAGGTCAGCAGGAACGTTGTTTACAACAACAACAGCAGCGGCTCCAGCGTCCCATGCATTTTTAGCTTTTAATCCAAACTCACATGAACCACGGTAAACGATTGCAATTTTACCAGTTAAGTCCATTGTAGTAGGATTACACATTAAAGAATCTCCTTCTGTTCCAGAGGTAGAACGAGCAATCATAATTGGAGCGATTACTCTGTTAGCTGGATTTGTCATGTCTGGAGTAGCTCCCCAAGATGCCATTGAATGGTCAAAACCTTGCACTAAATGAGCTGGAGATAATACTTGAACGGAAGTTTGTTGAGCAGTTGCTAACTGAGCTCCACCAAGTAGTAATAAAGAGAGTAAAGTTTTTTTCATAACGATGTATTTAATTTTCAAGAACAAACATAAACAATAAATTTCATTAAACAAAAAAAAGTCGTTTAAAAAAACGACTTTTTGAATGAATTTATTTTTTTGTTTTTTTCGCCTTCGGTTTTGCCTTCGGTTTTTCTTGATTTTTGCTTATTTCTACGCATTCTTCATACGTTAATTTTTCAACTTCAACATTTTTAGGAAGTTTAAAATTATTCTTACCAATTTTAAGGTAGGCACCCCAGCGACCATTTAACAATTGCATGGTAGCATCTTCCTCAAAAGTTTTGATTATTTTATTTGCATCAGCTTCTAATTTTGCTTGAACAATTTCCACCGCTCTTTCAAAACTGATATTCAATGGGTCTTCTCCTTTAGGAATAGATGCAAATACTTTTCCATGTTGGATGTATGGGCCAAATCGACCTGTGTTAGCTTTTAATGTTTGACCTTCATATTCGCCCAAAGTGCGTGGTAATTTGAATAAATCCAAAGCTTCTTCTAAAGTGATATTATTGATGGACTGTTCACCTCTTAATGAAGCAAAAACAGGTTTTTCGCCATCCACCATTTCATCACCAATTTGTACCATAGGGCCAAAACGACCGATTCGAGCAATGATTTTTTTGCCAGATTCTGGATGAATACCAATTTCTCTTTCACCCGTCGCTCTTTCAGAATGTTGTAATGTGTTTTCAACATTTGAGTGGAAAGGATTGTAGAAATCGTGAATCATTTTTGTCCATTCGGTTAATCCTTGAGCAATTTTGTCAAATTCTTCCTCTACTTCAGCAGTGAAGTGATAATCCATAATTTGACCGAAATGTTCTTCCAAGAAATCAGTAACCACCATGCCAATGTCTGTTGGAGAAAGTTTGTTTTTTTCTTTCCCAGTTACTTCTTTTTTAACTTGAGATTGGATAGTTTGATTTTTCAACTCATACACTGTGTAGCTACGCTCTTCGCCCTCACGTTCACGTTTTTCAACATAACCTCTTTTTTGAATAGTTGAAATGGTTGGTGCATAAGTTGAAGGTCGACCAATGCCTAACTCTTCCAATTTTTTTACCAAAGAAGCTTCTACATAACGTGATGGTGGGCGTGTAAAACGTTGAGTAGCAACAATGTTGTCTGTTGTTAATTGCTCACCTATTTCTACTTTAGGCAATAAATCTTGCGTTTGTTCATCCTCTTCTTCATCGTCCACGTTAGATTCGATGTATATGCGCAAGAAACCATCAAATTTAATAACTTCACCTTTAGCTTGGAAGTGTTCTTTCACACCTTTAGCTTCAATCGTTATGGTTGTTCTTTCTAATTCAGCGTGGCTCATTTGCGAAGAAATGGCTCTTTTCCAAATTAAATCATACAGCCTATCTTCATCTCTTCCCATGTTGATGGAGTGAGCTGAGAAGTCTGTTGGTCTTATAGCTTCGTGTGCTTCTTGAGCACCAGAAGATTTTGTAACATATTTTGTTGGTTTAGAATACTCAGAACCATAACTTTTGACTACTTCATTTTTTGCAGCATTAAGTGCTGTGTCGGATAGATTCACAGAGTCCGTTCTCATATAAGTAATGTGACCAGATTCATATAAACTTTGAGCCACAGACATTGTTCTAGAAACTGAAAAGCCAAGTTTTAAACTGGCTTCTTGTTGCAATGTTGAGGTTGTAAAAGGAGCAGCTGGTTTTTTTGTTGCCGGCTTTTGTTGAACATCAGTAACAGCAAAATTGGCATTTTTACTACTTTCTAAAAAGCTTTCAACAGCTTTATTATCTTTTAAATGAGTAGATAATTCTGCTCTTAAACGACCATTTTTAGCAATGAAATTGGCATTTACACGGAAGAAATCATTCACTCTAAAAGCCTCAATTTCTCGTTCTTTTTCAACGATTAATTTAACAGCAACAGATTGAACGCGACCAGCAGAAAGATTAGGTCTCACTTTTTTCCATAACACAGGTGAAAGTTCAAAACCAACTAAACGATCAAGTACCCTTCTTGCTTGTTGAGCATTTACTAATTCTTGATTAATCGTTCTTGGATTATCAATTGCTTTAAGAATAGCTGTTTTAGTTATCTCATTGAAAGTGATGCGTTTAGTGTCTTTTTTCTTTAAATTTAAAGTTTCATATAAGTGCCAAGAAATAGCTTCTCCTTCGCGGTCCTCATCCGTTGCGAGCCACACTACTTCAGCTTCTTTCACTAATTTCTTAAGTTCACTAACCAATTGTTTTTTATCAGCCGACACTTCATAAGCCGGCGTGAAATTATTTTCAATATCAATGGCTAATCCCTTTTTTGTTAAGTCTCTAACATGACCAAAGCTAGATTTTACGGTAAAATCTTTTCCTAAATAACCTTCGATTGTTTTTGCTTTAGCAGGGGACTCGACTATAACCAGATTTTTTGCCATATTTTTACTATTACATGATTTGGAATTTGCGAAATTAGTATATTTTTTTCTATACCTTAATAATATATTGAAAATTTCTTTTTGGAAAACCTTCAAATTCGTCGTTATTTCACCGTTAAAATTCAAATTAGTTGCTTACACTCAATAGTTGCTAGATTTAGAATAAGATTTTAAAAACATGTACAAATATTATTTAATTTTACATTATTGAAATTCAGTTGTTTAGTTTTAGTGTAAAAGCCTTGTCATTAGAAGGTTTTTTTTAGTAAAAAATTATTATATCAATTGATTTTCATTTGTATTAAAAATATTTTGTAACTTTAGCCAAATTTTTAATTGATTATGAAAAAACTTGTACACTCATTATTAATGCTGTTAATTGCTTCAGCAACAACATGGGCACAGAATCATCATTTCTGTGGTACGGACCATATTCATCAACAAATGGTGAAAGAAGATCCTTCTTTAGCAAAAGATCTTAAAAAATTGATTGCGAATGCACAAATTGAAAAAGCAGGAGGTGATGATGGTTCTGTATATATTATTCCAGTTGTTTTCCACGTTTTACACCAATATGGGCCAGAGAACATTCCAGATGCTAACTTGGTTGACGCTGTGGAATATATGAACATTCAATTTAGAAAATTGAATCCAGACACAGTGAATGTTATCCCAGCATTTCAAAATTTAATTGCTGATACTAAAATTGAATTTAGATTAGCTGCGTATGACCCTTGGGGAAATTGTACGAATGGTATTAACAGAATTTATACACATGAAACTTTTAAGGGTGCTGCTGAGTCTAAATTAAATCAATGGGATCGCTCTAAGTATTTGAACGTTTGGGTTGTAAATAGAATCGCTAATTCATCTGCTGCTGGGTATTCAATGTTCCCAACTACAGTAAATGGTGTTAACTACTGGTTAGATGGTATCGTTATGCTTTACGATTATGTAGGTCGTTTAGCTCCAAGTAACTTGGGTAAAGCTTTCGCTTTAGGTCACGAAGCTGCTCACTGGTTATCTATTCCTCACGTTTGGGGATTTGATAATGAGCCAGGTGTTGCTTGTGGTGATGATGGTATTGATGATACTCCTGTAACTAAAGGATACAATTATTGTCCTACTCCAGAAGGTTCAAAAATTTGTGATACTACAGTTTATGAAAATTACCAAAACTATATGGATTACTCTTACTGTTCATATATGTTTACTCCTGGTCAAGTAGCTGTTATGAGACATACATTAAACAGCTCTGATGCATTGAGAAGTAATATTGTTACTCCTGAAACTGCTCAAGCTACAGGTGTATTGTTGGACCCAAAACCAATTTGTTTACCAATTGTAGCTATCAATGCTTCTACACGTTTTACATGTGTTGGTGAAAGCGTTACTTTTAGTGATAAGTCATTCAACGCTCCTGTTACAACAAGAGAGTGGATCTTCCAAGATGGTAGCCCTGCTACAAGTACTTCTGCTAATCCAGTTGTTTCTTTTACTTCTTGGGGTAAAAAGAAAGTTACTTTAAAAGTTACTAACTCTGCTGGTGAAGTTTCTAAAGTTTTCGATCAATACATCGACGTACAACCTGATTGGTCTTTTGTAGGTCCTCGTTCTTACGACATGGAAACTAGCCAAACAGAACAATTACGTTACGAAACTAACAACGACGAAAATAAGTTTTTTGTTTCCAACGTAGGGTACAATAGCTCAAAATCTATCAAGCTTCTTTTACACAAAAGTTTAGCTGGAGTTTTACCAGGATCACAAGAGTCTAGATACTTCCAAAACTTGAATGGTGAGTCAAATGCTATTATTACTCCTCCAATGGATTTGAGAAATACTTCTGGAATTACTTTTAGCTTTGATTATTCATACGCTACAAATGCTGTTCAGTCATCTCAAATGACAGAAAAAATTAAAGTTTATTATTCAAGAGATTGTGGTAAAACATGGGTTGCTTTAGGAACTCCAACTCAATCTACAATTGAAAAGAGTGCTTTAGCTACAGCTGGTTTTGCTGGTAATATCGATTTTAATCCAACTTCAGCTTCTGACTGGGGTCATTACTCTCGCACGTTTAATGCAACAGCTAGCGATAGTAGAACTCGTTTCAAAATTGAGTTTGTAGCTTCTCAATATTCAAATAACTTGTTTATTGATAACATCAATGTTTCTGGTACTTTATCTTTAGAAAATGATTTCTCAACTGAACATGAATTGGTAATTGCTCCAAACCCTGTTAATGTTGGTAATGATTTAGTAATCGAATACATCGCTAAAGATGAGCCTGTAACATTTACTTTGAGAAACTTACAAGGTGAAGAGATTTTGTCAGTAGTTAAAAACGAAAGAAACCAACCTGTTTCTTTTGGATTGCCAATTTCTTCTTCTATTTCAGCTGCTTATTACTTCTTAGAGGTAAAATCTGCAAGTGCTACAACTGTAAGAAAAATTGCTGTTATTAAATAAGATTTTTTTCTTAAATCATAATCAGAAGGGTTGCCAAACGGCAACCCTTTTTTTGATTTCATTGTATGCGATGTTATTGATTAAGTCTACTATCATTCCACTACCTAAATGAATTATTTAATTAATTACTCCTATTTATTGGCTTTATTTGTTTTGTAATGCTGTGATTGTTTAAAACAAAAAGAGTTGCCAAATGACAACTCTTTTAGAAAACTAAACCTTAATTAACGTGGTTAGATTAAGATAATGCTTTAAATAGTGGTTAGATTGTTAATTATACAACTACGAATCTTTTATTCTCTACTGCAAAGTAAATCTTTTATTTTTCCAGTTACAATACCCACCAATGGGTATTTTTATTGAACATTTTTTTGATATTTAAAATTAATTTCATAGATTGCATAAATTTTAAAGCAATTTTTATGAAAATCACTTTTTACGGACATTCTAGTCTTGGCATTGAATTAAATGGGAAACACATTTTAGTTGATCCTTTTATTTCTGCGAATCCGAATGCTACATCTATTTCTATTGATACATTAAAGGCAGATTATATTTTATTAACACATGCACACTATGATCACATCATGGACGTTGATGCTATTGTAGAACGAACTGGCGCTACCATTATTTCAAATCATGAAATTGTGACTTATTATGGTCAAAAGAACTATAAAGGGCATGCAATGAACCAAGGTGGAAGTTTTACCTTTGACTTCGGAACGATAAAGGCTGTTAACGCAGTTCATTCTTCTTCTTTTCCTGACGGAACTTACGGTGGAAATCCAATTGGTTTTGTGTTGACTGCTAACGGCAAATCTATTTATATTTCTGGAGATACGGCTTTGACGCTTGATATGCAATTGTTGCCTTTATTCTTTCAGTTAGACCTTGCTATTTTCCCTATTGGAGGTAATTTTACGATGGATGTGTCTGAGGCGATTGTGGCCTCTGATTTTGTAAAATGCAATAAAATCTTGGGTGTACATTATGACACAGCTGAATTAATTGCCATTGACCATGAAGCATCAATTAATGAATTCAAAAAATCTGGTAAGGAATTGATTTTACTTTCGATTGGAGAAAGCTTACAAGTATAATTTTTTTGAGGCTACACAGAGGTGTAGCCTCTTATTTTCACTGTTTAATGCATCTGAATTCTATTAGATTCATGTTTAATATGTTTTTAATTTCGATGTTTATTAAAATTATCCAATATGTCGAAAAACAATATAACTGATTTAAAACACAATTGGCAATCCATTGGTCGACGTGATTTAACGAAAAACGAATTGCTTCAGTTCCAATTGTATCATAAGTTTTTAAAATTGTTTCAAATCAATGAGTCTTATTGTTTTGTTTTTCTTCCTGGTATTTCTGAAATTGAATATTGTTCTGACAACGTTTTACAATTATTAGGCTACACTCCTGAAGAATTCACTATTGAAGTCCTTTTACAAAGTATTCATCCTGATGATTTTCCAACTTTCATGCGATTTGAACGTGCTGTTGTTACATTTAAAAAGAAGTTACCTGTTTCTGAATTAATGAATTATAAATCGCGTTATAATTATAGAATTAGAAAAAAGGATGGCAATTATATTACTATTATGCAGCAGTCAATAACTATTGAGTCTGATCAAGAAGGTAGTATTTTGCGAAATTTTGTTATTCATACGGATATTTCTGATATTAAAACAGATTCGTCAATGTCTTTGTCTTTTATTAACATCGCAGAAGGCCAATCTTTTTTCAACGTAGAAAATAATTTGGAAGAATATGCGACAGAAGACGCAAAGTTAACTCCTCGCGAAAGAGAAATTGTTTCTTATATTGCCCAAAATTATACGAGTCAACAAATAGCCGAAGCTTTACATATAAGCAAAGACACTGTGAGCACTCACCGAAAAAATATACACTCTAAAACGGGTACTCATAACGCCTTAGAGTTAGTTGTTAAAGCTCTTGAAAACGGTTGGATTAATTCTCATTAAGATGTTCTCAAAGTTACTTTGACTCTGATTCTAAAAATAGGGAATAGGATGAGTAGTTTTGAATATAAAAAGAGAGGCTAACCTTTACGATTAGCCTCTCTTTTATTGATTTTTTTTATTAACTAAGTGAAGTGCGTTTGAAGTCAGAAACTGTCAAACCTTTCACAGTTGAGTTCAAGAATTGTTCAACAGACAATTTGTTGTCACGGATAAATTCTTGGCTTAACAATGTATTCTCTTTAAAGAATTTGTTTAATCTACCTTCAGCAATTTTTTCAGCCATTTCAGCAGGTTTTCCTTCTTGGATAGCTAATTCTTTACCAACTTCGATTTCACGTTCAATTGTACGAGCGTCAACACCATCTTTGTTTAAAGCGATTGGGTTCATAGCAGCAACTTGCATTGCAACTTGACGACCAGCTTCGATAGCTTCAGGTGAGTTGTTGTTAACAGCTACTAAAGTTGCCAATTGGTTTCCTGGGTGGTTGTATGCAACAACAGCATCGCTGTTTAAGATACCATAACCAGTAACTTCCAATTTTTCACCGATAACACCAATTTGTTCAGTGATTTTTTCAGCAACAGTTAATTTATCGTCAAATTTCAAGTTCAACAAATCTTCTGCAGTTGCAGGTTTGTTAGCCATTGCAACATTCATTAAAGATTCAACCAATGTGCGGTAACCATCATTTTTCGCTACGAAGTCAGTTTCACAGTTCAAAGCGAAAACGATACCTGTTGTATTGTCATCTGAAACTTGAGCCAAAACGAAACCTTCTTTTGCTTCATTTTCACCTCTTTTTGCAGCTACTTTTTGTCCTTTTTTACGAAGGATATCAATTGCAGCTTCAAAATCGCCATTAGCTTCCACTAAAGCGTTTTTGCAGTCCATCATTCCTGCTCCAGTTTGTTGACGTAATTTATTAACGTCAGCTGCTGTAATTGCCATTGTATTAAGTTTTTAAATTAATTAATCTTCTTTTGTTTCTTCAGCAGTTACTTCTGCTTTTTTAGCTTCAGCTTTTGGTCCGTCCTCAGCTTTGTCTTTCATTGTTTTTCTGTCTTCCAAACCTTCTTTGATAGCACCAGTGATTGCATCTAAGATGATAGCAATAGACTTAGTAGCGTCATCGTTTGCAGGAATTGGGAAATCCACAGCTTTTGGATTAGAGTTTGTATCTACCATTGCGAAAATTGGAATGTTCAATTTTTTAGCTTCAGCAATAGCAATGTGCTCTTTCAAGATATCAACAACGAACAAAGCCGCTGGTTGACGTGTCATATCCGCGATAGAACCGAAGTTTTTCTCCAATTTTTCACGTTGACGATCTTTGAATAAACGCTCTCTTTTATTTAATGTGTTCCAAGTACCGTCTGTTTTCATCTTATCAATGTTAGCCATTTTACGAATAGACTTACGAGTAGTTTGGAAGTTTGTTAACATACCACCTGTCCAACGTTCAGTTACGAAAGGCATGTTTACAGCACCTACTTTGTCAGCAATGATTTCTTTTGCTTGTTTTTTAGTTGCAACGAAAAGAATCTTTTTTCCAGACTTGGCGATTTGCTTAACAGCAGCCGTAGCAATCTCTAATTGAGCAATTGTCTTATTAAGGTCGATGATGTGGATACCCTTTTTCTCTTCAAAGATATACGGAGCCATCGCCGGATTCCATTTTCTTTTCAAGTGTCCAAAATGAACACCAGCTTCTAATAAATTTTCAAAACTTACTTTTGACATTTTGTTTAATTTTTTTGTGTTTACTTTCCGTTAGTAATTCAACTTAAAAGGGTTCTTAAAAGAAAGCTACTTCTAAGTTTGGATACTAAACAACTTATTTCTTGTAATTGCTCCAAAAAGCAATAATAACCAATATTAACGTTTAGAGAATTGGAATTTCTTACGTGCTTTCGGTTGACCTGGTTTTTTACGTTCAACCATACGTGGGTCACGTGTTGTTAATCCTTCTTCTTTCAACGTAGGTTTGTGGTCTGCATTGATTTCAATTAATGCACGTGTAATACCTAAGCGAACTGCTTCAGCTTGTCCATTAATACCACCACCTTGTACGTTTACAGTTACATCATATTGACCTTTTGTTTCAGTCAATGTGAATGGCTGCTCAACTTTATATTGAAGAACGTCTACTGGAAAAAACTCCTTGTAGTCCTTCTTGTTAACAGTAATGTTACCCTTTCCTGGTGTTACATACACACGAGCAACAGCTGTTTTTCTTCTTCCTAATGCGTTTACTACTTCCATGCGATTATTTGAATGTATCTAAATTTAATACTTCTGGTTTTTGAGCCTCTTGTTTGTGCTCTGAACCAACATAAACTTTCAAGTTCTTGTTAATAGCACGACCTAAGTTGTTCTTAGGTAACATACCTCTAACAGCTTTTTCGATAAGACGAGTTGGGTTTTTCTCTAATTGCTCTTGAGCGCTTAAAGAACGTTGCCCTCCTGGATATCCTGTGTATCGGATATACTGTTTATCTACTAATTTTGTACCTGAAAATGATACCTTCTCAGCATTGATGACAATAACGTTGTCACCACAGTCAGCGTGAGGTGTGTAATTCGGTTTGTGTTTTCCACGAATTACTTTCGCCACCTTACTTGCTAAACGACCCAATGTTTGGCCTTCAGCATCCACTACATACCACTTTTTATCAGCAGTTTCTTTGTTAGCGGAAATCGTTTTGTAACTTAATGTATCCACAATTTTACGTTTAAATAATAAGACAATTTTCCCCTCCCACAATGGAACGGGGGTGCAAAGATAGTAATTTGATTTTTATTAACAAACCAAATGTCAATAAATTCTTGTTAAAAACTGAAAAAAGAAACGGTTGACTGTTTTGACTTTCCTGTTTTTTTCTTTTTTCCTTCTTTTAAAGGTGTTTTTTAGCCTAAAATATATTTGTACAAATATACTTTTTTTCTGCTTCATTTCGTATCTTTGTATTCTTGAATTTTTTAAACAAAAGAAATTATGCACTTGCAAACTTGGTACACCGTTAAGGTTAAATATACTAAACAATTAGAAACTGGTGAATTTAAGCGTGTTTCTGAGCCTTATTTATTATCTGCTGAATCGTTTACGGATGCTGAAGCTCGTATTTATACTGAATTGGGTGAATTAATCCGTGGTGAATTTGATGTGGTTAGTATTTCTCGCACTGAATTACACGATGTTTTCTTGTATGAAGATGCTTTTACTTGGTGGAAATGTAAAGTGACCTATGAATCGGCTGAAATCAATTCTGATAAAGTGAAGAAAGTTAGCCAAACTGTTTTGGTTTCTGCTGGAACTGCTAAAGAAGCATACGAACGTGTGCAAGAAGAATACAAATCATTAATGGTGGATTTTTCTATTCCTTCAATTGTTTATTCTCCAATTGTGGATATTTTTCCAGCAACTGAAAATTTAGATCGCGAAGTTGGACGTCGCCAAATGGAAGATTTTGAACTGGAAGAATCTACTCCTGGTAAAGGGGTTGTCTTCTCTGCTGCTGGTTCAGATTTGGATGATGAAGATGTGAGCGAAGATGATTTCGAAGAAGTAGATAGTGAAATTGAAGACGAATACGATAACGAATAATCTTTCATAATGGATGATTTTTTAGAAGACTTACGCAATGATCATAGCGATTTCGATTTAGGAAAGTTGGAAGATGTCTATGGTGTTAATCCTTTTGATTTGTTTAATCAATGGATGAAAAACGCTGTCGATAATCAGTGTGTGGAACCAAATGCCTGCGTTATCGCAACGAGTGATTCTAATAATCAGCCTTCAACTCGTATTGTTTATCTTAAAGAATTATTGAACAATCAATTTATTTTTTATACGAATTATCTTTCGCATAAAGGACGCGATTTGGATGTGAACCCGCATATTTCAATGCTTTTTTTCTGGCCAGCTATGCAACAACAAGTGCGTATCGAAGGGACGGTTGAAAAAGTTGCGGATGCCGTAAGCGATGCTTATTTCCAATCAAGACCTAGAGCCAGTCAAATTGGCGCATGGGCTAGTCAACAGTCGGAAGTGTTGAACTCAAGAGAAGAGTTGGAAAATCGTTTCTTTGAGTTGGCTAATAAATTTCCAAATGAAGTTCCGCGCCCAAACCATTGGGGTGGATATGCTGTCAACGCGCATACCTTTGAGTTTTGGCAGGGAAGACCTTCTCGTTTACACGATAGAATTGTGTACCGCCTTGAATCTGGACAATGGACAGTTGTTCGACTAAACCCTTAACGCATTTTTTGAATGTACGATATTTTTCCTGAAATTATTCAATACTCAAATGGATTGCGTTTGGTGTATTTACAAAAAGATACACCAGTGGGACACTTTGGCGTAAGTGTTCTGGCGGGATCTCGCTATGAAAAAGAAGATGAGCAAGGATTGGCGCACTTTATTGAACATAGCATTTTTAAAGGCACTGAACACAGACGGTCTTATCATATCTTATCGCGTTTGGATGCTGTAGGTGGAGAGTTGAATGCTTATACATCTAAGGAGGAGATGGTTATTTATGCGTCTTTTACTAATGCATATTTACAACGTGCTGTTGAGTTGATTGCGGATATTACGTTTCATTCTACTTTCCCTGAAAAAGAGCTGGAAAAAGAAAAAGAAGTGGTGTTGGATGAATTAAATTCCTATTTGGATTCTCCAAGTGACCGAATTTTTGACGATTTTGAAGCTTTATTGTTCAAAAATCATCCTTTAGGGACTAATATCTTAGGAACTGAAGAGTCGATTAGAAGTTTTACAAAAGAGTCGATTCAAAAGTTTATGTTGCGCTATTTTTCTTTGTCGAATATGGTGATTTCTTATGTTGGAAATGAATCACTAAAAAAGGTGAACTATTGGGTGGAAAAGTATTTCTCGCATGAGCGTTCAATTGCTGTACAAAATGATTTTTTACCTTTTACGGATAAACATTCCTTTAAAGTAAAAGAATTTTTGGGTAATTATCAAACCCATGCTATTGTTGGCGGTTTGGCTCCAAACTACGATGAAGCAGATCGCCGTGGAATGATTTTACTTACCAATTTATTAGGTGGCCCGGCTTTGAACTCGCGTTTAATCATGTCCATTCGTGAAAAGCATGGTTATTCTTACAACATTGAAGCAAATTATACACCTTATACTGATACAGGTTTTTGGTCTATTTATCTGGGCACGGATGCTAAATACTTGGATAAATCATTGCACTTGGTTCAAAAAGAATTAAAATTACTGCGTGAAAAGAAATTAAGTTCTGCTCAATTAAGTAGGGCAAAAGAGCAATTGAAAGGTCAAATTACACTTTCTTTGGAAGGAAATTCTGGTCTGATGTTAGGTTTGGGAAAAAGTGTTTTAATGTTCAATCAGGTAGATACCATTGCTTCTATTTATGCTGAAATTGACGCACTCACTTCGGAGCAGTTGATGGATATTGCGAATAAATACTTTTCGGAAGACAATCAAAACGAGTTGATTTTCGATTTGTCGAACAAGGAATAAAAAGCGTTGATTTTCTATAGAAATAGCCTTTAATCTTTCAAAGGAAGCCAAATTTTAAATGCCGTACCTTTACCGATGGTGCTTTTCACATCAATTTTTCCATGATGAGATTCCACGATTGCTTTTACGTAGTAAAGTCCCAAACCAAATCCTTTCACGTCATGAACATTGCCAGTGGAAACACGATAGAACTTATCGAAAATCAATTTCAGATCTTCTCGTTTGATTCCAATTCCATTGTCTTGAATTTCAAAATAAATGCCTTTTTTGTCGTTCCACGTTTTTAATTGAATAGAGGGAGTTGTCTTGCAATACTTAATAGCATTGTCAATAAGATTGTACACAACATTACCAAAATGAACGTTATCAATCATTACCAAATCGTTTTGGGCATTTAGCTCAACAATGATTTCACCTCCGTGGCTTAATTGGTTGAACTCAAAAATGTCTTTCGCTTCTTTGATGAGTTCGTGTAGGTTGGTACTTTCAAATTTTAAGCCAACTTTTTCAATGTCTAATTTTGCAATGTTTAATACACGTTCAACTTGGTTTTGTAAACGTTTATTTTCTTTGTGAATAACACTTGCATAGCGTTGAATATCTTCCTTTTCAGTTACAGCTCCTTTCATCATCATTTCACTCGACAATCCAATGGTTGCAATGGGAGTTTTCAATTCGTGTGTCATGTTGTTGATGAAATCATTCTTGATGTCCGATAACTTTTTTTGCTTTAAAATGATGTTAATGGCATAAACAAAGAACAACAAAGGAAATAAACCAATGAAAATCAAGTACCACCATGTTTTATAACTAATGTGCTTGTTTGCCTCTTTGTAGCTTTGAATATCTGGAAAATAAACTGTAAAATAGTGTCCATCTTTACTTTCCATGTGCATTTCATTCGATGGCTTTTCAATTTTATTTTCGGTGGAGATATTGTATAAAGAATCTTCAGAATAGGTGATTAAATCGCTATAAATAACAGAATCGCTAAAGCAATCGTAGATACCATAGTGAAAATTTTGCTTTACACTTTGTTTGTAAAATTCACGTTTAAGCAATGTCTCTAAATAGTATGGATGCAAATCTTCGTTAACATCCACACTAAAGAAATTAGGTTCTATTTGCTTAACAGCGCCATACAAGTCTGAACTATCAGCAATGTCTATAGCAATTTGCGAAAGTGTGTTTCTCAATGAAAGATTCACATCTTCTGTGAACTTCACTAGGTTTAAACTGTCTTTTCGATTTTGAATTTCGATGGTTCGTTTTTGAACTTCTATGGTATTATTGATCCAATAACCTTGCACGAGGAGTATTATCAGGATAGAAAGTGTACCCAGAATAATGGTAAATCGTATGGTTCTTGGAGTTGGTCCCATTATTTTTTCAAGACAATTCCGTCTGCTTCAAAGCCGTAACTATAAGCTGGAGAGGTGATTGCATTAATTTCTTCTTGATTCTTTCCTTCTTTTCGAGCAATATCACGTAATTCTTCGACAGTAGTTGAGTCCCATCGTGCTATTCCATGGAAAATAGCTTCTGTTCCAATTTTTGTATCTAACGGAATGGTAAAGTGATCTTTGAAACTTACCATGAAATAATCTCCATTTCCTTTGTCGATTCCTACCCAACAACCGGCGTTTGTACATTTTTCAACGATTTTCCCTCTCACAGTGTATTCACCAGTGCTATCTTGTTGTTCGAAATCTGCAAAGAAATCGTCTATTGATATTGCTTGATTGACATCTACTTTGGCTAAGCCATATTCTTCGCCATATTCTTCAGCTGTCATTTTGCTTTCTTGAGTTGAGCAAGCAACTATTCCGAAAGCAAAAAAAAGTAAATAAAGTAGTTTTTTCATGTTGATATATTTTGATTGTTTTGCAAAGTTACCTCTTTTTAGAGTATGATTTTCTGATTTGAATCATCTTTGCTTAATTTTTTGTTAATTTTAGTGTTATTTTTTTGAATAACGACAAGTTTATACTTGTACCAATCAATGTTTTAATTGCTCTTCTGGAAAATTAATTAAAAAAACTTTTGATTTTGCACGTGTCAATGCCGTGTACAACCATCGATTGTATTCTTCTAAATCCATATCTTCAGGCAAGTAGCCTACGTCAATAAAAACCTGTTCCCATTGTCCACCTTGTGATTTGTGACAGGTAACAGCATACGCAAATTTAACCTGCAAAGCATTAAAATAAGGGTTAGCAAGAATGAGTTCGTAGCGTTTTTTCTTTGTTGTTTCGTAGAGGTAATCTTTTTCTACTTCAAAAAACAATTCTTTTAACCGCTCTCTGGATAATGAAGCACCTTCTGTTGTCAGTGACTCAATGTGAATGATGACTTCTTGTTCACCTAATTGTTCATAATCTGGGAAGGTGACTAAAATTCGAGCAAATTCAAATCCATACAAGTTTTCTGTTTTTAGAACTCGTTTCACTTGCATGGTTTCACCGTTGGCCACAAAACCCATTTCGGGTTCGTCTTTTAGCCAATGGTAATTATTTTTGACAACCATTAATAAGTCTCCGTTACAAAGTAAATCTTCGTACCAAAATACACGAGCTCTAATTTGTCGGTTGTATTCGTTGCATCGCTTATTGGAACGGGTGATGAGCAGGGTATCCTCTGTTCCGTACTTTGAAAAAGAACTTTCTAATTCATCTTGCAATTCCAAACCGTTGATGGCTACTATGTCAGCTCCTTTTTCAATTGAAATAACAGGTAAATGATGCTTATTATTTCTGAGTTGTGTGGCGTTTTTTAAAATAGAAGAATCTTCACTTTGACGTAAAACTTCATTTAATTTTGCGGAAAATAAAGTTAATCTTGGGTAATAATTATCCAGGTATTCCTCGTTTAATGCTGGTGAAAAAGTAGCTCCTACGGGTGGAAGCTGTCCAACATCTCCCAGTAAAACAAGTTTGCAATTTTTACCGCTAAAAATATATTCTAATAAATCTTCCAACAAATTGCGCTGATTGACATTTCCGTCTGTCATGGTGTAATCGCCAATCATAGACGCTTCATCTACAATAAAGACCGTATTTTTTTGAAGGTTGGGAGCTAATTGAATGGTGTTAAAATCATCTGTTTTGCTCTTTCTTCGGTAAATCATTTTGTGAATGGTAAATGCCCTTCTTCCACTTTTAGAACCAAGAACTTTTGCTGCTTTACCAGTTGGAGCAAGCAAGACCGTATTTACTTTATAATGAGCCAAAGTGCGAATAAAAGCACCAAGAAGGCTTGTTTTACCTGTTCCTGCATAACCTGTTAGGAGGAAAGTAGGGTAGGATTCGTGTGTTTTTAAGAATCTCTCCAATTCATCAACAGCACGGGATTGATCATTGGTGAAATCAAAACCAAACTGCTGATACAAGGTTTGTTTAAATGGAGAGAAATCAGACATTTATCGACCGATTAAAAACATGGTTGGTTTTTTACTTAAATCGTAAGCTTTTTCGCGCCATTCAGCAACAGTCATCGTCCAAACAGATTCGTCTGGAAGCGTAATGTTTGATGCGATACATAATTTTGTCGTGTCTGATAGGTCGTTTAATAAGTCTTCCAACACGTTCATATTTCTGAAAGGAGTATCCATGAAAATATGCGTATATCCTGTTCTTCTAGTGTCAGCTTCAAAATCTTTTAAACGTCTGACACGATCTTTTCTGTCTTTTGGAAGGTAGCCGTGAAAGGTGAACTCTTGTCCAGAAAAACCACTCCCCATTAAGGCCAATAAAATAGATGAAGGTCCAACTAATGGTGCTACGCGAATGCCTAATTCATGAGCTACAGCAACCAATTCAGCACCTGGGTCGGCCACACCTGGGCAACCAGCTTCTGAAATCATTCCAATGGAATGACCCTCTTTAGCAGGTTTTAAAAAACGTGTAATATCCTTTAATTCGGTACGTTTGTTTAATTCAAAAAATTGAGAATCATCTATAGGAAATTCACGGTCCACTCTTCTCAAGTAGCGACGAGCGCTTTTAATGTCTTCCACCACAAAATGGCGAAGATTTTTGATAGTTTCTTGAACACTTTGAGGAATAACGTCGTTGATATTTTCTCCACCCAAAGTGGTTGGAATCATGTATAATTTACCTGCCATTTTTTAGTTTGTTTAAAATTATTTCAGTTGCTTCGTCGAGCATTTTATAAACCTCGATAAAACCATCCTCTCCACCGTAGTACGGATCAGGAACTTCTTTGTTTTTACCAGGGTAAAGTTCGTTTAAAATAAGGTTAACCTTGCGTTTGTCCTCCATGTTTCTACCAAGGCGAATGACGTTGTCGTAATTGCTTTTATCCATTACGTAGATGAGGTCAAATTCATCAAAGTCATTGACAGAGAACTGACGAGCACACAATTCATCGATGGGAGTTCCCAAACGCTTAGCCGTAGCTCTCATTCTACTATCAGGAGCCTCTCCGATGTGTAAATTAGAAGTGCCCGCGGAATCAACAATAACGGGTAAATCTGCTTCTTTTACTTTTTTTCGCAACAAACCGTCAGCCATAGGAGAACGACAGATGTTGCCTAAACAAACCATTAGTACTTTCATAATACAAAAATAAGGAATTTTAGTGAGATAGTGAGATAAAAGTATTTTGAATGCAGATAAAGTTTTTAACCTCAGTTCGATTATGAAAATTACCTTCGGTGGTACTGCGTGTGTATTCAGATCGCTTAGAAACAGTAAGATACGATATGAAGTGTCGCAAATGTATCGGGATACATTGAGAAAACTTTATGAAGTAGATTATCTGCGATGCTACTTCGTGGTGCTGTTTATCAGCGGAGTGCAATTTTGCTTTGACTAAAATAAACGTTCTTCTACGTTGTTCCTTTTCAATTTAGCCTGCTAAATTTTCAAAGAAATGACTTGAATAACAAGTTTTTAGTTCACCATGAATTAGCACTGAAGGCAATCTGAATATCAATTTATAAATCGAGCTGAGGTTTTAAATTAAATTATTGGACATGTGAGTGATTTTCAACCCTACAATCGCTTTTTAAATAAATAAAATTACTTAACTTTGCGGGTTATGGAAAAAATCGAACAATACAAGCCAACAAACAATGTAAGAATTGTTACGGCGGCGTCTTTATTTGATGGTCATGATGCGTCAATTAACATCATGCGACGTATTATTCAAACTACTGGTTGTGAGGTGATTCACTTGGGACATGACCGATCAGTAGAAGAAGTGGTTAACTGTGCTATTCAAGAAGATGCTCAAGCAATTGCTATGACTTCTTATCAAGGTGGACACACTGAATATTTTAAATACATGTATGACCTTTTGAAAGAAAAAGGAGCTCCTCATATTAAAATTTTTGGTGGTGGTGGTGGTACCATTCTTCCTTCTGAAATTGATGAGTTGGAAGCGTATGGTATTGAACGTTTGTATCACCCTGACCATGGTCGTGAAATGGGATTGCAAGGAATGATTAATGACTTGGTTCAACGTTCTGACTTTCCTGTTGGTAATGAATTAGTTGGAGATATTGAACAAATCAAACAAAAACACGTTCCAACCATTGCTCGTTTTATTTCTGCAGCTGAAAACTTTCCAGAAAAAGCAGTGGAAGCATTCAAAGAAATTGATGCTATTGCGGAAAAATCAACAGTTCCTGTTTTAGGAATTACTGGTACAGGTGGTGCTGGAAAATCTTCTTTGGTGGATGAATTGGTTCGCCGTTTTTTAATTGATTTTAAAGACAAAAAAATCGCTGTTGTTTCGGTTGACCCTTCTAAACGCAAAACTGGTGGTGCTTTATTGGGCGATAGAATTCGTATGAATGCGATTAAAAATCCTCGTGTTTACATGCGTTCTTTGGCAACTCGTCAATCTAACTTGGCTTTGTCAAAACACGTTACTGAAGCAATTAATGTATTGAAAGTTGCTAACTATGATTTAATCATTTTAGAAACTTCGGGTATTGGTCAATCAGATACGGAAATTTTAGATCACTCTTCAATGTCACTTTATGTAATGACGCCAGAATATGGTGCTGCATCACAATTGGAGAAGATTGATATGTTGGATTTCGCTGACATCATTGCATTAAACAAATTTGATAAACGTGGGGCATTAGATGCTTTGCGCGATGTTAGAAAACAATACCAACGCAATCATAATTTATGGAATGAGAAAGTGGAGACGATGCCAGTGTTTGGTACGATTGCTTCTCAATTCAACGATCCAGGAATGAACTCGCTTTACAAAGCGATTATGGATAAATTGGTTGAAAAAACAGGTGCCGACTTAAAGTCAGAATTTGAAATCACCAACGAAATGTCTGAAAAGATATTTGTTATTCCACCGGATAGAACACGTTATTTATCTGAAATTTCGGAAAATAACCGTGCCTATGATAAGTGGGTAGATCAACAAGTAGTTGTGGCTGATAAATTGTATGGTTATCAGACTTCTATTGAAGCATTGAAAGCTTCTACGATCGAAGATAAGGATAGATTAATCAAAGGATTACAAGAAGCTTTTGAATTAGAAAAATTGAATTTTGACCCTAAAAATTGGGCTATTATAGAAGGATGGGATGCGAAAAAAGCGTTGTATAAAAATCCAAAATTTGAATTCAAGGTGCGCGATAAAGTGTTGACTTTAGATACACACACAGAGTCTTTGTCTCACACACAAGTTCCAAAAGTAGCATTGCCTAAGTTTAAATCATGGGGTGATATTCTTCGTTGGTCATTGCAAGAAAACGTACCAGGAGAATTTCCTTATACATCTGGTTTATTCCCATTCAAACGTGAGGGAGAAGATCCAACACGTATGTTTGCCGGAGAAGGTGGACCAGAGCGTACCAACAAGCGTTTCCACTATGTTTCGTTAGGAATGCCAGCAAAACGTTTGTCAACAGCATTTGACTCGGTTACTTTGTATGGTAATGACCCAGCTTTGCGTCCTGATATTTATGGAAAAATTGGTAACTCAGGGGTGTCTATTTGTTGTTTGGATGATGCTAAGAAGTTGTACTCAGGATTTGATTTGACACATCCTTTGACTTCCGTTTCTATGACGATTAATGGCCCAGCACCAATGATGTTAGGATTCTTTATGAATGCTGCTATCGACCAAAACTGCGAGAAGTACATCAAAGCAAATGGGTTGGAAGCAGAGGTAGAAGCGAAAATTGAAGCAATTTACAAGGAGAAAGGAGTAGAGCGCCCTCGTTACAACGGTGAATTGCCAGAAGGGAATGATGGTTTAGGTCTTTTCTTGTTAGGTGTTACAGGTGATCAAGTATTGCCAGCTGATGTGTATGAAAAAATCAAAGCAGAAACGTTAACTCAGGTAAGAGGTACGGTACAAGCGGACATCTTAAAAGAAGACCAAGCACAAAATACGTGTATTTTCTCAACAGAGTTCGCACTTCGTTTAATGGGAGACGTTCAGGAGTATTTTATCAATAATGGAGTTCGCAACTTCTATTCAGTATCTATTTCAGGATACCACATTGCAGAAGCAGGAGCTAATCCTATTACGCAATTAGCCTTTACGTTGGCCAACGGATTTACCTATGTTGAGTACTACATTTCGAGAGGAATGGACATCAATGCCTTTGGACCAAACTTATCGTTCTTCTTCTCCAATGGTATCGACCCAGAATATGCTGTGATTGGTCGCGTGGCAAGAAGAATTTGGGCAAAAGCTTTGGATCGCAAATACGGTGCGAATTCACGTGCGCAAATGTTGAAATACCACATTCAAACATCTGGACGATCATTGCATGCTCAAGAAATTGATTTCAACGATATCCGTACAACTTTACAAGCATTGTACGCGATTTACGATAACTGTAACTCATTACACACGAATGCGTATGATGAAGCCATCACAACACCAACAGAGGAATCAGTACGTAGAGCAATGGCAATTCAGTTAATCATTAACCGTGAATTAGGTTTAGCTAAGAATGAAAACCCACTTCAAGGATCATTCATTATTGAAGAATTGACAGATTTAGTGGAGGAAGCAGTATTGGCTGAATTTGATAGAATTACGGAACGAGGTGGTGTATTAGGAGCCATGGAAACGATGTATCAACGTGGAAAAATCCAAGAAGAATCATTGTACTATGAAACGTTGAAACACACAGGAGAATATCCTATTATTGGTGTAAACACTTTCTTAAGCTCTAAAGGTTCACCAACGATTATTCCAAATGAAGTCATTCGTGCTACAGAAGAAGAAAAGCAGTATCAAATTAAAACTTTGACTAATCTTCACGAAGCGAATGGAGCAAAAGCGGAAGAGTTGATTAAGAAAGTACAAGAAGCTGCTATTCAAAACAAAAACATGTTTGAGCAGTTAATGGAAGCATGTAAAGTTTCTTCTATCGGACAAATTACCAATGCGTTGTTTGAAGTAGGAGGGCAGTACAGACGAAATATGTAAGATTAAATTAAACAAAAAGAAAAGAGAGTGTCTGAAAAGTTAGACGCTCTCTTTTTATTTTAAGAATAACCATGAACAAGCAACAATTTCTTCAACATTTGCAAAGCTTAATTGACTCAAAAATGGAGCATTTGCATGCCGAGTTAATAGATATGCAGCGCGATAACGCTTCAGACACCAAAAGCACAGCTGGAGATAAACATGAAACCGGGCGCGCCATGATGCACTTGGAAATGGAAAAGTTAAGCAAGCAAATTAGTGAATACCAAAAACAAAAAGAATCCATTCATTTCCTTAGCAGCCAACAAATAATAAGCAGTAAAATTGTGAATGGTTCACTAATTCAACTTTCCAATGGGTGGTTTTATTTAGGAGTTGCTTTCGGAAAGGTTGTGTTTAACGACACAACCGTTTTCTGTTTATCACTCCAATCTCCTTTAGGCCAACAATTATTAGGCAAAGAAATAGGTGATGAAATTCAAGTTAACAACAACCTTTTTAAGGTGTTGGAAGTGAGGTAGGTTGATGGTAACTAAAGTCCATAAAAACGGAGTGAAATCGTTGTGTTTATCTGTTTGAAAATAGCGTTCATTAATTCAAAAGTTCTTCATGTACCGAAATATAATTTGTAGGTTTATTAGAAAAAGAAACCGTTACAAATTAATCTTCGGTATTAATTTTACAGTCATCGTGTTGTGATTTGCTTTTTTCATGCTTTGTTTTTTTTTTAAAGGAATGAAAGAAAT
>CAZOKJ010000030.1:8402-29814 GCA_964580465.1 uncultured Fluviicola sp. | reverse complement strand
GGTATTTCAAACTTAGATGGTTCATTAAAGTTTTTTGTCATTGATGGTTTGATTTATGTTTCTCTCTAACATCACTTGTGACAAAATGCTTGATATCAGTAGGTTCATTGTTGTGTGTATTCATTTTTGAATAAGCGAAATAGTTGAGATTGTAAATTTGAAATGATGTAAAATTAACTCATTGCGGGTTTGTAAAATTTGCATTTGCGTTTAAAATAATATCCACATTATTGATTTCATTTATGTATCGTCATAATCCTATTTAGTTATGATATCATCCAATCAAAATAATATGTAATTTTGCAAGGTGAAAAGAGAACAATTAATTGATGCCTTTACTCAATTAGGCAAGGTGATGAAACCCCTTGGAGAAGGGAAAGATTTTCCAAGTGAAGAAATTGGAATTACAGAGCAAGAATATGAACATTTGCAGGTTGTTATCAACCGCCAATTTCAATATAATGGTTGGTTCACCAAAGAATCAGTCAAAGAGGCTTTCTTGGGTATTGCTTCTTGGTTGACAGAAGAAAAACTATCTGCTTGGACTAGCCAATACGCTTGGACAGAGCAACCTAAAAAGGTTGGAATTATCATGGCGGGAAACATTCCTTTGGTTGGTTTTCATGATTTCTTGTCTGTGTTGATGTCAGGAAATAGTGCGATATGCAAAATGAGCTCGGATGATAAAACATTGTTGCCAGCGTTGGTACAGCTGTTAGTGAAGTTTGAACCAGAACTTTCAAACAGAATTGTTCTTTCAGAAGGGAGAATTGGTACAATTGATGCTGTTATAGCAACTGGAAGCAATAATTCTATGTTGTACTTTGAGCAATATTTTGGTAAGTACCCTCATATTTTTAGAAAAAACAGAACTTCAATTGCTGTTTTAGATGGATCAGAAACAGAAGAAGAATTAACGGCTTTGGGAAAAGATATTTTCACTTATTTTGGCCTAGGATGCAGAAATGTTTCACACTTGTTGTTACCTGAAGGGTATGATTTTGCCAACTTCTTTAAAGGGATTTTTCCTTATTCAGATGTAATCAATCATTTTAAATATGGTAACAATTATGACTATAATAAAGCAGTTTATTTAATGAATCAATTGCCTTTGCTGGATAATAATTTTGTATTGTTGCGAGAAAGTGATGAATTGCACCCACCTTTAGCAATGATACATTACCATTTTTACAAAAATGAAGAGGAAGTAGCCAACTACATTCAACAACATCAAGAAGCAATTCAAGTAGTCGTAGGAAAGGATAATTTTGCTTTTGGTCAAACTCAACAACCTACTTTGACTGATTATGCGGATAATGTTGACACGATGCTTTGGTTGAATCAGCTGTAAAAGAATGAAAACAGATGAATGGTACATACAACGTTGCATTGATTTAGCTCTAAAAGGCAAGGGTAATGTTGCGCCTAATCCTATGGTTGGAGCGGTTATTGTACTGAACGATGAGATTATTGGTGAAGGTTACCACGAGCAATATGGTCAAGCTCATGCAGAAGTCAACGCTGTCAATGCTGTTCAAAACAAGGCTTTATTAAAAGACGCAACAATTTATGTTTCATTAGAACCTTGTGCACACGTTGGAAAAACACCTCCATGTGCAGATTTGATTGTGCAACATCAATTTAAGCGAGTTGTAGTGGGCTGTTTGGACTCTTATTCAGAAGTTTCAGGAAAGGGAATTCAGCGCATGAGAGAGCATAGCATACAAGTTGATGTAGGTGTGATGGAACAAGAATGTCGTGAGCTGAATAAACGATTTTTCACGTTTCATGAACGAAAACGACCCTATATAATTTTAAAATGGGCGCAAACCGTGGATGGTTTTATGGATCCTCTGAGGACAAACAATGAAAAAGGAATCTATTGGATTACACATCCTGAAACAAAAAAAGTTGTCCACCAATGGAGGGCTGAAGAAGCTGCGATTATGGTCGGGAAAAATACAGCCATAGTTGATAATCCAAGCTTAACTACTCGGGAATTTAAAGGTAAGAATCCTATTCGAATTTTACTTGATAGCCATTTAGAGACACCAATAAATGCTAATTTGTTTAACGATGAAGCTCAAACCTTGATTTTTAACCTCGATAAATCTGCTATTGAAAGTTCCAACGAATGGATAAAAGTGGATAAAATGGACCTAGCTGTAATCATGTCTGTTCTTCATAAAAAAAACATTCAGTCAGTGATTGTTGAAGGTGGGAAACAAATTTTAGAGCAGTTCATAGCATCCAATTTATGGGATGAAGCCCGCGTGTTAATTGGTGAAAATGTCTTTTTAGAAGGTTTAGCAGCTCCTTTGTTAAATGAATCAGTCGTTCGTTCAACTGAATTGGGTAAGGATCGATTGAATTGCTATAAAAACACAAAAATCTAATCCTTCTTTGAGATAAATTAGGTACTTTTGCACCTATGATTTCATCTGATAAAATAATGGTTCAAGCTTTCGTTTCTGCTTGCTATGAAGCAGGAATGGAAAAAGTGGTGTGTTCACCTGGTTCGCGTAATTCTTCTTTGGTCATTGCTTTTGATGAGCATCCTCACATTGAGTGTTATGTAATTCATGATGAACGTTCTGCAGCTTTTATTGGCATGGGAATGGCGCAAGAAACGGATAAACCAGTGGGCATTGTTTGTACTTCAGGAAGCGCTGTTTTAAATTATTACCCTGCCGTTGCAGAAGCTTATTATCAACGTGTTCCATTGGTGGTAATCTCGGCTGATCGTCCTGAAAAATGGATAAATCAAGGTGATGGGCAAACCATTGTTCAACGCAATGTGTATGCTAATCATATTGATTTTGAAGCTTATTTTACAGAAGAAACTCCCATTGATGAGGTTAGAAACACAACCTTACAAGGATTGGGGCAAGTGATACTTGGTAGTAAAGGCCCAATTCATTTCAATATCGCATTAGAAGAGCCTTTGTATCAAACCGCTACGATATCGGATGATTTGCCCTCTGTGATTGAATGGAAAAAAGAAACTAATTCATTGACAACGGAAGAAATAGCATTAATAAAAGAAGGACTTAAAGCTGAGAAAAAATTAATCTTAGTGGGACAAATGCCTAAAAATGCCTACTTTCAGGAGTTGCTAAAAATGGTTGCTGACGATACTTCTTTTGCCATTTTAGTTGAAAATACTTCCAATTTAGTTTCGTTAAAATGGGGGCATTGCATCGATCGTTCTTTAGAAGGAATGACGCCAGAACAAGAAGTAGCGTTCGCTCCAGATGTATTGATAACTTTTGGTGGCGCTGTTGTTTCAAAACGCATCAAAGCTTATTTGCGAAAATACAAACCGAAACACCATTGGAAAGTAGGTGTCGATTTTCCAGAAATGAACACTTATGAGGCGTTGACGCATTCATTTCATGTGAACGAATCATCTTTTTTACGTGAGTTATTAGATGTGAAATCAGATATAATGCCAAGCAATTATGGTGGAAGTTGGAAGCAACGTGATTTTTTAGCACAGTCAAAAGC
Organism: uncultured Fluviicola sp.; assembly: GCA_964580465.1. Taxonomy (GTDB): domain Bacteria; phylum Bacteroidota; class Bacteroidia; order Flavobacteriales_D; family Crocinitomicaceae; genus Taishania. The sequence continues at coordinate 26,307 of CAZOKJ010000030.1, read as the reverse complement.
TGAACAATTTTTATTTACCGCTCCATTTTCTGATTTAAAAGCCATTGAATTAATGTTAGATTGCATCCCAGAACATTCGCATATTCACATGGGAAATAGTTCTATAGTGCGCTATTGTCAACTTTTTAATCCTATTCCGAGTATGACTTACTTTTCCAATCGCGGAACTTCAGGAATTGATGGATCAACATCAACTGCCGTTGGAGCTGCATTGGCTAAAAAAGATGTTATGCACGTATTGTTAACGGGAGATGTTTCGTTTTTCTATGATAGCAATGCTTTGTGGAACAATTACAACATTCCGAACTTGCGCATTATTATTTTGAATAATGGAGGAGGAGGTATTTTCAATATCATTAAAGGTCCACGAGATGCGAAACAAAACGTTCGCTATTTTGATGCAAAACATTCTTTTAAGGCTGAATTATTGGTAAAAGGTTTTGGATTAACTTATTTTTCAGCAAGTAATGAAGAAGAGTTGTTGAATGCAATGGATGAATTTTATTCGTATGATGAAAACGGAAGTGCTAAAGTATTGGAAATTCACACAGCATCGATTTCTAATCATTTGATATTAGACGATTTCTTCAAAAATTTACATTAATCACGGTTGCTTCTTTTAGCAATTTGAAGTTTTATGAACTTCCAGTCTTCTTTGGTAATGATGTAGATGTTCATAGGTAACTTTTCCTTTGCTCGAATAGAAGTGAGTAAGATGAGGTAGATACCAACATAAGTATATACTTGTATTAGTGCTGCTCCATTTGTACCTAATTTAACAATGAAAATCGGAGCTGCTATTATCGTGATTACAATTCCAATAACTGCCGCAATGACGTAATATTTTAGCCAGTGTTTGGTTAATAAGTAACTAATCATTAAAGTAGATTGATTGGAAAATAGCACGCCAAAACTAATGATTTGCATTACTTTTACTGCTCCAAAAAATTCCCGACCATAAATCCAAGGGATGAGAGATGGAGCCAAAAAGTAAGCTGTTAAAGCAATAAGCAAAATCATAGAAAATTGTATTCTTAATATTCTGGCAAAAATTGCTTCTTTGTTGGTGGTGTCTTGAGAATTTAAAAATGATTCCAAAATAATAGAAATAGGATTGGTGAAGAAGGACAACAATTGTGCTAATCCCAATCCAAGTGAAAAAATTCCTAACTTCCAATTGTCAAGGTGAAAAACGAAAATCCAAATGATTAATTTGTTATTAAAAAACATCAAGCTATTTGCTAAGTGATTGTAAGATGTAAATTTCCAAAAGGCTTTTAAATCTTGCTTCCACGTGGTAGTAATTACAGTGTCTTCAGGTGTGTAATGTTTGTGCAGCTGTGCATAGTGAAAAAGCCAGTAAACAGTGTTTAAAAGTAAGATAATCAACGAAGCAACAATGATGGAAAAGATGGAGAAGTAGTAAGTTGTTACTTTTGAAAGAATAAACATTCCTGAAAAGATAATCAAACTAATAAATCCATTGAAAATAAGTGCTTTGTTGGAAATATTGAATAACCTCAAACCTTGGAAATAAGAAGTGAAAACAGCATTCAATGTGATAATAAAAATTCCAATAATGAACATCAGATAGTAGCTAATGTCCTGTAATTCCTCAGAAAACAACAAATAATCAAACTGCGTATTTAGCCAAAGGCAAGAAACGGAAATAGATAGGATAATTGTACTAGAAAGAAGCAGTGTAATTATTTTCTTTACTCGCTTGTGGTTAATGCTTTTGTTGGCTGTAAAATAGATGATGCTATTGATGATACTAAACCCAAAAATGGTTGCAAATAAATCTGTATTGGTTGTAAACAAGGTGACCACTCCTTTTCCTTCAGGACCAAGTAGTCGAGTGATGAAAACTCCAGCCAAAATACCAAAAACATGTGCAGGAATTTGGGCAACAACAGACCAAAATGAACTTTTTAATATGTTTTTACTCGGCTTCATTTATTCCTGTTCTTTTTTGAGTTCAACTTTTCTCATGTCTATGCTTAATAGCAATCCAAAGAAAGGTAGCAACGGAGCTCTTAACCGCACTAAAACACCAAACAAAATAGAGGTGAAACCTGTCATAAAGGCAATTACAAAAATAAAACCGACACTAAAGACTAGAATATCGGTGTTACTTATGACTTGTAATCGTTTCCGAGGAGAAGAGATAAAAAATTTAGCTGTCAACATCATTAATAGCAAGCTTTCCAATCCATTAAAAATAAGCGATGGAGTAAGTGCTTCCCAAATGAATGGGCGATAGATTCCTGCTACGATGCTTGAGGGAATGAGAGCAATAAGTCCTGGTAGTGTACTAGGGTCTCCTCCGAGCGAATAACGCTTGCCAGCTTCGCCACCGTACGTACTTGTGTTGTTTTCAAAATCTTGTTGAATAACAACGGCTTGCGCAACGTTTTGGTTGGACATGATGACTGAGTTTACATCAATCGTTCGCAACGCAACAATGGTAATGACTCCCACAGAAATAAATGCAATAAAACGTACAATGTTTTTCAATAATGTGAAATCTTTGATTTTATTAATCATGCTGCTAAAAATCATTAATGATATCGGAAGAATGGATGCAGCAAGAATGAAAGGTCTTATTTTGTAGGTTGCGTAACTGAAAATTAAAAGCAGAATGATTAGTTTTAATTCGATTCGTTCTTTAAATAATCTATTTAAAATGTAGATGATGTTTAGGATGGCAATTAACACGATGGTGTCTTTGGATACACCTGATGCCCAGAATGCTACTGAGGGCAGGAATAATGTGAAAATAATCATTAATCGATCATTAAATATACCTGATTTTTTGGCAATGAGGTAAACTTTCCACGAAGCATTGGCCATGAAAAAAGCAAATAAATGCGTAGAAGCCAAGTAATTTCCTTGTGTGACTAAATAGAAAAAGAAAGTGATTTTTGCAACAAAAAATGATTCTTCTTCTCGATAAATGTAGCTCGGTGGATAGCCTGTTTTGTAGTTGAAAAATCCTGACATTGTTTCCCACGAAGGTGGAGTTGTTATGACTGTCCAAAACTTTTCGATGTCATAATAAAATAAATTTTTCAATACTTCAGCAGTGCGCCAATAAGAAAACGTGTCTCCTCCTTTGTAAACCATTGTGGTAAAAAAAGCAGCAAAAACAGTTGAAAGAAGTAACTTAAAATAAACATTTAAACGGTATAATTTAGCTTCTTCTTTGTCTTGAATACCGTTGGCTTTAAAGTTGGTAAGTACCAAAATAAGAACAAAGAAAAACAAACTCACTAAGATGTCCTTGGGATTAAAGTAGATAAGTCCTAAATCAAGTTCACTGGTCATTTGTTTTCGTAAGATTTACTTATTAAAAGCCTAAAGATAATGATTAAGGTTAAAAAAAGGTTAGTTTTTTTATAAAAGTGTAAATTAAAATAAAAAAAAGGTGCTCAAAATATCGAGCACCTTTCACTAATATAGTTGTTAATTATTTGAATTCTAACGTAAAAGGTAAACGCATTTGAATGCCAGACATGTTTTTAATTTGTGCTAACTTTTCATATTGTTTTACAAACTCTTCTGGTAATTGAGCGTTTTTAGTAACTGCATCTTTGTCGTTTTCACCAATTTGTTCGAGTAACAATTCAAATGTATCATCCTTTACTAATGGATAGTATAAAACTTTTGGTTCTTTTACTCCAGCAACTTTTGCAGCATATTGAATAGCGTCGTTCAATCCACCAAGTTCGTCTACTAAGCCAATTTTAAGTGCATCAGAACCAGTCCAAACACGACCACGAGCAATTTTATTTACTTGTTCAACAGTCATTTTTCTACCTTCAGCTACGCGATTAAGGAAATCGGAGTAAATATCTTCCACCTCTGATTGAATAGCATTTAATTCCTCAGGACTCATTTTTTTGTTTAAAGAAATCACAGAATGAGCATTTGTTTGAACGTAATCAAAGGATAATCCTAATTTATCTTTCATAAAGTCTCCTAAATATGGAAGCATTCCGAAAACACCAATTGATCCTGTGATGGTAGTTGGTTCAGCGAAAATACGTGTTGCAGGTGTAGCAATGTAATAACCACCAGAAGCAGCAACGTCACCCATAGAAACGATTACTTTTTTCACATCATTGGTTAGTTTAACTTCTCTCCAAATTTCATCACTTGCTAAAGCACTTCCTCCAGGAGAATTAACGCGTAATACAACTGATTTAATTGTTTTGTTCTCACGAGCTTCGCGCAATAATTTACAAACCTCTGTTGAAGTCAAACCATCTCCTTCTACAGCTACGTCGCCAGCTGCAATGATAACAGCAACATTTGGATTATCTTCTTTCGTTAAGGTTTGATTGTTTTTGAATTTTGCTTTCGCATATTTTTCAAAAGCAACCAATTTTAACTCCTTGTCTGTAGGTAATTTCATTTTCTTTTTGATGATGTCAATTACTTCGTCACGGTATTTTGTTGCGTCGATCAATTTGTATTTGGCAGCATCTTTCATACGCTTGATGTTCATGTTTTCAGCGTAAGTGTTTAAGTCATCCGCGCTGATTTTTCTGTCTTTAGCAATGTCTAATCGAATTTCTTTCCAAATATTGTTGATGTAAGTTTGCATTTGTAAACGAGATGAGTCACTCATTTTATCTAAGAAAAATGGCTCAACAGCACTCTTAAAATCATTGTTTTTACCACGAATGATTTCAACTTTTACCCCTAATTTATCAAGTGTATTTTTATAAAATGTTAATTCACCACCTAATCCTAAAAAGTTAACTGTTGAAGTAGGAAATCCGTATAACTCGTTAGCAGCAGAAGAAATGTAGTATTTTCCTAAACCAACTAATTCACCAGCATTGTATGCTACAACGAATTTTCCACTTTTTTCAAAATCATTAATGGCATTTCTAATCTCTTTAGCAGTAGCATAACCACATGAAACATCTCCCAATTCTAGGAAAATTCCTTTAATGTTATTGTCTTTTTTTGCTAATTCTAAACCATATAAGATGTCGCTTAATCCCCATTGTTTGGTAACAGAAAACCCTGAAAAATTAAGAGAAGTTTTACTTTTCTCTGAAATTTGTCCGTCCAATTTCATGTGCAATACGGTATTTGCTCCCGTTTTTACACTCGATTCTTTAGGCACGATGCTACTAGCAACTCCTCCTAATACAAAAACAAATAAAATGGATCCAACTATAGAGGCAACAATTACCGCAAAAAAGCTGGGCCAAAAAATTCTACCAAAGGTTACTTTCTTTTGTTTCATGACAAAAATTTGATTATTCAACAACAAATATAATTGATTTTAAAGTGCAAATGAAGTTTAATTTATGAATGGCGATTCAATCGTTTTAAATGGCAATAAGCAAGGATAAAATAAGATTAATCTTGTTTTTTGTCTGTTTCAGTATTGTTATATCTGCCTTTGATAGCGTGTTTAAAGTGAAATTTGTTGGCCAATTGCTTAGAACGTTATTTTATTTGAGACTGGTATCATTTTGCTATGTATATTTGCGTTTATGAAAACACATAATGAAGCGGGTTATTACGCAATTGGTATTTTTAGAGGGAAAACGCATCACAACTTAGGAACGTTGTGGCGAACCGCTTATGTACTTGGTGCTAAGTATATTTTTACCGTTGAAAATAAGTATAAAAAACAATCTTCTGATGTTGTTAAAGCTTGGTCGAGAATTCCATTGTTTCATTACGATACATTTGAAGATTTGTTGAACAACATTCCTTATGATTGTCGCTTAGTAGGTGTAGAATTGGATGATAATGCTGAGTGGCTACATGAATTTGAACACCCTAAAAGAGCAATTTATTTGCTAGGTTCAGAGGATTGTGGACTACCGCAAGAGGTGAAAGATAAGTGCCATTTTTTAATCAAATTACCTGGAAATTCATCCTTGAATGTTGGGGTTACAGGTGGAATCGTCATGCATGATCGTGTGTCGAAGATGACAACGATTTTGCCCCCGCATCATACAGAAATATAAACAAAAAAACTAAATGAAACAACTCTTATTATTCTACTTATTCTTCTTCTCCTTTGCAAGCATAGGGCAAAAGTTTACCATTAGCGGAACGATTAAAGATGCTAGTGATGGAGAAGATATTATGGGCGCAACGATTGTCGTTAAAGGTCAAACTGTTGGTGCAACGTCCAATGTGTATGGTTTTTATTCTCTTAGTTTAGAAAAAGGGAATTATGTAATTGTGTATCGTTATCCAAGCTATGACGCTCAAGAATTGGCGGTGGATTTGTCCGAAAATCAACGTATTGATATTAAATTAAAGGTTGCTCAAGCTTTTAAAGAAATTAGCGAAGTTGAAGTAACTGCCGTGAAGGAAAATGATAACATTACAAAGTCTGGAATGGCTGTAACCACATTTACACCGAAGGATATTGAAACAATTCCTGTTTTATTTGGTGAAAAAGACATTATGAAAACCTTGCAATTAACTCCTGGTGTGAAATCTGCTGGTGATGGCAATGCAGGATTTTATGTTAGAGGGGGTGGTGCAGATCAAAATTTAGTATTGCTCGATGAAGCGCCTGTTTATAATCCTTCTCATTTACTAGGATTCTTTTCTGTTTTTAACTCAGATGCTATCAAAGATGTTTCGCTATACAAGTCAGGTATTCCAGCTGAGTACGGTGGAAGAGCTTCGTCTGTAATGGATGTAAAAATGCGAGAAGGAAATAATCAACAATTTGCAGCTTCTGGTGGAATTGGATTAATTGCTTCTCGTTTAACTGTAGAAGGTCCAATTGTGAAAAACAAAGGTTCTTTTATCGTTTCTGGTAGAAGGAGTTATGCTGATTTGTTTTTAAAGGCATCCAAACGCGAAGAATTAAGAAGTACGAAGTTGTATTTTTACGATTTGAATATCAAAGCCAATTACCAAGTTTCATCAAAAGATCGTTTGTTTTTATCGGGCTATTTTGGGCGAGATAATTTTTCGTTTGGAAAAATGTTTGGTTTTAATTGGGGAAATGGAACGGGTACTTTTCGCTGGAATAGAATTGTAAATAGCAAACTCTTCTCTAATACTTCATTGGTGTTTAGTAATTTTAACTACAGTTTTAGAGTGGGTACGGGTGATCAATCGTTTGGAGTGAATTCTTCCATTCAAGATTGGAATTTTAAACAAGATTTTAATTATTTTATTAATAACAACAACAACTTAAAATTTGGTGCGAATGTTATTTATCACACGTTTAAACCGGGTAAATTGAGTGCTACTTCTGGGGCATTTAATGAATTAAAATTGCCAAATCAATATGCACTTGAAATGGGAGCATATATTCAAAATGATCAAAAAATAGGTTCACTTATTGCTATCATGTATGGACTTCGCTACTCTGGATTTAACTATATGGGAAAAGGAACAGCGTATGAATTTGATGAAGATGGAAATAAGATAAGCGAAACAACGTATGGAGATTTTAAAACAATCAAATATCATCATCAGTTAGAACCTCGTTTTTCAATGAGTTTTATTTTGACAGAGAATAATTCCATTAAAATTGGTTACAATAGAAATGCGCAGTATTTACACCAGTTATCAAATTCAACAACAAGTAGTCCAACAGATATTTGGGTGCCATCTACCAACAATGTAAAACCTCAAGTAGCCGACCAAGTAGCATTAGGATATTATCACAACTTTTTGAATAATATGCTGAGATTGTCCACAGAAGTCTATTATAAGCACATGGCTAATCAAATTGATTATAGAAATGGCGCAAGTTTGTTCTTAAACAAAGAAATTGAAGGAGGATTGGTTTTTGGTAGAGGACAAGCGTTTGGTTTAGAGGTTCAATTAGAAAAGAAAAAAGGAAAGTTCACTGGATGGATTAGTTATACTTTGGCACGTTCTTTGCGTAAATTTGCTCAAATAGACCAAGGAAATGTTTTTCCAGCACGACAAGATCGCATTCATGATTTATCTGTTGTGGCTATGTACCGCATTAATCAGAAATTTGCACTCTCATCCACTTTTGTTTATTATACTGGAGATGCGGTGACTTTTCCTTCTGGTAAGTACCAAATCGATGGTGCAGTGATACCTTATTATACAGAGCGAAATGGTTATCGTATGCCTGATTATCATCGATTAGATTTAGGGTTAACGGTTTATTTTAAAGAGCGACCTCACTTTAACCACAATTTGAATGTTTCCATTTTCAATGTGTATGCCCGTGCAAATGCTTTCTCAATTACATTTGAAGAAGATGCAGATAATCCTGGAAAAACAAAGGCAATTCAAACTTCTTTGTTTCGTTTAGTTCCTTCTATTACTTATAACTTTAACATTAAATAAAATGAAACACATATCATTACTTGGTGTTTTGGTATTCCTCTTTACAGCTTGCCAAAAAGAAATTAAGGTCAATTTAAACGAAGCTGACCCACGTGTTGTTATTGAAGCAAATTATAATGCAACCGATAGCTTAGTGACTGTTAAAGTGACAAAAACGGTGAGTTTTTTTGATGCTTATGACGAACAACTCGTTGCATCTGCACTTATAACCATAAAGGATGAAAATGGTAATGAAAGCCTCGTGCCTTTTGTCGGAGATGGAATGTATGTTCTTCAGGGATTAGCCCCTGTGATGGGAGCAACTTATACTCTAAAAGTTGTTGTTGATGGGGTTTCGTATGAATCGAAATCTAAGTTAATGCCAACTTTACAGCTATTGCCTTCCAAGTTAGAGTTCCAGCAAGCTAGTTTTTTTCAAGAAGAGGGGTATCAAATTTATTTTCGTTTCCAAGACTTTCCAGGATTGGGAAATTGCTACAAGTTAATTCCAACGTATGATGGAGTGCGCTATGATAAGTTTCAAGAGTATTCAATGGGAAATGACAAATTAACAGATGGCAATTTAGTTGAACGCCCACTTTTTGATAAATTTCAACTTGGCGATACGGTTATATTGGAAATGCAAAGCATTAATGAAGCTATTTACAACTATTATCACCAACTTTCTAGTAGTACATCTGCCTTTAATGCAGCAGTAGGAAATCCTGATTATTTGTGGACCAATAAAGCATTGGGCTATTTTTCAGCATACACTTACTCACTTGATACAGTCTATGTGGAGTAGTCTGAATTATAGAATGAATTGATATAAAAACAACGAGGGTATCTGATTTTTCAGGTACCCTCGTTGTTTAATTTATGGAATGTATCAACTCAATTTTTGCAATGCAGCTCTTAAATTACTGATAACATCTTGAATATCATCCACGCCACAAGTCCCAACAGACATACGGTACCAAGGTGAATTGTTGGATGCGCCAAATGCATAAAAAGGAACAATTGCTAATTTTGCTTCATTCAAAATATAAGAAGTAACGTCTTGCGTTGTTTCTAAAATTTTACCTTCAGCTGTCTTTTTACCATGTAAAGCAAACTTGATGGTTAAATAAATCGCTGCTTGTGGAGCAATAGCATCTACGCTGTAACCTTCTGATTTTAACGCTTGAAATCCATCGTAAAAACCTTTCAATCGAGTGTAGATTTTATTTTTTTGCTCAACCATGAATGCGTCGTAAGTTGGCAAATCACTTAAGTAACGAGCAGTCGCTAATTGTTCAGCTTTTGGAGCCCAAGCACCAACGTGTGTCAATAAAGCTTTCATTTTTTGGATGACAAATTTTGGTCCCATCGTCCAACCAACACGTACACCTGTAGCAGAAAGTGATTTTGAAATACCATCAACAAAAATGGTGTATTCCTTCATTTCAGGACGTAAGCTAACTGGATTGTAATGCTTTGTATTTCCGTGTGTCAAAGCCCAATAAATTTGATCGTATAATAAGTAAACAGGCTTTTGGTCTTCACCACGACGTTTGTTTTCAGCTAAAATCATATCACAGATTTCTTCCAAACCTTCTTTGGAAAAAACGGTACCAGTTGGATTTTGAGGAGAACATAAAGCAATCATACTTGCTTCTTCCACATAAGGACGAATGTCAGAAGCGCTTGGCATGAAGTTGTTTTCAGGAGTTGCTTCAATAACAACCGCATTTGCACTGTTCAAGTAGGCATAATGATTATTGTTCCATGATGGCACAGCAAAAACAACAGTGTCTTCAGGATTAACAATAGCTTTATATGCCGTGTAAATAATAGGTCGAGCACCACCAGCAATTAAAATCTCGTCAGTAGCATAGCTCAAATCACCTCTTTCTTTTAAATAAGTAGAAACAGCAGATCTCAAAGCCAACATACCGTCCGCTTCTGGGTAATTTGTCTGGTCATTATCGTATTCTTCAACAATGTATTGTTTTAATTCAACAGGGATAGGAAATTGTTTTGGACTAAAATCTCCAATCGTCATGTTGTAAATTTTTTCACCTTGTTTGATTTTTTCGTTAACTTCTCCAGCCAATTTGATAATCTCTGAACCGATGATTCCGTGAGCTAAATCCGATACTTTCGGCACTTGATTCAATGTTTCACTCATTTCTATTAATTTTTTTGCAAAATTACAAAGAATTACTGTTAAAAAAGAATGGTTTTAAAATGAATATGAACAAAAAATAGAGAAAATTTGACTTCCTTATTGTTTTTTTAGCGTTCATTTTCTTTAGTCTTGTAATATTTCATTAATTTAGCTAAAAAATTGTCAATGCAACGCAAGTTTCTTTCAAATCTACTCTTATTGATTTTATTGAATTTGGTGGTCAAGCCGTTGGCTATTTTTGGTATTGATGCCACTGTTCAAAATAGAGTCGGATCTGAAGCTTATGGGTTTTATTATAGTTTACTAAATTTCACCTTGTTATTTAATATATTGTTAGACTTAGGAATCAACAATTTTACGACTAAAAATGTTGCTCAATTTCCAAGTTTAATGCTCAAATACATGGGGAGAATTATGGGGCTTCGCATGCTCTTGTTCATTGTTTACGCATTGATTATGCTCGTATTGATATTGGTGCTAGGTTATCCTAAAGCAGCCTATCCCATTATTGCTATTTTAATTGTTCAACAGTTTGTTATTTCCTTAATTGCTTATTTTCGCTCTTACTTGTCAGGAATGATGCTCTTTCGATTGGATGCCATTTTGTCTGTACTAGATAGAGCCTTGTTAATAGTTATTTGTGGGGCTTTGTTACTCGTAACGAAAGGAAGTGACTCGTTCCGAATCGATCATTTTGTTTGGGTGCAATTTGGCTGTTATGTTTTATCTTTCTTAGTGGGACTTTACTTCATTACTAAACATGTACAAGGAGCTAAAATTCGCATTCACAAACCCATCTCATTGTTAATTGTTCGTCAAAGTGCGCCTTATGCCTTGCTTATTGTGTTGATGTCACTATTTACACGAGTGGATTCAGTCATGTTGGAACGTTTGTTGCCAAATGGAGCAGAACAAGCAGGATTGTACGCTCAAGGTTTTCGATTCGTTGACGCACTTTTTATGTTTGCCATGTTGTTTTCAAATTTATTGCTACCTATTTTTTCCAAAATGATTGCAGATAAATCGGATGTGCGATTATTATTTGAAACCTCTTCCAAATTGCTTATATGGGGAGCAATAGCTGTTGGTTCTTTTCTTTTTTGGAATGCTAAAGAAGTACTGGATTTCATCTATGTAAATGATACAACAGCAAGTTCGGCACCTTTTTCATTGCTGGCGTTGACCTTTATTGCGATGTGCATTGTTTTGATATTTGGTACTTATTTGACAGCTTTGGGTGCCATGAAAATATTGAATACTATTTCTTTTATAGCATTATTGTTTAACGTTATTTTTAACTTCTATTTAATACCTCAATATGGTGCGTATGGAGCTGCTATTGCAACTTTGATAACGCAAGGTTTTGTGGCTGTTGTGCAAGTGTTCTATGTAAAACGACAGCTTTTATTAAATTGGCAACTAGTGGATTATTTGCGTTTCCTTTTGTTTAGTGCTTTGCTATTAATTGGCGGAGGATTAATGCAAGAGTACCATTTTTCAATGGTGTTACAATTAATCGTTATTAGTTTATTAGTCATGGCATTTAAAGTTATTCACCTAAAAGCATTTTTAGCGATTTTACGAGGGAGTAAATAAAAGTCTTTGAACTAAAATACTTATTAACAATTGTTAATATCCATTGCTTATTAATTTTTTATATCTTTCAACAAAAAAGTTTTTTTAACGCAGATGTTTTAGCTACTTTTGTACTATGGAAAATCAATCTGAAAACAAGCGAAAAACTGACAGAAATCCCGCTAATCGTATTAGTTCGAGTAATTCAGTCATTAATGAATTAGGGAGAATACCGCCACAAGCTGTTGATGTAGAACAGGCTGTAATAGGGGCGATGTTGTTGGAAAAAAATGCTGTTTCAGACACGATTGACATGTTGAAACCTGAGAGTTTCTATGATCCAAAACATCAGTATATTTACAATGCTATTCGAGATTTGTTTGGTAGCTCTTCTGCTATTGACTTGTTGACTGTTATCAATAAATTAAAACAATCAGGGGAATTAGAAGCAGCTGGTGGAGCAGCGTATGTTTCTTCACTTACAGCGAGAGTGGCATCGTCTGCTCATATTGAGTACCATGCTCGAATCATTGCTGAGAAATACATCAAACGCGAATTGATACGTGTGAGTTCAAATATCATTAAAGATTCATACGATGACACAAAGGATGTGCTTGATGTGCTTGGAGAAGCGGAAGGGCAGTTGTTTGCGATAGCTGAAAACAACATGAAGAATTCTGTAGATACCATGCAAAGTGCAGTTCGACAAGCTATCCAAGAGATTGAAATAGCATCACAGAATAAAAGTGGTATTTCAGGAATTCCAACTGGATTTAGAGATTTAGATAGATTAACCTCTGGTTGGCAGCGATCTGATATGATTGTAATTGCTGCGCGTCCTGCCATGGGTAAGACGGCTTTTGTTTTGTCGATGGCGAGAAATACAGCGGTTGATTACAACATGGGAGTGGCAATTTTCTCTTTGGAGATGTCCTCTGTTCAGTTGGTGAAACGTCTTATTGCTAGTGAGGCTCGATTGGGTGCTGAGAAATTAAGAAAAGGGGACTTGAAAGATCACGAGTTTCAGCAATTGCATACACGTATTTCTAAATTGGCGACAGCTCCTATTTTTATTGATGATACGCCGGGTATTTCTGTTTTCGACTTGCGTGCAAAATGCCGTCGCTTGAAAATGCAATATGGTATTGACATGGTTATTATCGACTACTTACAGTTGATGACCGTTGGTGGTTCAAAAGGAGTAGGAAGTCGTGAACAAGAGATTTCAACTATTTCTCGCTCGATTAAGGAAATTGCAAAAGAATTAAACGTGCCTATTATTGCTCTTTCTCAGCTGAGTCGTTCCGTTGAACAGCGTGGAGGGGATAAACGTCCAGTGCTTTCAGACTTACGTGAATCTGGAGCGATTGAACAAGATGCGGATATCGTTTCATTTATTTACCGTCCTGAATATTATGGATTTAATCAAACTGATGAAGGTGAATCAAATGCTGGTGTTGGGGAGATTATTATTGCAAAACACAGAAATGGTGGGTTGGATACGGTTCGTCTTAGATTTATAGGTGAATTTGCACGTTTTGAAGATTATGATAAAATGGGTGAAAGTTCCTTTATTCAATCGTCTCCAATGGGCGGTATTGATATGAATAATCTTGGAGGACATAGCATTACGCTACAGTCAAAGATGAATTCATTTGACAATTCTGGCTCGGATTTTGATACGACTTTTGATGATGAAGCACCTTTTTAATAAAATAAATGAATGATAAAATTGATCAAAAATAGTTTACTCGTAGTGCTGATGTTCTTGACTTTTCAAGCAAATGCATCGCAAGTACTAGTTCCTATGGATGATAGTCAAACCGACCATTTAAAGGCTTATGGAGTTGCTTTTTGGGCATTAGAAAATGAAGTGGTTATTGAATGGTTGCTCAATTACAGAGGTGGTTCTTTCTTGTTTCCTCATGCTAAAAAAATAGAAGAAGAGTTGTTGTATCGAGGGGTTCGCTATGAAGTCATAAGTGATGGACAAGCAAATAACATCCGCAATCTGATTTCGCATCCTGAGCAAAACATGGAGGTGGTACAATTAGAAAAAGCCCCTCGAATAGCTGTTTATACTCCAGATGGTAAACAACCATGGGATGATGCAGTAACGTTGGTACTAGAATATGCCGAAATACCTTATGATAAAATTTATGACGATGCTATTGTCAATGGAAAGCTTCCTCAGTATGATTGGTTGCATTTGCACCACGAAGATTTCACAGGGCAATATGGTAAATTCTACGCTTCTTATCGTTCTTATCCGTGGTACCGTGAACAAGTTGCCGCTGCTGAAGCATTAGCATCTTCTTTAGGTTTCAAAAAAGTATCCAAATTAAAATTAGCTGTTGCTCAAAATATTAAAAAATTTGTCATGGGAGGAGGTTTCTTGTTCACCATGTGTAGCGGAACGGACAGTTTTGATATTGCATTGGCAGCTCAAAATACGGATATTTGTGAAGTAATGTACGACGGTGATCCTGCTGATCCTAATTGTCAAGAAAAATTGGATTTTAGCCAAACGTTTGCTTTTCAAAAATTCAAATTAGAAAGAGATCCTTTGAAGTATGAATATTCATCCATTGATGGGACGGAGTTAAGAAGAATGAATGGCATGCGTCAAAATACAGATAAATTTACATTGTTTGACTTTTCTGCTAAATGGGACATCGTTCCTACTATGTTAACTCAGAACCACACACGTGTAATTGATGGTTTCATGGGGCAAACTACTGATTTTATCAAGGATTACATTAAGCCAAATGTGCTAATCATGGGAGAAAACAAAGCGTTGAACACAGCGCGTTATATTCACGGGGAAATGGGGCAAGGAACATGGACTTTTTATGGTGGACATGACCCAGAAGATTATGAACATAAAGTAGGCGACCCTCATACGGACTTAAGTCTGCATCCCAATTCACCAGGATACCGCTTGATATTGAATAATATATTGTTCCCAGCGGCAAAAAAGAAAAAACAAAAAACATAGATAAATTATGGAAAAACTGTATCAATTAATGTTGGATAACAACAAGAAATGGGCTGCTGGTCAAGTAGAAAAAGACCCTAATTATTTTATTAATTTATCAAAAGGTCAAAATCCTCCTGTGTTGTGGATTGGATGTGCTGATTCACGTGTTCCAGCAAATGAAATTATTGGAGCGCAACCAGGAGATGTGTTTGTACATAGAAACATCGCAAACATGGTTATTCACTCGGATATGAACATGCTTAGCGTTCTGGATTATGCCATTAATATCTTGAAAATTAAACATGTTATTGTGTGTGGCCATTATGGATGTGGTGGAGTTTTAGCTGCAATGTCCAATAAACAATATGGATTAATTGATAACTGGATTCGACACATTAAGGATGTTTACCGCTTTCATAAGGTAGAATTACAAAGCATCAAAGACAAACAAAAGCGTTTTGATCGCTACGTTGAATTAAATGTTCACGAACAAGTTCACGATTTGGCTAAAACATCGATTATTCAACAAGCTTGGGCTAATGGACAAGAAGTGCATCTTCATGGATGGGTTTACTCATTAGAAGATGGATTAGTGCGTGACCAAAACTGCACGATTAGAAACAATCAATGTATCGAAGAGGTGTACCAATTAGAAGATTAAATTAATTTTAATAATATGATAAAAGGGTGGAATCACACTCTTTTATCATTACTTTTATATGGAAATAGTTTTTGCAACTCACAATGCTAATAAAGCAAAAGAAATTCAAGCATTAATGCCTGCTGGGATTACAATTAAAACACTCACAGACATTGGTTGTCATACGGACATTGTTGAAGACGCTGATACCTTAGAAGGAAATGCTACAATTAAAGCTGCTTTTGTAATGGATAATTATGGTTTCGCTTGCTTTGCTGATGATACAGGTTTAGAAGTGGAAGCCTTAAATATGCGCCCAGGTGTTTATTCTGCCCGCTATGCTGGTGAGGCAAAAAATGACCAAGCAAATGTTCAAAAAGTATTAGAAGAACTGAAAAATGAATCCAATCGAACTGCTCGATTTAGAACAGTTATTTGCTTAATTCTTAATGGTGAAAAACATTATTTTGAGGGAATTGTAAACGGTGAAATTCATCGTGAAGCGAAAGGAACAGAAGGTTTTGGCTATGATCCAATTTTTGAACCAGAACAAGTTGGTTTGACCTTTGCTCAAATGTCCTTAGATGAAAAGAATAAACGAAGTCACCGAGCAAGAGCCTTTGAAAAAATGCTCCAATTTTTGCAACAACAACAATTGAAATAAAAAATTATTTCCAATCTAGAATACGCAAATTATTCTTGTTTCCTGTGTTGTAATGCGACTGTATAATACTGATTAAGGCATTGATGCTCTCTTTTTTTGTTGTTTTATTAGGTACAATTCCAATGATTTGACGTGCTGGATATTCCTTCATAACAGGGTCATAAAGTTGTTTAAGTTCTTTTGCTAAATGATAATACTCTGGAACTAATGTATAACCACCGTTGTAATCGACCATTTTTATTAAAATATCCATATTTCCTCCTTCGTAATTCCATTCGCCAATAGCGCTGTGTTGTTGTAGGTTACAAAAATGAACCATTTGAGTTCTTAAACAGTTTCCTTTACTGAGTAACCAAGGCTGCTCATTAGCAATTTCAGAAGGTGCTATGATAGCACTCTTTCCTTTTGGGAAATACAATTTTATTTCTTCTTGAAACAAAGGAGCTATGCGCATTCTTTTTGTTAGATGTGGTCCCGCCATTATGCCAAAGTCAAACTTGTTTTCATCCATAGCAATGACCAAATCCTCTGATTTTAATTCATGAAAGGATAAATGAAGATGAGGTAATTCTTGACGCACTTTTTCGTAAATGTCTGTGATTAAATAGGCGCTTATCGTAGGAATAATGGCTATTTTGATATATTCTTTATGTGTTCCTTGTAAACGTTGAACCATTGTGTTGATTCGACTGTACTCGACCTGAACATCTTGCAAAATTTCAATCAATTGCTCCCCTTCTTTCGTTGGTTCTAAAGGCATTCTTGAGCGATCAAAAATAGAAAAACCCAGTAGCTCTTCCACTTTTTTAATTTGCATGGACAGCGTTGGTTGTGTGACAAAGCATTTCTCACTTGCACGTTGAAAATTACGCTCATTATTCAACTCTAAGATGTAATTAATCTGTTGAGGCGTTATGTTATAAATATTTCCTATCATGATGTAAATATAATCAATATAATTTATAAAGCAAGTGTTCCTATCTTTGTAGTAGAAAATAAATTAAGGATTATAAAAATAATAAGTTATGGAAAAGGATTTAAAATACGAAGCAGCATTGAACCAATTATTGTCTGATTATCAGATTCATTATCAAAATTTGCGTTCATTGCATTGGAACATCAAAGGAGAAAATTTTTTTGAATTACATGTAAAATATGAGGAATGGTACACTCGAGTAATTCAAATCATTGATGAATTAGCAGAACGTTTGTTGACCTTAGGATTTCAGCCACATTCCCGTTTGGTAGATTATTTGAATACCAGTGAAATTGAAGAAAATCCAATTATTCACGATGGAAAAACAGGTGTTCAATACGTCTTAGAAGCTCAACAATTATTGTTAAAACAAGAACGTGCTATTTTTGAATTAGCAGCAGCAAAAGAAGATGAAGGAACTTGTTCTTTTATGAGTGATTTAATGCGAGAAAAAGAAAAGGAAAGCTGGATGTTAAGAGCATGGTTGAATAAATAAAGTAAAAGCGTTAAAAAAATAACGAAATTCTAAGTGTAAATTTGCCAAAAAGAAGTTTTTTTAGTTTAATTCTGCTCTGATTATTATTTTTTTA
>CAZOKJ010000030.1:0-8302 GCA_964580465.1 uncultured Fluviicola sp. | reverse complement strand
ATTTGCCAAAAAGAAGTTTTTTTAGTTTAATTCTGCTCTGATTATTATTTTTTTAACCATTATGAAAAGAATAGCTATTATATTTTTAGTTGCTGGGGCAGCGTTTAATTTTTCTTGCAAGAAAGATCAAAAATTAGTAAAAGAATACACTGCAACGTTGGATATGCGTCCTTCTACAAACAATGCGAGTGGGGTGCCTGTTGCGATGGATTCATCCAAAACATCTTTTTAAACCTAGCTGACGGTATTGTTTACAATATTAAAAATGCGAAGGCAAATGCTTCTTTGGTAGATTTGATTGTGTATGATGGTTCAACCAATGCTACAGCAAAAGGAAATGTTCATTTTGTGAGCCCAGAAGGAAATTCTTTGTCAATGAAACAAATGGCTTCTGTTTATAAGTACTTAAAGCCAGGTACAACCAATGAAGGAGTACAATTTTACACCTTAACAGGTATGGATACTTGAGGAACTTATAACTCAACTAAAATGCGCGATGTTACTGGGTTAAAAGGATTGACCGAAGAACAATTTGACAAAATTAAGAAAGTAAGTGATTACAACGATGCAATTAGTCGCATCAAACAACCAGGGGCAGATAATGGAAATTATGCTAGGAAATTATACAACACAGACCCAGCTCAATTGGTTTCTAAGTTGTGGTATTTTGAATTCCGTGGAGGAAAAACTGCCTTAGCAAAAATTACAGATTATCGCTATTTACTTGATGGTTATGTGACAATTGAAGTTAAACAACTGTAACAGAAGTTAATTTATAAAGATGAGGCTGTCCAGAAAGGATAGCCTCTTTTTTTAATTGTAAATTCTTAAGTTACTACTTCCATCAAAATAGACAGCATAACGTCTAAGTCCAAATTCTGACCCGCTGATAGGAGAGCCATCGAGTAAAGAAAATCGAGCATTGTCACATTGGTCAACTAGTTGCAAGAAATTATCATCATCAGTTTTTAAAGGCTTTTCACAATCACCTTCATTAGACGGAGAATGTAAGTCAAAAGCAACAAATTCATACGTACTCAAGCGATAAACGATAATTCCCTTTGATCCGCCATCTACAAAAGCGTGACCTCCCACACCGTTCAAGTCACTATAAGACGGAAGACCAAGGTTTATAGTAATATCAAAAGGAATACTCGGCACCGGATGCACTTTGTTTTTATTGCAAGAGCTAAAAAAACTTGCTAAAAAAACTACAAACAATAAAATAGAAAGGTGATTTTTAACGTTATTCATACGATTAATTCTTTTAAGGATATAAAACATATATTTGTATGTTTATGTTACTGAATGTTTAACAAAGATAAAAAATCTTTTGTATGAATTTAAAAACGATCATATCATTACTTTTAGTATGTGGATCCACTTTATTTATTTCTTCTTGTGCTACTTCCAATAAAGTTGCTAAAACGTATGATACAGTAGAAGAATCGGAGAAAGCTTTAGCAAAAAAACGTAAAAAAGAAGCAAAAGCAGCTCGGAAAGAACAAAAAGCCATTCAAAAAGCACATTGGAACAATCAATCGAAGGCTTATAAAAAATCCATCAAAAGAAATCAAAAAAGGATGAAACAAAATGCTATAAAAGGAAGATTTGTTCCTTGAAATTAATTAACTTATCACTTTTAATTTTTGTTGATTTTTTTACTTTTTACTGTAACTTTTTTATCCATTTTTGGTATACTATTTGATAACATACTTATAGATTTACGAATTAGAATGATGAAAAAAAATATTTTCTTCTTGTTTTTAGTTAACTCCTTGATGATCTCTGCTCAAGTTGACGATGCTTCTTGTTTGCCGCCAGATAAAAAAGTGTTAAAACAATTGGACAAGGCCAAAAAGTCTCCTGATACCAAAACGTCAGTAGATGCTTTTCTTGCAGCAATCGATATGGCGCCAGATAATGCAATGGTTTATTACGAATATGGATTGTATGCCTATAATAAAGCGGAGGAATACTATCAAAAATATCCGAACCCAGCAACAGGAGATAAAAGCTTAAAAAAAGCAGAGGAACTGTTTTTAGAAACAATAGAATTGTGTAAAGATTATAACGCAGATGTTTATTACTTTTTAGGAGTGATTAATTACACACAACAAGAGATGAAAGAAGCTAATGAATGGTTTTCAAAATTTGCTTCTTTTAAATCTTCAGATCCTTCCAAGTTCTCAGCAGATCACGCTCAAAAACTCAAAGATGTAAAGGAAATAGTGGGTGAATTTAAAGCTGAATCGGATAAAAAAGCAAACGCTGTACCATACAATCCTGTTAAAGTACCCAATGTGAGTTCGCCATTGGATGAATACTTTCCAATGATATCACCAGACAACGAGTTGATGTTCTTTACCCGCAAAGTTGATGAAAAAGGAAGGGGAGAATATACTTCTCATTGGGTTGAAAAGTTTACCTATGCTCAACGTAAAAATATGGTGACACCATTCGATGCAGGGACTTTCTTAGGACTGCCTTTCAATGATGGTACTTTTGATAACTATGGAGCAAGTACAATTTCTGTTGATAACAAAGAAATGATTGTTTGTTGTTGTAAAACGGAAACAGTTTACGATCAACAATATAAAAATTGTGATTTGTATATTACAACCTACGAGCGTTCAGGCCAAGGAGGTAACGATTTTAAATGGGGACCATTGGTGAACATGGGACCAGCCATCAACACAAAGGACGGTTGGGAAGGTCAACCTTCTTTGTCGGCAGATGGTAATACTTTGTATTTCACAACTACTCGAAAAGGTTCACAAGACAATGACATTTATTATTCTACTCGTGATGAAAAAGGAGTGTGGTCTCAGGCAAAATCAATGCGAGAAATTAACACGCCTGGTAAGGATAAAAGTCCCTTTTTGCATCAAGATAGTGAAACACTTTATTTCGTTTCCGATGGTCGTGGAGATGGAGTAGGAGGTTTAGATATTTACTACACGCGAATGGAAAATGGTAAATGGTCAACTCCAAAAAACATTGGATATCCTATTAATTCTGAAGCAGATGAAATTGGTGTTTTCGTTTCCATTGATGGAAAAGTAGCCTATTTTTCGTCTCGCACAGGTGGAAACTGGGATATTTATGCTTTTGATTTATACGAAGAAGCGCGTCCAAAACCTGTTGCTATCTTAAAAGGCGACTTGCGTGACGAAAATGGAGAACCAATTTCAGATGCTGTAATTGAAATAGCTTATGAAAATTCAGAAGAGACAACAAAGGTAAAAGTAAACGGTAATGACGGTAAATATGCTGCAATTATCAAAACGGAGCAAGCCCAAGACGTGATGGTTACTGTTAAAAAAGAAGGACATGCTTTTGACTCTAAATTAATTGAAAAAGAACAAATTGCTCAGCTTTCGACCGCAAAAGATGTAGCACTTAGAGGCAATGATTTAGATGTTAGAGAATTGAAAGTTGGTGAAGCCTATACCATCAATGATATTTTATATGCTACTAATTCATCCACTTTAACAGATAAATCCAAATTCATTTTGCGTGGTTTTGCTCGTTTCTTGAAAGAAAATCCAACGATTAAAGTGTCGATTAACGGACATACAGACGACGTTGGAGACGATGCTAAAAACTTAAAACTTTCGGATGACCGTGCCAATGGCGTAAAAGCTTATTTGATTAGTCAAGGAGTTTCAGCCAATCGTTTAAAAGCTAAGGGATATGGTGAAACGCAACCAAAAGTAACTAATGATTCGGAAGAAAATAGAGCAAAAAATCGTCGTACAGATTTCGTGATTGATAGTTTGTAAAATAAAATATAATAAAAAAAGAAGGTATGAAGTTAAAATTAGTAATGCTTGGACTAGGCCTTGTGTCTTTAACAGCTTGTAAAAAAGATTTAGAATGCGAGTGTCAAACTGTTTATTACAACAATGAAGGAGTTTATCAAGGTTCAACAACTCAAGAGCATTTGGTAAGGAGTCAATCAGAGTGTGCGTCTTTCAATGTGCAATCAGCTCTCGAAGTTACAAACTGTGTGATTGATAGCGAATAATTTCAATTTTTTTAAGAAAAAGCCCTCAGTTGAGGGCTTTTTTTGTTAGGCGATGTCTTAAAATTGTATATGTCTTTGCTTTTAAATTAAATGTTTAGATATACTAAAAAAAATAAAATATATTAAATAGATAAATCTTAAATTTCGTAAATTTGTTCTTAGAAAGCTAATTTTATCTATTTATAGATAGTTACTATTAACTGAAAATTTATGACTAGGTTTTATATTTTAAAAAATGAAAAAGATGAAAGCAAGATTATTTACACTTATGACTTTTTGTTAACTGTCAGTGATTTCTTTTAGTCAAGCAACAATTGAATTAGTTAAAGACATTAATGTGATAACCTAATCAAAGTAAAAAAACACGTTTTTGTGCAGGAACGTTGCTTTTTTTTTATCTTTGTCTTATGCAATTTCCGCTTAAAAATACACCTCGATGGATTATTTCTATTGTTGACTTAATTTTGTCAGCTGTTGCGCTGGCTTGGGCTTACTTTGTGCGTTTTGACTTACATGCGAATGAAGAATTGGTTCGAAAGGAATGGGAGATTTTATCCAAGTCGATTTTGGTTTATTTCGCTATTAAATTTGTTGTATTTTGGCTGTTTAAAGTGCATAAGCGTTTTGTTAGACACACTTCAACAAGTGATATAGCTGTCATTTTGTTGGCTAATAGCGTTTCTACACTACTGATTTTTATTGCTGGATTGATTCGCTATTACTTTTTTGATCATTATTTTCTAATGCCAACAACCATCATGGTGTTGGAATTTGTTTTTTCATTCATGCTTTTGTTAGCTTCTCGATTCGTTGTGAAAACGCTTTATTTAGAGTCGATTAAAAATAAAACGATTGAAAAAAAAGTCTTAATTTATGGTGCAGGAATTTCTGGATTAGTGACCAAAAGGACCATCGAAAAAGACCCTTTGACAAAGTATAAATTGGTTGGTTTTATTGATGATAACAAACAATTAAGCGGAAATATCATTGAAGGATTAAAAATTTACCACACTTCTAAGTTACCTAAATTAATTGACCGAGAAGAAGTGGACATGGTTATTTTGGCTATTCAACAACCGAATGAAGAATTGAAAAAACAAGTGGTCAATCTTTGTTTTGAAAAAAATGTTCAACTCCAAAAAGTTCCTTCTCCAAAAAGTTGGATTAATGGTGAGTTCTCTACTAAACAAATAAAGTCAATTAAAATTGAAGATTTGTTAGGTCGTTCGGAAATTCAGCTGAATGTTGAAAAAATTAAAGAAGAATTGGCTGGTAAAGTGGTGCTTGTAACTGGAGCAGCTGGATCTATTGGAAGCGGAATGGTACGTCAAATTTTAAAATTTGAACCCGAAAAGGTTATTTTACTTGACAATGCCGAGTCTGCCATGTATGACTTTGTGAATGAACTAAAATCTCAAAATTCATTCGTTCCAATTGAGGTTGTTATTGGTGATATTCGACATTATGACCGTATGAAACGCTTGTTTGATGCTTTTCACCCGAATTTTGTGCTCCACGCTGCTGCCTATAAACACGTTCCTTTGATGGAAGATAATCCTTCTGAAGCAATTTTAACCAATGTAAATGGAACAAAAAATTTAGTGGATTTATCGGTGGAATTTGGAGTAACTAAATTCGTGATGATTTCAACTGACAAAGCTGTGAATCCTACGAATGTAATGGGAGCGTCCAAACGAATTGCAGAAATTTATGCGCAACAAAAAAATCAACTTGGAAAAACTAAGTTTGTGACAACTCGATTTGGAAATGTATTAGGATCAAATGGATCTGTTATTCCGCTCTTTCAACGCCAAATTGAACAAGGTGGACCTATAACGGTTACGGATGAACGCATTACTCGTTTCTTTATGACGATTCCAGAGGCATGCCAATTAGTTTTGGAAGCTGGTACCATTGGAGAGGGTGGGGAGATATTTGTTTTTGACATGGGCGAGTCGGTAAAAATTATCGATTTAGCAAAAAACATGATCAAGTTAAGTGGTTTAGAACTTGGTAAAGACATCGAAATTAAAGTAACAGGCCTTCGACCAGGAGAAAAATTATACGAAGAATTGCTAAGTGACAGCGAAACAACGATTCCAACGCATCACCCTAAGATTTTAAAAGCAAAGATTCAACCTGTTAATGAAGCAGATATTCAACGAATTGATGAACTCATTCGCTTGTTTGAAGGACAAGAAAATACCAAGATAGTTGCTAAAATGAAGGAGATTGTCCCTGAATTTAAAAGTAACAACTCTATTTATGAACAACTTGATAAGTAATTAAGTCGTTTTAAAAAATACAATATGATAACACCTGCAAAGATACAAGTTCGCTATGCCGATTTAGATACAATGGGGCATGTAAATAATTCTGTTTACTTAACTTATTTTGAATATGCACGCGTTCACTATTTTAATGAATTGTTGGGATTAAATTGGGATTGGAAGAAATTTGGTGTACTCGTTGCTAAAAATGAAATTTCTTACCTAAAAGCAATTCATTTGAATGAAGTTCCTGAAGTGGAAATTTTATTAGAATCCATTGGGACAAAAAGTTTTACTTTGGCTTATGAAATTCGCGTAGATGGTGATTTGAGAACAACAGGTAAGTCCATTTTAGTTTGTTTTGATGCGCGTCAAAATTGTTCTATTGAAGTGAATGAAGATTGGAAAATCGCATTGGCTAAATTGCGTAAAGTAGCAGAATAAACATGAAATTATTACAGTTAGGTGATAAGCAGATAGCTGTAAAATCAGTTTATCCATCAACCATTTCTCGTGAGGATATCGTTTTGGTTTTCCTTCATGAAGCGCTTGGCTCTATTGCTCAATGGAAACTTTTTCCTGAACAAATAGGCAATGCACTGCAAGTAAAAGGCATCGTTTATGAGCGTGAAGGCTATGGACAATCTTCACCGTTGAAGGAAGATCGCTCTACGGATTACTTGCACAAATATGCCTTAGAAGAACTTCCCGATGTGTTGGATGCGCTATTACCTTCAGACAAAAAGGTAGTATTAGTTGGACACTCCGACGGTGCTTCGATTGCATTGTTGTATGCGGCTAAATACCCACAAAGAGTTGCTGGTGTAGTAAGTATGGCTGCTCACGTGATTGTGGAAGATGTAACCTTGGCAGGTATTGCTCCAGCTGTTACTGCTTATCAACAAGGAAAATTAGATGGGCTTAGAAAATTTCATGGTGACAAGACGGAACGGTTGTTTTATGCTTGGGCCAATACGTGGAATTTACCTGCTTTTCGCTCGTGGAACATTTGCCAAGATATCGCTGCTATTCAGTGTCCGGTGTTGGCTATTCAAGGCGACTTAGATCAATATGGTACTGAATTACAATTAGATTTGATTCAATCTTCCGTGTTAAATGGTAAGGTCGAAAAAGTTATGATTTCACGTTGCAATCACCACCCTCACTTAGATAAACCAGTCGAAGTTGAGGCGAAAATCACAAGTTGGTTTTCAACTAATTTTCCATTGTAGAAAAAAAAATGTCTGTAAAGTTGCAAATGATTACCATGGTATGTAATTTTGCACTTAAAATATACTATCTGATGAATAGTTAATTTCCAATAAGTTGGGGTAAAAAAAGCTATTTATTTCATTGTTTAGTTAGATGTCAATATGAAATTAGAAGAAGAATTAAATGTTGTACTTTCCTCTGAGCAACAAAAAGTGATTATTAATTTAAGTCACACTTCCAATTGCTTGGCGTATTATCAACATACCTTTATGTCAAAGTATGATTTATCCATGCAACAATTTAATATCTTAAGAATATTGCGAGGAGCCAAAGAACCATTGAATGTTCATACTGTAAAAGAGCGAATGATTGAAAAATCACCGAACATTACGCGCTTGTTAGACAAAATGGTTGATAAAGGAATAATAGAGCGTATTCGCTGCAAAGTTGACAAACGTGTCTTGTTTGTTAAAATAACTGAACAAGGATTGGAATTGCTCGCTAGATTAGACAAAGATGATGGAATTAAATCCTTGTTTCCTAAAAGTCTCAGCGATGAAGAAGCACGAACCTTGAATGACTTGTTGGATAAGTTGCGAGCTGAGTTTAAGTAGATGAATAGGTTGAAAATATAAAGACGATGTCCAAAAAGTGACGAACTGCTGCGTTGTTATCAAATATCAGCAAAAGTCATGTACGCTTGTACACTCCTTTTACTTCATTTTCAACGCCTTGCATTTCATTCATTTTTGAACATCTTAAAATAAAAAGAGAGTGTCTGACTTTTCGG
>CAZOKJ010000029.1:0-29852 GCA_964580465.1 uncultured Fluviicola sp. | reverse complement strand
AACCCAGGGCCCATACATTAAAAGTGTATTGCTCTACCAGCTGAGCTACGGAATCGTGCAAAACCTATATTGGTCAATTGCGGGTTGCAAAAATAGAACATTAATTTTAATTTGCAAACTAAAAAGAGGAATTTTTGAAAAAAGTTTTGGTGTAGGGGTGAAAACACCTAGAATTTCAGTCTCACCCCTCTCTTCCTTTCCTCATTTTTTTGTACTTTTGTATTTTACTTTAATTTTCAAAGAGCATGAATTTGAACAGTTTGATGGCGATTTCACCTATTGATGGCCGTTACCAAAGCAAAACAAACGAATTACAACCGTATTTTTCAGAATTTGGATTGATGAAACACCGCGTATTGGTGGAGGTGGAATACCTTATTGCACTTGTTGACGCAGGAATCCCTCCTTTGGCAGGTTTTCCTAAAGATGTATTCGGTGATTTGCGCAAAGTTTATACTGATTTCTCTGAAGAAGATGCTCTTTGGATTAAAAACACGGAGAAAGTTACTAACCACGACGTGAAAGCTGTGGAGTATTTCTTGAAAGATAAGATGCTCGCTCTTGGATTGGATGCCTATGTGGAATTTATTCACTTTGGATTGACTTCTCAAGATATTAATAACACTGCTATTCCTTATGCGTTGAAAGAGGCGGTGAACAATCATTACTTACCGTTGTTACAACAATTGTTGGATAAATTGGCTTCTTTGAAACACGAATGGAAGGACGTACCTATGCTTGCTCGCACACATGGTCAACCTGCTTCGCCTACACGCTTGGGGAAAGAAATTCAAGTGTTTGAAGAACGTATCGAACGACAAATTGATTTGTTGAAACAAGTACCTTTTTCAGCTAAATTTGGTGGAGCAACAGGGAATTTTAATGCACATTTTGTAGCTTTCCCAAAACATGATTGGGTAGGGTTTGCAAATAATTTTGTGAGCAATTATCTAGGTTTATCGCGTTCACAAACGACAACGCAAATTGAACACTACGACAATTTAGCAGCGCTTTTTGATGCGTTGAAACGTATCAATACCATTATTTTGGATCTTGATAGAGATATGTGGACTTACATTTCAGAGGAATACTTCAAGCAAAAACTAAAAGAAGGCGAAATTGGTTCGTCTGCCATGCCACATAAAGTAAATCCTATTGATTTTGAAAATTCTGAGGGAAATGTTGGCATTGCCAATGCGCTATTTGAACACTTAGCAGCGAAATTACCTGTGTCAAGATTGCAACGAGATTTGACAGATTCAACAGTGTTGAGAACAATTGGCACACCTTTTGCACATACATTTATAGCAATTAAATCATGCATTGCAGGTTTGAATAAATTATTGTTGAATGAAGTAGCTTTCCATGCTGACTTAGAAGACAACTGGGCAGTTGTGGCAGAAGCTATTCAAACGATATTGCGCAGAGAAGGATTTGAAAAACCTTACGAAGCATTAAAAGGATTGACACGAAAAAATGAGCGTGTCACAAAACAAACTGTGCATGATTTCGTTGATACATTAGATGTGAGTGATGCGCTTAAAGAAGAATTGAAGAGCGTTTCACCACATAATTATACCGGAATTCAATTAGTGAAGTAAATGAAACATATTCTTGCCATAGCGTTTTTTTATGTGACAACCAGCTTGTTTGCTCAAGATTTAACCATTGAGTGGGGAGAAGCAAAGGGGAGTCCAGGGTCATTAATGGAAATTTTACCTTTTCATGGTAAAGACTTTTATACCTTACGTTGGCAAGGAGGAAATGCTTTTGGTAGTTATTATTTGGCTCGTTTTGATGATTTGAAAGAAACAAAATCCAAGCGAATTTCTATTGCCGTTAATCAAAACATTGCAGATTTTGAAGAAGCGTTGATTGTAAATGATCAACCAGTAACGATTTTAACGAATATTAAAAATGGGAAAGAGCAAGTTTTCTTGCAACCCTATGATTATGAGTTGAAACCTAAAAATAATGCGTTGTTATTGGCAGAATACGACCTTATCAGAGGAATGACAAAAGAGCCGATTAAAATCATTCAGTCAAAGGATAAGAAATATTTTGCTGTGTTGTGGTCTTTGGTGGCGAAGCGCAAGGAAAAAGATGTGTATGGTTACGCTGTTTTCAATTCTAAAATGAAGGAAATAGACCGTGGTGAGTATGAAGTGCCTATCATTTCTGAATTTTCACAAATAACAGATCATATTTTAACCAATACGGGACATTATTTCTTTGTGTTAAAGGAATTTGAAAAAAATGAGAATCGTCGCTATGGTCAACCTGATTTGATTTACAAAGCAATGCACATTTACCAAGTAAGCAATGATGATGGATTGACAAAATACACCATGCCTGTTG
Organism: uncultured Fluviicola sp.; assembly: GCA_964580465.1. Lineage (GTDB taxonomy): Bacteria > Bacteroidota > Bacteroidia > Flavobacteriales_D > Crocinitomicaceae > Taishania. Next base: position 27,494 of record CAZOKJ010000029.1, on the reverse strand, counting down.
AAGGAAAACGAATCGAAGCATTGTCAATCAATACAGATGATCAGTCAGTTTTTACTATTACAGGAGTGTATGGAAGCAACGAATTTGGAGGTGTAAATGGCGTGTTTTTCATGCAATTGAATTACCAAAGCCAACAAATTATTCGCCAAGGATTTCAAGAATTTCAAAAAGACTTTATCACCGAAGATTGGTCAGATAGGGCCTTGCGTAAATTAGAAAGACGTATCGAACAAGGGAAAACAGAGCCAGCTTTTTACGATTACAAAATGCGTGAAGCTCAAATTCTTCCAGATGGCAGCATTATTGGGCTGATGGAGCAAAATTATGTGGAAGTTAGAACTTACTCGGATATGAGAAGCATTGTTACATATAGTTATGTGTATCACTACAACGACATTGTTGCTTTTAAAATTGGCGAAAACAACTCCTTTGAATGGATAGAAAAGATTAAAAAATCTCAAAGTTCAATGAACGATGGAGGTCCGTATAGTTCTTTTGCAAGTGTCATCGACAATGGGCAACTAAAAATTATTTTCAATGACCACGTAAACAATTATGACAAAGCCGGGACTTATCAAATTGACCAAAACAACGAAGTTCGATTCAATTTACGTCAAAATGTAGTGGCATTGGTGTCAATTGATTTAGCAAGTGGCTTGCAAACACGAAAACCAATGTTTTCCAATAAAGAGTTGAACGTGTTGACAGCCCCAAAATTGTTTAAAATTGATTACGAAGAAAAGAAAATGCTCCTCTTCACAACAGCAAAAGGGAAAGATCGCTACGGCATTTTGACGTTTAAATAAGCTCTATCTGTTTTTACTAATGTGTCGCCACAGGCGTTTGTTGCTCTCTACACGCAGTTTTTTCTATGTGCCATGTGTTTTCTATGTGGTTATACGCCACAGAAATACTGGAACTCAGCTGTATGCTAAAGGGTAAAAGTTCAACTCCTACGGAGTTGTTATATTATGGCGGATTTTCCACCCCGAACTTCGTTCGAGGTTACAAACATTCACTCCCTTCGGAGTTGTGAATGCAAGTTGTGGATTCCTCATTTTTTTAAACTACAAAGCATTACATTGAGTTTACCGAAGTGGCACATCATAACATCAAAAAAATCTGTAACCTTTTTAAAATGATAAAGTTATAAGGATATAAAATCTCCAAGTTATGAAATCGCTCGTTGTAATGGTTGTCTCTTTGATGACCTTTTTTGGCTACGCAGCCACTATTGAAATCCAAGAAGCATTGCGCTTAGGGAAAATTACTGTTGCAACTTCTTATTTGAAGTTAGGAGAAAAAGGGTTGCAAATTACACTGAAAAATAAGGAGAATGAACCTTTGTCTATTCAAATTCCACGAGGGACAACTTTTCATCCAAACACTGATGACGAACAAATTCTGATGAATGTCGAACCACAATTACTTGCACTTGCTCCGAATCAAATTTGCAAGAGTGTGATTGATGCTTATTGCATTCAATTGGAGAACCATGCGCCAAGTTTAAGCACTTCTTTTTCAGTAAATAAAGTCAAAGATAAAAAACTAGTTGATTTTTTAGGATTCTTAGAAAAAAACAAGGTTTCTAAAGAAAATTACCAAGTGGCACTATGGGCATTGACAGATGCGTCGCCAATTGCAGATATTTCATCCATTACAAAGGAAGATATGTTGATGCGAGATTGGATTGCTAAAACGACAAATCGTGTCAATCCATGGTACGATACAGGCAATCGAATAGATGCCGAACCAGGAAGACCTATACGCAGAACGCCTGTTTCTGTGAAAGGAGAGCTTAAATTATTCTTGAAAGAAGATACTACTTTTGAGCTTCTTGTACTAGATGATGAAAAAAAGGAAATGATGCGCTTTCCTCGCAATCCTTTTGTCCAAAAGAACTCCGATTATACATTTCGGTTTAATGTACAAGTAGAAGGTTGGCGCGTTGGTACTTATAAAGTTGTTTTGCGTAATGTAAAAGACAAAAGTGAAATCAGTGTGTTTAATTTTGAGGTGTAATTTATAAAGAACGATAAATTTGTGTTTTTTCCCCGAACTTCGTTCGAGGTTACAAACATTCAACTCACTTCGGAGTTGTGAATGCAAGTTATGGATTTCTCATTGCATTCGAAAAGACAGTTTTTTGTGTGTGGGAGAGGCGTCGGCTATTGCCGACGCCTCATTTCCATTATAAGAATGTCTTTTCGAGCAAAGCGAGAAATCTTATTGAAACAATTTTCACTATAGGAAAAATCATTTCTTAGAGTTTAAAACTTTATTTGTTTTCACTAATGTGTCGCCACAGGCTTTTGTTGTTCTATACACTCCGTTTTTTCTATGTGTCTATGTGGTAAAAAATTAGGATAATTTACTGAATAACCAACCCGCTAACCTTCTTGTTCGCAACCTCTGATAAAATCTATCCATTCTTCGACAGATTTAGCATCTTCAACAAGGAACTCACCAGAACGAACACGACGAAGTTCTATTAACGTGCCGCCAGAAGAAAGTTTTTGGCCAAAATCATGAGCAATAGAACGAATGTAGGTACCTTTTGAACACGAAACATTGAAACGAATCTCAGGGAATTGACTAGCGTCAATTTGAAAGTCAGAAATTTCAATGCGATTACTTTTCATTTCTACCTCTTTTCCCGCCCTAGCCAAGTCATAAGCTCGTTTTCCATCAATTTGTTTAGCAGAGAAAATCGGCGGAACTTGATCTTGCTCCCCAATAAAAGATAAACGTACCTCTTCTAGTAACTCAGGCGTGATATGATCCACAGGGAAATCAGCGTTGTATTCTGTTTCTAAATCGTAAGATGGAGTTGTTTTTCCCAATAAAATCGTACCGGTGTATTGTTTTTCTCCAGGCATGATTTCTTCAATTAATTTGGTGTTTTTACCAATACAAAGAATGAGCAAACCTGTAGCTAATGGATCTAAAGTTCCAGCGTGACCAACTTTAATTTTTTTGACACCAAGCTGACGTTTTAAATTCCAACGGATTTTATTGACAACATCAAAAGAAGTCCAGTTTAACGGCTTGTCGATAAGGATAGTTGCCCCTTGAGCAAATTCTTTTAGCATTAATCAACGATTTGTAGGTCAATACCTGATAACAATAAAATAATAATCAACGCCCCCAAAGCAATGCGATAGTATCCGAAAATTTTAAAGCCATTTTTCGTAACATAGGAAATAAATGTCCGAATAGCAAAATAGGCTACAATAAAGGCAACAACATTCCCAATTATTAATAGCAACCATTCATTATTTGAAGATTGTGTTAACAATTCCTTTTCATCCCAAATGCTTTTTGCTGTTGCAGCAAACATGGTAGGTACAGCCAAGAAAAATGAAAATTCAGCTGCTGTTTTTCGTGTAAGTTTTTGTGACAAACCACCAATGATTGTTGCTGCAGAACGAGAAATGCCTGGTATCATAGCAATACTCTGAATGATTCCAATGATAAAACCTGTTTTATAGGTTATTTCATCTGTTCCTTCTTCCTCGTTTTTAGCAAACCATTTGTCGATAAATAATAAAACGATTCCCCCAAGAAGCAAGGAAATACCGACCACCATAACATTTTCCAACAGCGCATCGATGTGCTTTTTGAGTAATAAACCAATGATTCCAGTTGGAATAAAAGCAACAAACAACTTGAAATAAAAATCCCAAGATTGAAAAAAACGTTTAAAATAGACAAGAACTACAGATAAAATAGCACCAAATTGAATGGCTACTGTAAACAATTTCGTAAAGGCATCAGCTTCAATTCCCATAAAAGAGGAAGTGATAATCATGTGGCCTGTAGATGAAACAGGCAAAAATTCTGTTAAACCCTCAACAATTGCAAGGATAATCGCTTCAATAAAATTCATAAAAAGAAATTATTCTTCTGTTGAAGAGGTGTTTTTAGGTTTTTTCATAATAGCATAAATCATCACTACAAACCCAGCAATGATAAGCATAGGAGAAATTGTTAAACGCATTGTGCTAAACAATTCATCTTCCTTAAACACGTTTGGATCAGTAGATCCACCACCAATCATTAAAATATATCCTAAGATATTGATTGCTAAACCTATTAATAAGATTTTGTAGTTTTCCTTGTGAAAGCCAAAATGCAATCCTACGTTGTTTTCTTTTTTATTACTCATGCCCCAAAAATAATGGAAAGTTTTCTAAAATGTATCATTTCTTCCAAAAATAACATTTTTTTGGTTTTTAGCTTACTTCTTAGGCGCAAACCACAATACACCAAATGTTGCAACTGCCACGATTGTAATGGAACTTAACGGCATTAGAATCGCTGCTACTACAGGTTCTAATTTTCCTGCTGTTGCAAAGCTCAACCCAATAGTGTTGTATAAAAGTGAAAAACTAAAGCAAATACGTAAAATTAATTTGGAAAAACGTGCTATTTTTATCAATAACGGTAAGTCTTTTAAATTGCTTGCCTCTAATATGGCATCCGAAGATGGCGTAAATTGAAACACGTCTTCAGTGATGGATATTCCAACATTGGCTTCTAATAGCGCTCCTGAATCGTTTAAACCATCACCAACCATCATAACATTTGCTCCCGATTTTTTTAAAGTAGCAATGTATTCTTTTTTTGAATGTGGCGTTTGTTTGAATTGAATGTGCGTCGTGTTTGGAAAAACACCTGCTAACATCTCAAAATCCTTTTCGGAATCGCCTGAAAGAACATGTAAACGATAGTTGCTTAGGTTTTTAATGGCTTCTGCAACACCTGAACGAAGTTGGGAACTAAAGACAAATCGGCCAATGTATTCGTTGTTTATTGTTACATAAACGGATGTTTTTTCATCTATTGCTGGTACATCCAAAAAAGATGCTGAACCTAATACGTATTCCAAACCAAGGTAAGAAGCTTTCATTCCTTTTCCTTTTATTTCTTCAAATTGAAGAATGTTCGGTGCTTCTAAGTTTTCAATGTAAGCATGCAACTCATTTTTAAGTGCCACAGCATAAGGATGAGTAGAGTAATCAGCAATGGTGTACAAAATAAGTTTTTGTTCTTCTGATAATTTAACTCCTTCATAGTGCACCAAATTACTCACTTCTGTTAGTGTTCCCGTTTTGTCAAAAACAATGTCTGTAATGTTTTCGATGTCTTTCACCACAGAAACATGCTTTAAATACAAGCCTTTTCTTCCTAGTAATCGCATGCTGTTGCCATAGGTAAATGGACCAGAAAGTGCCAAAGCACAAGGGCAAGCCACAATTAAGATAGCAACTACCACTTCCACCATTCTTGATGGGTCGATAAAAGCCCATACAATTGCTGAAATTGCTGAAATAATCAACACTGCAACTAAGAAATAAGTTGAGAATTTGTCTGAAAGTAATTTGGTTTGTTGCTTGTTAGAACTACTGTTCCACAAACTTGTTAAGTGACTTCTATTGGTTTGTTCTTTTACAATAAACTCAGCACTTTTACCAACAATTTTGCCGCCTGCAAAAATCAAATCACCTTTTTTCTTATTGATTAATGCCGATTCTCCAGTAACAAAACTATAATCCATCGTTGCTTCTTCTGAATTTAACTCAGCGTCGCAAGGAACAATTTCTTCGTTTCTTATTAAAAAATGATCTTCTTTTTCCAACTTTTCAATTGGTACAATAACTGCTTCTTGATCCACTAACTTTGATACAGCAATGGGAAAATAGGACGTGTAATCTCGCTCAAAACTAAGCGATTGATATGTCTTACTTTGAAACCATTTACCTATCAATAAGAAAAATATAAAACCAGCAAAGGAATCCATGTATCCTGCTCCCTGACCAGAAAAAATGGCATAACTACTCTGGGCATAGAGAGCAAAAATTCCAATGGTGATGGGTACATCTAAGTTAATCGATTTGGCACGAACAGCTTTCCACGCAGAAATAATGAATTCATTTGCAGAGTAGAGTAGCACAGGAATAGAAACCATAAATGATAAATAGGCCATGAATTGTCTAACTTCTGGATCTACTTTTTCGATGCCTACATATTCAGGAAAACTCCAAAGCATGATGCTACCAAAGGCAAAAGCAGCTATTCCTAATTTGATTAAAAAAGTTTTATCGATTAATTTTTCTGTTTTTTTCTTGTTTCCAAAATTAGGCGAATAACCTATTCGATGAAGTAAAGTTGCTAATTCTGAAAGTTTTAATTTCGTTGGGTCAAATGAAATAGCAGCTTCTTTCGCACTGAAATTTACGATACATTGAGAAATAGCAGGCTCTATTCTTGTGATGTTTTCTAATAAATAAATGCAAGAAGAACAATGAATAGAAGGAAGGTATAAAAGCACTTTGGCATGATTTCCTTCTTCAAAAAGGATGATTTTTTTATGAATATCTGGCAGTTCTAAGAAATCGTATTTTCCTTCGTTGAGAGAATCTGGTTTTGTGCCTGGAACTTGCTCGTATTTATAAAAATTACTAAGATTGTTTTCAGAAAGTAAAGTATAAACCATTTTACAGCCAGTACAACAAAATTCTTTGTCGTCTGCAAGAACTGCTTTACCAATTATTTTGTCTCCACAGTGGTAGCAACTCTTGATATTTGAACTTTCCATATTGATTTACCTATACGTTATTTGATAGTACAAACTTATTTAAGAATTTAACACAAAAAAATGACTTATGTCATGTATTAACATTAAAAATGTTATCTTTGTACCATCATTTACGGTGTTATGGTTACGAATAATTCACACAAAAGCGTTTCTTGTGCCAATTGCACATCGCGTTCAAATTCTTTGTTTAGTCACTTTAACTGTGATGAAATATCTACTTTAAATTCTATAAAAACATGTAGCTTCTATAAGAAAAGACAATCGTTATTTTTATCTGGAGGTATTCCACATGGCGTGTATTGTATCAATAAAGGTAAGGTAAAGGTGTTTTCTATTGGTGATCAAGGAAAGGAGCACATTATTCAAATAGCTAAAGAGGGCGATGTTTTAGGTTTTAGAGCAATGTTAAGCGGAGAACCTTACCAAGTATCAGCTGAAACATTAGAGGAGTGCAACATCTGCTTTATTCCAAAAGAGGAATTTATTAACATGATAGACACGAATGAAACCTTACGCAATAACGTTATTCAGGCCTTATCGAAAGAAATTAACTTGCGTACAAAATTATTGACCAATATGGCTCAAAAATCTGTTCGTGAACGTTTGGCCTTCTTTTTAATTTATTTAGATTCTATTTTTATCGACGAACCTATTAATCTTTCTCGTGAAGATTTGGCTAATTTCGTTGGAACAGCTACTGAGACATTGATTCGTTTGTTAAAAGATTTCAAGGACGAAGGCTTAATTGATATTCAAACTAGAAAAGTTACCTTGTTGAAAAAAGACGAATTGCTTCACATTGCAGGAGAATAGTTGATTGTAAATTGCAACCGCGAAGCAGCACCGAAGGTAATTATAACTACGAAGCAACATCGGAGGTAATTGCTTTTGATTCTCAATTTTCTTTACTATTTCGTGATGGTGTGTTTATTCTTTTATTTTTCGTAACTTTGCACGGGGTATTCATTAATTTAGATGATAATGGAGCAGAATACAGATATGCAAGAGTCAAAAGTTCGTATTAAAAAACCAAATTGGTTGCGTGTAAAATTGCCTACAGGTGAAAATTACCGTAAAGTAAGACAATTGGTTGACGAACATAAGCTGCACACAATTTGTGAGAGTGGAAGTTGCCCAAATATGGGTGAATGTTGGGGTGAAGGTACAGCAACTTTTATGATATTAGGGAATATCTGTACGCGTTCTTGCGGTTTTTGTGCCGTTGTAACTGGTAAACCTGATGCTGTAGATGAATTTGAACCTGGTCGTGTAGCCAATAGCGTTAAATTAATGGGAGTAAAACATGCTGTTATTACTTCTGTTGACCGTGATGATTTAAAAGATGGCGGTTCGTTGATTTGGGCTCAAACGGTACGTGCTATTCGCGCTCAATCCCCTGGTACAACAATGGAAACTTTAATTCCTGACTTTGCTGGAAACTGGGATAACCTTCAAAATATCATTGATGTTGCTCCTGAAATTGTTTCTCATAACTTGGAAACTGTTCGCCGTTTGTCTAAAGCTGTTCGCATTCAAGCTAAATATGACAGAAGTTTGGAGGTTCTTTTCCGTTTGAAAAAAGCGGGTATGCGCACTAAATCTGGAATTATGCTTGGTTTAGGCGAAACGCATGAAGAAATTTTAGAAACATTACAAGATTTGCGCTCTGTTGATGTAGATATCGTAACTTTAGGTCAATATTTGCAACCAACTCCAAAACATTTACCTATTTCAGAATTTGTAACACCAGAACGCTTCGCTGAGTACAAGGAGTATGGCCTTAAATTAGGGTTCAGATACGTGGAAAGTGGTCCGCTAGTAAGGTCTTCTTATCACGCGGAAAAACACTTATTTTAATTTCAAATTACAAATTACAAATTACAAATTTCAGATTGCAACTCCGAAGTAGTGACGGAAGTAATTGACAATTATCAATTGTCAATTCGTCAACTAGTTATTACGTCAATTCGTCACTTTAACCGCTCGATTATCAATCGCAGTGATGAATTATAGGTAAAGTAATTCCACACCCAGTTGATAAAGATAATCCACTTGTTTTTGATGCCGAAAATTGAGCGTAAGTGAATGAACATCCAGACAAACCATGCGGCAAATCCTCCAAATTTAGCATTGGGTAATTGTACGACAGCTTTATTTCTTCCTACTGTCGCCATAGAACCTAAATTTTTATAAATAAATTCTTTTTCTTTCTTTCCTTTTAACCTAGCTTTAAAGTTATTTGCTAAGTTTCGTCCCTGTTGAATGGCTGGCTGTGCCATCTGTGGATGCCCTTTTGGATTGTGTTCGTTGATCATAATTGCTACGTCTCCAAGTGCATAATGATCTGGATATCGAATAATTTCATTGTAACCATTTACCAAAATTCGATTTCCAGGCAATAACTCAACTTTTTCTAATCCTTTAATGGTGTTACCTTTAATTCCTGCTGACCAAATCACCGTTTTTGCTTGAAATGTTTCCCCGTTTTTGAGCGAGATTGTTGTGCCATCATAATTCGCAACAAAACTGTTGAGTTTAAGCGCTACACCTAAATCTTTTAAATAGGTTTGCACTTTTTGACTCAACTTTTCATCCATTGCTCCAAGTACTCTGTTTGCTCCTTCTACAATGGTGATTTTCATTTTTGAAAAATCGAGCTCAGGATAGTCTTTTGGCAATATATTGTGCTTCATTTCTGCTAATGCACCGGCTAATTCAGTTCCAGTTGGACCTCCACCCACAACGATAAAATTCATCAAAGCTTCACGTTCTTCAGCTGAAGAATTAAGCGCTTCTTCAAATCGTTTTAAAATCGTATTTCTTAATTCTAAACTTTCTACAAGGTTTTTCATTGGATGTGCATGCTTTTCTATCATTTCGTTTCCAAAAAAGTTATTCCCCGCACCAGTTGCCAATACTAAATAATCATAAGCCATCGAACCAATGTTGGTGTGAATCACTTTGCATTCTGGATGTATTTCGTCCACTTTTGCTAACCTAAAATGTACATTTTTTGCTTTGTGAAATATTTTTCTAAATGGAAAAACGATGGAACTCGACTCCAAGCCACTGGTTGCTACTTGATAAAATAACGGTTGAAACTGATGGTAATTGTTTTGATCTACTAGTACCACTTGATAATCACTTCCTGCTAAATCTTGAGCTAATCGTAATCCTCCAAATCCACCACCTACTATCACTATACGCTTTTTGTCACTTTTTTGAACTAAATCCTCCATAATTTCCAGCTTTTTTACAAAGATATAAAATTACTTAGAATGATTCTAAATAATAACAATATTTTTTTTTGATGGATTTCTCATTGTATTTGGAAAGACATTTTTTTGAGTGGATGAGTTATATGCTATGGAAGAAGAATTCTACACCATAAATATCTTATTGAAATAAAATCAATTAACTGCGGATATTTTGTGAATTTGTAATCTAGGTAACTTTAAGTAAATAGTATGGATAACAGATTTTTGGACATCATTCAAATTATCAAAAATTCAAGAAACAATGCCATTCGAGCAGTAAATTCTGAATTGATAAATCTTTATTGGAAGATTGGAGAGCGCATCAACTTGAAAATAGTGAATGGGGAAAATCGGTTGTTAAAGAACTAGCGAACTACATTCAATCTACAGAGGCTGATTTAAAAGGGTTTTCTGATAAAAATCTGTGGAGAATGAAGCAATTTTTTGAGACGTACAAAAATTCGTCAAAAGGGGGTGTCTGAAAATTCAGACACTCTCTTTTTATTTTAAGATGTTCAAAAATGAATGAAATGCAAGGCGTTGAAAATGAAGAAAAAGGAGTGTACTAGTGTACATGACTTTTGCTGATATTTGACTTACGAAGTATGCACCGAAGGTATTACAACGCAGCAGTTAGTCACTTTTTGGACATCGCCAAATTAGTTGGACAAATAACTTGATTATTTTAGGAAGTGCAAAATCTGAAGAGGAAAGGGAATTTTATTTACGTTTGACAATACAAGAAAAGTACAGCAAAAGAGAATTGGAAAGACAAATTAACTGTTCTGTTTTTGAAAGAGTAATGATTGGCAATGCAAAACTCTCAGAAGTGCCGAGAGAAATGAATTCTGACATAACTAAAGCATTAAGGACAATTATGTTTTCGAGTTCTTAAATCTACCCGAAAAGCATAATGAACCTGACTAACAGAAAGGGTTGGTAAGTCAAATGAAAAACTTTATTCTTGAATTAGGGAAGGATTTTATTTTCATTGGAGAAGAATACCGCATTCAAGTAGGAAACAGGGACTTTTATATTGACATGCTATTCTATCATAGGGAATTACAATGTTTAGTTGCTTTCGAACTTAAATCGGTAGAATTTCAACCTGAACATTAAGTGCAGTTAAACTTTTATTTAGAAGCATTAGACCGTGATGTAAAAAAGCAAAAGAAAATCCAAGTATTGGAGTTTTACTATGCAAAGGCAAAGATAGTGAAGTAGTCAAGTATGCGTTGAGTAGAAGCCTCTCGCCAACTTTGGTATCTGATTATCAAACACAATTACCAGACAATTGAGCTATCACAGTAAAAGCACTTTTTTTATTCATAACCTTTGATTGGCTTCAAAGATAGATATACCAACGGTTTCAGGAGATTTTAGCATTAAAAATGTCCATTAAGCCTTAAATTACCACATCATATAATAAAAAGAGAGGTTATCCTTTACGAATAACCTCTCTTTCTAATAGCTGTTTTTATATTATTTTGAAATAATTTTAAACTCAGTTCTTCTGTTTTCTTGATGTGCCGCTTCGCGCTCTTTTTCTGTTTTTAACTTCGCAATAGCTGCATCTGTATGAATCAATTGTTCTTCTCCGTATCCTTCGTATTTTAACCTGTTTTCAGCAATTCCTGCTTTGATGAGGTAAGTAACGACTTCTTTCGCTCGGTTTTTAGATAATTCTTTGTTCATTTCATCAGATCCCCTTGAGTCGGTGTGACCAGAAATTTGAATTTTAATAGTAGGGTTATCATTCAATAATTTAATTAAACGATCTAACTCTGTTTTAGATTCTGGTCGCAATGAGTATTTCGCTAAATCGTAGAAGATATTTCTTAAAACAATTACTTCACCAACTTCTATTTTCTTCATGTACACCTCTTTATTGTACTCTTGGTAATCTGCTCCCAATGGAATGTCAAAGTTTTCTGAGTGAAATAAATACCCGTCAGATTTTACAGCGATACCATAATTTTTTCCAGCTGGTAATGATAATAAGAAGCGTCCTGTTTCAGGGTCTGATTGAAACTCCGCTAAGCTTGCGCCTGTAGCATTATCAGTCAATTCGATGGAAGCAAACAAAGGTTTTTTCGTTTTAGCATCGTAAACTGTTCCTTTTAATAGACCCAACGCTCCTCTTCTGTTTGATACGATAGGCTCTACTGCTTTTTCAGAAATGACCATGTCTAACCCAGCTAATAAAATATCTTCAGAAGCTAACATTGGTGGTTTTTCATCTCCTAAAAAGGTGATTTTATACAAATCCTTTTCTCCAAGACCTCCATCTCTAATAGAAGTCATATAACCATAGCGACCACTCGCGGTCATTACGAAGAAAACATCATCATCTGGTGTGTTAATTGGTGTTCCAATATTGATTGGGTCAGCAAATCCCCCATCTGGTAATAATTCCGTGTAAAAAATATCGTAACCACCAATGGTATTGTGTCCTCGTGATGAAAAATAAATGGTTTTTCCATCAGGATGCACGTACAATCCGTCTTCGTCATAAGGAGTATTTACGTTTTCTGGTAAACGCACCAAATTATCCCATTTTTTCTTTTCTGGATTCCAAGTTACATAGTAAATGTCTTTATCTTTTTCTACTTTGCTTTTGCTATCAGGCAATGGTCTGTTAGAAATAAAATACAATCGTTTTCCATCATTGCTGTACCAAGCGGATGATTCATGGTAAGGTGAACAAATAATATCATCCATTTTCTTAGGTTTGGACCAAGTATTACCCACACGAACACTCTCGTATAAGTTACCATCTCCTTTGTCATCAATGTACACCAACATACGAGATCCATCGGGACTCAATGCTACTGTGGCATCGTGTCCTTTTGTGTTAATTGGTGCTCCAATGTTGGTTGCAGGTGTCCAATTGTTACCGTTTTTCTTGGAATTGAAGATATCTTCAAAATATCCGCCGTTGATGTCGTCAATCAATCCGCCCGTAGTCGTGTTTCTTCGAGATGTAAAGTAAATTTCAGACCCATCAGCGTTCATAATCATACAATAGTCAGGGTATTCACTATTGATGTTGCTTCCCATGTTGTCAATGAATACACGCACTGATTTATCTTTCATTGCTTTACCAGATTTACATTCTGCTATTTTCTTTGTAACATCTTTAAGCAATTCCAAGTTTGCATTTTTTGTGTTACCGGTTTCAGAAGAATATTCGCTGTAGTACTTAATGGCTTCGTCCCATTTTCCATGTAAATGATACGCATATCCGATGTAATACTTTACTTCTGGGCTAACTGTTGGGCGTAATTTATATGCTTTTTCAAAATAGGGTAGGGAACGCGTTTTAAAGTTTGTTTTGATGTTACAAATTCCCATTTTGAAGTTTAAATCCGCATTGTTCGGATTAAACGCATAAGCTTTTTCGAAAAACTTCAATGCTTCAGTATAATTTGGGAATGGATATAGCTCGAATAATTTATCCCCTGATTCAATGTTTTTTACAGCTTCTTTTAATTCACTTTTTTGTTCGCTAAACACTTTTTTATCAAATGGAGTGTCCGTTTGAGCAGTTACTTGAAAAAATGAAATAACTGCTACTATGCTTAAGATGATTGTTTTCATAGTTGTTTGTTTAGAAGTTAGCACATTCGTTATTTGAATAATAAGAACTTGCAGCTTCAATTTCTAATTCTGCAGCTTTTGACCAGCTTTCACATGCTTTTTTGTCTTCTCTCAACATTTCATAAGCGATTCCCATGTTGTAATAAGCCATTCCAAAGTCAGGATTGATTTGAATGGCTTTTTGACAAGCTTTTACTGCTTCGTCGTACTTTTCTTGTTTTAAGTAAACAGAAGCTTTGTTGTTATATGCTGGAGCATAATTGGCGTTAAGTTTGATGACTTCATCGAAATCTGCCAAAGCACCCGCGTAGTCTTTTTTCTCAAATTTAGCATAACCTCGATTGTTATAAGCTAAATGAAAGTTTTTATCCAATGCAATAGCTGCATTGTAAGCTCCAATTGCTAAGTCGTATTGGCCTTTTTTACGGTAAGCTGTTCCTAAGTTGTTGTGAGCCAATTTTAATCCTTTATTCAAGCTTGTCGCCTTTTTATAATCAGCAATGGCATCATCAATTTTCCCTATTTCTTTGTAAGCACTTCCTCTGTCATTAAAAGCAAAAGCATGGTTGGGATCAATTTTGATAATAGCAGATAGGTCAACAATTGCTTCATCGTATTTCTTTAATTGAAATAAATTCAACGAGCGCTTGTACAAGTATTTGACTTCATTGTTTTGCAATTCAATAGCTTTTGACAATAACTCATTGGATCTTTCTAAATCGTTGTTAGAAGCTGCGATGATTGCTTTTTCATACAGTGCACCATGATGATTAGCGTTGATCGTAAGCACTTTGTCAAAATCTGCTTCTGCTTTTTGATTGTCCTTTGTTGCTAGATAGCTTATCCCACGATTAAAATAAGCAGCTTCAAAATTTTCATAAGCGTTGATGGCTTGTGAGTAATATTGGATTGCACCTTGATAATCATTGGCTTTATAAGCATTCACTCCATTGTTATAGGCTTGCTCAGCTTCAAGTGGGAGTTGACTTTTGATGGCCTCAATATCCGATTGAGACAATACTTTTACTTCTTCTTGACCATAAACTGTTGTAGTCATAAGAAGCGTTGACAATATAAAAATGTGTCGTTTTTGCATAGAATTAGTACAATTGTAGTAGTTCAAATATAGAAATATATTTTGATAATGAACACAAAAGCTTAAAAAAACAAGATTCAAAGAGAATGATTGTTTTCAATCCTTGTTACAGCAGTGAAATTTATGAAAAGGATGTTGGGTGTATTTGTCCAAACAAAAAAAGGATGTCCGATTTGTCAGACATCCTCCTTTTGAATAAAAATAGGTTATTACTTCGCTCCTTGCTCTTTAAAGTCGATAAATTCAACGTAGAATTTTAACGCACCTTTACTCATTCCGTAAGCCAATTCAGCAGGAATGTAGATGTTATAAACGCCGCCTTTGTTCAAACGAGGAAATGCCATTGTCCATCCAGGAATAACAGATTGCAAGCTTATTGATAAAGGTTCACCTCTTTTAAAAGAACTGTCAATTGTGTCACCTTTAGTGTCTGTTAATACATAGTGAGCTTTTACTTCATCTGTGTTTTTAGGAGAAGCCCCAGTGCTTTTTTTCAAGGTTTCAATAACAATGCCACCATCAATGATTTCAGTATTTGGTAATGCCTTTGCTTTGTCGAAGAAAGGTTTTTCAGCTTCTTTCATTTGGTTCATCATGATGGTTTGAACGCTTGAATGAAAGTTTGTCAGCAAAGAAGCTTTTTCACCTTCGTTTAAGATGGTGTCTTTTTTCAAAAGCGCATCACGGTAACCATATCTTAAGTATTCAAGGTCCACTTTGTCTAACTGTCCCACTTGAACTAACCAGTTATAAAATCCTGAAGCTTCCAATTTAGCAAAACATTCAGAACCCTCCACTTTTTTAGATTCATTCACCTCCATAAAGTTCATTCCAAATGCATCCAAAACAGTTTGTTCACAGTCAGCATAGTTTTTATCATTTAAAGCAGAACCAAAAGCTTCATACACAGCGTCGATGTCAAGAATTTTTTCGATACCACTTTTAGTTAATCGTTGAGCATAGTCTGAACCTAAAGCGTATGACAATTTTTGTTTTTCAGAAGAGAATTCAACTGTTTCTGATTTTTTTTCTTTAGAGCCACAAGCTACCAAAGTAGTAGCAATTAAAGTAGCGAAAATTAAATTTAATTTCATTGTTTATTGTTTATTGTTATTTAAAGTCCAATAATTCTACATCAAATATAAGCGCCATATAAGGTTGGATTGCTCCACCAGGTGCATGAGCCCCATACGCTAATTCTTGAGGAATGTACAAGCGATATTTAGAGCCTTTCTTCATCATTTGCAGTGCTTCTGTCCATCCAGGAATAACTTGATTGACACCAAAAGTTGCCGGCGTTCCTCTCTCTATAGAGCTATCAAAAACTGTTCCATCAATTAATGTTCCGTGGTAGTGAACTGTTACTTGAGAAACTAGTGTTGGATGCCCTCCCTCACCTTCTTTGATAACTTCGTATTGTAAGCCAGAAAGCGTTGTGTTTACCCCTTCTTTATTAAAGTTTTCAGCTAAAAAAGATTCACCAGCAACTTTGTTTGCAGCAAATTGTTCTTGTGCAGCTTTTTGCATGTATTGCTGAATAATTGCATTAGCTTCTTCAGGTGTAAAACGTAATTCTTTACCAGAAAACACATCTTCAACAGCTTCCGAGAATGTTTCTACAGATAATTTGCTTAGGTTTTGTTGTTTCAAACTTTCGGCAACACTCATGCCTATACAGTAACTAACAGCTTTAATTTCTTCACTCATGATTAATAAATTTGTGCAAAGGTAATGACAAAAAATAGGAAGCAATCATAATCAAGAGTTATAAAAAGATTTTTTTAACTTTTTTTGTTGATTAGATTGAATTTGTAGTTCAATTTTATAAAGAATCAGAATTTGTTTTTGAAATAACTCATTTGTCAAAATTCCAAGGTGAAAAGGTTGGAATTGTCATAAAGAAAAAGTGAAATTTGGAGAGAAAAAACATTTTTTTACACTTTTTTATTTTCTATTCAAATCTTTACTCTATCTTTGCACCATCCAATAGTGGGCTACATAATAATTATTAAATAATATTAGCATGTATTTAAGTACAGAAAAAAAACAAGAAATCTTCGCTAAACACGGAGGTGCAGCTACGAACACAGGTTCAGCTGAAGGGCAAATCGCTTTATTCTCTTACAGAATTTCTCATTTAACTGAGCACTTGAAGAGAAATAAAAAAGATTACAATACTCAACGTGCATTACAAATGTTGGTTGGTAAAAGAAGAAGTCTTTTAGATTATTTGAAAAACAAAGATATCGAAAGATACCGTGCTATTGTTAAAGAATTAGGATTACGTCGTTAATTCTTTACGGCACAAATTTTATTGGAGAGGGGGCATCGATTCAGTCGAATGTCCCTTTTTTGTTTAATTTTGACTTATTGATTGAATGACTAAGCAATTATAAAAATAATAGAGTCATAACGTAAAGAGTCATAAAGTCATTGAAAATAAGTAAATAAATAAATATGAACATAGGAATAAAAAAGTCCATCATTACTGGAGGAAAAGAAATTTCCATTGAAACAGGAAAATTAGCAAAACAAGCTGATGGTTCAGTAGTGTTACGAATGGGCGACACAATGATTTTGGCTACGGTGGTAGCTGCAAAAGAAGCTAATCCAGGGGTAGATTTCTTACCTTTAACTGTTGATTATAAAGAAAAATTTGCTGCAGCTGGTCGTATTCCTGGCGGTTTCTTCCGTCGTGAAGCAAGACCTTCTGAACGTGAAATTTTAGTGATGAGAATCGTGGACCGTGCGTTGCGTCCATTGTTCCCAGATGATTACCATGCTGAAGTGCAAGTGATGATGCAATTAATCGCTTATGACGGAGTGAACTCTCCTGATGCATTAGTTGGTTTAGCTGCTTCTTCTGCTATTGCAGTTTCGAACATTCCTTTCAACGGCCCAATGTCGGAGGTGCGTGTAGGTCGTGTTAACGGTGAATTTATCATCAACCCTACGTTGGCAGAATTGGAACTTTCTGATATGGATATGATCATTGCTGGTACAGCTAAAGATGTCAACATGGTGGAAGGTGAAATGCAAGAAATTTCAGAAGATGAAATGGTGGAAGCTATTAAATTGGCTCACGAAGAAATCAAAAAACATTGTCAATTCCAATTGGATTTGGCTGCTGAAATTCCAAGTGCTAATCCAAAACGTGAATATTCTCATGAAGAACATGATGAAGCGTTCAGAACTCGTTTATTTGATGCTTGTTTTGAAAAATGTAAAGACATCGCTCGTCAAGGTTTAGCTTCTAAAGAAAAAAGAGGTGAGTTATTCGGTGCTGTGAAAGACGAATTTGTTGCAACTTTAACAGAGGAAGAGCAAGAAACATACCAACCATTTGTTGGACCTTATTTCAAAGAAACAATGAAAAAAGCTGTGAGAACAGTGATGTTGGATGAAGGTAAGCGTTTGGATGGTCGTAAATTTGATGAAATCCGTCCAATTTGGGCTGAAGTAGATTATTTACCTATCGTTCATGGTTCTGCTGTGTTCACACGTGGAGAAACACAAGCGTTGATGACATTGACATTAGGTGGTAAAATGGATGAACAAATGATTGATGATGTAACGTATGAAGGTAGTGTTCCTTTTATGTTACACTACAACTTCCCTCCATTCTCAACAGGTGAAGCAAGACCATTAAGAGGTACTTCTCGTCGTGAAGTTGGTCACGGTAACTTAGCATTGAGAGCTTTGAAACCTGTTTTACCGGAAAATTCTCCTTATACAATTCGTTTGGTTTCTGAAATTTTAGAATCAAATGGGTCGTCTTCTATGGCAACTGTTTGTTCAGGAACATTGGCGCTAATGGATGGTGGTGTGCAAATTAAAGCTCCTGTATCTGGTATTGCTATGGGATTAGTTGCTGACGGTGGTAAATTTGCAGTGTTATCTGATATTTTAGGAGACGAAGATCACTTAGGAGATATGGACTTCAAAGTGTGTGGTACAGCAAAAGGAATCACAGCTTGCCAAATGGACATCAAAGTAGATGGTTTACCTTATGAAATTTTGATTCAAGCATTAAACCAAGCAAAAGCAGGACGTATGCATATCTTAGGTAAGATGTTAGAAGTTTTACCAGCTCCAAATCCAGATTTTAAACCGCAAACTCCACGTATTGAATCTTTCGATGTTCCAAACGAAGTGATCGGTGCAATCATCGGGCCTGGTGGAAAAATCATCCAAGGAATTCAAAAAGATACACAAACAACAATTTCTATCGAAGAATTACCAAATGGTATGGGACGTGTTCAAATCGTTTCTAATAACGGAGAGAACATGAAAGCAGCCATTAAAGCAGTTCGTTTAATCGCATTCCCTCCTGTAGTAGAAGAAGGTGAAATCTATGAAGGTAAAGTAAAAGGTATCAAAGAATTTGGATGCTTTGTTGAAATATTACCTGGTACAGACGGATTGATTCACATTTCAGAATTCTCATGGGAGAAAGTTGCTAAAATGGAAGACGTTTGTAAAGAAGGTGACTTGTTGAGATTTAAAGTAGTTGGAAAAGATCCAAAAACAAAAAAATGGAAACTTTCAAGAAAAGTGTTGTTGGAAAAACCTGAGAAATCAGAAACTGCACCAGCAAACTAATCGAAACTTAAATACGATTGTAAAAGGGAACCTATTTCAGCGTTCCCTTTTCTTTTTTTGTGGTTGGTTCAATAAAAATACTTACCTTTGCATCATCATTAGAAAAATTAAGAAAAATGGCTAATAAGAGAACACTTAAGAAAGTAGTAAACAATGTAATTTATGACATTGTTGAAGAATGTTTTTCTGCTCAATTGTATAATTCTGGCAAAACTGAGGCTTGCAACGCTGTCATTGATGAAGCAGCTGGTTTACAAGATAACTTATTAAGTAGAATTTCACAAGCAAAATCAAAAGCAGATTTTAAAGCTATTATCGCTGATTTTGAAGCACAAACAGAAGCGTTATACGATAAAGCTAGTAAAATTTAAAAAAAAATCACAAAAAAAGTTGCACGAACGGAAATAAGTATTAACTTTGCACCCGCAAACACTTTTAAACAGTTGTTGTTTAGGGAACGTTGTGAAACTGTCCCATGGTGTAACTGGCAACACGTCTGATTTTGGTTCAGAAGAGTCTAGGTTCGAGCCCTAGTGGGACAACAGGAAGGAGTTAGGAAACTAGCTCCTTTTTTTGTGTTTATTGGTTTCTAAGAGTGTTTCGATAAATTGACGTTTCGACTGGGGACGGGATTTGGGACGGAAACTAAGAGAAATTCAAAAATAATTGAAGTAGAAAAAGAATTATATTTGATTATCATTTGAACTAAATATGCTAAAAGAAATTAAAAGCAGAGTAATATCTGGATTGATTGTTGCTACTATCATTGGTGTTGTCCAATGGGTTTTTAAATACCCTATACTACAAAATATCTGGTGGTGTATAAAACTTATTTGGAACAACGTATTTCGTATAAAGCTTGAACTATGGCTTATTATTTTAATCATATTATTGGTCTACATTATTAATAAGTTAATCCGAAGTACAAGAAATAACAAACAAACAAAT
This sequence comes from uncultured Fluviicola sp., assembly GCA_964580465.1. Taxonomy (GTDB): domain Bacteria; phylum Bacteroidota; class Bacteroidia; order Flavobacteriales_D; family Crocinitomicaceae; genus Taishania. The sequence continues at coordinate 7,390 of CAZOKJ010000029.1, read as the reverse complement.
CTTCAACCTCGTTTTAAAAACTATACAAGAGATAAGATTGGTAATTGCTTTTGGACATGGGAGTATACATACGATACCATACAAAAAGCGAATGTGGTAAAAAATTTACAACCCATTTGTAATAAATGTGATACCACTTCTGAATATAAGTATGACGTCTTATTTAATGATTTTATTTTAGAATGTCCTAGATGTGATAATAAACTCATAATCAAAACCAAAGAAAAGGTCGAAGCCATAATCGTTGATAACATTAAGAGAAGTAATTACTAATCAAACAATTATTTTCAAATCGTATTCTGTAAGCTTTCATAGCCTCCGCACATACAGGATAGAATTTTTCATCATACTTCAAACTGTTTTCCTCTGTGGTTACAACAAACAAACCCGTATCTGAAATAATTGCCACCAGTGGGTCTTCTAACATATCCGTAGTAATACCATTCATCACCTCCGCATAAACTAATTGAACTTTTTCCATAACTCTAAATTTTAAATGAATTGGGGTTGGGGTCATACTCTCACGGAACGACACAGAAAACCAAACCCGCCAAAAAATCGACAGGGGGGATAGAACGATTAGCCCTACAGTGCGGATGACAAACCAAAATTTCAAAATGGGTAGGGGGTAGAATGATAGCAAAACACTACCAAAACAGCCATTCTCTGCTACTTTCTGGTTTTGGGAATATCATTGTAATACCGAACAGGTGTTTTGCACAGAGATTGCCACTTTTGTAACACAACAAAACTCCCAACCGAGTGTAGATGTTCCGCTAACACATTAAATACGTGTACAAGATTACAAGGAACAACGACGAGGTTGGGAGGATTAGAAAAACAATGGTTAAAATTGTTGGGCGAAATTTTAGTTCAAAGTTTCACCTATATATGTGGTTATAGGTAGAAAACAAGACCATTTTTTCGCCCAACACCTCTGTATGCTTACACTAGCTTTTTCATCAAATCACGAACGGTTGACTTGGGAATTCCCGTTTTGTCAGCTATCTTTTGGTAAGACAATTCGCTGTTAAGATAGGGTTTCAACTTCTCCAAACGTAAATCAACTTTTGGGTTCAGTACCTGCTCCGAAATCAATCTTTGCCCAAGCTCCTTTGAATGATACATGCGTAGTTCCTTGCGGAATTGTCAAATCATTAATCGGGATGAGGTTCAAGATTTCGATTTCACCTGTTGCTGGTGCAACCGTGAAACTTTTGAAAAGTACAGAACCCAAGATTGCACGATTGTTAAAGTTGAAACCCTTTAACAAAGCTTTTGCAGCTGGATCAGCAATACCAATTCCTACATTACGCACACCACGTAAGCTTGTCATATCCAAATTCTTGATCTGTGACATCACTTTTGTCAAACGCGAAGTAACACGTCCATCTGATGCCTTTTGCATCATAGTACGAATGCTATCGCGAAGTAATTTTCCTGCAGTTGCAGAATTTCCAAACTCAGAGTTGTTTTCTCGAGTTCTCACAAAAGCTGGATCCGAAGCGATACGCGAACCATCAACGGATGTTTTCATACGCGCCATATTTCCGTCCTTGCTTTTATAGAAGTTCACATTATCCAATGTGCCTTTCAATTTGATAAGACCAATCTGTCTAGCCATGACTTAAATTTTAATAGAAAAGATGTCTTTGCCGGTGCATCCATTTACCGATCAGCGTGCACTCTGATGCAGCAAACATCTTTCAATTTGAGCATGGAAAAAAGAAACTACTTCCGACCAAAAAACTTTTTGCACTAATCGACTGATTTTACATTATTTACCATGGTAAAAATTCCATAAATTTGAACCATAGTTCAACCAGGTATTACCCATGGGTTACCCATAGATACTATATGAAAATTTAACATTTGATGAAAAGAATTGTGATACATCCAAAGGACATTATGATCATCACCGGAAAGAGTGAAAGATATGCCCGTTACCTCATCAAACAGATCAAAGAAGAACTCAATAAAAAATCACATCAGTATGTGACAATTAAAGAGTGTGCAAATTATTTAGGGATAGAAGAGCAAGACATAGTTAGTGTCTTAAGTAACTAAGATTACTTGACAATAACATTACAAAAAAAGGTTCGCCTAACTGAATAGACGAACCTTTCAAATAAAAAATAATGTGTTACTAAAGCTTACTAAACTTTACTCTTACATCGTTCAATTTTAAGTAGTAAATACCAGCCTGCAAATTTGAAATATCTATATCCAAATTATTAGAAATAGTACTTTCTGAAGAGTTTAAAACAACTTTACCACTAATATCCATTATCTCATAACTAGAAATTTCTGTTTCAGAAACGACATTCAATTGTTCAATTGCAGGATTAGGAAAAACAGATAAATAATTGGATGTAATACTCTTTGCAGACAATATTTCTTGCAAATCGACCTTGCTAACCCAAGTATCAAAACTTCCAAATCCATTTACTGTTTTATTACCACTTACTGAACTATTGGAAGTCGAAACTAGTATGTAGTCACTATTATTTCCTTGTGAGAAAAGCCCCACATCATCTTGTGATCCGCCATAATTTCTTTGTGTTAACAGTATACCGTCCTCATCTACAATTACAAACCAAATATCTTGAGTATTGGAACCAAAATTATTTATTGTAAGATTTCCAGTGTTTGTCAACGACTTAGTAGCTACAGTTAAACCTAAATTTCCATCGGGAAAAATATTCATCCCCGAAAAATAATCATCATTGTTTCCTCCGAAACTACGATCCCATACAATTGAAAAATCATTATTCAATTTTATTAACCAAGCATCATTGGTAGGGAATATACTTGAGGTTGAATAAGCAGCTGCACCTTTATTTCCAGATTCACTTGATTGTGAACTCAATCCAACATAAATACTTTCCTCTGTGAATGTTATACTTCTAATAATGCTCTCACTAGCTGAACCACCAAAAACTTTCTCATTCTGAATAATCAAATTTTCATCTATTTCAATAAGCCAGCCGTCATCACTTCCATATCCAATCTCTGATTTGTCACCGTTTGATCCTTCCATTGCACTAGTTCCAATGTAAATATGATTATTAAACGGATTTCTAGAAACGTATCCAATTGTTCCAATTGATGTGCCTCTAATCGTTTTCTGCTGTATAATAGATGATGATATCTTACTAACTTCCAAAATCCAAATATCAGCTTCGCCGTTGGATGCCACTGTACGATTTCCACTTATTCCAGAATTGGAGCGACATATAATAAGCATAGATGTGTCTGAAAAATCTACCAATCTAGGAGCGGACTCTGATTGATCTCCCCCGAACTGAGCTTGCCAAACAATTTCCCCATCTGTAGATAAGTGCAGTAGCCAAATATCCATTGCTCCAAAAGATTCTATACTCTTATCACCGGAAATTCCAGAATAGCTTGTTCCAATTACAAATAACCCATTGTCATATACCAACATATCTGTAGCTGCATCCGGTTCACTTCCTCCAAAAGTCTTATCCCAAAGTAAGCTTAACTCATTGTCCGTTTTTACTATCCAATAATCATCATAACCTCTGGAATTTGCTGATTTATTACCAGAAATATCAGAACTAGAATTTCCATAAAGATAATACCCACCTCCATCATGTGCACTTTTTAATTGTAGATCTTCGTCATTAGTCCCTCCAAATGTTTTTTGGTTGGTTAGAGACTGTGAAAATACCAAACTATAAATAAATAAAAATAGGCAAAGAATTAAGCTTGATTTCATAAGAATTATTTTGATATTGTTTCTTGTATAACACTTCCATCTGGATAAACTACAGATAAAACAAACAGTACAGATGAACTTGCTCGTAAATCTACCATTCTGCTAATATCCTTATCACTACTATTCTCCGAATATAATAAATTTCCATAAATATCATATAATCTTATTGATTTTAATTCGCCTTCTGAATCTATTAAATCAAAATTTAAGATCTGGTCAATTATTGGATTTGAATTTATTTTAAGTTTCGAATAATGACTATAAGGCGTGATGGGTTTTGATGAAATAAAATCAATTACAGTTGGTATTACTAAACCATCATCAGTAAAGGCTGTTAAGTAATATAAACCTTTCTTTATCTCGAAGTTTTCATTATTCGCTCCTCCTTTAATCTTAAAAACAGTAGAATCATCTCTTCGGTCAGAAACCTCAAAACTAACACTATAATCACTAGTATCTCCGATAGGCGAAATCGTAAAAGCATTAAACCCCATCAAAATCTTATCACAGGGAAAAGGGAAAGGAAGCAAACTTGCTTCTGCACATTCTGTAAACTTCTTCAATTTCTTTGCATATTGAGCTAAATTAAAAACGGGAACAGATGGTCCTGTAGTAGGCCCTGAAGGTTGACACACTAATTCTTCATTACTAGGGAAATAGTATTGCCAATTAGACACAATAGGTGTCGCACCACCAAAACTAGGATCAAGGTTAGAATCGAAAAAATCTGCCCAACTATTTGCATTTATTGTTGGTCCACATAATGGATCGTGAAAGCTAGTAGATTTCTGTCCATTCCTATTTGCATATTGATCCAATCGCTTTTCTATTAGATATCCATTATTTACGACAAAGTTGTCTTTATCTCGATAAGTTGCATTACTATTTTGCGGTATTTCAATTTTTCTATATAATCTGCCAGCTCCAGAGCCACTATTTTCAACGACATATGGATGATTCGGATAGTTGTTCTTCAAAGCCACATAAGCACTTGTAGTAAATGCTTGCCAGTAAGGAATATACATTGCGTCTTCGACGTCATAATAGTTATAAACATTAGATAGTTCCATAAATTTTTGATGACCAAAATTAGGACCTTTATCATAAGCTGTCAATTTCCATGCATTAGTTCTACCATTACAAATTTTATAGCAAATCTCTGTAGCTACATCAATATCTTCACAACCAGGACATACTGCAGCCACATCAAAATCCTCAGAATTTACCATTTGTCCATTAGCATTTAAGGAAGATACTTCAATTCGCAAATTCGGAATGGTATAAAGTAAAGGATTAAATTGAATATAATTAGATGTCGTCATTTTTGTGGAAAGTAATGTGGTTGTAGAATCAATGGTTTCAAAAATTTTAACTTGATACTCGGGCGAACCATCTCCTTCCCAATACATAAAACCTCTATTAATACTAGGATCAATCAAAGATCTTAGTTTACTACTTTGACAATTAGCAGAAAATGATGCAACTAATAACAGGACAATAAGATATTTTTTCATAAGTAATAATTTAACTCTCGTATGGAGAGCAGTGATTAATAAATAAGGTTATACTAAATGTTTTGTGAGACAAATATAGCGTAAAAATTCTTTACTTTGTCAAAAAAGAGTGATTGAAAATGGAATTCATAGATTTTTTAGGAGAAATGCTGGGCATAACTAAGGATTTTGCCGTTACCAAAATTGAGGAAACCGACTTGATCTCTTTACCTACGCTGTTCATTGATTCCAAAATTCGTTCGGGAGTTGAATTGTGCATCATTAGCTGTTCAAGCAAACTCGCTTGTAAATAGCCGTATCTTTCCTCATACTCTTCCTCGAGTACCTGAACAAAACAATCAAACAAGTAACCGTCAAACATCTTACGATCCGTAAACTGTTCAATTTCAGCTAGTGAGTAAGTTAGCTGCGTGAATTTTTCGTAAATCTCGGATTCTTTCACTCCCAGTTTTGCACCTTCCCCATTGTAGTAGGTTTTGTCATGTATCACCGCATAGATGAAATTGCTACGTTGTTGGTTGTGCGTCCATGTGGTGGTGAAGATGGGTTTGCTGTAAAAATCCAGATCAGTTGATCCTACCATTTTAGACCTACTGGCACTAGTCCGTTCAAATTTGAAATTAAGTGGGATGCTTGAACACTTCTTTTTGATTCTCGCTTTGATTGCTTTAGCATTCGCTTTTTTTACTTGAGGTTCTCCCTCGTTTTTGCCATATTTAGACATAGTTTAAAGTTTATAGGGTTCTGCTTTCGGGTTACCCTGTTGCCCCGGGAGTGCTCACTCATTATCACATTTTGTGCACTCCTACCTATTAAGATAAGCACAATGATTAGTCCCACCAAGGTCCATTTGAAATTATTTGAGCAGGCGGTGTCTAGGCAGAAAAAAACAAATGAAAAAACATGGTCTCAGCGGTGCCTAAAGGCGAAAAGATTTATTTCTTTAGAAATATATTTTTAAGGATTGTTGATTGTGTACCAACACCAAAATGATGGAAAAAGCAAGTTGTGGGACAACCAAAAACAGCGAATCTAGGCGGTTTTTTAATCCTTTATAGAAGATAGGGATTCAAACAATTCAATTGCTTGGTTATGGGCTTCTTTATGGGTTAAGTTGTTGGGTACGAAAAGCATCGTTTTGTGGTAGGTTTCTAGCCATTTGTCTGGAACATTTCCCTTTGGGTAGCCCATCATATCAGCAATCACCAAATCTAACGAGAGCGTATATCTATCGTTGTCGTTTAACCCAATACTGTCCAATCCGTTCAGTAGTTGATTGTGTTTTATATCCGCTACTAGTAGAGCAATGATTTTATCTCTTTCCATGCCACAATTTTATGCAGTTGGTTTGAGATTTTCAAATCAATTCACATGTTCTTAGCGATCAGCACTCCAAGCAAAACACCAACTACTTTACCGATCCATCCGTACACTTTGTTAGGTGCTGAATTGGCATCCCCCTTTCCAAAAACAGCAAACAAAATTCCACCGATGATGAATTCTCCAATGAAAAATCCAGCTATTCCAAAAATGAAAGTCATATTCGATAATTTAAGGTTGGATGCTATTTTTTGTAATAAAGCTTTTTGTGTATCGTGGTAGAATAATTGATTTCTTCTATTGTAAACGTGCTATCATTCAGCTCCACAATTGAATATTGACGGTTGTCAAGACTTAAGTCATTGCATGCTGTACTGAATTGTATCCCACCACGTTGGTTACTAAAGCAGTTTGTAGCACTTATTGTAAGTTCTTCTCCGACATAGGGGATAATTCCTGAAATTTCATCTCCAACATTATTTACCATAACACCATTTTCCAATATCCATGTTCCGTATATCGTTTGAATATTCTCTTGTACATAGCAAGGTTCGGATATTGGTTCGGGATTAGGAGTAGGGTTGTCTTTCTTACAAGAATATGCAGAGATGGCAATTACAGCAAGTAGAAACATTGTTTTTTTCATATCATTTCATTTTTTTAAGTTACTATCAGTGATGGCAGTGCAAACAAAACACTTACCGAACGGTCATTACAAATATAACACGCATTCCTGACTTTTCGGTCATGGAAAACAAAGAAATTTTATTGACTCTAGCGAATCGCTTAAAAGAGTTAAGAAAACAAAAGAATG
>CAZOKJ010000028.1:18789-30396 GCA_964580465.1 uncultured Fluviicola sp. | reverse complement strand
CGGTGACACAATCAGTTGGAGGTTGTACAAGTCAACCGGCTTCGGCAGTGGCTAATCCTAAAGTAGAACCAAGTGTAAGCATTGATAATGGCAATACTGTTTGTGCTTATCATTCACCTTTTGAATTGACAATTGGTCACCCAGCAGGCGGTACCTACAGCGGGAATGGAGTCAATGGTACACAGTTCGATCCAAGTCAAGCATCAGTTGGTAACAATATCATTACATATACCTACACAAACGCTGAAAATTGCTCAGCGAGTGCACAAACAATTATTGTAGTGGACGAATGCGCTGGAATAAAAGATATTGAGCATAATTTTGTTGTTTATCCTAATCCAACAAGCAAACAATTACATGTAAAATCAAGTGAAGTAATTGAGAGAATACAATTGATTGATGTTACTGGAAAATTAGTTTATGAAAAGCAATCAGTAAATTCAGGCAACATAGCTATTGATGTGACCAATTATCAGCCTGGAAGTTATCAATTAATTACAGTTACTGAAAGGAAAACAAACATTGAAAAAATAGAAATTATACGATAAACTCAAATTTTAAAATTGCAAGAGCGGCTTTTAGTCGCTCTTTTTTTGTCTAATTTTTAATACCTTTGAAGCATGAAAAACATAGGAATTATTGGAGCAGGTTGGTTGGGGAAATCATGGGTTGAGCGAATTAACACTACTAATAAGTATTCTTATTTTTTTACCAATCAAACTGGAACAAGTGATTTTTTATCAGAAAGGTGCATTTCTTTTCAATTTGGGGAAGACTTAAAAAATCAAGATTGGAAAAAACTCGACTTTTTATACATCTGTTCTACCATTCCGAGAGAAAGCGAAACTATTTTACACCATTTCGTCCAACAACTCACCCAACATCTTCCCCCTCATTGCACAGTTATTTTTACTTCAACAATTGGGGTTTATTCAGAAAGTGAAGTTACCATTACAGAAGAAAGTCAGTCTATAAACAAAGAAAATACTTCTTGGAAAATGGAACAATTGTTGCAACGACTACAACAAAAAGTCATCATATTGCGACTTGGAGGATTAATTGGTGAAGATCGTCATCCTATTTTTTCATTAAGCAAAAAAGGAAGTGTTACCAAGGCTCAAGAAGTAGTTAACTTGGTACACAAAGAAGATATTTTAGACTTTTTTGAGGTGATTCTAACACAAAACGTTCCATCAGGAATTTATAATATTGTTTATCCCGAACATCCATCAAAAGAAGCGTATTATACACAAAAGGCAAAAGAATACCAATTAAATGTTCCAGAAATGAATGTTAGTTCAAGTGTGGGGAAATTAATTGACTCTAGTAAAAGCAGTCGCATCGATGGTTTTCAATATCGTCATAAAATTTGATGAAAGACAAGTTGAGATACTAAGTTATTGATTTCAGTTTGGTAATTAAAGGCAGCATGTATTGGCATATCGGTACATGACGATATTCGCTATAACAACACATTTACCGGCATATCGGTATATGACGACATTCACTATAACAACACCTTTATTGGCATATCGGTATATGGCGATATACCGATTTAATCGAGAAAGTTCTTTATCCAAAAAAAGAAACTAGTGGTCATAGCATGGATTACACATTAAATCATTTCAATACAAAATGTTCTTTTCGTTGTTGTGGTCGCTTGACAATCACTCCCATTCTAAAAAAATCAATGGTAACATGAAAACGCTCGTCTTCTACCAGTTGCTTCCAAGCTTCGTGCATTGAATTACTCCAGCGAATATCATCTAAAATCACCAAACTATCCTCTTTCATGTATGGCTCTAAGGCACCTACATATTCCAATAAAGCCTTACCATCATGGTGACCATCAATGAATAGTAAATCATACGATTCCAAGGCATGATCTGATAAAAACTGGCGAAAAGTGGTATTTAAAAGTCTAACATTCTCCACTCCTACTCGCTTAAAATTTTCTTGAGCAACAGTTGCCGTTTGGGGACAAGCCTCTATCGTTAAAATTTCACTTGTTGGATTTCCATTTGCAAAATGAATTGTTCCAATACCTAAAGAAGTACCAAATTCAAGTATTTTTTTAGGTTGGTAGTAAGCTGAAAACTGATAAAATCGCTTCGCAAATTTACCTTTACTAGAGCTTGTTCGAAGAATGGATGAAATTTTTCGTTGTTTTTTTAACTTTTTTGATCCAGCACCAAAATCAGCTACTTCAATGCTTCTAACATCACTTGAAAGCTCGTCAATTAAGGAATCTATCTGTTTTTTATCTGCTTTATTTATCGGGATTTTAAAACATTCATCTACCATTTTGTAAATAAATGGCGAATGTGTGCCATGTCTTCCTTTGGCTTTCCAACGATATTTTATATATTCGAACACTAAATTCACAATACAAAGTAAATAAATTACGTTTAGAATACAATATGAAACGTGAAGAAATTATAAACGACCAACGAGAAAAAGTGGTCAAAGACCAATCAAAGGTAGTTCTTTTTGCTCCTTGTAGAATTGGTGAAGGAATTATGAAACTAACAGAATCGGAATGGGAATCTGCTAAGAATACGTTTGTGCAGTCAAATTTAAGTCCTACTTTTTTTATTCCTGCTTCTGGCTCGGGCTCTCGTATGTTTGCCTTTTTATTTGACTTTTTAACGCAAGCTGATCAATTTTCCGACATTGGATCCATTGAACGCTTCTTAAACCACTTGCATGAGTTTGCTTTTTACCATTTGTTACCCAACGATATCAAACAAAAGGCTAAAGATGCTGTGCTAGACGCTGAAGAATTAGCTTCTTATTTGTTAAGCGAAAACGGGCTAAACTTTGGAAATTTACCCAAAGGATTAATCCCATTTCATTACAATGAGCCTTTCATCTTAAATCCTTTTCAAGAACATGTATTACAAGGAACTCGTTTAACAAATGGAGCAACAAAATTCCATTTCACAATTCAACCTGAATTTGAAGCAGCTATCAAGCAAAGTATTGCTAACTTGGAAGGATTAACTGGTAAAAAATACAATGTTTCTTTCTCTACACAAAACAAAGAAAGCGATGCTTATGCCTTCACAAAAGATGGTGCCATTGCTCAAGAAGATGGAAAAGAAATTAGAAGACCCGCTGGTCATGGCGCTTTGCTTGACAATCTCAATCAATTGGACGAAGAATTAATTTTTATCAAAAATATTGACAATGTACAGCATTTCAACAATTCGAGTATGTCAATGGAAACATGGACTGCGATTGGTGGAATATTGCAACAATTCAGAACAGCGCTTAAAAACATTCAACAACAACCTTCTAAGGAAGCACTTATCAATTTGAATGAGCGTTATCAATTCATTTCGCCACAAGAACTAAATGGACTAAAAACGGAGCAAGACATTTTGAATGTTATCAATCGACCGATACGTGTATGTGGAATGGTTAGAAACGAAGGGCAACCTGGTGGTGGACCATTTTGGATCGATGATAAGGGTGTTATTACCAAACAAATTGTAGAAAAAGCACAAATTTCACACGCAGGGGAACAATTCCGCTTGATGATTAAAAGTACGCATTTCAACCCTGTAATGATGGCACTTTGTCCTTTAAATTTAAACAATGAAAAATTAGATTTGACTGTATTCAAAGACGAATCAAAATATTTTGTTGTCAATAAAATGCAAAAAGGACAAGAAATCAGCTACATAGAACAACCTGGATTATGGAATGGAGGAATGGCAAATTGGAATACTTTATTTGTTGAAATTTCTCAAGAAACGTTCAGCCCTGTAAAAACAGTTTTGGATTTACTTATTTCGCAGCACAGAACTTTTTGTCACCAATTACCATAAGTAAGGAAAAACAGCTTTTCGCTCCTTTGGATAATCATCAAAAGTGGATAAATACCATTTATGATGAGCAATTGCACGTGGTGTTAAGTTAGCAAAAGTCCACACAAAGAAAGCAAAACCTGGAAGACTCCATGTCAAGACTGCGAAACCAAACCATTCCATTACTTCTCCAAAAAGATTGGGGCAACTGATGTATTTAAACAATCCTCCTTGTGGAATTTTGTAACCCGTTTCCCCTGGTTTTCTGAGGTTGATTAAAATAGTATCTGATTGCCAATTAATCGTCATGCCTGACAAGAAAACAACCATTCCAATGATGAATTGAGGTGATTGCAACCACTCATTTTCATACACTTTTAGTTCGCCAAAATAATAACCCAATAACAAGCCATTCATCAAGTTAAAAAACATTCCCATCGTCATAATCGACAGTGGCATTTTCTTCCCTTTTGTTTGTAATCGAAACGGAAAAACCAAGCTTCGATTCAAGTAGTGAAAAGAAAACAGTCCAATCATCACCCAATTGGTTATAGATTGTGTATTGGTGCCTGTAGCTAAGAAATAAGCTAGAACAACTAAAACAAAAAATTCCATAACGAACCAACCAACACGATTATCGATTAAAGGCCCCCAAGTTGTACTCGTATGCCTTCCATAAGGTGCCGTAATAAACAATAGGGCAAAAAACACAATCACTCCAATGGCAATCCAAGCCCATGTAAGTGTTTCAAATTGTTCAATAGTCATTTATTTCTTCTTTAAAATACCTCCATCAATAAACCATGCAACAGTGTCCGTGATTGTTTCACCAAATGGACGAACGCTATAGCCCAACTCTTGTTTAGCCTTATCGGATAAGGTTTTTTCGTTGCCATCCAATAAAATATCAATGTAGGTTTTATCATAAATTGGCGGTCGTTTTGTAATAGCTGAAAAAGTTTGAACAAAAGGCAAACCTATTTTAGCCACTACTAACGGTAGCTCTAACAAACGTTTTTTAGTTCCTTTAGCCTCCATCACATAATCAGAAAACTGTTTGATGCTATAATATTCTCCACCAAGAATATAAGTTTCACCACTTCTTCCCTTTTCCAAGGCTAAGACAGCACCAGTAGCAACATCGCGCACATCGGCAAAGTCAAAACCACCGCGCACTACTGCAGGAATACTTCCTTTGTACACATCCATAATTGCTCGACCAACCTTGGAAGGTTTAAAATCTGGTGGACCAACAGAAGACGTTGGGCAAACCACCACTACATCTAGACCATTTTTAGCAGCCTCCAACGCCAACAAATGTCCGTCTCGTTTTGTTTGATCATAAAATACTGAATGAGCATCAACAAATGGACGTTTTTCATCGACTGGAGTATGGTGAGGTTGCTGTACAAATGCGTGAACAGAACTAAAATGCACTAACTTTTTGATACCTTGTTCTTTGGCAATTTCAATGATATTTTTGGTTCCTATTACATTAACATCATACACTCTTTGGTTGAATGAATAGCCCAATTCAATCACACCAGCAGCATGAATAACTGCATCTACTTGTCCCATGAATGCTTTCAACGATTCTCGGTCTAAAACATTCCCATCGACAAAAGTGATAGGTAAATTTTCAATTCCTAGACGATCTTTTTGAACAAGAGCAACCACCTCATAGTTGCGCTCAAGTAATATGCGGCAAATAGTAACTCCTATATGCCCAGTAGCTCCGGTTATTCCTATTTTCATAAAACAAATATACAATAACTTTTTATTGAATTATTTATTGTATTGATATTTTTAATTTCATTTTGTAAATCATTTCACATAAAAAAGCCCTAAAACAAACAGTGTTGCTTTAGGGCTCTAGTTAAATAACATTCAACAGATCAATTGAGGCAAATCAAATACACGCTGTCAAATGTTGAACTATGAATTAATTCTTCAAATACATTGCTGTTTCACCTGCCACCCAAGTGGAAGTTTTGCTGACTTGTTCATCAACAAAACTTGACGCTTCAATCTCAATAGGATATTCTTTTAAGTTGCCATGTAAAACAATTTCTTTACCTTTTGGAACAGCAATTCTCAACTTCACTTTTTGATTTCTAAAACGCTCATTAGGAGCTATTTGATAAAGTGTAGGCATTTGTAATTCCCCATTTTCAACCTTAACAGAATAATTGATTTTTGATGCATACTCTTTTGCTGTACTCAAACTTCCGCCATTACTTCTGCGTTCAATCGAATAATGAAACAAAGAATCGTTAGATGGTTCAATGATTAACCCAACATATCCCAAACTTACTACACCATTTTCGATGGAAAAATAATTGTCAAAATCATAATCCATTACGTCTGTGATTTCAATATTTTTTTCAAATAGTTTAACATCTAATCGTTCCAGTGAAACATCTAATGTTTCTTCATCAGCATACGCATATTTCTCCTTGAAATCTAAACTTGATTTAACAGTAGAATAGGCAAAACCAATGATAGAAAGAAACCAAAATATCACTAAACCAATTACTGGAATTTTAAGATTTAAACGATTGTTAAGCAACTTAACTCCCAACAACAAAATAAGTAAAATAGGAATTAAAGCCACTAAAAACAACATCCAAAAAGACAACTGTTTTTCAAAAAAGAACAGTCCAACCATTGAATACATATCAGCATAAACAACAGAGTCATTCACATTGATTTGAGCCCCCCTAATAAAAAAGGCAGTTATTAAAATAATCAATGATGTCAAACCAGTAATGATAGCAAAAATACCAAATCCTTTTACAATCACTCTTCCGAGGGTATTTGCACCTTGTTGTGTGTTATTAAACGCATTTTTAATCGACTTTGAAGCACGTTCGGCTCCTTTTTGAGCTTCTTGCCCCATGCGTTCTGCATAGGTTTTGATGTTATCTAAATTAACAGACTGACCTTTCATTTGCAACTTTTCAGAAGTAGTCTTTGCCTCTGGCATCGCCATCCAAGCAATGAGGTAAACCAAAACACCAGAACCACCAACCAATACAAAAACAATCCAAATGATGCGAATAATTGCGGGATCAATGTTTAAATAATGCCCTAAACCAGCAGAAACACCTCCGATTTTACCATTTTCTGTATCGCGAAACAAACGCTTAACTCCTTTGTCTGAAACTGTTTCTGACGAACTATTTTCAGCTTGCTCTTCTTCATCTAAAAATTGGTTAGGTGAACCCATTATAGCAATAACTTCACTAACATCTTGTGATTCAATTACATTTCGAGTCGTTGTCAATCGTTCCGAGAACAACTCTGCAAAACGCAATTCAATATCTCGCAATAATTCATCCGCTCCTTCTTCTTTTGAAAAGACACGTTTTAAATCTTCAAAATAAGTGTGCAATACTTCATAAGCATCTTCTTCTATATGAAACACCGTTCCAGCTAGATTAATTGTAGTCGTTTTTTTCATAATTCGATTTTTTCTAATTTTGTAACTGTTGTCTCGAGCGTTCTCCATGTAAAACGCAAGCCTTCTAAAAATTCACCTCCTTTCTCCGTAAGCGAATAATACTTTCTAGGCGGTCCACTTTGTGACTCTTCCCATCGATAGTTAAGTAAACCTTCATTTTTCAAACGCGTTAACAAAGGATAAAGTGTCCCTTCCACCACAATCAACTCTGCGTCTTTTAATAACACAATGATTTCTGATGGATAGCGTTCTTTTGTTCGCAACAACAATAAAACGCAATATTCTAAAATCCCTTTTCGCATTTGAGATTGCATATTTTCTACATACATAGCACCTCTTTTTTTTGCAAAGATATAAATTTTATAGTACTATGCAATACAAAGTACTATTTATTTATATTTTTAACAATAAATACATCAATCATTATTTTTAATATATTTGTAACTGCATTTTACATACATGAAACACTATTTTTACTTCACTATTCTTTTGCTTCTAACTGCCTGCAAAGAAAACATCTCAACAAAAGAGTTAATGCAACAAGAAATGTCCATTGAGGAAATGATGCAGCTCATTCTCTCTGAAGATTATACATCTTCTAAAATGGACCAAGAAGGTAGAAACCTACTCTATTCCTATTATGAAAAAAGAAATTTTAAACCTTTGTGGAGCACCAAACAA
Source organism: uncultured Fluviicola sp. (assembly GCA_964580465.1). Lineage (GTDB taxonomy): Bacteria > Bacteroidota > Bacteroidia > Flavobacteriales_D > Crocinitomicaceae > Taishania. The sequence goes on along the minus strand of CAZOKJ010000028.1, from coordinate 22,440 downwards.
GAGCTCAATGAAATTGGAACAGAATTAAAACAAGCATTTGAAACGTCAATTCAGTTTGGATTGAGTGAAAAACGTTTACTGACCAACTGGAGCGATGAATTGGCTTTGCACAACGAAGTAAATATCGTATGTAATTTGGCTCGATCTTACATGGATCTAAAACATGGAATGCTAGATTCTACCATGAAAAAGCAAAAGCATTTTCATTATCCTCAACTAGAAAGTTTAGATACATTGGTACAATTTTCTACAGGAAAGGTTGCTCAAAAAATAATCGCTTGGGGACCTTCTGACTCGTTGTATCAAGTAATGGCCAACGCTTTATTTCGTTTCGTTCAAGAAAATAATGTACATCAAACGCCAATTGAAGTAGTTAGCATTGAAAAAGACGCAGCAAAAGCCATTGAATCAGCAAAATTAGCATTGATTGAAAAAGGGTATTTGAACAGTTTGAAGCAAAATGATTCAGTAAGTTACCAAAAGGCTTTGAAGAAATTTCAAGCAGAAAATGGTTGTGCGCCTGATGGTGTTGTCGGTAAAGCGACTGCTCGTATTTTATCGGAAAGCAACTTACACAAAGCACAACGAATTGCTTTAATGATGGAAAAACAACGTCACAAAGAAACTTATCCGAAGCGTTACTTTTACATCAACATCCCTGAATACATGTTGCGACTTTACAATGAAGACACCTTGTGTTCAGAAAATAAAATTGTTGTTGGAAAGTTTGAAAACCAAACCCCTGAGTTAAGTTCTAAACTGCATTCCATTGTTGTCTATCCTTATTGGAACGTACCCTATTCCATTGCTAGTAAAGAAATTTTGCCCGCTGCAAAGAATAACCCAAATTATTTTGCCAAAAATGAAATGGTCGTGCTCAGTAAAAACGATACCATCAATCCTATGAAGGTTAACTGGAAGAAATACAAGGAAAACACTTTTCCATACAAAGTTGTTCAACAACCTGGATATAAAAATTCACTAGGAATCATCAAGTTTGAATTTCACAATAAATACGACGTTTATTTTCACGATACGCCATCTAAAAATTATTTCAACACAGTTGCTCGCACATATTCGCACGGATGTATGCGCACACAAAATCCTGTTGAATTAGCTAAAATCGTTTTAGAATTGGAGGAGCACAAAGTGACTGCTGACAGCTTAGACACACTCATTGCCCACACAGGAATCAATGTGCCAATCCGTTTGAAAAAACCAATTCCTATTTTTGTAGAATACAACACCGTATTATTTCCTGAAAATTCGATACAATTTTTGCGAGATGTTTATTTAAGAGATGAAGAATATTTACACGTTTTGTTTGCCCATGAATAGTTATTTTTGGTGCTGCTCTTTGATTGTGGCATTGAGTTTATTTTCTTGCAACAGCAAAAAAGAACAAACCATTGACCTTGAAGAAATCATCGGTGAAACAGAAGGATATCAACCAGTTGACTCTGTAAAAAGTGAAACCGTAGCTTTTTACCAACCTAAAATCAACCAGCAAATCGCTTTGGAATATAACATTAGCTGGGATTCTACCTTTGTTTCAGAAGAACTCACCATTCCAGAGCGTTTCAACCCTTTGTCAACAGAAAAATTCACCTATTGGAAAGACGGGAACAGCGTTGATTTTGCAAAATGGAATTATAAAGATTCCACCAAATCAATGAGTGCATTTTTAAATTGGATGAATTGTTATGGCGAAAAGTGCACAATGATTGAGCTACGCTCTTCACAAAACATCCAACGAAGCAACTTATTGATTATGCAAAACGACACGTGTATTGTTCAGCTTCAGAGCAGTACTCTTCCTCTTTCGGAACTCAATAAATGGAAAAAAATGTACTTTGATTCAGCGAAAAAAAGCAAGTGGAACTACATTATTTCTCAACCCAAAGGCGGAAAAGTAACTTGGGGATTCTACTTCGATAAAAAAGAACATTTTTTAGAAGGAAAATAACAACTATTTATATTTTTCATAAGTAAGCACAAGGTCTTCTAGTTTTCCTTCTATCTTTTCCAAATTCCAAAAATAAATGCTGATTTTATTGTATTCATTTCTATTGTCAACATGCCAGCCTGATAGTTCAACGCTTTCTATTTGCTGCCTTTTATCCCGAAATAATTCATAAGTAGAATAATTCCTTATCTTTTCGTTTTGTTCATTTAGCATATCAACAATCAATAAGGGCCATTGTTTATCTTTTAAATCAAAATTTCTCGTAAAGGTAGCTTTAACATAAATTTTTTCTCCATTTTTTATATCAATAGGGAATGTCTTGGTCTTATAAAATTCCTCTTGATCTGTAAACAAAATATTTTCATGATTAACGAGAATTTTTTGTTCAACTAATCCTCCATAAGGCCTAACAGAATTAGACCAATACCAACGATCATTATCTTTTATTGACCAAGTTCCTAATGATTTCCAATAAGTTGAAGCATTGTGTCTTTCATGTTTTATTAATTTAAACATAAATTGATTAAAGCGAATAAAACTTAAAATAAAAGAAACTAAAATAAAAAAATACCATATCTTGCTTTTAACTTTAGTAATTAGGTGAAACAATGGAAATAGAAGAAAAACATAGTGCTCACTGAAATTACGAAGTCCATAATAGGTCTCAAAATCGTAACACCACCATGAAGCAGAAACATATACGGTTAAAAAGAAGTACAACAGATAAATAATCCGTTGTAATCCTCTAAAAAATAGAATTGCAGAAACAAGTGCTATAATAAGTATGGGCGAATGAAACAATACTCCAATACGATAGCTAAACATTACTTCAAATAATTCAGGCTTCAGCCAATAAAATCCTTCTCCAGAATAACTCCAAAGAAACCATTGTCCTGTTTGCCAATGCCACATGTAAAACTGGTAAAAAACAGGAATAACCATTAAAAAAATAGAAGGAACAAGTATTTTAAATTTTAGTACATGTTCTTTCAAAAAGCTCCAAAAACTTTGAATAGAGTCAAAAAAGTAAAGAAAAAAGAGTAAAACAAATAAGCTTGTAGGTCGAATAATGGCAATTAAACCTATAAGAAAAGCGAGCAAAAATAGGTAAGGTTGCTTGTTTTCCACTTGAATGAGTCTCAAGAAAATCCAATAAACAAGAATAAAAACTGGAAATAAAACTGTGTTTGCAAAAGTTGCTGAATAAAGCGTATAAACAAACCAAGGTGTTGTAAAAAATAACACAATAAATATCCAATGATTTTTTGCTACCCCAAATTCTTTTTCAATGATGTATTTATATGAAAAGAAGCTGATTACAAACAGCACTAATGAATAAAAATACACTCCAACGGTATAAGCTAGGCTGTAGCCATCTGGATTTTTGCCCAATGCTTTTAAAACAAAAGTAATGAAAAAGAAAATAGGCATAAACACAATAGAAACACCAGCAAAATATTTATTAACCAGTGAATCATCACCAGTTTTAATCATATAGTCAGCTGACCAAATTTTATAATTTTCTTTAACTTCTTTATTTTTTACAAAGGTTTTATCATTGTATAAAAAATAAGCTGGCAAATAAGCATAATAACCATCTCCATCGGATTTAATAATTCCTCTTATAGAACCAGGCTGGAGGGCAAATTGAATCGAATAAAATAACAACAATAAAACCAACAAAA